>JBJFGS010000001.1:0-1691 GCA_051892935.1 Candidatus Coprovivens sp.
ATATATATTTAAATATATTTGTATAAGTTTAATAAAGTTTATTAATTTTGGTATCTAAATTTATCATTTTTTACTAAAATACCACAATAGATTGACTTTTGTGGTAAAATAGTTTAAAATTATATCGAGAGGTGATTAAAATGATATTACTATATAAAGAACTTATTAAAAAATATAAAAGTAATTATAAAATAAAAAAACTAATTGAAGAAGGAAAAATATTTAAAATTGAAAAGGGAATTTATAGTGATAAAAAAGATGTAAATTATTTAGAAATAATATCAAAAAAATATCCTAATGCAATATTTACTATGGATAGTGCATTTTATTACCATAATTTAACAGATGTCATTCCTGAAAAAGAACATCTTGCATTAAAAAGAGATAGCACTAAAATTAGTGATAGTAGGATTAAAGTTGTATATTATCAAGATAAATTTTTTGATATTGGTAAATCAACTTTAAATATAAATGGTGTTGAAGTTAAAGTGTATGACAAAGAAAGAATGTTAATAGAACTAATAAGAAACAGAAATTCAATAGGTTTCGATTATTACAAAGAGATAATTGAAAATTATAGGGAAATTAAAGAAACACTTAATACAAAAAGAATAGCCGAATATATAAGTAATTTTGCAATAGAAAATCACTTATATGATGTTATTATGAAAGAGGTGTTTTAATGAATATAAATACAATATTTAATAATTATTTAGCAAATGGATATTCAAATTTAAATGCTATTTCGAAAACTTGCCAAGATATTATTTTAGCGCAAATAAGCAATTCTAGCTTAAATAAAAATGTAACAATTAAGGGTGGAGTTGTAATGATGGCTATTTCTAAAGACATAAGAAGAGCAACACAAGATTTAGATATAGATTTTATAAGATATTCTTTAGATGATTCAGCAATAGAAGCATTTATAGAAAAATTAAATGATAAAGATATTAAAATAAAAATTACTTCACCAATAAAAAGACTTCATCATCAAGATTATGATGGTAAAAGAGTTTTTATAGATATATCTGATAATTTTGGTAATGTATTTTCTACTAAATTAGATGTTGGTGTGCATAAAGATATTGATATAGACCAAGATGAATTATGTTTTGATTTAGGTATAGATTCTAATAGTGTTACTTTACTTGCTAATTCAAAAGAACAAATATGTGTAGAAAAAATAAAGTCATTATTAAAATTTGGTATTACATCAACTAGATACAAAGACATCTTTGATATCTATTATTTGATAAATAAAAGTGATTTTGATAAGCGACGTTTTTTAAATTACTTAGATAAATTAATTTTTAGAAACGAATTAATTGAAGAAAGTAATATAACAGAGTTACAAAATAATTTAAAATATACATTATCAAATAAGAGATTTAAATCCATGGTTAATATGGCAAAAAACAATTGGCTTGAATTGTCTATAGATGATACGGTTAATTCAATTTTAGACTTCATATCTTCATTGGAATTAGTTGAGGTATAATACTATGAATAATAGTGAAATATTAAAATTAATAAAAGTTAAAGAACTAGAAATAAAAAAATTACAATTAGAAATAGATGAATTGAAGAAACAATTTAACGAAATAACAACAAATTCATCAGAAGATATTTCAAGTCGTGAAGATTCAGTTAAAATATTTATGAATTATTTTAAAGGAAGAAATGATGTATAT
>JBJFGS010000002.1:0-27330 GCA_051892935.1 Candidatus Coprovivens sp.
TGCTGCCCAAAATATGAAAAATATAGCAATTAAAAATGATAATGTAGGAAAGAAATCACTTACATTGTCACCAATTATATATAATTTCATAAAAATATTAAAAAATATCATAAATTTAAACAAAAAAATTTATTCATAAGAAAACCTCTAGAAAAATCTAGGGGTTTGTCTACACTCTGTAAAAGAATATGAAAATATTCTTTTTTTAATACTTTCATAATATGATATAATCTATAAGGAGTGATAATATGATAGATATAATAGAATTTTTAAAAGCAATACTATTTGGTATTGTAGAAGGGATAACCGAATGGTTACCAATATCATCAACAGGACATATGATTCTTTTAGATGAATTTATTCATTTAGGTGTAAGTGAAGAATTCTACAAGTTATTTGAAGTAGTAATCCAACTAGGAGCTATTTTTGCCGTAGTTGTAATGTACTTTAAAACAATCTGTCCAATCGGTTTTGGCAAAAACAAAGAAGAACAAAAAAACACTTGGAATTTATGGGGCAAAATCCTAGTAGCTTGCCTACCAGCAGCTATCATAGGAATCTTATTTGATGACTGGTTAGATGAACACCTATATAATAGTATAGTTGTATCACTAACACTAATAATTTATGGAATAGTATTTATTATTATAGAGTCAAAAAAATTCGGTAAAAGAGAAACAAAAAAATTAAATGATATTACCTACAAACAAGCCTTAGGAGTAGGTGCATTCCAATTACTATCATTAATACCAGGTACAAGTAGAAGTGGTTCAACCATTATAGGTGGACTTATCTTAGGACTAGAAAGAAGCGTAGCAGCAGAATTTACATTCTTCTTAGCAATTCCAGTTATGGCTGGTGCTTCATTACTAAAACTATTAAAATACATCTTAAATGTTGGTTTTGTCTTCCAAGCTGGTGAACTATTAATACTTGGAATAGGATGTTTAGTAGCATTTATAGTAAGTATTTTAATAATAAAATTCTTAATGAGTTATATTAGAAAACATGATTTCAAAGTATTTGGTTACTATAGAATAATATTAGGAATAATAGTTTTAGCATATTTTCTATTTTTGTCATAAAAAATTATTATAAAACAATATGAAGTAAATCATCTCGATTTACTTTTTTACATGATATAATTGATACGTATGAAATAGAGTATTGTATAAAAAGTAGAAAGGTAAGGGGTTAAAAATGTAGTAAATAATTAATTTTAATATTAATTCAATTGTTAAAAAAGATAAAAACGTAGAGGAGTAAAAATGAAACAAGTTGAAAATGAAAGATTAAGATTAATGGTATTTAAAAGTGCTTTAGAATTAGGAAAAAAAGTAGATGAGCACTTATTAGAAATGTATAACTTAGATAAAGAAGAATATACTTTTATCGTTCCACTAAAAGAAAATTTTTTCCAAGATGGTCATCAAAAGGTAGAGATAATGGAAACAGTAAGAGGAAAAGACGTCTTTTGTTTAACAGATATTGGGAATTGTTCAGTTACATATAATATGCGTGGATTTACAAACCATATGAGCCCAAACGATTGGATGATGGAACTAAAAGATGGAATAGGAGCTTGTAATTGTCATACCAAAAGTATCAATATAGTAATGCCACTTCTATATGCTGGTCGCCAACATCGTCGTAAAACAAGAGAAAATCTAATGTGTGGTATGATGCTTCATGAACTAGAAGAAATGTGCCGAATGAAAAGCTTCATTACCTTTGATGCTCATGATCCAGGAGTAGAACATGCCCTTCACAATACAGAATTTGATAACTTCTTCGCCACAAACGTTATCCTAGAAGAATTTATTAATAACTTAAATCGCGAAGAACTAGAACATCTAGCATTTATAGCTCCAGATAATGGAGCAGTAGGTCGAAGAGATGTTTACTTAAACTCATTTAATTCTACATCAATAGATCGTGAAGCTGGAAGCTTTATCAAAAAAAGAGACTATAATAACTTAGTAGATGGAAAATATCCAGTAGTAGAACATCTTTATAGTGGTAATGCAGACTTGACGGGTTATACAGCAATTGTTAGTGACGATATGATATCAAGTGGTGGAAGTATGTTCGATGTAATCGAAGAATTAAAAAAACGTAATGCTAAAAAAATATATTTATTTACTACATATGCTTTATTTTCCAATGGTATAGATAAATTCGATGAATACTATCAAAAAGGAATGTTTGACGGTTTATATACAACAAATTTATCATATATTCCAGAAGAATATAAAACACATAAATGGTTACATGTATGTGATTGCTCAAAACTATTAGCAGAAATAATATACAATATTCACAATGATAAATCTATTTCAGGTATTCTAAGAGATAAATCTCATCCTGTAAAAGTATTAGAAAAAAAATTCAATCCTAATAATCAATAAAGAAGTAGAAATACTTCTTTTATTGTAAAGTAAACTAAATAATTAAATAAAAACAATAATAATTTGTTAAAATAATATAGAGGCGATAAAATGATTACACAAGATATTCAAAATAAAGCAAACTACTGCCTTAGTTGTATAAATAAGCCATGTACTAAAGGCTGTCCTTTAAAAAACGACATCGCAGGATTTATAAAACTAATAAAAGAAGAAAAACTAGAAGAAGCATATCAATTACTAAGTGAAACAACAATCTTAGAAAGCATATGTGGAAGAATATGTCCTCATTCAAAACAATGTCAAGGAAGTTGCATAAGAGGTATAAAAGGAAAACCAGTATCAATAGGAGAACTAGAAACATACATAGGAGATTTAGCTATAAAAAACAACTGGGATTACTTTTCTCCAAAAAAAGAAATGAATAAAAAAGTAGCTATAATTGGTAGTGGTCCAGCAGGTCTTTCCTGTGCTGCATTCCTACGTAAACAAGGTATACAAGTAACTATATACGAAAAACACGACTACCTAGGAGGTTTATTAAGACATGGTATACCAGAATTCCGTTTATCAAAAGAAACATTAGATCAAACAATTAACAAAATAATATCTCTAGGTATAAATGTTAAGTTAAAAAAAGAACTAGGAAAAAATCTTTCTCTAGAAGAACTAGAAAAAGAATATGATGCAATATATATTGCTATAGGAGCTAATATATCTTCTAAAATGAATATAGAAGGAGAAAATCTAAAAGGAGTATATGGCGGAAACGAGTTATTAGAAAATAAAAACTTTCCCGAATTAACCAATAAAATAGTAGTAGTTAATGGTGGTGGAAATGTCGCAATAGATGTTGCTCGTACTCTAAACAAACTAGGAGCCAAAGTAAAATTAATATATCGTCGTTCCATAAATGAAATGCCGGCAGAAAAAGAAGAAATAATCCATGCTCAAGAAGAAGGAATAGAATTCCTTCTTCAAACCAATATAATAAGAATAAATGGTCAAAAAGAAGTAAAAAGCATAGAATGTTTAAAAACAGAACTTATAAAAGAACAAAATAGTGATAGATTAAAACCAGTTGATATTCCATCTTCAAATCACGAAATAAAATGTGATCATGTCATAATGGCAATTGGTGGTATTCCAGAAGAAGAAATAGTAAAGAAAACATCTCTAGAACTAGATAATAAAAATAGAATAGTTATTAACGAGTATTATCAAACTTCAAATAAAAAAATATTTGCTGGCGGTGATATTACTGGTATTAAAAGTACAGTAGCATTTGCTGCTCATAGTGGCAAAGAAGCATCAGAAAACATAATAAAATTTATAAAAGGAGAAATATAATGCATAACTTTAATTATTACACACCAACCAAAATAGTATTTGGAAAAGAAACAGAGTATGAAGTAGGTAAACTAATCAAAGAACAAAAATGTCAAAAAGTACTAATTCACTACGGAGGAGGAAGTGTTATAAAAAGTGGTTTATTAAATCGTGTAAAAGAATCACTTACCAAAGAAAATATTTCTTTCGTTGAACTAGGGGGAGTCGTACCAAATCCACGCTTATCATTAGTGTACGAAGGGATATCTTTATGTCAAAAAGAAAATGTCGACTTCATCCTTGCCGTAGGCGGTGGATCAGTAATAGATTCATCCAAAGCAATCGGTTACGGCGTAACAAACGATGGAGACGTTTGGGATTTTTATGACTATAAAAGAACTCCAAAAAGCTGTTTACCTATTGGAGTAATACTAACAATCTCCGCCGCCGGAAGTGAAATGAGCAACTCTTCAGTTATAACTAATGATAATGGCAATATAAAAAGAGGTTATAGTAACGACTATTCAAGGCCAAAATTCGCTATTATGAATCCTGAACTAACAATGACACTTCCACCATATCAAACATCATGTGGAATTGTAGACATCCTAATGCATACAATGGAAAGATATTTTACTAAAAATGGCACAATGGAATTAACAGACCACCTATCTGAAGCTCTATTAAAAAGTGTTATGAATTATGGCAAAAAACTGATGGAAAACCCTTTAGATTATCAAGCAAGAGCAGAAATAATGTGGGCTGGAAGCTTATCTCATAATGGTTTAATGGGCTGCGGAACACTTGATAACGGAGATTGGTCTACCCATAAACTTGAGCATGAACTAAGTGGAATGTATGATGTTGCTCATGGAGCAGGACTATCTGCAATATGGTCTAGTTGGGCTAAATATGTCTATAAAGATTGTAAAGAAAGATTCTTAAAATTTGCCATAAACGTAATGGAAATTCCTTATATAAAAGATGATGACACAACAATAATTCTTGGTATAGAAAAAATGACAAATTATTATAAATCAATAAACATGCCAACTAATATTAAAGAATTAGGAATAACTCCAACAGCAGAAGAACTAATAGTAATGTCTAAAAAATGTAGTAAAGCAGTCAATGGAACATGTGGTTCAATAAAAAAACTTAAAGAACAAGACATGCTTACTATATATAAGAATGCCTTAAAATAGTTTCTATTTTGAAACTATTTTTTAATTATTATGATAAAATAAATATAATAAATAATAATATATAAAAGGATAGTGATAAAATGGATATAATAAACTACCTTCAATACAACTCTGTATTAATACTAACATATTTCTTTATTTGCTTAATTTCCTATATATTAAATATAATAAGTAGTGGAAAAACAAACGACTTACTATTCTCATCATACCGAAGTTCTTGGTTTAATCCATTAACTTATCTTAGATTATTTACCCATATAATAGGTCATGAAAACTGGAAACACTTTTCTGGAAACTTTCTTTATATACTATTAATAGGACCTATGATAGAAGAAAAATATGGAACAATAAATCTTTTAATAATGATAATAATAACGGCAGGTATAACTGGTATAATAAACTCATTATTTACAAAGAAAAAAATACTTGGAGCTAGCGGAATAGTATTTATGTTAATTGTTCTAAGTTCCTTTGTAAACTTAGAAACTGGCAAAATCCCAATAACACTTATCATGATATTTCTATTTTATATAGTAAATGAAATAATAGATGGATTATTTAAAAACGACAAAGTATCTCATTTAGGTCACCTAATTGGAGCTATCTGTGGTATAGTTTTCGGTTTCTATTTTAAATAGCTATAAAATTTATAAAATTTTAAAATTTTTTCACAAAAATTTAACAAATGTAATATATACTTAAAGACGTAGGAGAAATGATTAATATGACAAGAGAAAAAAAATATTGCCAAAATTGTAATAGTCCACTAACAATGAAAGCCAAATTCTGCCCAGAATGTGGAACAAAAATTGATGATTTAGAAAAAACACAAATAATAGAAAGCAAAGAAATAGATTCAGCATTAACTGAATCCCCAAATGAACCTGAACAAATATTACTAACAGAAAATAAAACTATAGAAGAATCAATGAGCCAAAAAGAAACAATAATAATCGATGAAGAAGCAAAACTAAAAAAAGAAAATAAAAAATTAAGAATTAAAAAATTTATTTATCCAATTTTATCATGTGCTTTAACTTTTGCCTTATGTTTAGGAGCATTTTCATTATTCTATAAATATTATCTAGAAAATTTAGTAATTGAAACAACCAAAAGAGAAGTAACAGTAACAGATGCCGGTATTGCTGAAGCAGTTAATAAAGTATATGATTCTGTAGTAGTAGTAGAATCTTACTATCGTGGCCAATTATATGGAACAGGAACAGGTTTTGTCTATAAAACATTAGATAATAAAGGATACATTCTTACTAATAATCACGTTATTGAAAATGCCGATGAAGTAAAAGTAGTTTTTACAAATAACAAGAAAGAAGTAGTTGAAATCGTTGGTTCAGATTCTTACTCAGATGTTGCCTTATTAAGCGTTGATAAAGACAAAATAATAAGTGTTGCTGAAATAGGAAGTAGTGAAGCACTAAATGTTGGAGATACTGCCTTTGCCGTTGGAGCACCACTAGATTCCTCAACATACGCATGGACCGTAACAAGAGGAATTATCTCAGGTAAAGATCGTACTGTTGAAGTATCTTCATCAAATGGTTATTCATCTTCTATAATGGAAGTATTACAAACAGATACTGCAATTAATAATGGTAACTCAGGTGGACCATTATGCAACAGTAATGGTGAAGTAATTGGTATAACAAACATGAAACTAGCTAGTTCATCAATAGAAGGTATGGGATTCGCAATTCCAATCGAAACAGCAGTTGAATATGCCGAAAAGTTTATATCAGGTGAAAACATTAAATACCCATATATTGGTGTAGCTATATATGATGCAACTGCATCACGTTATAGTACTGAAATAATTGGTGTATACATCGAATCAGTTGAAAAAAACTCACCAGCTGATAAAGGTGGTTTAAAAAGCGGTGATAGAATTCTCGAAGTAGAAGGAAAAGAAATAGCAAGTACAACTTACTTCAAACATGAATTATATAAATACGAAATAGGAGATACTATAACAATAAAAGTTGAACGAGATGGCAAAGAAAAGGACATCAAAGTAACACTTGGTACATCAAGTCCAACAGCTTAAAAGATTGATTAATCAATCTTTTTTTCTTGTATAAGAATAAAAAAAATATTAAAATAAAAATAGAATAGGTGATAATATGGTTAATAATTCAAAACAAGATAAAATAAAAGAATTAAATTCTACAATCGACTCATTAAATATTGAACCAGATACCAAATACTTTCTATATAGAATTGAAAAAGGCATAATGGAATCACCAAATGGTCGTGTATATATAAATAATTCTGCTGACTATCAAGAATATATTTGTTTCAAAATACCAAATAATAAAGAAAATAATAGTATTCAATTCTGTATATCCAAACGTTTCTTTGATGAAGCAAGTGCAACAAAACTTAATCAAAATGAATTTCCTACATACCAAGAGTTAATTGAATATATAACTGCTAATAAAGAACAAATAGAATCATCATTAAAAAGCATCGAATACTATGTATCAGAAAAAAAAGAAATACCTCAAACACCATCAATCATAAATACAATTAGAAGAAAAATAGAATTAGCTCCTACACCAGAAATTAAAAAAGCAAGAGCTTTTGCTGTACTTGATGCCCTAGCATCGCAAGAAAAACAACGTATATATACAGTAAAAAGCGCTCAATACGAAGAATACATATCATTAATAAATGGTTATCTAACAGTAACAGAAAAAATGCTTGATTATAGTGGAGCAACTCAAGGTAAAAATGTCTATATATTAAAATCAAATAAATTAATCGATTATGTTCAAGAACATCAATCTGTCATTGATGAAAGTTTATCTAAACCAAAAAGATTATAGTAATTAAAAAATTCTTCCTTTATATTATATAAGAAAATACCCCCCTCTTTACTTTTTTTTATTCAAGTAATATTATTTTACCAAGGTGGTAATATGGAAGAAAACAAAACATATCGTTCATATAACGATAAAAAAATAATAACAAATAGATTAAATAGAATAGAAGGACAAATAGTTGGTATTAAAAAGATGGTTGAAGAAGATAGACATTGTGATGAAATACTAATTCAACTACAAGCTGCCGATAAATCAATAAAATCACTAGCTAACTTAGTATTAGAAAAACACATGTATGATTGTGTAACTAGTGAATTTGAAAAAGGTAACTTAGAAGTTATAGATGAAGTCGTAAGTTTATTTAGGAGGTTTCAATAATGAAAACAGAAAAGAATATTTTAATAGCTTTTTTACTAAACTTAAGTTTTTCAATATTCGAAATAATAGGAGGTCTATTTACCAATAGTATAGCTATTTTATCTGATGCAGTCCACGACTTAGGAGACTCATTAAGTATAGGAATATCTTATTTTTTAGAGAAAAAAAGTAAGAAAAAACCAGACAATAAATATACATATGGTTATACTAGATACTCTGTACTTGGAGCTATCATAACTAATACAATCCTTATAATAGGTTCTATATTTGTAATATATAATGCTATAATAAGAATAATCAATCCAGAAGAAATAAAATATAATGGTATGATTATATTTGCTATAATAGGAACAATTGTTAATATAATCGCAGCAAATGCCACAAAAGAAGGAGATTCACTAAATCAAAAAGCAGTCAATCTTCATATGCTAGAAGATGTTCTAGGATGGATAGTTGTTCTAATTGGTTCAATTATTATGAAATTTACTGATATAACAATTATTGATCCAATCTTATCTATTTTAGTAGCTCTATATATACTAATAAATGCTTCAAAATCATTTAAAAAGATTTTCGATTTATTCTTAGAAAAAACTCCAGAAGAAATAAAAATTGATGATTTTAAAAAACATATTTTAAATATAAAAGAAGTAATAGATATTCACCATATTCATATTTGGAGTATTGATGGAACTAATAACTTTGCAACAATGCATGTTGTAACAGAAACAAAAGATCAAAATAAATTAAAAAAAATTATTAGAGAAGAAGCCAACGAACATGGTATAACGCATATTACAATAGAAATAGAAGATGAAAATACAAAGTGTGAAGACCTTGAATGTCATATAAAAAATGAAACCAAACATCATCATCACCACTAGTATAAAGGAGAAAAAATATGAAAAATAATAAAAAAATACTAGGTATTATTGTTATAGCAGTTATACTAATCACTATAATCGTAATACTTAGTATAATAGCATTAAATCAAAAAGAACAAAATAGTTCTTTAAATACCACGATTCTAACCAAAGAATGGTCTCGCCAAATAGAAGGTGATACAGAATATATAAGTTTTTCTAAAGATGGTAACTTTAGTTATTTCTGTGCTTGTGGTAATTCAGTAGATGACTACGATTTATGTGATACATACACTTATGATAAAAAAACTAATAAAATAACATTAAATTGTGATAGCTCCGATATCATAGATAAAATAACAATTGTAAAATCAACTGAATATGAATTAGTTTTAGAGTTCAATGGTGAAACAAGAGAATTTCATTCAGAAGACTATTACCTACTAGAAAACCCTTTAGAATTTGCTGATATAGAATTTAAAACAATAGATGAAGATATTACTTTTATCTTCCATAAAGATGGAACATTTGAAGCATTTGATAACAAAGAAGGTGGCTTTCCATATTCATCAGATATATGTTTTACATGGACCTATGATAAAGAACAAAAAGAAATAAACTTAGAATGTAATGATGAAAAAGAAAGAACTATTAAAATAGTAAGTTATGACAAAGATAACAAAGATTACGAATTAGAACTAAACATTACATACGAAAATAAAACAGTTAAATTTAATAGTATAGAAGAATAAAAGAAGTATTTAAATATTTCTTTTATTTTGGACTCCTTATCAAAAAATCAATATATTTTATAATAGTTTCTTCATCTTCTTTCATACCATTTCTAAACCAAGAATTCAATAATGAAAAAACAGCACTTACATAAAAATCAGCTATATACCTAGCTGGAATATCCATACTAATATCAAGATTAGCTATCTGCTCCTCAACATCTTTAACATAAATATCATAAAGCATATAAGAACTTAATCCATCACTTCTAGACGAATTAAGAGCATTAATTAAATCTGGATTTTCTTTAGCTTTTTCAATATATAAACGAGCAATACTCAAATAATAAGCAATAATTCCATTATTAGTATCAGCTTTATTTTTAATATCGTTATGCAATTCTTTAACAATAAAATTTAATAAATCATACTTATCTTCAAAATGATTATAAAAAGTAGTTTTATGAACCATAGCGACATCACATATTTCATTAACTCTAATTTCATCAAAACTCTTTTTTTCTAATAAACTAAAAAAAGCTCTAACTATTAAAGTTTTTGTTTTATATTCTTTTAATTTTTTCATATTATCGCCTCGTAAAGTATTTTACGCTTATTATAGACAAAAATCAATATAAGTATAAAATTATACTAAAGTAGAAAAAAGTAGTTTAATATAGTATAAAATATATCATATAATCCTTTAGTACATTTATTGTACAAAGGAGGAATTATGAAAGAAAAAAAAGAAAAAAAAGGATTATTAATAAAAATAGGTGATTTTATTACAGACAAAAGATATATTATATTAGCTATATTTATAGCATTTTCTATTTTTTGTTTATGTAATATAAATAATGTTGAAATAAATGATAGTATAGTTAGTTATCTTCCAAATGATACTGAAACTAAACAAGGTTTAGATATAATGGAAGAAGAATTTGACCAACTAAATACAATTAAATTAATGGTTAGTGATATATCATTAGAAGAAGCTAACAAATTAGTTAAAGAAATATCAAATATTGATAATATCCAAAGTGTTCAATTTGACGGAACAGAAACGTCATATAAAGACAATAAAGCGTTATATACAATTATTGTAGGAAATATAGAAGATGAAGAAATAGAAGAAATTAAAAATAATATTGAAGATACAATTAAAGAAGAAAAATATGACTTATACTCTGAACTATTTGAAAAACCTACAGATGGAATAAATATTGCTTTAATATCTGCTATTATTGTAATAATTATAATATTAATAATAACATCTAAAACTTATTTTGAACCGATTATTGCTTTTATTATTTTTGGTATATCAATAATACTTAATATGGGAACAAACTTCATATTTGGAGAGATATCATACATTACTAAATCCATCGCAGTCATATTACAATTAGCTTTATCAATAGACTATGTAATAATATTTATGAACCAATATATGAAAGAAATCTCTGATACTGATGATAAAATACTAGCAATCAAAAAAACAATTAGTAAGTCTATATCAGAAATATTTGCCAGTAGTCTTACAACAATCTCAGGACTATTAGCATTAGCATTCATGCATCTAAAAATAGGTGAAGATATAGGTTTAGTATTATCAAAAGGAATACTATGTAGCTTATTAACAGTAATTTTAGTAATGCCTAGTTTACTATCCATATTCAATAAATATATTTTAAAATTTAAGAAAAAAGAAAAAGAATCAAAAAGTGATAAAATAGGTCAAATAATATTTAAGGGTAGAAAAATACTATTACCAGTATTTTTAATACTAGTAATAATATCTATATTTATAAGTACTAAATATAATTATGTATATAATACAACAACAGCTTCTTCAATTAATCAAAGTAATAATACAATATCCCATCAAAATATAGAAGAAGAATTTGGTACTAGTAATAATATTGTAATTTTAATAAAAAATAATAATAAAGATTATACTAAAGAATTAGAATTATCTAACGAATTATTATCTAATAAAAACATTACATCAGTAACTTCATTAGGTAGTTATTATTTAAATGATAATATAGCATTAGGAACAGAAATAAATTATTTAGAACTATCCCAACTATTTAATATAGATTCTAAAACTACTTTAGATTTATATAAATACTATGCAACATTAAATAATGAAACTAATAACTTAGAAAATATTGATACATATAAAATATCAATTATTAATTTATTATGCTTTTTAAATCAAAATAAAGAAACACTTCAATTACCTCAAGAATTATCAATTCAAATAGAAAATTACTACAATGTTTTAAGCGAATCAATTTCTCTTTTAGAAAGTGATAACTATTCTAGAATAATATTAAATATTAATCTACAAGAAGAAGGAGAAAAAACAGAAAAAGCCATTGAAGAAATAAGATCTATTACAGAAAATTATTATGATAACGTTATCTTAGTAGGTAATAGCATTAATGCTATTGATTTAAAATCTTCATTTACTGCAGACAATATTATTATTACCTTAATAACAATAATCTTTATTGCTATAATTCTACTATTTACATTTAAATCAATACCAATGACTTTACTACTTATTTTTACTATTGAAGGAAGTGTTTTCATTAACTTTGGTTTAATAACATTACTTGGAAAAGAAATATTCTTTATGTCATATATAGTAGTATCAGCAATTCAAATGGGAGCAACTATTGATTATGCAATAGTAATAGCAAGTAGATACAAACAATTAAGAAATAAAACAGATAAGAAAGAAGCTATCGTTGAAACATTAAATGATCGTTTACCAGCAGTTATTACAAGTGGTTTAATTTTATTAATTGCAGGATTCTTAATTGGTTTTATATCAAAAAACTCTGTAATATCATCAATCGGACTATTCTTAGGAACCGGTACTCTAATATCACTTATTGCAACAATCTTTGTTTTACCAGCTCTTTTATATTTATTTGATAAAATAATAATAAAAAAATAACTTAAATACTTAGTTAAAAAACTAAGTATTTTTTGTTATAATAAAAATAACAAATATAAAAGAAAGAAGTACTACTATGAATTTAATGATAGAAGAATTAATAGAACTACTACTAGATGGAGAAATTGAACTAAGTCAAAATAAAAAAACACCTAAAATACTAAAATATCCATTAATTATAATAATATTATTAATATACTTAGGAATAATATCAATTACTATAATAACAAGTATCTTACTACTAAAAGAATCTCCTCTAATAAGTATTATATTATTAATAATATGCACACTATTTATAGTATATACTATTTATAAATTTAAAGTTACATATATAAAAAGAAATCCTTCTTCTGAAATGACAGAAATATGGAAAAGATTTGTTGAAAATATATGCACAAAAAAACTCAAAGACTTAACTGATATTCAAAAAAATGCCGTATTATGTTTTTACTATGATAGTGAAATGGGTATCGGTGGACACACTAACTATTTTGATAACTACCATAAAGTAAATAATGATAGTTTAAAAAAATCATTAGAAATAGTAGCAAATAAAAAATATGTAAAAAACTTTGAAGAAGCCATAGTTCATGGAAAAGAAGACAATTACGAAAAAACAGATAAAGTTTATAAAAAAATCACCCCATGTCTAACAGAATATATAGAAAACTATTTATATAAAAATAAATATGAAATTCTAAAAGAAAAAGAAGAAATATTTTAACAAATCCTAATCTATAAAAAAGGAGAATTTATGAAAATAGAAAGTAATATGAATCATACATACTTAAAACACTATAACGTAGCTAAAGGAATAGCAGTAAACAAAAAGAAAGTCTTAAAAAAGAAAACCAACAAAGTACCAAGTTACTTATTATCAGCTATAATAACAATTAGTTTACTATTAATCTTTTTCATAGTATTTATAATAGTAGATAAATCAAAAATATTCACTATAGTATTTTTATTATTTATAATAGTTTATATCTTATATGCTACATCAAGAACAATATGGTCATACAACTTTAAAAAGAAAAATAATTTTATAAACGAAATAATAATAAATGAAGATGGTATTACAGATAAATCATTCTATGATATAAAAATAAATCTTAACTGGTCCAAAATAAAAGCCTTAGTTATTAAGAAAAATACTTTAGCTTTCTTAACTGATACATCATTATACTTTTTCTTTGATATCAAAGAAAAAGAAACCATAATAAAAGCTATAAATAAATACAACAAAGATTTACCTATAATAGAATAAATTAATAAAAAAGGAGAATAAATATGAATAATAAAGTAGTAATAATAGGTTGTGGTAATGTCGGAATGAGTTATGCTTATGCCTTACTTAATCAAAGAACATACGTAAATAAATTAATGTTAATAGATTTAAACAGAGAAAGAGTAGAAGGAGAAGTAGCAGACTTAAATCATTGTCTTCCATATGCACCATCTAAAATAAGTATTAACGTTGGAGAATACAAAGACTGTAAAGATGCAAGAATAGTTGTCATAGCAGCAGGTGCTAATCAAAAACCAGGTGAAACCAGAATGGACCTAATCCATAAGAATGCTACTATCTTTAAAGATATAGTTAGTAAAGTAATGTCTTCTGGTTTTAATGGAATATTTTTAGTAGCAACTAATCCATTAGATGTTATGACTTACTTAACATACAAATATTCAGGACTTCCAGCTAGTAGAGTAATCGGTACTGGTACAAGTCTAGATACAGCAAGACTTCAACTAATAATAGGTAAAAAACTATGTATAAATCCTAAAAATATTCAAGGATATGTAATAGGTGAACATGGTGACTCAGAATTCATTCCTTGGAGTAACGCTAATATAAGTCTTCAAAACATTAAAGAATTCTTTAGTAAAGAAGAACTAGATGAAATAGAAGATGATGTAAGAAATGCAGCATATGAAATAATTAATAAAAAAGGTGCTACCTACTACGGAATAGGTATGGCTATGGTAAGAATAACTAATGCTATACTTGGTAATGAAAACACTATAATAGCATTATCTGTCTATGATGAAACCAATGACGTTTATATAGGACTTCCAGCTATTTTAAATGAAAATGGAGTACAAAGAAGAATTAAATTAAAATTAACTAAAGAAGAAGAAGATAAACTTCAACATTCTATAGATATAATAAAAGAAAATATAAATAGTATTAAATAAAAGATATTAAAAATATCTTTTTTTAGTGAAAAAACCTATTTAATTTTATTCAAACTTCATATATTAAAATGAAAGGAGAAAAAAATGAATAATAATTTAGATAACATAAGACGTCGTATAGAATGCGAACAAGAAAGAATGCCCCAACAAAGTTGTTGCTGCTGTGGATTAAGACCTAGCGGTGGAACTACAGGCCCAACAGGTCCAATGGGAGCAACTGGTCCAACAGGCCCAACAGGCCCAACAGGGCCTCAAGGACTACAAGGAATCCAAGGTATTCAAGGTATAATTGGTCCTACAGGGCCTCAAGGTATCCAAGGAGTTCAAGGTGCAACAGGGCCTACTGGTCCACAAGGTCTAGCAGGTACCGCAGGTGAAACTGGTCCAACCGGACCACAAGGAGTCCAAGGTCTACAAGGTGTTGCCGGAGCAACCGGTCCTACAGGTCCTACAGGACCAACAGGATTAACTGGACCAACAGGACCTACTGGATTAACTGGAGCAACTGGTCCAACCGGACCTACTGGTGCAACAGGACCTACTGGTTTAACCGGAGCAACTGGTCCTACAGGCCCAACCGGCCCAACTCACACAACTATAAGTGAAAGTAATAGGTAATTTTTAGACCATTTTTAATATAATGGTTTAATTTTATAACAAATATTAACATTTTGTTCTTCATCAATTTCAATTTTGCTAATTAATGAAGATAAAAGTTTTTTACTTGGCTTTTTAAGTTTTAGATATTCTTTAATAATACCTGTATATCTTATATTATCTTTATTAGCTACTTTATTTTTTAATGTGAATAATTTTGTTTCAATTTCGTTAGCTTTTTTCTTAAGATTATATGTTTCAGTAGTTAGATTATTATATTGTCTTTTAAACATTTCTTCATCAATAAGACCTTTTAATTTATCTTTATATAGTCTATCAATAAAAATTGTTTGTTGGCTAATATCTTTTTTAACTTTAGCAAGTTGTTTTTCTAAATCTACTTGAATTTTAGTTAATTTATCATTATTTTTTAAAAGTTCTTCAAAGTTGCTTGTTTTTAAATAAGAACGACACTTTTTTCTAATATCTTTTAATATTTCACTTTCTAACTCATCATAATCAAGTTTATGTGGGCTACAAACATTATATCTTGAATATTTTTTATAATAATTACAATAACAAATATTTTTTGTTTTCTTTTCGCCATTACAAGTCCATTTTGCTTGACCTATTGATATTGTGTGTCCGCACTCTTTACAAACAAGAAAGCCTCTTAATAAATATTCTTTAGAGTTTTCGGTTCTATTTTTATTTTTGTTATACATATCTTGAACTATATTAAATGTTTCTTCATCAATGATAGCAGGACAAGCACCTTTTGCTATAATCCAATTTTCTTTGTTGTTTTTTCTTCTTTTCTTTGATTTATAACTTACTTTATATTCTCTACATTGTGTTAAATCTCCCTTATAAGTTGGATTTGTAAGTATATCGCTTATAGTTGTTTCTTGCCATACACCATAAACACTTGATTTAACACCACGATTAAGATTTTTTGAAACACTTGGTATAGGTATATTTTCATCAGTTAGTAAATTAGCAATTTTTTTAACACCCATGCCATTAATAAATAAATCATAAATTCTTTTTACAATTTCGGCTTGTTCTTCATCAATGATTAATTCGTGCTTATCATAAGGTAAATTTCTTTGATACCCATAAGGTGCTATACCACCCATAAATTTACCATTTCTTTTTTGAGAGTTTAAAGTTGCTTTAATTTTAGTAGATATATCTTTAACATACATTTCATTATAAAATGCCTTAAACATTAACATATCGGTATTTTGTGATTTATCAAATGTATCAACACCATCAGTTAAAGCAACATATCTTACATTTTTTTCTTGAAAATATTCAGTAGAATAATATAAACTTTGTGAAATATTACGACCTAAACGACTTGTATCTTTTGTGATAACCATATTTATACGACCATTTTCTATATCGTTTATTAGTCGTTCCCAACCCTCTCTATCAAATTGTGTTCCACTAACTCCATCATCAACATATTCATCAATAAGCATAAGATTATTTTTAATAATATAATTCATAATATAATCTCTTTGATTACTTATACTTTGGCTTTCATCAATTCTTTGATTTTCTTTTTCACTATCTCTTATATCTTCACTTGATAATCTTAAGTATATTCCAACCTTAAATGTTTCATTAGTATTCATAATTTTAACTCCTTTCGCTACTAACGAAACAATCTTTAATATACATATATATTATACCATTTTTTCCTTTGTTTTTAAAGGAAAATTGGCTATTTTATGCTGATTTTTCAGCAATATTTTCATTAAAATATATGATTAAAAATTGTTCCATAATTTCTTGTAAAGTTTTCCCATTTTCTTCAAATGTGCTTGTTATTTTCATAAGTTTCACCTAATTAAACTTATGCCGACATAAGAAATTTATAATCCTTTCTTTCTTTTGCTTAAGCAATTAAAGAATATCAATTATTAGCACCTAAAACGAGCAAGCAAAAAAGACCTATTTTTAAAAATAGACCTATTGAAAATAAAGAGAAAAATGGCAAAAAAATTAATTATTTCGGACAAAATTAAGCAAAATACAACACAAAAAAGTTAATGAAAAACTGTTTTATTTTATATTTTTTAGTAGTATGATTAAATCACAAAGCAAAGGTACCAAAGTTTTGAATAAAAAATTTTTTAGAAAGAAAAGGAGATTTTAATTATGAAAGAAAAAAATTTATATGATGTTGTAGCAAAAGGAATTACTAATGGAAAGGAAGCATATATGGAAGTTAATAGTTATATTGAAGATTATATAACTGATATATTGAATAAAAAAAATATAACTGATACTAACTTTATTGAAAATATGTGTGAAAAAGTATTTGAATATTTTGATGATTATGGAAATTTAACACAAGAAAATGCCCTTAAACTTGTTTCAAATTATATTGAAAATGAATTAATATTAATTGAATATAATGAAGAGCAAGAAAAGTTAATGAAGAATAGTTAGTTAGGACTATTCTTTTTTTGTGGTATAATTGATATATGGAGTGTGATTTTATGGGAAAATATCACAATAAACTTGACAAGAAATATTTTGATAAATCAATTTATATGAAAAAGTTTGAAAGTGCTTTTAATATTAATTCTAAAGATGAAAAATATAAATTACAATATGAATTAGTTTTTGAAACATATAACACTTTTATATCTTTTAATAATCTTTTATTCACATTAAACTATATGCCATTAAAAGATAAGGTTAAAAATAGTTTTAATTTACTTAATACTTATGTTGATAAATATAAGAATAAAATTAAAAAATGCTATGATAGTAATTGTATAATGCTATATGACAATATGGAAATAATGAAAAATGAATTAGAAGAAATATTAAAAGATTTACAAACAAAGAGAATAAATAAACCTAACTTAAAACCTTTTGAAAATGCTATTGAAGAATATATGAATATACTAATCAATTTACATTTTGATAAGTTAGTTGATAGTAAAGACTTACCTTATGAGAAAAAAGCAAATGATAAATTACCTAAAAAAGTAAATTTAAAAATCATTAATGATTTAGATATTAAAATAAGTGTTCTATTTGATGAAGAAAAACAAAAGGAACTAAATAATAAGTTTATAAATGATTATTTTAAAATAACAGGAATTGACCTAAATGAAGAAAAAGAACAAAGAGATTTTGTATTTGATACTTTAAATAGAATTAAAGATATAAACAATGCCATTGTTGATTATTACATATACAAAGATAAAGCAGTATTAAACATTATTAACTATTATTTGATAGATTACTTAAAGCAAGATATTTCTTTTGTAAAAGACATAACATATATTAATGTATTTAATAAACTTAAAGATATTTCAAAAAATATAAGTGATGATGATATTGATTTATCTTTTGAAAAGATTAAAGATTTAATAAATCAATTTAAAAATCTTTATGAAAGGATGAGTTAATATTATGAAAAAACAAAATGTATTAGATTTATTATGCGATGATTTTATTAATCAATATGAGCAAGAAAAAGATAATTTATATATGTGTGTTAATGATGAAAATATAGATAAAAATGTTAAATTATATATAATACCTTTTTTAGAAAAACATTATAAATTATTAGATTTAGATTTTACCTTTAATATTAATTCAAATGATGAAATAGTAAAATATAAAAGTATGTCCTTATTATGTGCCTTAATTAAAGGTATATATGATTTAATGGCTACAAATCCTAATTTTTTTCAACATTATGAAAAAAAATTTGATACTAAAACAGCTTATAATGAATTATGTATTAGAGTGTTGTTAGGAAATATATTAGATATAAAAAAAGGACTAAAAAATATAAATGAAGATATGACAAACACCTTTAAAGAATATTTAGATAATGTTAAGAATATTATAGATAATGCTTAAGGAGTAGGCTTTCAATAAGTCTATTCCTTTTATTATTATTTAATATATTTATATTAATATATATAAGAGTATATATTATTTTTATAATAATTAAATTATTTATATACTAATAAATATATTAAGTTAAGTTTATATATATTTATTTAATATAATTATATATAAATAAATTAATATATTACCAAGTATAATATATTAAAAGTATAATTATCTTTTCATAAGGAATAATATTATTTTTACTTTCAATAGATTATATTATTATCTTTCATAAGACTAATATTATTTAATTACATAAGATTACATATTATTTATTTACTATAAGAATATTATTATTTTATAGTTTAATAGAGTTTATAACCTTTTGTAAAGTCTTAATTCTAACAGAAATACATTAAAGGTTATTAAGTCATATAATATACTCTATATATGAAACAACCGACCTTTAAATGCTTTTTTTAATAACGATTAGGTATTAGATATATAAATCATCAATTTAATTATTTTTACCGAAACACGCCACCTAAAAATATTAAAAAATTAGGCGTTTTATATAGATTAAAAGAGTGATAAAGATTTTATTCTTCATCACTCTTATTTTTTGTTTCTTCTTCTTTAAATAATTCAGCTATATCTATATCAAGCACAAGTGCTAATCTCCAAAGTGTTCCAAGACTAAATGTTTGGTGGTTTTTACTTTCTATATTAGATATAAATTGAGTTGAATAACTCATCTTTTGGGCTAATTGTTCTTGCGTTAGTCCTTTTTGTTGTCGTTGCTTTTTAATGTTTTTAGATACTATCTCATACACATAGTTTTCATCATTTCTATTAAACAATTATACCACCACTATATCTATACATAATTTTCTCATTTATTTAATTAAGTATGTTTATTCTATTCGTGTAAGTTGTGGTATAATGATTATAGAAAGGAGTTTAATTTTTTATGTTAGGTTTGAGATTTTTAGGTGCTAATTTTTTTCTAATGATTTATTTCAGCATAGCCATTATCATATTTATTTATATATTACACAATAAGGGAAATAAACAAGAAGAACGACAAAGAATGATAAAATGTCCTGATTGTGGTAGAAAAATATCTATAAATGCTAAAATGTGTCGTTATTGTAATAGTGAGATATTACAAAATAAAGAAATTGTTGAAGATAGTATAATCGTAAATGACAAAAAAATAGATTATAGAAAGAAAAAAAATATATTAATTATCTATCAACTACTTGCTGGAATTATCATAGTAATTGGTTATGAAAAAATTGATAGTATGATACCTCAAATATTATTACTTTTATCTTTAATAATGAATACAATTACTTTAATAATTTTTATGATTAAATATAACGAACAAAGAAAAACAATAAAATTAAGAATTAGCATTATTTCAATATTAGCCATAATATGTGGTGTTATATTCAGTTTAAATTACACAATGAGTTTTATTCATAAAGTAGATATGGGTTATTCAAGTGATATAAGAGAGATACTTTACTTAAATACCTATGATAAAAAAGAGGCAAAAGATTTTTTACAAAATATTTATAGCTCATTACACAAAGACGAAAGATTAGATATTGGGTCTTGCTTATCTTTATATGGTATATGGGAAGATAGAGAAAAAGAAAATACTTATATAGTAAATATAAAAGAAACTTGTGAAAGTAGTTATTTACCACCAAATGCTATGAAAGTTGAGATAAATAGTCAAGACAAAACAAAAGTAGAAAAAGTTTATTGGGACTTTAACAAAGATATAGACATTATTTTATATGAAAATGGCAAACAAGTTAATGATTTTGTTTATCTATATAATGCTATGCTTTATACCGATGTTCCAACATATCCTATAAAAGATTATTTTGAAGAAGATATAAAAGAATATTTAAAATCTCCAAGTTCAGCAACCTTTACCTATAATAAATTTGAATACAATAAAAGTGAAAATAGATTTTATTATGATGGTTGGGTAGAGGCTCAAAACTCTTTTGGCGCTATTGTAAGAGAAGATTTTAAATTAAAATTGATACCTTGTAATGAAGAATATTGTGATTGGTATTCATTAAATTACGAATGGAATTTTGAATAATTAAAATATATAATTTAGTTTATATGGATTGTGAAAGGGGTATGATAAAATGGCTTTAATTAAATGTAGAGAGTGTGGAAAAGAGATAAGTGATAAGGCAACTACTTGCCCTAATTGTGGTATTAAAATACATCCTATTAAAAATATAATAAAAATAGTTGTTATTTTATTTATTGTGATAATTGTATTATGTTTAGGAATATTTATTTTTAGTGGTGGATTAACAAATATAAAAAACTATAGTATGAGCAAAAAAATTGAAGGGCTTTGGGTTTTACAAAATAATATTGAAGGAGTAAAGCAAAATATTAAAATTGATAATGTTATGATTTGTGCTGGAGATGGTAATTGCTTACATAAAAATAATCAATATATGGTTGGAAAAAATGATATTTTTGATAATTATACTGGTTCTGAATATTATGTATGTTTAGAATTAAAAGATAAAAATACTTTAATACAAACCAATTGTAAGGATGATGGAGTTTCTAACTATAGTTCATATAACTATATTAAAGAAATGGGAATAATATATAAGAAAAAATAGTATATAGACAACTTATTTATATGTATTGAAAGGAGTGAGTATGTTAGATGAGTATAATATTTTTAGCAACTTTAGTGGTTATAATATTGGGATTAGGTATTTTCATTGATATTTTTATAAACAAAAAAAAGAATAATCATTTACCCATTAAAATATGTATTTGTATAGTTGTTGTAGTTATTTTGATATTTGTTATTTTAAAAATATTTCATACAAGTGATAATAGTGTAGAAAACCTTGATTATACAGTTAATTATTGTATAAATACAAAAGAAAAGTATTTATCACAATTTAATGTAATAGAAAAAAATAGAGTAAAAGTAAATATTAAACACTATAATAATTTAACAGAAGACGCACCAGATACTTTAAAAGATTTTGTTGAAAAAGTTTGTGATATACAAAAATATGGTGATGAAAATCAAATAGATTATAGTTATAAATGTGGGTATGGATTAGATTTAGAAGAATATACATATATTGGAACTCTTGAAGATGTAAAAAAACAATTTGAAGATGAAGAAAGTTATTGCTATACTCTTGATAAGGATGAAGAAACACAAAAGATTATAGAAAACAAAAAATGGTGTAATTATTATAGTTATAAATATTTTATAACTTTTGATAATGATATAGCAACAAGAAAGCAAGGAAGCTTTATAAATAAATATAATTATTCTACTAATGGAAATAAAATTATTTTATATGATAATTTTAGTAAATATGAATATACATATAATGAAGAAAAAAATATTATAGAAGAAAAAATCTTAGGCGACTATTTTTTTGAATGTGAAAATGAAGAAGAAGATTATAATTTAGTTAGAGAATTATATAATTATGATGGTAAAACTGATAGATTAGCACCTAATCGTTTTAATAATAAATATAAATTTAATCATGTTGAGTGTTCTAATGGAATAACAGCAACTTATGATGAAGATAGAAAAATGTTATTTCCAAGCGAAAATAAAAGTTCAGAGTGTATAATATATTTTGATAATATTCAAAATTAATTTTATAGAAATATTCATATATATTTTTAGTTGTCTAATTTAAATTAGGGGTAATGCCCCTTTTTTTATGTTTGAATATCTTTTTTTATTCAACCCAACCCCTATAACCTAATAAAAGCAATTTTAAGATACACTCCTGTTATTTTTATTTCAAAACGATTATTTATATTAGCTTTATATTTAAGTGTCTAAAAACAACCTAAAAATAAGTTTTAAGAGTATGTTCTACGAACAATTATTTTATTGCTTTTAATTCTTTTATCTATCAATATACAATTTATATATAATCTATATACTTTTTGATTTATCTTGTTATTTTGCTACTAAATTAATAAGGAGATGATAAAAGTGAGTGATAAATATTATACACTAAAAGAAATTAGTTGTTTGATAAAAACACCTATACTATATTTAAGAAAAATAGTTAAGGAACATAAATTAAAAGGTCATTTTATTGGTAGGCAATATATTGTTAGTGAAAAAGAATTAAAAGATTTTATTAATTCAGTAGGAGTTAAAAATGAACGATAAAGAATTATTAAAACTATTAGGTATAAATGATACTACAATTACATTTGGTCTTGATGAAGATATACAAATTGCTATTGAGAGAAAAATTGATAATTATTTAAAAAAACTTGATGAAGAAAAAAAGAAAGAAGAACAAATTAATTTTTATAAAAAAGAATATGATAATTTTAAAGAAAAGAAAAAATTTATTGATACCTTTAATGATAGTTATGTTTATGGAAAGGTTAAAAACACTTTAATAAGAGATGGTTTTATATATAGATGCCCTTTTTGTTTAGATGTGTCAGGACAATATGCTAAATACCCTAAAAATAATAAACATTAAAAAGAGATAAGTTAAGTATTAAATTACTTGCTTATCTCTCTTTTTTTATTTTATATTTAAAAATTGTCTTACTATTAATGTTTGTGTTGGATTTAATTCTTGTAATCTTGTTCTAAATTTATTAAATAATTTTTGTTTTTGTTTTTCTATAAGTTTTCTTTCTCTCTTGCTTAATTCTTGATTATCTAATAATTGTTGTAAAGTTAGCATTTCAAAAACATTTTCTTTCATATCTTCAGTAAATACAAACTCTAAATCTTTAATTGGTTTTAATTTTTCTTCTTCTTTCATAAATTCATACTCCTTATAAATAATTTGTATATTAAATTATGTTTCATTAGTAATTATAATACTTTTTTACTTACTTTCACTTATAAGAGGATGAACAGGTCCAACTGGTCCATCAGAAACACTAGCAGTAGGAACAACAACAACTGGTGATGCCGGAACAGATGCAATAGTAACAGATTCAGGAGGAGGACCAAACCACGTATTCGACTTCGTAATTCCAAGAGGTATAGATGGTGAAGATGGTGAAGACGGAGATATCGGGCCAACCGGACCTACTGGTCCTACTGGTCCAACAGGTCCTGCCGGTCCAATGGGCCAATGCGAATGTAGATGTCGTTCAGTGGGAGAACTAATAACAAATGGTAACATGGAAAGCGTAACAAACAATAAACCGAATGGTTGGACATTCACAAATCCAAATGGCGTTACATCGGAAAACTCACAAGGTAGAGTTCATTCTGGTAACTGGTCAGTTAATATAGAAGACAATTCATCAATAAAACAAACAATACCAATATCTGAATGTGGATGCTACTACGAAATATCATTCTTTGCTAGAGGTGAAGGTTCTCAAGTTGGCTTAGAACTTAATGCTCTTTACGAAACACCATCAGGACAAGTCCAAGCAGGAACACTATCTATAAGACAGCAAGACATAACAGATTTAAATAGAGACTTTGGTTACTATCGATTAATAACATACCAAGCACCATCAGGAGTAACAGGACTAACTCTTGAATTCAAAGTAACAGCAAATGGTGAACAATCACTCGACTTAGACGATGTTTCAGTAATAATTGCATAATCAAAAAAAGAGAATTTTTTCTCTTTTTTTATTAAAACAAAAAATGTTATAATAATTATATAATTATTTGGAGGATATATGAAAACAGTAGTAATAACAGGTAGTGCTCGTGGCTTAGGCTTCGAAATGGCAAAATTATTTAAAAAAGCAAATCTAAATGTCGTAATAAGTGACTTAAAAGAAGAAAACGGAAATAAAGCCAAAGAAGAATTAGACAAAATAGAATCACAATCTAAAGTTGAATACAAAGTATGTAATGTAACCAATATTAAAGACATACAAGAATTAATAGAATTCACCAAAAATAAATTCGACAATATAGATATTTGGATAAACAACGCCGGAGTAAATCAACCAGATAAAGCTATTTGGGAACTAACAGAACAAGAAATCAACATGGTTCTCGATGTTGATTTAAAAGGTGCTATAATAGGCTCAAAACTAGTAATGGAAGAAATGTCAAAACAACACAAAGGAGCTATCTATAATATCGAAGGATATGGTAGTAACGATGTTATGATGCTAGGACTATCAATCTATGGAACTAGTAAAAGAGCAATCACGTACTTCACCCAAGCACTAGCAAAATAAACTGAAGAACGTAACACAGGAGTTATAATAGGTAGACTAAGTCCTGGAATAATGATAACAGACTTCATAACTAATGCATTAGGAGACAAAGGAAGAATCGAATTACTAGAAAAAACTAAAAAAGTCTATAACATTCTTGGTGATTATCCAGATGTAGTGGCAAACTTCCTAGTAACAGAAATATTAAAAAATACTAAAAACAACGCTCATATTGAATGGTTAACTAATGGTAAAGCAGCGTGGCGTTTTATGACATCTGGATTCACCAAAAGAGATTTCTTTAATAAATAGCAGATTAATCTGCTATTTATTATGCTATAATAAATATGGAGGGATATAATGGAAAAATCAAAAGTATATTTTACTAAAGTATTAGAACCTAGTAGTTTAATCAAATTATATAAAGAAATCGGCGCATTTCTACCAGGTAATGTAGCAGTTAAACTACATTCAGGAGAAAAAGGTAATCAAAATTATTTAAAGCCAGAATTTGTTAAAGAAATAATAGAATATGTTAACGGAACAGTTGTTGAATGTAATACCGCTTATGAGGGAGCTCGTAATACAACAGATAAACATTTAGAATTAATGAAAGAACATAAATGGAGTGATTACTTTAATGTAGATATCCTAGATAGTGAAGGAGAAGAAATATTAGAAAATCCCAATGGTGAAATAATTAAAAAGAATTATATTGGTACTCATATGAAAAATTACGATTCCATGTTAGTACTATCTCACTTTAAAGGACATCCTATGGGTGGCTTTGGTGGAGCTTTGAAAAACATTTCTATCGGCTTAGCATCAAGTAACGGAAAAAGATACATCCATTGTAATGGCAAAGAAAACGCTTCATACGAAGACATGTTTACAGCAGATCATGACTCATTTATAAAAGCAATGGCAGATGCAGCAAAAACAATTACCGAGTTATATAAAGATAAAATAGTATTTATTAATTCCGTAGTAAACCTTTCTGTAGATTGTGACTGCTGCAGTGTCGCAAGTGACCCTTGTATGAAAGATATTGGTATATTAGCATCACTTGATCCACTAGCGCTAGATCAAGCTTGTATTGATTTTATATATAATTCAAAAGACCCAGGAAGAGACACTCTAGTAGAAAGAATAGAATCTCGTAATGGCTTACTTATTTTAGAATCTGCTGAAAAACAAAAAATAGGTACTAGAGAATACGAACTAATAAATATAGACTAGATATTGTTTTACAATATCTTTTTATATCGAAAAATGCAAAGGAGTCTTAATATGAAAAAACTAATAAATGAAATAAAAAAACATATTACAGAAAACAATAAATATCTTGCAGAAGACCTAATAAATGAAATTATCAAAAAATCTATTAATAATATAGAAGAATTAATTACCTTAGAAAATAACCATTTCAAAATTGAAAACAAAATACTAAATCGAGAAGAAAAAATAGAATATTGTTCTAATAATATACTAAATTCATATTATGATGCTGATACCTTAGATTTTGAAGAATCACAAACATATTATAAGTATTATGATTTACTTAAATCATCTTCTAACATAGAAGATAAAATAAAATATATAATATTGTTATATGAACTAACAAATAAAAAACAATTACTAATATATGAATTATATAATTGTATAATAGAAAATAAAATATAATCTATAAATAGCAAGAGTAAGTGTCCGAAGAGGATATAAAAAAAGACACATA
>JBJFGS010000003.1:0-1660 GCA_051892935.1 Candidatus Coprovivens sp.
ATAAATTTTCAGATGCCATTTGTTCTACTAATAATTTAGCTTGTTCTGCTTGTTCCTTTTGACTTGCTTTTTGTTTGTATTCTTGATTTAAATCTTCATCTTGAATGTTTTGCTCTTGTTGCATTTGATTATTATTTTGTTCTTCAACTGTACTATCACTGCAACCTACTAACATACTAACACTCATCATACTTGCCATTATTAATCCTAACACTTTTTTATTCATTTTCATAATATCAATCTCCTTTATATTTTATATTTTTTATTTTAATTATTTATCTTTTGCTTATACTCTATAATATGTTTTAATTATTTATTTTGTGATTATTTTTTAAAATTTATTTATTACTTTTTTCCATAATCCATTTGTAATTGCTGTACTTGTTGCACTCATCCATTTTAATCCATTTGCATTAACTCCAAATTTTAATGCTGTATCTAAACCTTTACCTGCTTTTAAAAATGCCTCTGCTGTAGTGAATGTTCCTCCTGTTGCATATATTAAAACTATTGTTGTTGCAATATCTAATCCTAATCTTGCTGATAATTTTGCTACTTCTTTCATATTCATTTTTTTTACGTCTTTCATAGTTATTTCTTTTATATTTTTCATATATACCAACTCCTTTATTTGTTTTATACTTTATAATATGTTTTAATTATTTATTTGTTACACTTTATAAATATTTTCATTGGTTATATGTACTAGGGACTTATAGTCCCTTATTTAAATGAATTATATAAAGCATAATCCCATATAACATCAGCCAACATGTATCCTATTTTTTCTAATAATTCATTATATTTTGTATTTAATCTTTCTAAATCATCATCATAATTGTTATCTAATTTTCCATCATTAAAATCAGTTTCTATTAATTCTATTACATATATATATTCATTCATTAATTCTTTATATTGTTCATCATATCTTTCTATTACTGGCAATATTAGGTATTCATAATCTTCATCGTCTACTAATTCAGCAAACATCGTTTGTTTTAATCCATTTATGCTTTCATCTTCAAAATAATTCTTAACACTTTTTATCATGCCTTTTCTATATTCATCAAAATATTTTCTATTTTCAGTTAATGATAATTTTTTTGTTTTTCCATTATCTAAATTTGCATTAACAGTATCTAATCCACCATCTTTTGATTCTTCGTTTAATGTTAATAATAAACTATCTAATATTTTCTCCTTATTATTTTCACCTTCTCCTTCTAATAATACATCTTGGATTGTTCTCATTCCTGTATTTTTACCTGTTACATAATAATTATATTTATTATACTTATTATAACCTATTACCGATGACCCTACTACTAATGCACCACTTATTATTAATCCCATAACTTTTTTATTTAATTTCATAAATATTACCTCCATATATTTTATATTTTTTATATCCCTTATCTCTTATCTTTTGTTTTATACTATATTATATGTTTTAATTATTTATTTTGTTACTATAAATTTACTAAACTTTCTACAACTGATTCTACGTTTTTAACATAGTAACGTTCAGTCGTACTACTATTTTGGTGTCCTAGGAATTTAGCAACCTTTTCTATTTCTATTCCTTTTGCGACTAGGTTAGAACCTTTTGTTCTTCTGAATTCATGTAATGTACCTTTTATCCCTATCTCTTTAAACA
>JBJFGS010000004.1:0-6212 GCA_051892935.1 Candidatus Coprovivens sp.
TAACTTACATTTTAGGTAATGAAAGTGCGGACACTTATTATTTCCATTTATAAAATAAAATATAATCAGATAGTTTATTGTTATTTTTATCTCTTTGTGTTAAAGTATAAATATAAAGAATAAAATTAATAATAGGGTGATAATATGATAGAAATACTAAGTGAATTTATGGATATGTTTTGGTTTCAAGCAACCCTAAAAATATTACTAGCAGCACTACTAACAGGAATAATAGGGCTAGAACGTTCATCATTAAATAAACCAGCCGGATTTGGAACTCACGCAATCATTGGAACAACTTCAGCACTTGTTGTTTTATTAAGTGAATACATGTCTATTTATAATAATGTAGATATGTCTCGTATTCCAGCTCAACTACTATCAGGAATCGGTTTTATTGGTGCTGGAACAATTCTTCGTAATGGATTAAATGTTAAGGGAGTTACAACTGCTGCTGGTATTCTTGCAGTTACCGTAATAGGCATGGCCGTAGGATCAGGTTTCTATTATGGAGCTATATTAGTAACAATAGTAGTATATCTAACATTAGCATACTCACATAAGATATCTGATAAATTCGAAAGATTCACATCTCTAGATTTAAAAATTACTATTAGTAACAATTCTCAAGAAACACTAAATGAAATTCAAAAAATATTAAATAATAAAAAAGTATCAATTAAAGGAATCAAAAAAACTGGTCCTGATGGTTTAAATGGAGAAGAAATAATTGAAATAGTAGGAGATTTTGATTCTAGAAATACAAAAATAAGCAATCTTATAAGTACATTAATAGCAATGGAAAATGTTACAGAAGTAATGGATTTAGAAGAATAAAACCTATATATTAGGTTTTTTTTTATTATAAAAAAAATATTTATTTAAAATAATTATGATATAATAAATAAGTAAAAAGAGAGGAGTAGTTCCATGAATCAAGAACATATTGGTAAAACAATTAAAGAAATTCGTATCAAAAATAATTTAAGCCAAAAACAATTTGCAGAAAAATATAATGTTACTTACCAAGCAGTTTCAAAATGGGAAAATGGCAAAAACATTCCTGATATTCAAATATTAAAACAAATATGTTCTGATTATAATATGAGTTTAGAAGAATTACTCGATGGTAATAAAGAAAAAAATAAAAAAAACAAAAATATTATTATAATAGGTCTTATCATTATCATATTAATTATATCGTTTATTATTTTATTAATATCTATCAACAAGCCTGAAAAAACATTTGAATTCAAAACATTATCATCTACTACTGAATACTTCACTTTAGAAGGAAGTATAGCTTATAACGAAGATAAAACATCCATCTATATATCTAATGTTACTTATAACGGCGAAGATAAAGAAAAAGAGTATAAAGAAATAAAAAGTGTTTTATATGAAATAGATGGCAAAACTAAAAAAGAAATAGGCACTTATAACAAATCTCTATTTATTACTTTAGAAGAATTTGTATCAAATATGACTTTTCATATAGATGACCATGCAAGTATCTGTAAAGATTATACAGAAGAAAGTCTTTTACTAGAAATAGCAGCTACTGATATTAAGAATAAAACTACTAAATACGAAATATCAATTAGTATAAGTGATAATTGTCACCAATAAATCTCAATATTTGAGATTTTTTTAGTAAAAAATGACAAAGTAACAAGAAAGTGCTATAATTCTTCTCGTCATCAAGATACTACCAACAAATAGAAATAAGGGGTTTTTATGAATTTTTATGATCTTATTGCAAAATATAAATATATTTGTAATAAACAATTAGAAGAAAATAGAGAAGATAGTAATGAACTTACTTCAGAAATAAATGAAGCCAATAGATATATAAGTTACTTAAATAGCCAACATCATATATCACCATTTATTTCAGGATGTACTGGTGTGAGTTTACTATTCGGTTCAATGTTTGTTTACTTATTCGAAACATTAGTGTGGCTTCCTATGGCAATTTTCGGAATAATTTTTAGTGCAATTGGTTGTCATCAAGAAAAAAAGATTGAAGAACTAAAAAAACACAAACAAGAATGGTATAAATATTATACAAGTTTAAACTCAGAATTAACTAAAGTAAAAATAGAAGAACAACATATAAGAGCAATGCTTAAAGATGTCGAAACATGTTGTAATTATTATATGTACTTATTAAGTGAAGAAGAACAAAAAAGACCAATTAATATAGATTTAGAAGATGTATTAGATAGTAACTGCTTATTGAGTACTTTTCTAGATGAATTTTATCAAGGCAATTTAGAAGATTTTCTAAAATTACCTAATTGTGATAAAAAAGTAAAAGAAAGACTAAATAAAATTCAAAGAAGAATTAACCAAGTTAGAACTAATATAAATGATGAAAAAACAGAAAGAAATATTCACCACAGAAGACGTCTTTCTTCTGAAGAGCAACCAACACACCAATACCTAAAATATCAAACAACTACTCCCAAAAAAATCCATACATAATAACAATTGCAAAGCCAAAAGCTTTGCTTTTTTATTGACTTTAAACCAATATTTGATATAATAAAACTGATAATCATTATCAATAAGGAGTAAGCTATGGAGAAGAGAAATACCAAGCAAAGAGAGGCTATTATAGATATCCTTTCTAAAAAAGAAAATATGTTTCATCCCACAGCTCAAGATTTAGTAAGATTAGTTTTAGAAAGTAATCCAACAATCGGTCAAGCAACTGTTTATCGTAATATCAATAAATTAGTAGAAGAAGGTATTATTTTAAAAATACCAACTAAAAACAATTTTAGATATGATATAAATACTCATACCCATGCTCATTTAACTTGTAAAGTATGCGGTAATGTCGTTGATTTATATGATAAAGATTATCATATAATAGCAAAGAAAATAGAAAGAAAGTATAAAGTTAAAATAGATGATACAAATCTAATATTTGACGGTTTATGTGAGGAATGTAATGGCAAAGTATAAATGTATAATATGTAATCAAATTAATGAAATAGCTAATATCGATGATATTGAAACTTGTCCAAGTTGTGGAATGAGTAAAGAATATCTAGAATTAACAGAAGAAATAGAAAAAATACCAGTTATAGAAGGACCAATTCCAATATCTAAAGATAACCCTGGTATTCAAAGAATCGAAGAAAAATGTATAAAATGTGGTTTATGCTCTAAAATATGTCAAGAAAAAGTAGGAATACATTATAATCCTAAAAAAGCGACTGATCCTGTCTGTTTATCATGTGGACAATGTATTTTAAATTGTCCAGTAGGAGCATTAGTTCCGAAATATTGTTATAAAAAGGTATTAGACTACATAAACGATACAGATAAAGTAGTAGTAGCATTTACATCACCAGCTGTAAGAGTAGCTTTAGGTGAAGAATTTCATTCAGAAAAAGTAAACGTTGAAGGGAAAATGGTTGCTGCTTTAAAAGAACTAGGATTTGACTATGTACTAGATACTACATTTGGTGCAGACTTAACAATAATGGAAGAAGCAAGTGAATTAATTAGTCGCATTAAAGAAAATAAACCATTACCACAATTTACTAGTTGCTGTCCTGCTTGGGTAAAATACCTAGAAACATATCATCCAAATTTAACAAAATACCTATCAACATGTAAAAGTCCAATAGGTATGCAAGGAGCTATTATAAAAACCTACTTTGCAGAAATGATGGATATTCCAAGTGAAAACATCATTGCAGTAGCGATAACACCATGTACAGCAAAGAAAAGTGAAATAACATTACCTAATAACCAAGACACCGACTATGTAATAACTACTAGCGAACTAGCACTAATGATTAGAGAAAAAGAAATTGATTTTAATAATCTACGTAATGCAGAATATGACTCAATAATGGGACGTGGTAGTGGAGCAGGTGTAATCTTCGGTAATTCCGGAGGAGTTATGGAAGCTGCAGTTAGAACAGCATACCACTTTTTGACAGATGAAAGTCCAAAAAAAGAACTATTAAACTTTACTAAAGTACGCGGTTATGATAATGTAAAAGAAGCAGAAGTAAAGATAGGTGATTTAAATCTAAAATTATTAGTAGTACATGGTATGACTAATATTGAAAATATTCTAAAAGATTTAGAAAATGGAAAATTAGATTACCACTTTATTGAAGTTATGAATTGTCCAGGTGGCTGCATCGGTGGCGGCGGCCAACCATTTGGTGTAATTAGTAAACAACAAGAAATAAATGAAAAAAGAATATCCGGTCTATATCAAGAAGATGCAGATCTAAACTTAAAAAATAGTTATGAAAATCCTGAAATTATAGATATATATCGTAGTTTCTTAGGAAAACCACTTAGTAAAAAAAGTGAAGAACTATTACATACAAGCTACCAAGATAGAAGTAGTATATTAGGAGAATAACTCCTTAATATAAATATAATAAAAGAAAGAGGAAATAATATGGAATTAAAAGGATCAAAAACTGAAGCTAACCTTTGGGCAGCATTTGCTGGTGAATCACAAGCTAGAAATAAATATACTTATTTCGCATCAAAAGCTAAAAAAGAAGGCTATGAACAAATAGCAGCAATCTTCGAAGAAACAGCAAATAACGAAAAAGAACATGCAAAAATGTGGTTTAAAGAATTAATGGGTGGAGATATTCCTACAACAGAAGAAAACCTACTTGCAGCTGCAGAGGGTGAAAACTATGAATGGACAGATATGTATGATGAATTTGCCAAAGTAGCTGAAGAAGAAGGATTTAAAGCTCTAGCTGCTAAATTTAGAATGGTTGGCGAAATTGAACGTCATCATGAAGAAAGATACAGAAAACTACTAAAGAATGTAGAAGATAAAGTTGTATTCTCTAAAGATGGAGATGCAGTATGGATTTGTAGAAACTGTGGTCATATCGTAGTAGGAAAACAAGCTCCAGCAGTATGCCCAGTATGTGCTCATGCTCAAAGTTATTTTGAACTTAAGAGTGAAAACTACTAAGAATAAGTACGAAAGTACTTATTTTCAGGCCGTTGACAAAGTCGGTATTCAAAACCGGCTTTGTCATACGGCTTTTTATAATCCCCACTTTAATATATAAAAAGAGCAATTTTTAGACTCTTAAAACCTAAAATTACTCTAAATTTGATAAACTACTCCCACTATTACAAAACTAAATTTTCTAATTTTTTGAAATAAGTAGTTTGTCAACACTCTGAGAATAAGTACGAAAGTACTTATTTTTTTTAGCTAATTTTGACAAAAAATCCCCTAATATACTAAAATAAACCAAATAGAAGGGGGAATCTATATGTTTGGCGAAAAACCAATAGTAGGACATACTATTATAAGAATATCAAAAGATAGAATAATTCTTCCCCAATTCACATACGTAGAAGAAGGAGATATAATAAATGCAACTCTTGATCCATATCAAAAAAAGATAATCCTTCTTCAAGAAAAAGAACTAATAGAAAGACTAAATATTCTAGATAAAAAACTAAGACAAGCATATTTAGAAAAAAGACTATCATTTTCCAAATATCAAGATCTAAAAAGATACTTTTGGGGAGTTCTTCCATTACATGAAAGAACAATAAACAAAAAACTAGAATATCAATTATTTAATAAAAAGCCATATGCTCAAACAGAATTAAGACAAATACAAAGATTAAATTTAAAAGATGAAGTGTTTGCTGTAGGAGTAGGTACTACTCTCGAAATATATCCAAGTGAAGAAGATTATCAAAATTATATAAAACTATCAAAAAAATAAAGTAGATTAACAAAATCTACTTTTTATATGATAAAATAATAATATAATAGAGGTGAAAAAATGAAAAAATTAAACCTAAGTAAAAAAAATATAATAATAATAATATCATTAATAACTTTAACAATTATTATAGCACTTATAGCATTAATTATAATTATCCAACCAAAAAAAGCCAAGATAGTACCTAATACAGAAGAAACAGAAACTTCTGAATTACAAGCTCATAAGGTATACGATAAAAATACTGACATAACATTTCTTACAGTTGATGCATCAAAATCAGATTATAGTGGTATCTTAGTAAAAGAGGGTGCTATAGTAACATTAAGAGACAGCTCAATAAAAAAATATAATGGTACTACTAGTATCCCTTCTAAATCAGAAGAAATAGGTTTAAATAGCGCTATTGCTGTATCATACGGATCACAACTTAAAATAACTAATTCTAAAATAGAGTCA
>JBJFGS010000005.1:0-26303 GCA_051892935.1 Candidatus Coprovivens sp.
AAAATTTATTCATAAGAAAACCTCTAGAAAAATCTAGGGGTTTGTCTACACTCTGGAAAAATAATATACATTTTGTATATTATTTTTTCTTAATATATCCATTTAAATTATTTTGTAATAATGTAAAAACATACTATTTATACAAAACTATCATAAAATGGTGAAGAATCTGTTAAGCCTTCCATACCATCATAATAATTTGTTATTGTGGAATTACTAAATAACAACACATTTCCTAAGCCTGATGCTGAGAACGTATAAGATTGAGACATATCAAAAGTAATATTTGCATTTCTTGCGTGTTGATAAGTTCCATATACCGTTCCTGGATTCCCAGTTAATGTTACGATAAGAGACATATAGTGATCCGTTGCATCATCATACATATTCATTGTTATACCTACTCCTTTTGTTCCAAGTATAGTATTATCCCCTGTTGAATTATATGTGCTTAAAACAGAAGAGCCATTTTTTATAGCTGTTTGACTTCCATCAACTTTAGTTATAGTAACATTATTAGATCACCTTAAAGCGATTACGTCATATTTTGTTACAACTGGAGTTTTTAACCAATCTAAACTCAAATATATTCTATAAATATTTGTTGATACATTATGCCTTTTATATTCCATTGTAATTTTTTTGTATTCCGTTTGAATACAAGGAACACTTTCTCCTTCTACTATACAGTAAGTTTGTGAGGCTGGACTTATAAGCATATCTTGGTTAATTTCTTCTTCTGTCATCTCAATATTATCAGTCATAATTACATTTCCAATATAGTCATAATGAGTGATAGTCTTTACATACATTTCATTTTTTTCTACTTCTTCTGCTTGAACTGTAGTAAACAAGCATAAACTTACTATTAGTAGTATTAACTTTTTCATTTTTTTACCTCCTTATTTTTAATATTCTCTGCTATAAATTTATAAAATTCTTTGCATTCTTTTTTTAATTCAGTTGAACATTTTTTTGTTAAACATGTTACTTTGTTGTTTTCTATATCATATAGAACTTCTTCAGTGTTTTCGTTTTGTTTTTTTGCATAATATATGTTATTTTCCGGATATTTTTCACTGTTATATTTTATATCAAAGCAATCTGATTCATAGCTATTATTCGAATTAACTCTTACAAAACCACTATTCGTATCAACTGTTATTGTCATATTTTTCATTTCTTTTTTTAATATATTAGACGAAACTTGAATATAACCTTCTGATAATAATTTTTTCTTCAATTGCTCATTTTCTTTTATCACTTCTTTTTCTATTGTATCTTTGTTATCAATCTTTTCTTCTGATATTGCCTCCATAGATTTTGGAAGATAGTTGGTATTTTTAATAATTATTTTATTATTAATCTTTATTTTTTCTATTGTAGTTCCAGACTCGTCTTCAAAAGTTACTTCTAGATACCAATTGTCAATATTATCTATTTTTTCTTTACTAAATATTTCGTTATAACCATTGTCTTCAATACTTATGTTAGTAGTTCCACCTACTATAACTTGATCTTCGTTTTTTAGAATTACAGAGATTATATCTTCTTCTTTTAACTTTTCGCTATTTTTAATTATTAATTCACCCGATACCAATACATTTTTTGTATTAGATTTAATAAATAATCCATCTGTATAGTGAAAGTTTTTTGATTCTCCATATAATTGATATACTGCAGTTTTTCCATAATTACCAAAGAAGTATATAATTGTTGATAAGATAAAAGTTATTAACAATATAAATACTATTGTAAGAGTTATTATTTTTTTCTTTGATTTTTTCTTTTCATATTTTACATACTCTATTATTGCTTTATCTTCTTGTGGGTCTTTTGCTCCGTTTAGTAGTTCATTTACTGAAATATCTAGTTCTTTACATAGTGGTTGCATTAAGGATACTTCTGGTAGACCTTTACCACATTCCCACTTTGATACTGTTTTTTCGCTAATATTCAATTTGTCTGCTAACTCTTTTTGAGTTAGTTCTTTGTTTTTTCTTTCTTTTGATATGAATTTACCAATGTTTTCTTGGTTCATATTATCACTCCTTTTATGAGTTCATTTTATTATAGAAGATAGAAAAAAAGAACCCACGAATCGTAGAGTTCTGCAACAAAAAACTGCTTATTAAGCAGCTTCGTTGTTGTAACCGAATTTTTTGTTGAATTTTTCAACAGCACCAGTCTTTTTAGCTTTTCCTTGTTTTCCTGTATAGAATGGATGACATTCATTACATACTTCGATATTAAGAACTTCTTTAGTTGATTTAGTAGTAAATGTTGCACCGCATGCACAAGTTACTTTGCAATCCTTAATTTCTGGATGGATATCTTTTTTCATTACTATTCTCCTTCCGCCATGTTTCATTTTTGAAACATAGTAATTTTCTTCGTCTAATGTATTATATCACAAGAATTCAACTATTCAATAGTTAAATTAATTTTTTTACATCTTTTATGATTTTTTAAATATTGATAGTATTTTACCAACTGTAAATACTATACTATCACTATTTTTAGTGGCAACTTCTTTAAATACCGCTTTAAATCCGACAGTACATGAAGAAATTATCGCAGTTATTGTAACTGATGTAATTGTTGAAGCTAAAGAGAAATCAAACATACTTGCTATTGCAATTGTAAGAACTGCTCCTAAACTACCACTTACTATACCACATATATCTCCAATAACATCATTGCAAATTGATGCTACTTTTGTTGAGTTTTTTAATAATCCTATTGCTTCTTTAGCACCTTTCATTTTTTTTGATGCTTTTGCATGAAGATTTGCTTCTTTACTAGTTAAGACTGCTACTCCTATCATATCAAATAATATTCCAATTGCTACAACTAAAATAATTATGAATACTAATATTATAGTAGGAAATGAATTAGCCATTATAGTTGATATTCCACTGAATAATATTGATAGAATAAAAGCTAGTATAAAGATTGTGACTAACCAATTTATGTTAGTATTTTTTTTCATTATATTATTCTCCTTAATATATTTTTTCAAAAAAAAAATGTAATGGTATATTATAAATTAATTTTACGGCTTTGGTCGAGTTGAATTTCTCTAATTCTTACCATCGATTACTCTTTGGCGATTTCTCTTTAAAAGAACTAATCGAATGTTACCAGTTCGATTACTCGATTACCACTTAGTCCGCACTTCAAACCTTATAATATGTACATCCTAGAGAATTTCTCTAACACATAGTGACTATTCTTATTCGCTTTTGCAGTCATATTTTCAATTTCTATCCCATATGACCACTCACGACATGCGCTGTTTTATCTTTACCACTGACGGGATAAAAGGAAGTATTATAACTATATGCCATTATAGTATATCCTTAAATCTTAAATCATATATTCACCCGAATCTGGGCGAGACAAGCAAATATACAAAGTGTCATTAAGCACAATTGGTAGATTTTTAGGCCCACCTTCAAATAATATTTGTGACTAGGATAATGCACCACAACATGTATAGCATTTTAGCAAAATTTTTATTTTTTGTCAAATTGAAGTAAAAATTTTTAAATATAATAAATTATATGTTGATTTTATAAAAAAATGCCTTTAAAAAAACAAGAGTACTACTCTTGTTCTGTTATTTTAACTTCTATTTGAGCTCCAACATTTCTTAACTTTTCTACTATATTTTCATATCCACGAAGTATATGATCTATTTCATTTACTATAGTTGTTCCATCGGCTATTAATCCGGCAATTACCATAGCAGCTCCAGCCCTTAAATCTGTTGCAGTTACTTCTTCACCTTTTAGAGGAGTTGGTCCTACTATGATTGCTGTTCGATCGTTTACTCGTATGTTGGCTCCCATTTTTTGAAGATATTTTATATGTCCCATTCTATTTTCATATATAGTTTCTTCGAATATGGACATTCCATTAGCTTGGGTTAATAGAACACTCATTGGTTGTCCTAAATCCGTTGCAAACCCTGGAAATACTAGAGTTTTAACATTTATAGCTTTGTATTCTGAAGGTTTATTAATTATTAATGAGTTATTGTCAATTTTTATGTTAACTCCCATTTCCTTTAGTTTTGATAGAAGAGCTTCAATGTGTTCTTCAATTATTCCAGATATTTTTAAATCTTTTCCAAGTAGTGCGCCTATTATTGTATAGGTTCCTGCTTCTATTCTATCTGGAATTACATCAATTACTCCTTTTCCTAGCTTTTTTACACCTTCTATTTTAATTTCACTTGTTCCAGCTCCCGATATTTTAGCTCCCATGTTATTTAATAGACTAGCTATGTTAACAATTTCTGGTTCTTTAGCAGCATTAGAAATGTATGTGGTACCTTCTGCTTTTACTGCTGCAAGCATTATATTTATTGTTGCACCTACTGAGGCAAAATCTAAATATATTCTAGCTCCTTTTAATTTTTCAGCTTTAAAGATATACTTATTTCCTTCAATAGTTACTTCTGCTCCAAGTTTTTTAAAGCCATTTATGTGAAAATCAATTGGTCTAGATCCTATGTTGCAACCACCTGGGAAATATATTTCAGCATAATGAAATTTGGCTAGTAAAGCTCCCATAAAGTAATATGATGCTCGTAGTTTTTTACTTAAATTTTCTGGTACAACTTTGTTTTCAATATTTCTGGTATTAATCTTCATCGTTTCGTCTTGATATTCTACTTTTCCATTTAACAGTTCAATTATATCGATTAATGCGTTTGTATCAGAAATATTTGGAACATTATATAGTATTACTTCTTCATCAGATAGAATAGCTGCTGGAATAAGAGCAACTACGCTATTTTTAGCACCACTAATTTTGATTTCTCCAGTTAATTCTTGCTGACCATTAATTATTAGTTGTTTCATATTATCACACTCGTACTTCTATTCGAATATTTCTTCTCAGTTTTAATATATGATTAATTAGGCCTTTTGTCAATTTGAAAGTATATTGTTGACACTTATGATGTTAATTGGGAAATAATTTCTTTTATGAAGGATTTATATTCGATATCTTCATATTTTTCAGATGTTGATTCTAGTAAACATAATGGTGGATACATAACACACCACCAATTATTTCCCGAACCATTTCCCAAAGTTATTACTAAAGATTCATATTTACCTTCTTTATATGTTATTCCTTTGTATTCTTTTTCTGGGAAATAATTTTCTCCATAGTTTATACTATATGGTATATTATATTTATTAATTGTATTTTTTATTACTTGTTCATTATTTTTTATTATTTCTCTAGTTTCTTCTAGAGATTTTGATTCTTGAATTAATTCAAATAAATTGTTTTCTAAGTCTTTTTTTATTAGTAATTTAGTGTTTTGATCTATTTTGTCATTACTATTAGCAATGATTCTGAATCTAATACTATCTTCTGGAATTATTATATTTTTTTCTTTAGTTATCCACATATACATTACAATTATTATCAACATTATGTATATTATTTTTTTCATAAAAAATCACCTATTTATATATAGGTGTATTTTTTTACTATTTATTCACTAGTTATAAATATAAATCTGTCTAGATGTTGGAGATCTTTTTTTAGATAAATGTTTGATTTTGGAAAATATTTTTTAGCAATATTAACAATATCTTGCCCTTGTTCTTCTCCTATTTCAAAAGCTATTATATATTTTGGTTCTAAGTAATTTGATGCTTGTTTTAAAATTTCTTCATAAAAGTAAAGTCCATTGTTAGGAGCATATAAAGCAATATGAGGTTCGTTATTTTTTACTATATCCATTATTTCTTCATCTTCTCTTATATATGGAGGATTACTTATTATACAATTATATTTATCTGAAACATTTTCAAATATGTTACTTTTTATAAATTTTATATTTGTATCATTTTCTTGAGCATTTGTTATTGCTACTTCTAAAGCTTCTTGGGAAATATCTATTGCTGTTATATTACTATTGGGAAATAATTTTTTTAAAGTTATAGGAATACAACCACTTCCTGTTCCTATATCTAAAATCTTTAAGTTACGATTGTGAAATAATTGTTTAATTATTTCACTTGTTTTTTCAACTAGTTCTTCTGTTTCTCTTCGAGGAATTAAAACATTCTTATTTACTTTAATTATGTTTCCATAGAAGTTGACATCACCTACTATGTATTGTACAGGTTCACCATTTTTTAATCTTTCTATTGCGGTTTCCAAGTTATCTTCTGGATGAAGATATTTTTTTAAATATTCTATTTCTTCCATATATAAACTTCTTTCTAAAAAAACTAATTCAAAAGAATTAGTTTAAATTTATTATTCTCCTTTAAGTTTTCTTTGTAAATCTTCTGTAATTAATGCTTCTATTATATCATCAATAGCACCATCCATTACTCTATCTAATGTATTAGTAGTAAAACCAATACGATGATCTGTAACACGATTTTGAGGATAGTTATAAGTTCTAATTTTTTCTGCTCTATCTCCTGTACCTATTTTACTTTTTCTTTCGTTTCCAACTTGAGCATCTTGAGCTTCTTGAGCAGCTTGATATAATCTTGCTTTTAATACTTCCATTGCTTGAGCTTTATTTTGAATTTGACTTCTTTCATTTTGACAGGTAACAACTGTATTAGTAGGTAGATGGGTTATACGTACAGCTGATGGTGTAGTATTTACTCCTTGTCCTCCATGACCTGTTGCACAGAATGTATCTATTCTCAAATCATTTGGATTTATTTCTATTTCAACATCTTCAACTTCTGGCATTATTAATACTGTTGCTGTTGATGTTTGAATTCGACCATTTGATTCTGTTACTGGTATTCTTTGCACTCTGTGAGAACCTGATTCGTATTTTAATTTGGAATAGACATTTTCGCCTTTTATTTTAGCTTCTATTTGAGAAAAACCGCCTGCGGTACCTGGTTCTGAGTTAATTACTTCGATTTTCCATCCTACTTTATCTGCATAGCGAGAATACATTCTAAATAAATCGCCAGCAAAGATATTAGCTTCATCTCCTCCGGCAGCTCCTCTTATTTCCATAATAATGTCTTTATCATCATTTTCATCTTTAGGAATTAGTAATATTTCTAGTTCTTTAATTAATTCTTCTTTTTTATTTGTTGCTTCTTCTAATTCTAGTTTAGCCATTTCCCCCATTTCAGGGTCGTCTAATAACATTTTGGCTTCTTCAATATTATTATTTATTTTTTTATATTCATTATACTTTATATAAGTTTCTTCCAAATCTTTTTGTTCTTTTGATAATTTTTTTAGTTGATTATAATCTCCTAATATTTCTGGTTTAGATAGCTCTGTAGTTAAGTCTTCATATCTCTCTTTTATAGCTTCTAGTCTTTCAAACATAGTTTCACGCCTTTCGTTTTGTATTATATCACAAGTTAGTTAAAAGTAAAAAACAAATGATTTATACCATTTGTTCTTCGTCTTCATCTATTATTACTAGGTCTTTTAAATCGTCATCATCATCTGTTAAATCATCATCGTCATTGTCATCATTAAAGATATCTTCATCTTCTTCTGGTTCTTCTTCTAAATCATCTAAATCTAAATCAGCTTCGATGTCTTCTTCATCTTCTTCGTTATCCACAACTACCTTAACAGAATGTTTAGCTTTTAAATCCCAAAGACCATTTTCTAACATAATAAATCTTTGATCTGTTGATAATACATCGAAAAATGCTGGTAATTTATCTATAAATTCATCTTCTGAAAGATTTAATAAATTACATACTTTTTTAAATAACTCATTAATCTTCATTTGATTGTTTTCTTCTTTTAATATTAATTCTGCTATATCATCATATGACATTGCTTCCAATTCTTCTTGAGTTAACTCTTTTAATTTCATTTTAATGACCTCCAAAATAATTCACTAGACACCATTATACATAATTTTTTATATATGGCAATAGTAAATTTTAAATTTTTAAAAATTTTAAAATTTACATTTTTTCTGGTACTTCTATACCTAGTATATTCAATAGTTTTAAATTGTTATCATATATTACTTTTGTTAATACTAACCATGATTCTTGAAGTACTTTGTTTTCTTCTGTTAGAACATGATTATTTGAATAGAAGTTATTGTATAAGTTTGTTACTTTATATAGGTATTCAGCTATATCATTAAGTGATTTTACTGTTATTGATTTAGTAAGAGTACTTCTTAAATTCAACATACATATAATTATATCTCTATCCATTTTACTATTTATAATACTATAGTTTTTAAAGCTTATTTTAGCTTCGCTGGCTTTATTTAATAAAGATTTCATTCTAATTGTTGAATATAGTAAATATGGACCTGTTTTGCCTTGTAAATCACTAAATTTAATAGGATCGAAATTGTAATCTGTTAATCTATATGGTATTAAGTCAGCATATTTAACAGCTGCTACTGATACTTTATCAGCAATAATATCTCTTTCTTCTCCTGTTATATTAGGAAGAATTTTCTTTTCACATTCTACTTTAGCTAGATCTAGTAATGACTCAAGAGTCATTACGCCACCATCTCTTGTTTTAAAAGGTTTACCATCTGCACCATTCATAGTTCCAAATGGGATGAATTCTAGTTTTGTTTCTTCTGTTACTATTTCTGACTTTTTAGCTGCTCTAAATACTTGTTCAAAATGAAGTGATTGTCTTGCATCTGTTAGATACCATATTTCATCTGGATTAAAGAGTTTCATTCTTTCCCATATACATGCTAAGTCAGTTGTTTCATATGATGCTGAACCATTTGATTTTACTAGTAATAATGGTGGTACTTCATGATCGTCATTTTCTTCTTTTACATCAATTATTCTTGCTCCTTGAGATTCTTCTACTAAGTTTTTAGATTCTAGATATTCTAACATTTCAGGAATGTATTTATTTCCATCTGATTCGCCTTCCCATACTTCAAATGTTGTATTTAATCTATCATAAATTCTTTTAATATCTGCTTTTGATACATTCATTATATGATTCCATAAAGCCATTAATCCTTTATCACCATCTTGAAAGCTTGCTGTGATTTCTCTTGCTTCTTCCATATATATTTCATCTTCTTTAGCTTTGGAACTTGCAAATGGATATATTTCCATTAAATCATCATTTGTAACTGGTGATTCTATTGGATATTCTCCATCATAGTTCTTATCAAAGTATGGAAGATTTGGATAACGATGCTTTAATTCTGTCATAACTAGGCCAATTGGTCTTCCCCAATCTCCTAGATGAGCATCTGCTATTGTTTTATTTCCTAAGGCATTGGCTAGTCTTTTTAAAGCTTCTCCAATATTAGCACTTCTTAAATGACCAACATGAAGAGCTTTAGCGACATTTGCTCCTCCATAATCTAAAAAAATTGTTTTTGGATTATCATTTTCATAATTTAAATTAATATTGTCTTTTAATTCATTAACATATTTAATTAATTCTTCATTTTTAAAAGTTATATTAATAAATCCAGGACCAGCAATATTTATATCTTGGTATTTATCATCCTTTTTTATACTTTCTACTATTTCTGTTGCAATTTCTCTTGGATTTTTACCATATTGTTTAGCCATTCCCATGACTCCGTTATACTGATAATCGCCAAATTCAGGTCTTGATGATACGTTTAATACTACACTATCTGTATCATAACCACATTCTTTTATTTTATTTTTTATATATTTTTCTTGTTCTTCTATAAAACTACTCATTATTATCATCCTTTATTAATAATTCTATTTTAAAATTTTCTTCGTCACTTGATATTTTATATTCTAATATTATATTATTATTATCTTTTTTATACATTATTTTTTCTACTTCTATGTCAAAATTCATATTTTGACTTTTTAATAAGTATAAACCTGTTTTTGCTTTTATATTTAATTCAAATTTATATTCTTCTGTTTCTCTAACAAACCGTGTTGGTCCTACTACTGTTTTTATACCATCTAACAAAAAGATGTATTCTAGATTTTTTTCTATAGCTACTATATCTTTAAATTCTTTATCTAGCCGATATTCTTTATATAAATATAAATCTATTATCTTTTTCATAGTATCATGTCCCTTTTTGTTTGTGATTATAACATAATAATTATAAGTTTGCACTTATATTTTAATTATTTTTTTTAATACTAATTAATGGGTGTTATTATGGGACTTATAAAAAAATTATTTAAATTTGTTTTTTTGTTAATTATTATTATTTTAACTTCGATTGTTGGTTTATATATTTATGCCTTCTTTAGCCCTGAACTTGATATAAAAAATGCTAATCAATTTTATATTTATGATGATAAAGATGAGTTAATTTATCAAGGGTCTGGAAATAATGAGTGGGTTTCCTTAAATGAAATTTCGCCTAATTTAATTAATGCTGTGTTAGCAACTGAAGATAAAAACTTCTATAAACATCATGGATTTGATTATTTAAGAATTATAAAAGCTATGTATACTAATATAAAAAATGGGTCTATTGTACAAGGAGCTTCTACTATTAGTCAACAATATATAAAAAATATGTATTTAGATTTTGATAAAACTTGGAAAAGAAAAATTGAGGAAGCTTTTTTAACTTTGAGGTTAGAAGTTCAATATGATAAAGATGATATTTTAGAAGGATATTTAAATACTATTAATTTTGGTCAAGGTAATTATGGTATTGAAAATGCAAGTCAATTTTATTTTAATAAGAAAGCTAGTGAATTAAATCTTGAAGAAGCAATTATTTTGGCTGGAATACCTAAAGCTCCTAATAAATATAATCCTGTTACTAATTATAATTCTTGTATTAAAAGAGCTAAGATTATTGCTAAAATTATGCTTAATAATGGGGAAATAGATGAAAAAACTTATAATAATCTTTTTGTTGATAATATAGAAATATATGGTAAAAGAAATGATAATGATTTAAATATGTTAATGTATTATCAAGATGCAGTATATAATGAATTGTATAATTTAGATAAAATACCAGATTCACTTATTGAATCTGGAGGATTAAAAATATATACTTCTTTAAATTTAGAAGCTCAAAGTATTATGGAAAAAAATATAACTAAATATATGAGTGATTCACAAATGCAAGTTGCAAGTATTATAATTAATCCACATACAGGTGGTGTAATGGCATTATCTGGTGGTGTTAACTATGCAATAAGTCAGTATAATAGAGCGATTAATTCAAAGAGACAAGTTGGTTCTGCTATAAAACCATTTTTATATTATGCAGCATTAGAAAATGGTATGGTATCTAGTTCTACTTTCTTATCTGAACCTACTACTTTTATGTTTTCTACTAATCAAAGTTATTCACCATCTAATTACAATAATAAATATGGAAATAAAAATATTACTATGGCAGCTGCATTAGCTTATTCTGATAATATATACGCTGTTAAAACTCATTTGTTTTTAGGTGAAGAAACTTTAGTAAACATTGCTAATAGAATGGGGATAAAAGAAAAATTAGAACCTTTACCTTCGTTAGCTCTTGGAACTTCGGAATTATCAATGATTGACTTTGCTAGAGGTTATACTACATTAGCAAGTGGAGGATATAAAAAAGAAATCACTTTTATTAATAAAGTAGAAGATATGAATGGAAATGTTTTGTATGCGAAAGATAATAAAGATGATTTAGTATTAAATGAATCATATACATATATTTTAAATGAAATGATGACTTCGACATATAATTCAGCTTTTATTGATTATAATACTCCAACCGTAATGAGTATTGCATCAAAAATATCTAGTAAATATGCAATTAAAACAGGTTCTTCTGGTACTGATTGTTGGATGGTTGGATATGATTCGAATGTTTTAATGATGGTGTGGAATGGCTATGATGATAACGAGGAATTACAAGTTAAAGATGGTACTATTTCTAAAAATATTTGGGTTGATACTATGGAAAATTTAAATATTGAAAAGAAATGGTATGATATGCCTAATAATGTAGTCGGAGTCCCACTTGATGCTATTACAGGGGAGGTTACAAATAACAAAGAGAAAACAAATATTTTTTATTATGTAAATGGTAGTGAATATAATAATCAAGATACCGAATTTGTTTATAAAGAAAAGACGACTGAATAGTCGTCTTTATTTAGTCTTTATAAATTCTCATGGTTATTTGATAATTAGTATCAAAATCTATTTCTTCTACATCAATAAAGAATCCGTTTGATCCTAAGCTTTCAATACAAGAACGTATATTAGCAATAGCATCTTTTAAATCCATTCTTTTTTGGCCTGTTGGACTTTCTTTATATCCAGTTTGTAGTTTATCTACAGCCATCATTGGATCAACAATTTTATCTTTTTGCATTTCTAATGTAATCTCTTGAGATTTTTCCGTTGCTGGAGTGAAGAATTTATTATTTGGATTTAACTCAAAATCTGTATTTATCATCTCATCTTTTACTGGTAATTGATTAGTTTGATTCATAAATTCTGTTTTTTCCTCTTCTTTATTTGTAGTAACAAAGGAATTACCTTCGTTTGGTGCATCAAATATTTCCAATCCATTATCATTTGAAGTCATTCCAGCTGGAGCAGTAAACACTGGTGCAGCTGGAGATTGTTGATTATTTATATCAAAACTAAAGAACTTACTTGCATCGTTGTTATTTGTAATGTTTTCTGCTGGAACAAAAGTACTTGATGAATTAGGTGTTGCAATATTAAATTCTGGAATAGTTGTCGCTGTTGTAAAATTATTTCCATCGTTTACTATTGGATTATTAAATAATTGATTTGAATTATTATTTATTTCTGATTCTAAAGTATCTAATGGTTCCATCATAGTATTATCAACTAATGGCTTGTTTTGATTTTTGTTTAATTTTGTTATATCAACTGCATTTGCTTTTATTTCTTCCAAGCTAGGTGTACCTTGAACTACTGGTACTTCTCCACTCGATTCTTCTTCAGCACCGACCATTATTATTTCATCATTACTTGCACTATCTGGCACTGATTTTATTTTTTTCAATTCTAAATCTAATTGCCTTACAGTTAGTCTTTCATTAATGATTCGGTGTAACCATTCTCTTTGTGCTGCTTTATCTTGTAATGATAACAAAGTTCTTGCATGTCTTTCAGATATTTTCTCCTCTAATAGCGCTTGTTGAACTTCTTCGTCTAAGTTTAATAATCTTAATTTATTGGCTATTGCTGGTTGAGAAAGTCCCATTCTTTTAGCTAATTGTTCCTGAGTAAGATATCCTTTATCAAGAAGGTTTTTGTATGAACGAGCTTCTTCTATTGCAGTCAAATCTCTTCTTTGAATATTTTCAACTAATGCGACTTCTGCAGATTTATTATCATCTATATTAGCAATAACTGCTGGTACTGTTGTTAGTCCTGCCATTTGAGCAGCTTTATAACGACGTTCACCAGCAATTATTTCGTATTTATCTCCTAATTTTCTTAATACAAGGGGTTGAATTATTCCATGTTCTTTTATTGAATCAGATAATTCTTTTAATCCTTGTTCATCAAATGTTAGTCTAGGTTGAAACCTGTTAGGAATAATATCCTCTACGTGTACTTGTAATACTCCTGTTTCTAAATTCATTAGATCAGCCCCTTTTTATAGTCTTATCTATTATTAATAATACATTATTTCCCATTCAATTTCAATGGGTTCTTTATGATTTTTTCATATCTTCTAGGATACTCTTTTGGTGTGTTTTTATTTTTTAATATTCTTAAAATATTTCTTTCTCCTCCATTTTTTGGAAGTTCAAAATTTATTGTTTTTTCTAAAATTCCACCTAATTTTTCGATCGCATATAGTGAATCGTTAATCTCTTCTTGGTTTGATCCTTTTAGAGCTATAAAGTAACCATTAATTTTTACTAAAGGTAATGATAATTCTGATAATACAGTCATATTAGATACTGCTCTAGCTGTTACTATATCGAAAGATTCTCTATTATTTTTACAGAATTCTTCGGCTCTTTCATTATATAGATTTATTTTGCTTAATTCTAATCTTGAAATTAATTCTTTTAAAAATGTTATTTTTTTATTGTTTGAATCTAAAAGAGATACTTCAATTTCGGGATATACTATTTTTATAATCATTCCAGGGAATCCTGCTCCTGTACCTATATCTAATAATTTATGGCACTTTGTCATGTCTATTGCTTTTATTATTGTTAATGAATCATAGAAATGTTTTAAATATACTTGTTCTTCTTCTCTTATTGCGGTTAAGTTAGTATGAGAATTATACTCTAAGAGATATTTACAATATATATCTAATTGTCCTATTTGTTTATCAGTTAATTCTATTCCTAATTCTTTAACATAATCAATAAATTCTTTTTTATTCATCTTTTCCATATTCCTTCTTTAAATATACAGATAAAATCGATATATCTGATGGATTTACTCCACTAATACGTATTGCTTGAGCTATTGAAGTTGGTCTTACTTCTTTTAATTTTTGTCGTGCTTCACTAGCAATATTGTTGATTTTATCATAATCAATATCAGCAGGTATTTGTTTTTTTTCTAGTTTTAGCATTTTTTCTGCTTCTTTATATGCTTTGACTATATATCCTTCGTATTTTAAGTTGATTTCAACTTGATTTTGAATTTCTATATCATATGGTATATCTATTAATGAAGATAAAAATTCCATATTTAATTCTGGCCTTTTAATTAATTGTTCTAAACTTAATGATGAAGTTGGTATTTGATAGTTATTATTTTTAAATATCTCTCTTACTTCAGATGTTATTTTTAACTTTGTTTTTTTCATGTATTCTATAAGACTTGCTATTTCATTTTCTTTTTGTTTTAATTTTTTCATTTGTTCATCTGTAATTAATCCTATTTCATAGCCTTTTTTTCTTAGTCTTAAATCTGCGTTGTCACTTCGAAGAAGTAGTCTAAATTCTGCTCTGCTTGTTAATAATCTGTATGGATCTCTTATGCCTTTAGTTATTAAGTCATCAATTAGTACTCCAATGTAAGCCTCTGAACGTTTTAAGATTAAAGGTTCCTTTCCCTCTAATTTAAGACTTGCATTTATTCCTGCCATTAATCCTTGACAAGCAGCTTCTTCGTATCCACTAGTTCCATTGATTTGGCCTGCGGTAAACAAGTTTTCAATTATTTTTGTTTCTAAGTTTGATTTAAGTTGGGTTGGATAGATTGCATCATATTCAATTGCATATCCATATTTTAATATTTTGGCATTTTCAAACCCTGGTAAACTATGAACCATTTGGTCTTGAATTTCTGGTGGCATAGAAGTTGAGAATCCTTGTAAGTACATATCGTCGTAATATCTACTTTCAGGTTCTATAAATAATTGATGTCTTTCTTTATCTGAAAATCTAACCACTTTATCTTCAATAGATGGACAATATCTTGGACCTATTCCTTTTATATCATCTAGTGCTCCATACATACTTGATTTATTCAAATTATCTCGTATTATTTGGTGTGTCTTTTCTGTTGTATAAGTTAAATAGCATGGCTCTTGTTCTTCAATTTTATAACATGGTTCTAAATCAAAACTAAAAGTGTAATATTTATTATCTCCTGGTTCTAGTTTTGTTTTTGAAAAATCAATTGATTTTCTATCAATTCTTTGGGGTGTTCCTGTTTTTAATCTAATTATATTAAAACCATACTCTTTTAGTTTGTCACTCAAAAAGTTTGATGGTCTTTCTCCGTGTGGTCCTTTTCTTGTTCGTGTATTTCCCACAAGTATATCCGCTTTTAAGTAAGTACCTGTTGTTAAAATTGTTATTTTAGAATTTATTCTTGTACCATCTTCTAATATTATTCCTTTTACTCGGCTATTTTCCACAATAAGGTCTTCTACCATACCTTCTTTAATATCAAGATTTGGTAATGATTGTAGCGTATTTAGCATTTCTTTTGGATATGTTATTTTATCTCCTTGAGCTCTTAATGATTGAACTGCTGGACCTTTAGCGCTATTTAGCATTTTTATTTGAAGGTGGGTTTTGTCTGCTATTTTACCCATTATTCCACCTAAAGCGTCTATTTCTCTAACTACTATTCCTTTAGCACTTCCTCCAATGTGAGGATTACAAGGCATATCTGCAATATTTTTTAAATTACTTGTAATTAATAAAGTCTTATGATTTTTTTTAGCACATGCATATGATGCTTCGCATCCTGCATGTCCACCACCAACTACTATAATATCATACATAGTTATCAACACTCCTTTTTATTTCCCAAGGCAAAATCTACTAAACATTTCATCTAGCAATTCTTCTTCGTAAGTAGTACCATTTATTGTACCTAATTGTTCCCATATATCTTTAATGTCTAGTTCAATCATATCTATAGGTTGATTATTTTGTAATCCTTTCTCTATTTCTTTAATCGAATCAAGACACTTTTCTAAAATACTGATGCTTCTTGTATTACTTAGATATGTTGGATCTGTTGTTTCAATTTGGGAAATATTAAATAATTCTATTATTTTTTCTTTTAATTCTTCTATTCCTTGATTATTTTTTATACTTATGTTGATAATTTTTGATTTATCAACATTTAATTCTTCTATATTTATTTTTCTTTCTAAATCATTTTTATTAATGATTATTAAATAATTTTTATCTTTTATTTCCTTTAGTATTTTTTGAATATCTTCACTTATTGGTTCATTGTTGTTAATAATAAATAAAATAAGATCGGATTCGTTCATCATTTTTAGACTTTTTTCTACTCCTAGAGATTCAACTAAATCGTCTGTTTCTCTAATACCTGCTGTATCTATAATATTTAGAAGTATTCCGTTAATGTTTATTTGACCTTCTACTATATCTCTAGTTGTTCCAGCTATATCTGTTACTATTGCTTTTTCTTCTTCTAATAATGTGTTTAATAAACTACTCTTACCTACATTTGGTTTACCTATTATAGATGTTTTTATACCATCTCTTATTATTCTACCATTTTTTGATTCTCTCAATATCTTTTCTATCTTGTTTTTTAGCTTTGTTATTTTAGGAATTAGAATATCATTTGTAATTATATCTACATCATCATATTCTGGATAATCTATATTTACATTGATGTTTGATATTATTTGTACCATATCATCTCTTAATTCATTAATAAGATTAGATACTTTACCTGTGATTTGGTTTACTGCTAATTCTCGTTGTGTATTTGTTTTAGCATTTATTATGTCCATTACTGCTTCTGCTTCAAGTAAGTCTATTCTTCCATTTAAAAAAGCTCTTTTGGTGAATTCTCCTGGCTCAGCTAATCTACAACCGCTAGTTAATAATAATTCTAGTACTTTATTTGTTGATGCTATTCCTCCATGAGTATTAATTTCCACAGTATTCTCAGTTGTAAAAGTACGAGGAGATAACATAACAGATACCAGTACTTCATCTATTATATTTCCTGATTTATCAATAATATTTCCGTAATTTATTGTATGTGATTCTACTTTTTTTAAATCTTTACCTTTAAATATTTTTGATACGATATCAACAGATTCTTCTCCGCTTACTCTAATTATTGATATAGCTCCTATTCCTTGGCTAGTTGCTATTGCACATATAGTATCATTCATTAAGCTCACTCCTTTTGGCTCGTATTATAGCACATTTTAATAATATGGGAAATATTTTATTTCATTTATATTATATCAAAATTATTTCCCGGGAAATAAAAAAAGAAGAATGTTTTTATTCTTCTTCTGTTTCAACATATCTAATTACTATATGTCTATTTGGTTCTTCACCTTCGCTTGTTGTTGATATATTTTTAAATTTTGTTAGTGCGTTGTGAATAATTCTTCTTTCGTAAGAATTCATATTATCTAAACTAACATCAATTTTAGTTTTTTGTACTTCTTTAGCAATTCTTTTTGCTGTTTTTTCTAAGTTGCTAATTTTCTTTTCTTTATAATTTTCAACATCTAATAATATATAAGGATATATTCCAATCTCGTTATGAACCATTTGTCTTAATATTGTTTGTATTGCGGTTAGTGTTTGTCCGTTTTTTCCAATTAAAATGTTATTTTTATCTGAATACATTTTAATGTTTATTTGTTCATCTCTAATACTAGTTTCTAATTGGCTTTCAATTCCCATATTGTTTAGTAGTTCTGATAATTTAGTTTTTAAGTATTCAGCAATATCTGAAATTTTTATGATGCTACATTTATAAGTTGTTGCTTTAAATAGTTTTCCCTTTATTTCTTCTTCTTTGAAAAAGACTTCATTTTCATTAACATTTAATGATGTTAATGCTTTTTCTTTAGCTTCTTCTTTAGTTTTTCCTTCAAATACTTCTAACTTCATCTTAAATCCTCTTTTCAATTATTTTCTTTATTATAACATTTTGAATAACAGCAAATAGGTTTGTTACTATCCAATATAAGGCTATGGCTGTTGGTAAACTCAATGATGCAAACGATACCATGACAATCATAAATATAAACATATATTTCATTTGTTGAGCCATTTCTGGTGGTTGATTCTGATTATTTCCCATTGAGTTTTTGAATGATAAGAATGTTGATAAAATAATTAGCACTATTAGGATAAGATATATATAATTATGTTGTGATATTCCTGTAGTTGGTGTCATTCCTAAATTCATTCCTAGGAATGTTCCTTCAAAAATGGCTGGTACTCTATTAATTGCTTCTAAGAATGCAAAGAATAATGGAAGTTGAATAAATGCTCCTAAACATCCTCCTACTGGATTAATATGATACTTTTTATATACCATCATAGTTTCTTGACTTTTCATCATTAGTGAATCATTGTCTGTTTTATCTTTGTATTTTCTTTCAATTCTTGCTATTTCTGGTTGAGCTTTTTTCATATTTTCTGATTGTCTAACTGTTTTAATTTGAAGAGGCATCATTATTAATCTAATTATTAAACCAATTATAATAACTGAGATACCTATATTATTTACTAGATATCCGAGATTTAAAATAATCCAAGCAAGTGGTTTGATAAATATTGTTTCCCAAAGACCTTTATATTTTATTTTATTTGGTGTAAATTCCTTACAAGTTGGTAATTCTTCTAATTTTACTTCTAATTTATCATTATACTTTTCATATGTTTCGTACAATTGCTCATTTTCTGGTTTACATAAGATATTTGATGTCAAAGTCTGACCAGTTTCCTTATTAGTTACAACTTCCTTACCATCTTTAAGTTGACTGGTACAACCAGTACATAAAATAAATAGCAAGATAATTATCAACAATTTTGTTTTTTTCTTCACGTTATCACCTTTATTTTTCTAATAATTCTACTAGAGCTTTTTCTAATACTTTAAATTCAGTATTTGCACAGCTCTTTCTAATCATTATAATATAATTATGACTATTTTTAAATAAATTTCTGTGATTATCTATTATGAATCTTGTTTGTCTTTTTAATTTATTTCTTATTACAGCTTTTCCTACTTTTTTACTGATAGCAATACCATACATTGGATTAAGATTCTCTTTTAACGTTGTATATATAACAAAATAGTTGTTTTTCTTATACTTACCATTTCTTATAATATTATTAAAAACTTTTTGATCTTTTATGGTTTCTATTCTTTTCATTCTAGTCATCCCTTTTTTAATACATAAAAAACCACTTAGTGAAGTGGCTTATTTTACAACTATTCTTTTACGTCCTTTTTTTCTTCTAGAGTTTAGAACATTACTTTCTTTTCTTGCGAAAAAACCGTGTTTTTTTGCTCTTTTTCTATTGTTTGGTTGATAAGTTCTTTTCATATAATACACCTCCACATCTAAATAAGCTCCCTTATTATAAACTTATGATTTAAAAAATGTCAAGAATTATCTTATAAACAATACATTTATTCCTTAATTTAAAGTTATCGACAAAATGCTGTGGATATGTGGATAACTTTTTGCACATGTCAATATAAAAATTGTTGATAGTGTTGATAAAATATGAAATGTCAGTATTTATAAGAGATGAATTGTTACTAATTTTGTTTATAATTTGTTTATAACTAATTTTTTTAAATTAATTCTTTTATTTTTCCACAGCATGAGTTAAAATATTTGTACATAAATGGTTTGAAGTGGGGTGATGGAATTGAATTTTGATGATATTTGGATAAAAGTTCTTGAAATTATAAAAAAAGAACTTAATCCAGTATCTTTTAGTACATGGTTTTCAGATACCAAGATTCATAATATAACTGATAGTAAAGTATATTTGTTAGTTCCTATGCCTTTACACAAAAGAATGTTTCTATCAAATTATTACGATATAATTACTGATTCTTTTACAAATGTTTTAGGAGAAGAAAAGGATATAGAATGTCTATTAGAGGAAGAAATTAATGCACCTATTGAAAAAATGGTAGCACAAGTTGTTGATAATCCTGATGTTATTCACAAAACTTCAAACTTAAAATTTGATAGTAATTTAAATAAATCTTTAAATTTTGATAATTTTGTTGTTGGTGATACAAATAAATTTGCAAGAACTGCTGCATTAGCAGTGGCTCAAAATCCAGGAGTTCAATATAACCCTTTATTTATATATGGAAAGAGTGGATTGGGTAAAACTCACCTAATGCATGCAATTGGAAATTATATTACAGAGAATAATAAAGACTTAAAAGTTTTATATACTACTAGTGATGATTTTAGGAAAGACTATACAGGTATAGTCAATAACGCTGATAATTCTTTAGATTATGCTAATGATTTTAAGAATAAATATAGAAATATTGATGTTTTAATTATTGATGATATTCAATACTTGGTTGGAGCTGAAAAAACTCAAGAAGAATTTTTTCATACTTTTAATGACTTACATGGGAGAAATAAGCAAATAATAATTAGTTCTGATAGGTCTCCAGAAGATTTAAAATTACTGGAAGAAAGACTTAGGAGTCGATTTGCATGGGGACTACCAGTGGATATTTATCCACCTGATTTTGATTTGAGATGTCGAATAATAAAAGATAAAATAAAGAAACTTACTATTGCTGATAAAATGACAGATGAAGCTGTTGATTTTATAGCAAATAATTGTGATACTGATGTTCGAAGTTTGGAAGGAGCTATAAATAGATTAGTTGCTTATACTGCTATGATTGTTCCAGAAAAAATAGATTTAGAATTTGTAAACGAAGCTTTAAAAGATTACATAACAAAAAATCCTTATATTACAAACGATATAGTTAGTATTCAAAAAGCTGTTGCTGATTATTATAAATTGACTGTGGAAGTACTAAAAGGTAAGAAAAGAAGTGCTAATATTGTTTATCCAAGAATGGTAGCTATGTATCTTTGTAGAATGCTTACTGACCAATCTTTTCCAAGAATAGGATTAGAATTTGGTGGTAGGGATCATTCAACTGTTATTCATGCTGTTGATAAAATAGAAGAAGATTTAAAAAGTAATAGTCAATTAAAAGAAATTATTAATGAAATAAAGAGTAAATTGTAATACTGTGAATAAAATGTTAGTAATTTTTGATTTATCCACATATAAAAAAAGATAAAATCTCAGTAAATTGTTGAAAAAATTGTACTTATCAACATTATCCACACTATAATAATAATAATAATTTAATAATAAAAGAAAGAAGGAATGAAAAATGAAATTTACAATTGGAAAAAATTTATTATTAGAAAATTTGTCAAATGTAGTAAAAGCTATTTCGACAAAAAATATAATTCCTATATTAAATGGTGTTAAATTTGAATTAAATGAAGAAGGTTTATTTTTAACTGCAAGTGATAGTGAATTAACTATTAGAGCTTTTATTGAAAAGAAGGATATAACAAATGTTGAAGAAACTGGTTCTATTATCATTCAAAGTAAATATATATTGGATATTATAAGAAAAATGCCTTCTGATTTAATTAATTTTGAATTAATGGATGGTTTAAAAATTAAAATTTATTCTGATAATTCTCAATATGATTTAAATTGTTTAGATCCTAAAGAGTATCCTAGTTTAAAACTAGAAGAAGTAGAAAAACCAGTTATAGTAGATGGAAATACTTTTAAAACTATTATAAGTCAAACAGCATTTGCAATTTCTACTCAAGAATTGAGACCTTTGCTTACAGGACTTAATTTTAAAATAGTTGGTGATGTTTTTGAATGTATAGCTACAGATTCTTATAGGTTAGCTAAAAAGAATATAAAATTAAATGTTCCTTCAGAAGAAGAAATAAATATCGTTATTCCTGGTAAAAATATTATGGAATTAGATAAGATTATTCAAGATGAAGAAAATGTTGAAATGCATGTATTCAGTAACAAAGTTTTATTTAAATATAAAAATATTATATTTCAAAGTAATTTATTATCTGGAACATATCCTAATACTTCAAATTTAATACCTAATGATTTTGCTATAATTGTAAACACTAACTTAAATAATTATTTTAGTGCTATTGATAGAGCAGCATTATTAACTCAGAGTAAAGATAAAAACATTGTAAAAATGAAAATAAAAAATAGTCAAATGATTATTAATTCATATGCTTCAGAAATAGGTAAGGTTGAAGAAAAATTAGATGTTGAAACTCAATCTGATGCAAATATTGATATTTCATTTAGCGCTAAATATATGTTAGATGCTTTAAAAACTATGAAAGATGAAGAAATATTAATATTACTTAATGGTGAGGTAAAACCTATTGTTATAAAGTCTATGAACGATGAATCTTTAATTCAGTTGATTTTACCAATTAAAACTTATTAATTATATAAAATGGATTGCTTAATTTGATTAAGTAATCTTTTTTTTTACAAAAAAATTAAAAATATTATAAAATTCGACATTTTTAGAAATTTTTCGACAAATACTTGGTATATAAGGTTGGTAAATTTTGGAAAGAGGGAGGTTTTATAATGGATTCTTATGAAATAAATGAGGATACGGTTGCATTAATTCCAAAAGATGAAAACAATACTATTGTATATGAAGTTGATAACTCGTTTGTTATCAACAAACCAGCGTTGAAAATAGTAGAGGAGAGCTGTGAATATTTTGGTAGTTCATTAGAGGGAAGACAAGTTGGTACTTCTAAATTAGTTGGATTTACTCATAAAGTTCCTGTTATAATAGCAGAGAGCTTTGATATAATATTTTTTCCAACATTATCACCAAAAAATGAAATGTGTGCATGGTTAGCTTATAATCATATTCATATGCCTGATAAATTTAAAGATAAAACTATTATTCAATTAAAAAATGGTAAAAAAATATTAGTAAATGTATCAACAGCAATTATTCATAATCAATTATATAGGTGTTCAAGATTAAAAGATACATTATTCTTAAGAAAAAATAGTAAAAAATAATGAAAAAGCTACTTTTAGTAGCTTTTTTGTGTTATAATTAATTCGAGGTATAGGAGTACTCAAAAAACACTTTTTTTTAATAATGGTCGTAAAAGAGGCTAAAAAATGAAAATACAGCATTTGAAATTATTGAATTTTAGAAATTATGAAAAATTGGAAATTAGTTTTTCTTCAAATTATAATATTATATATGGTAATAATGGTACTGGAAAAACTAATTTAGTAGAGAGTATTTATGTATTAGCTTTAACTAAATCTTTCAGGGGAACTGTTGATAAGATATTAATTATGAACAGTAAGGAAGTTTGTCGAGTTGAAGGGGAAGTTTCGGATAAGTACACAAATAAATATAAGTTAATAATTAAAGATGGTGGAAAAAAAGTAAAGATAAATAATACTAAAGTTGATAAATTAAGTGATTATATTTCACAAATTAGTGTTGTACTCTTTAATCCTGATGATTTAAGATTTATTAAAGATTCTCCGACAGTTAGAAGAAAGTCAATTAATTTAGAGATATCACAGATTAATAATGCTTATTTAAAAAATTTAAATATGTATAATAAACTATTGAAACAAAGAAATTCATATTTAAAAACGACTAATATTAATGCTAATTCATCTAGTGATTATTTAAATATTCTTACAAATAAGTTAATTGATTATGGAGAAAAAATCTATAATTCTAGAAAAAAATATATTGATTTATTAAATAGTAGGATAGGTGATATTTACAATAGTATTTGTGGTATTTCAGATTTAAAATTAGAATATATATCTGATTATAAGAATTTTGATAGAGATAAAGTTTCACAAAAATATGTAGATACTTTAAATAGAGATATTATTCTTGGAAAAACTTCTATTGGAGTTCATCATGATGATGTTAGATTTAAATTAGAGGGATATAATATTAAAGATTATGGATCTGAAGGACAACAGAAAAATGCTATTATAGCCTATAAATTGACTGAATTAGAGATTTTTTATCAAATTAGGGGTAATTATCCTATTTTAATATTAGATGACTTATTTAGCGAATTAGATAAGTTTAAAATCAATAATATTTTAAAATTAATTAATAAAGATATTCAAACTTTTATAACTACTACTGAAATAGATAAGATTAATGAAGATATCTTATATAATAGTAAATTGTTTGAGGTAGTAGAGGGGTATGTAAGGGAGGTAAATTATGAAAGAAGAATATAATGATAGTGATATTCAAGTTTTAGAAGGATTAGAAGCTGTTAGAAAACGTCCTGGAATGTATATTGGTACAACTAGTGAGAGAGGATTACATCATCTTGTTTGGGAAATAGTTGATAACGCTGTAGATGAAGCTTTAGCTGGGTATTGTAATGATATTGAGGTTATTATTGAAAAAAATAATGTTATCTCTGTAAAAGACGATGGTCGTGGAATGCCTACAGGTCGTAATGAAAAAACGGGTTTATCTACAATTGAAACAATTTTCACAGTATTGCATGCAGGTGGAAAATTCGGTGGAGGAGGATATAAAGTATCCGGAGGATTACATGGAGTAGGTGCATCTGTTGTTAATGCTTTATCAAGTTGGTTAGAAGTTCGTGTATATAGAAATGGAAAAGTTTATTTTCAAAGATTTGAAAATGGTGGACATCCTGTTGATGAACTAAAAATAATAGATGAGTGTGATAAGGATAGAACAGGAACTACTGTTACTTTTGCTGCTGACCCTACAATATTTAAAGAAACAACTATATATAATTACGAAACATTAGCTACAAGACTTGAGGAATTAGCGTTTTTAAACAAAGGTTTAAGAATAATACTTAAAGATTTAAGAGAAGATGAAAAGAGTGATGTTTTCTATTATGAAGGTGGTATTATTGAATTTGTTAAAAAACTAAATTCTAATAAAAAAGTTTTACATGAAAATGTTGTTTATGTAGAAGGAAATGTTGATAATATTTCATTGGAGGTAGCTTTTCAATATAATGAAGACTATAATTCTAATTTATATTCTTTTACTAATAATATTAGTACCCATGAAGGTGGTACTCATGAAGATGGTGTTAAACGTGCTTTAACAAGAATAATTAATAATTATGCTAAAAATAATAAAATATTAAAAGATAATGATGATCCACTTACTGGTGAAGATGTTAGAGAAGGATTAACAATGATAATTTCTTGTAAGCATCCAGATCCACAATTTGAAGGTCAAACGAAAACTAAGTTAGGTAATGCGGAAGTAAGAAAAATTGCTGATGATATATTTAGTGAGGGATTAGAGAGATTTTTACTTGAGAATCCTGATGAAGCTAGAATAATTTTAGATAAATCGATGACAGCTTCAAAAGCTAGACTTGCTGCAAAAAAAGCTAGAGAGCTTACTCGTCGAAAGGGCGATTTAGATGTTACTAATTTTTATGGTAAATTGTCTGATTGTAAGAGTAAAGATCCTTCTGAATGTGAAATATTCTTAGTCGAGGGAGATTCAGCTGGAGGTTCTGCCATTAAAGGTAGAAATAGTATGACTCAAGCAATTCTTCCTTTGAGAGGTAAAATATTAAATGTTGAAAAAGCAAGGTTAGATAGAGCACTAAGTAATGAAGAAATTAGAACAATTATTACGGCATTTGGTACTGGTATTGGTGATGATTTTGATTTATCTAAATTAAGATATAATAAAATTATTATAATGACAGATGCCGATGTTGATGGTGCACATATTAGAGTATTATTATTAACATTATTTTATCGTTTCTTTAAACCGATTGTAGAAGCTGGACATGTATATGCTGCTCAGCCTCCATTATTTTGTATCAAGCATGGACAGACTATTAAGTATGTACTTGATGAAAAAGAAAGAGATGAATATTTAGCAACTTTAAAACCTGAGACTAAGAGGGATATCTTAAGAATGAAAGGTTTAGGAGAAATGGATGCTGAAGAATTAAATGAAACAACTATGGATATTGA
>JBJFGS010000006.1:0-1617 GCA_051892935.1 Candidatus Coprovivens sp.
GCCTATTAATTGGCATTCTGTGCTGTTATTAATTCAATAATTTCATCAGTTGTAAGTCCAAGATTTGTAAGCTGTTTAATATCTTGCTTCAAATTATTCTTAGTGTATTTTAATCTATCTTTATCATTAGTTTCTGCTGTAGCTAAATCAGATGGATTAAAAGTTTCACCAGTAAGCATCATATGATAAATTGCAACTAAAATTTTTCTTGCAATTGCAATTATAGTTCTTTTCTTACCACGTCTTTTTACAATTTTATTGTATTTGTTGGCGTAGTAAGGACAGTCTTTATCTTTAATTGCTGCATGTGCTACTTCAACAAGACATGGTTTTAAATAGACACCTGCACGAGAAATTTTAACTGATTTCTTTTTCCCGGCAGACTCATTACAACCAGGTGCTAGTCCAGCCCAAGCTGCTAATTTATAATGTGAAGAAAATTGTTTCATATCTGTACCTATTTCTGAAATAATAGTTATTGCTGAATCCCTATTAATGCCTGGAATAGTACAAAGAAGTGTAATATAGTCTTCATAAGGTGAAACTAATTGATTAATTATCTCTTTAAGTTTATTTATTTCATTTGTAATATAATCAATATGCTCTTTGATTAAAATTATACGTTCTTTTTGACAGCCTTCAAATGAAATACCAGAAATTGCATTTAGTATATCCTCTTTTGATGCTTTACAATTTTTACGAAGACAGTTAATGATATCTTCATCAGTATAACTATCATTGTTTAAAATAATATTAATAATATCAGAAGAGGTTTTACCAAAAATATCAGAAAATACCATATCTAATTTGCAATTACCTACAGTGAGTGCATTAATATAACGATTTTTTTCTGAAGAACGCATGTTGGTAATTTTAAAGAGATATCTAGTCATTTCTCTAAGAAGACGAATTTGTTTTTCGGGTATAAAACTGCCTCTTACTATTCCAAGTTTGAAAAGATCTGCTATCCATTTAGCATCTTTGTTATCATCTTTTTCTCCTTTAACACATTTTACCCATTTAGGATTAGCAACGACGATATTAGAAATATGCTCTTCTAATACATTGTAAACAGGAATATAGTACTTTCCAGTAGATTCCATGCAGACATTTAAACAGTCGTTTTGTATAAGCCAATCTCTGAATTTGATTAAATCATTGTTATAGGTAGAAAAACGTTTACGAATATATCGTGGTTTTATGCCTTCAGAAATACAAATTACAGCAACAATAAATTTTTTGTGTACATCAACACCACAGGCTCTAGGATAAATAACTTCCATAAAAAATACTCCTTTCATATAAAATTTTTGAAGGAGTATAGGGACTGTGCAGTTAACACTAAAAGATTAAACTAAAAGTCAATGATTAATCTACAGCCTCGAAGGACTACTTATGTGTGCTTGAAAAAACTACACTTGCACTGCTTATCATACTGATTTAATCGTAAGAGTTGCGCGAAGTCTGCAACTCACCTCCCCGTGCTTTGTAGTATATACTTCTTCGAGGCTTATAATATAATAAAATAAAAAAAAGTCAAGGCATAAAAATTGAAATTAAATATTTTTCATAACTATGTGTGCCTTGAACGAAGTGAAAGGAATGATGCTTATCATG
>JBJFGS010000007.1:0-1559 GCA_051892935.1 Candidatus Coprovivens sp.
AAATTTAAATAAATAAAATATGCGACATAATGTCGAGGTAGGGAAAGTGGGTAAATATATGAGTAGTAAGAAAAAAGAAAAAATCAAACTTACTTGCATAGGAGCAAGTGCAATACAAGTTACTGGTAGCTGTTGGGTATTAAATTATAGAAAAGATAATGGTGAATATGCTACGCAAGTAATAGAATGTGGTTTACCACAAGGAGATAATACTATTTTAGAATCATATAACTCTATGAAGAGAATGTATGACGCTATTAAAGGTGGTGGTTTTATTTCTGAATGTAATAATTTATTTTTATTACATTCTCACTGAGCAAGTAGACCACACAGGACTAGTTCCTATATTTAATGAGAAGAATGGGTTTAAGGGAAACATATATGCGAGTGACAAAACAATAGAAATAACAAAAGAATTATTAAAAGATTGTTGTTTCATACACAAGAAAAATGTGGATTATTTAAAATCAAAAGGTAAGAAAAAAGATTTATTATATACAGAAGTAGATTTATATAATTGTTTTGAACATATGAAATATATTGATATAAACAAAGTTATAGATATAGACAGCAATTTAAAGGTAGAATATAGAAATAATTCTCATGTAGTAGGTTCTTGTAATTTAACATTATGGGTTAAAGAATATCAAAACTCTAGATGGAAGAAAATTTGTTACACTAGCGATTTAGGAAGTAAAATAAATTTTAAATATACACCATACTTAAAAGAACAAGATTTACCTTTGAGTGGGAATGTGTTAATCTCAGAAGCTACTTATTCAGATAATGATAGGGCTATGACCACAAAGATGGCTGAAAAAGATAGAAAAGAAATGTTGGAAATAATCAAAGAAGGTTTAATAAATAATAGAAGAATATTGTTACCAGTGTTTGCATTTTCTAAAGCACAAACAATGATTACTTTTTTATATGATAATTTAAGTAAAGAGCAATGGTTTAGAGATGGAGAATACGAAATAATTATGGATGGCGTTTTAATGAATAATATCAATGGGGCTTATTCTAGAATTTTAGATAAAGAAGATAGAGATAAGTTCAATGAAGTTATGAATTGGGATAAATTAGTTAAGGTAAAAGATTATTCAAGAACTTTAGAGATATTATCAGAAAGAAAACCTTGTGTTATATTGGCTTCTAGTGGATTTTTAGAGAACGGTAAAATAACAACATATTTACCATATATAGTGGGATGTAGCAAGGATGTTGTAGTTATTAATGGATATTGTTCACAAGACAATGTTGGAAGTATAGCTTATAAATTATTAAATGAAAATCAAAAAACTATAACATTCAATATAGATGGCGAAAAGAGAGTAGTATTGAAAAGGGCTAAAATATATCAACAGAAATCTTGGAGTAGTCATATAAGCAATTCTGAACTTAAAGATTTATTTGCTAATGTTAATTATGATATGATTATATGTCATCATATGGATGAAGAAAATAAAGAAAAATTTTTAAATGAATGTAAGGAATATTTAAGAGAAAGGAATAAAACTACTAAGATTATTGCAACTGGAAAAGGATGTTATGAATTT
>JBJFGS010000008.1:0-1538 GCA_051892935.1 Candidatus Coprovivens sp.
TATCGCCTTTATCTTCATCCATTAATAAATTATAGTTTTTATTTTCTAACCATTCTCCAGCTTCATTTACATCACCTTCGTATCCAAAAGCGTTTAACATAGAATAAATTTTACTATCTAATTCTTCTAAATATTTATTTACAAACTCATTAGTAACCTCTTCCATGTATTCTTTTAATGCCTTTTCATTGTTTTTCATACTATCACCAGCTCCATTTATTTTATTTAATTATTTATTATCTATCTCCATAAATTATTGATTGTAACTTTTATATACTTTATAGAATCTTTTTTAACCTTTTCTGTATCTTCCATGCTAACAAAATCATAACTTGTATCTAACCATATATTAGAAGAATCATAATCCATTATTCTTCCACTAACTATTTCATAACAATTTCTATTATTCATATATCCTACACATACTATTTGATTTAATTTATATTCTTTTCCATTTATTTCTAACATATTATCACTCCTTTTTATTAAGGAGGATTATTTATCCTCCTTATACTTTATAATATGAATTATCTTAATTATTTGTTACAACTTTTAATTATTTATTAGAATGGTAAATTATCATTTCTAACTTTCTTAGGTTCTTGTTTAACAGTTGGTTTACCAAATCCAACTTTTTTAGGTTCATTATTTCCATTTTGCATTTCTGCTAATTTTAAATCCTTTTCTACTTTAGCTTTTTGCCATAACTCTGCATTGAATTCTTTTTCTTCCATTTCTTCCATTTCGTCCTCTATAGTATAGCCACCTAAAACTTCAAGGTAATCAATAACTTTTGTTCTAAATTGTGGTTGATGTTCAATAACTCTACCGAATCCTTTAACATCATCGTTTGATTGCTCTATCTCTACTCTATTTACTTGACGAACTATAGTACCGTTTAAATATACTGGTGTTCCAACTGTAAAATTGTCCTCTAAATATCCCCATACTGATTCATCATGTGAAACTATTGTTAATTCATTTAATACTACACTTGCCTCTCTATCTCCATATGCCTCTGTATATGTTGGAACTTCTACTACAAATTGCATAACTTCTTTTTCATCTTCATCTATTGATGGAATTGCAACAGGTTGAGTTTTTACAATACCACATATTTCCCAATCTGCTTGTGGTTTATATTCTCTTTTATCTTCATCAACTCTTCGAGGATATGCTGTTTCTATTCTAATATTTGTTTTTAATCCTTCTGCTGACATATAACTATTTTCAACAAATCTTGTATATCTAAATCCGTTATAGTTTCCACAATCTAATGCATCTGCATCATTTATATCAGTTACAATTGTATCATCTTCTACAACTATTGCTTCATCTTCACCCAATGGTTTTATTGTCTTATGAAGACATTTTGAATCATTGATTAATGTAGTTAAACCTTGATAACTACTTAATTCACTACCATCTTTTTTATGTCTCATACTAAATGATTCAACTTTAATTTGATTGCCTTCTATTGATAATGTGAATGTTACTGAAACAAATTCTTTATTAGTTTTACTCATACCAAATCTAGC
>JBJFGS010000009.1:0-1527 GCA_051892935.1 Candidatus Coprovivens sp.
GGGACTGTAGGTAGTTTTGTGTAAATACAAACTTACCTACAGTCTTTTTTGAATGTAAAATTGGTAAGTTTGGAATAATATTCATATTAAACTTTTGGAGGTAAAGAAATGAAAGATCAAAGAGAAATAATTATTCCAGATTTAGACTACCAAGCTGAAGTAAGAAAATGTAAAACCATGGAAGATGTAGTTGGTAAAAATGGATTAATGCAAAAGCTGTTCAAAGATATTATCCAACAATTGCTAGAAGCAGAAATGGAAGAACATCTGGGAAGAGAAAGACATGAAAGAAGTAATGAAGCTAATCCAAACTATAGGAATGGATATAGTTCTAAGACTATTGAAAGTAGTTTTGGTGAAGTTGGCCTAGATATACCAAGAGATAGAAAAGCACAATTTGAACCGAAGGTTGTTAAAAAGTATGAAACTGTATGTAATGAACTAGATAAAAAAATAATAGGTCTTTATGCCTGTGGTATGAGTGTAAGAGATATCCAATCTGAAATGGAAGAACTATATGGCATTGATGTGTCTCCTGCAATGATATCTAAGATAACAGATAAGGTTGTAGAGGCTGCCGCCGAATGGCAAAGCAGAGAACTTGATGAAATATACCCAATCGTATATATGGATGCTATGCATTTTAAAGTAAGAGATGATAATAAAATAGTTTCAAAGGCAGCATATATATGTATGGCTTTAGATATGAAAGGAAAAAAAGATATATTAGGTATTTGGATTGGTGAATCAGAAGGCGCAAAATTTTGGCTATCAGTTTGTAATGATTTGAAAAATAGAGGCGTAGAGGATATTTTAATTGCATGTATGGATGGTTTAAAAGGTCTACCTGAAGCAATTAAAACTGTATATCCAGATGTAAGTATTCAAACTTGTATAGTTCATCAAATTAGAAACTCTCTTAAATATATAGCATCAAAAGATCAGAGAGAGTTTATGAAAGATTTAAAAAGTGTTTATAGGGCATTTAACGAAGAAACAGCACTTAAAAATTTAGATATTCTTAAGGAGAAATGGTATTCAAAATATTCTGTTGTAATAGATTCATGGTACAATAACTGGAGTAATCTGAATACGTATTTTGAGTATCCACATGAAATTAGAAGAATTATTTATACTACAAATGCTCTTGAGGGATTTAATAGACAGTTAAGAAAATATACTAAGGTAAGAACTGTATTCCCAACAGATGAGTCACTAAGAAAATCACTATATTTATCTACCATGAAAATTATGGAGAAATGGACCTCTCCAAACCAAAATTGGGCGTCTACTTTAGGACAGCTTACAATTATGTTTGGAGAAAGGATACCTAACTCTTACACAATATAAATTTTTTTGAAATTATGGAAAATTTAGTGTATAAATAACTAAATTAAACACATAATAATTGTGTAAAGAATTCCAGTATTAGTATTTCTCAAAAATAAAAAAATATTACTGGAATTTGAAATTTCCAGTAATATAAATTATAAAAAATCTTATTTACACAAATCTATAGACATTCTC
>JBJFGS010000010.1:0-83468 GCA_051892935.1 Candidatus Coprovivens sp.
CTATATGCATACATTGTACACATAATCCTTCATCATAAGTTAGAAATTCTACTCTTGAAAAATCTTGTTTCTTTTTCTTTGTAGCTTCTTCAATAGCCCAATTGAAATCTTCTTTTGTTACAAAATCTGGTAATCTTATAATAGATATAAAGTTCATAATGTTTTTATTATTATAATCAATGCTATCTTTTAAGCCATCTTGCCACCAAAATCCTTCAAGAGGTGGAACAACATATTCAAAGAAACCTTCTATTTTATGCTTTCCTTTATAACTCATTTTTATTGTGTATGCTATTCCATATAATAAACCAATCGTATTTTGATAATCGCCATTTTCTTCATTAGGGTTACCTGTTCCTCTTACTGCTATATAGTTCATTTTATGAATTTCTACTATACTAGGTTTATTTTTAGGTAGGTAGAATTCTTTATATTCTTTTATATAATCAAATGCCATTATATGCTTCTCTTTCTACTTTATTGGTACTTGTATTTCTGTTAACCAATCTTCTACATTTTCTTTATTCCAAATTCCCTCAATATAACATTCTCTTGGAAAACCTGTTATTTCTAACTTATTATCTTCAATGTACTTCATAATCTTCGCATATGATTTTCCTAAAGTATCATAAGAACCTTTGTGATAAATACATATGCATTTTGTTTCAGGAATATCCATAAACTTAATACTTTCATTTTCTTTGAATGGAGTACTTTCTTTAATTACTGCTTGAGCATATCTAACCTTTATATTTTTCTCCTTATACTCTCCATCTAAATAATTAACATAGCAATAATCTGGTTCAACACATTTTATATTAGGATTTAATTTCATACACTCAGCTCCAGAATTTAAAATAAATTCTGATGCTTCACTATAATCTTTTAAAACGCCCTCCTTATAATAAACATAATAAGCAGGTATCACTTTTTCGAAAATTTCTTCTTTCATATTATTCTCCTCCAATAAATAATTAATTTTAGAGAGCTTACTATTATAATCAAAAATAACTTTTTCAAATTCCTTCTTCTTTGATTTAAGTAATTCATCCAAAGAATCATTTTTAATTATTATCTGCTTTATTTCTTCAATTGTTAATCCAATTTGCTTTAGATAAATAATTCTCGATAATTCTAATAATTGATTACTTTCATAATATCTATATCCACTATATTCATCAACATATTTTGGAATTAATAATTTTTCCTTTTCATAATATCTTAAAGCCTTAATAGTAACCTTTGACATTTTAGAAAAATCACCTATTTTTAACATAATATCGCCTCCTAAAATTATTTATACACTATCCCCTAAGAGGAGAGTCAATACTTTTTTATTTCATATTTTTAAATAATTAGGGAATAATTTGATTAACTGCATTATTCCATTAACATTTTTTCTTTATCTGACAAAAACTTTTCAACATCAATATTCATTCTATCAGACAACACCATTAACCACCATATGCATTCACTTATTTTTTGTTCTAAAGAATTATCAGATTCATCTGGCCATCTATTTTGATTATCCATTGTTAATCTTCCAACCAATCCTGCATCAGTCATAAAAGCCAATGCATCTTCTTCAACATTCCATTTTGTACAATGATATTTTTATTCTAATTTGTGATATTCATTTCTTATATTTACTGAACGACTTTTTATTTCTTCTAATTTCATTTCACTCACTCACATATATCAAAAAATACTTATTAGTACTTAATACTATTTATTATAACATTTAAAAAAATCAAATCTTACTATTGATTTGATTTTTTTATTAATTATCAAATATTATTTTTTTACTATCTTCTTTTATATTCAAAAAGTAATTTTTTATTAATTATAAGAATTACACATGATTAATATTTGTAAATTCTGATATTTCTTTATTCGTAGTTACGATATCTTCATTATTTAATTCATGTATATCATAATGACCAGTTATCCTAGCAAAAGTTTTAAGTTCTTCATTTACTACACTTAAATAGTTTTCGAGTCTTTTAGCACTCATATCAACTTTAAGTCTAGATCTTAATCCTTCATCTTGAGTAGCTACTCCTACTGGACACATACCACTATGACAAATTCTGTATTGTTGACATGCTATTGCAATCATAGCTGCGGTTGCAATTGCAATTACATCTGCTCCCATTGCTAAAGCTTTCGCAAAATCAGCAGAAGTTCTAAGTCCTCCTGTGATAATCAAAGTAATATCTTTTTCACTATGTTCATCCAGATATTTTCTTGCACGATATAAAGCATATATAGTTGGAACACTTGTAGCATCCTTTATTACTTTAAGGCTTGATCCAGTTGCTCCACCACGTCCATCAATTGTAATAAAATCAGGTTTAGCATAACAAGCAAATTCTAAATCTTCTTCGATATGTTCAGCTGCTAACTTAATACCTATTGGTCTTCCTTCACTACGATTCCTCAAATTATTTACTAGATTCTTTAAATCTTCCTTTGACTTGATTTCTTCAAATTTTGATGGACTTACAACATCTTCTCCGACATTCTTAGATCTAATATTAGCAATTTCCTCAGTAACTTTTTCGCCAGGTAGATGTCCACCCATTCCAGGTTTTGTACCTTGTCCTATTTTTATTTCAATAGCATCTACATTTTTTAAATTCTCATCTGTAACACTATATTTATTCGGAACGTATTCAAATATGTACTTATAAGCATTATCTCGTTCCTCAGGAAGTATTCCACCTTCTCCACTACATATAGCAGTCTTAACTGCTGCACTTCCCTTAGCTAAAGCTTTTTTTGCTTCTTTAGATAAAGCTCCAAAAGACATATGAGAAATTATTACTGGAGAGTCAATTTCAAGAGGTTTTTTAGCATTTTTGCCAATAATAGTTTTTAGACTAACTTCTTCATTATCTAATAGTGGCATCTTAGCAAGTTGACCACCTAATATTAAAATATCATTCCATTTTACAACAGGTAAAGTTGTACTCATCGCAGAAGTAATACTATGACCAGTCGTTGCCATTTTTTGTATGTCTGCAAAGCAAGTCTCAACTTCATCTTCATCTCTTTTATATTCTTTTAAATAAGTTTCAACACTATTATTATTTGAGTTTACTTTTTCTGTGACACTTTTTTCTTTTTTTACTTCTTCTTCCACTAATACAAAATCACTCTTTTGCGCACCACACATTGGACATTTCCAATCATCCGGTAGTTCTTCAAACTTAACTCCTTCTACCTCTTCATCATAAATATATCCGCATAACAAACATTTATATTTAGCCATAAAAATTTCTCCTTTTCTAATTTACATTTTTATTTTGTTTTTCACATATGTATGCTATAAAAAACTCATCACTTTCTAATAAGAATTATAACAAATATAAATTTTAAAAACTATTATAAAAAATGGATTTTATTATAAATATTTTTTATAAATAAGATAATTATGTTAATTTAATTAAAGTATGATTTTAATAAAAAACATAAAAATAATTTTTTCATATTATAATTGTATATAGTTAAAATTATTTAATAAGTCTAAAGCTATTTAATACAAATAAAAATAGAGCCTTTCGGCTCCTTTATGGGACAAAACTTTCTTGTACTCTTTTAAAATATAATCTTATTTTTCAGTTAATTAGCTTTATTTAAAATTAAAAATTACCATTTTTTTAGTAAAATTTACTAATCTTAGCACATAAATAATGTCTAATATTGTAATTTAATCTCACCTATAAATTTAATTTTGTATTATTAATTAGAAATTATTCAATTTGCTTTGCAAAAATTTTTCAAAGTGCTTCAAACCATACTCTTTATTGTAATAATTTGGAAATTCATTTAAATGTGCTAAAGCTATTTTAGCAGTCATAATTAAATTGTCATTAGTTACATTTGTTCTAGGGCTTATAGTTCCATGTTCTAATTCAATGTTAATGCCTTCTAAAAACTCTTCTGGACTAAACTTATCAAAATTTATTTCCAATATTGCCGCCACATACAAAGCATCTTGTAAATTATACATAAACATCACCAATATAATATATGTATAAATCTATAAATAAGATAATTGTTTAGTTTCTTTGACTGTGATAACTCTAAACATCGATGTATCTACTTTTTCTACAATTTCAATTCATTTCTAGTTTCAAATTTATTTTTATTAGTATTACATTCTTTTTATACAAATAAAAGAAAAATATATATTGTAATCATTAAGATTTTTTCATAAATATTTATCCCTTTTAATTAATCAATAATTTATAATTAATATGTCTATTATTATTCTATTTCAATAAATAATTTACCAAATATATTTTTTACAAAATCATTATCGTTCATTTTATTTTCTAAATACTTATTAAAATTATCTTTATTAATTCCATTACTAATTATATCGCTATAATTTGGATATAATTTTTCAATTTGTTTTCGACTTATATTATATGATTTACCACTAAAATTAAATGTTATTTTTTCAACATTATTAATTAAAGAAAATATAGAAACTGAATTATATAATAAGGTCTTTTCTAAGTAATAGTTTTCATTTATATACCAATCAGTAATATGATAGTCTATGATTAATTCTAAGTTTACAGAGTCTATTTCAAATACATAGCCATATTCTGATAATGGTAAATTATTTATTAAATTGCCATCATTACTATTATTACCTATATACTTATTTTTATATTTTATTATGTTGTCTATTCCTGATTTATCTCTATTAAATGGAGTAATTGGTATTGTATCTTCTGTATATGTTTTATTTGTATCGATTATGTAGTATTCGTTTTTAGTATCTCTATTTATTCTATATACATTGTATAATAATGTTTTATAAATAATTATATTTTCATTTGTTTCTTTGACATAGCTAAATCTCGGAGCTTGTTTTATATTTATAACACTTATATAATCTATTAAAAGTAATGCTAAAATAAAGATAATAAGATAACCTATATTAATAAATAATCTTTTAAAATAATTTAGTTTTTTTGTTATTTTAAAAATACCTATTAAAGAAATTATACATCCAAGGATAGAATAAATACTTCCCCAACTACTTTCACTTGGAAATATAGTCATTGCTGAAATTGAAATCATTATTCCAAATATTATTAAAATAATACTAATATAATTATTCTTTTGTAATACCCTTTTATTAGTATAATCAATGGTACTAATAATATTTTCTTCTAATTTTTCTTGATATTTATCTTGTGATACTTTTTCACCACTTATTAAATCATTAATAGTAATATCTAGTTCTTCACATAATCCTTTAAATAATGATAAGTCTGGCATGTTTCGACCATTTTCCCAATTACTTATTGATTTATCTGATACTCCTAGTTTCTCGGCTAATTCAGATTGAGTTAGTTTTTTATTTTTCCTACATTCAGAAATAAATTTTCCTATTTTTTCTTGATTCATAAAAAATTCTCCTTTTCATGATTTTATTATGCTGTTAATCAATAAATAATAACAGGAAATATAACTAGAGTTTTATTAATATATTTTATCATAAAAAAATTATTATGAGATTAGTGTATTCTATGTTATCAACTATAATAAAAATATAATAAAAATCTTAAAAGTATGATAAAATAAAAACATAAGGAGTGATAGTTATGTTAGGTGAATCAGAAAAACAGATTGATTCAAGAACAAAGTTTGTAGTTGGAAGCGAGGAATATAATAATTACTATTTTCCTATAATTGATAATTCTGATGATAAATTGATTTATGAAAAAAAAGATAGAATTACTTTAGAAGATACAGCAATTGATCCTAAGACAGGGTTTGTTATAGGAAGTGAAGAATATAATAATTATTATTCTTCTGAAGTTGAAGACTTAGGAAGACATAGATAATAAATACTAATAGCTATAATTATAGCTTTTTTATAAAATCACTATAATAAAAGGGTATAAAAAATTTAAAATATATGATAAAACAATATAGAAAGGTAGTGTGATATGTATGAATTATGAACAAAATAATTCTAATACACAAGGTAATAATGGAATGCCTAATAATCAAAATATTCAAGTTAGTCAAAATCAACAGAATTATATGCAAAATAGCAATTTACAAACAGGTATGGAACAATTAAACACGTCAATCCAACAAAATGCAAATTACCCAAATAGTGTTGCTTATCAGCAGCCTACTACTAATGATACTAGTAATGATGATTTAATAAAGTTCTTTATTGGAAAAAATTATGAGAAAATAACAACTAGAAATTTCAATTTTGCAGGATTCTTTTTTGCAGGATTGTATATGTTTTATAGAAAAATGTTTCTATATGGTATTTTATTTTACTTGATTTCTTTAACAGTTTCTCTAATAACTAATAATCTTTTTATAAGTCTATTGCTTAATATATTAGTTGGTCTTTTTGTAAATAAATTATATTTATATTTTGTTAATAAAAGAATCGAAAAGATTAAAATTCAAAATCCTAATAAAAGTATAGATGATATAAAACTAATATGTATGTCTAAAGGCGGAACAAGTATAGGTCTAATATTTTGGGGATTTTTTTCTTGTATTGGTATACAACTAATTGTGTCAGTAGCAATGATTATTATGGGATTTGGTGATGTTGTTAGTAAATATTTTAATATTAATAATTTTAAAGTAATAATAAATAAGAATGATTCTAGTTCTAATAATGACTCAGATAAGGAGAAAGATGATAATACTATATTAGCTGAAGATGTTAATATTATTGGTTATACTTGTATTCTTTCTAATTGCACTATTTCAATTGGAGAAATTGGTAATACTTTAGAATATAAATTAAAAGTTAATAATGCTGATTTATTTAAAGAATTAAATAATTATAGTGATTATATTAGAATAGATGTTTATTATACACAAAAGGGTGATGTTCGTACTATTACTGATTTTAAAATTTATTTAAAAATAAATAATGAAGAAATAAGTAATTCTTCAAGTGTAAATGAATTAAGAACTAAAATAGGTTTATATTTAGCTGGAACTCATTCAGATTCACTCACATTAAAAAAAATTGGTAGTACAGGAATTGGTTATGATGGAGATTATTCCTATACTTATACAGAGTTTTTATTTGTAAGTAGTAAAAATATCGAATACAAGATGAAATATATAAATTATAATAACTCCTTAATTTTGGTTGAAGGTAATACTTATAATGTTACTTTTGAAGTTATTGAAGAAGACTTGGAATATGATTTTTATATTAAAGAAATTAAGTAGTTTATTATAATTAAAAGAAGCAAACTTTAGAAGTTTGCTTTTTTTGATTGTTATGATATTTAGAACACTTTATTTATTTTCTTTAATATTTTATACCATATATCCGCAAAAATAGCATTTTATGATTTTAAAAGTATATTTATTATTTCAATTTATTCTTTATCCATTCATTGGTTTTGATTTTAGCTTCTTCAATTACATTTTTTATTGGATATACTAAATCTAATTTGGAAACTATGTTATTTCCTTTTAATATTTCTTCATAATTTTTCCAAGTATTTCTTAGATTTCCACCATTGCAAACTAGTAAATAAATATTTTTATTTTCTAATTTATTATCTAATAGAAAAGTATTTATTGGTGGCGCATAAGTTCCAAACCAACAAGGTGAATCTATAATGATATTATCATATTTAGATAAATCAATATTGTATTCCTCTAATTTAGGTTTTTTTGTCATATAAACCTGCATACTACCCCAAACAAATCTAAATAAACTTTTAGTTTTTTTCTTTCTTTTAAATATAAATCGATATTATTTATTAATAATTTAAGAATTAATAATTCTTGTGCTCCAGTTATATGATAATAGTTTTTTGTCCCATCTTTTTCTATTGATATTATTTTTTCATCAAGCAATAATTTCCTTTTTAATATCTTTTGTTAATTCAATTTTTAATTCAGTATACTCATCTTCAACATGCATTTATATCACCTCAAATATAGTATGTACAAGACAAAAAGTATTATCAACACATTCGGTCACTTTTCTCTCATCCAAAATATAAAATTAAATATTTTTCTTATACAAACAAAAAAACGAACTAAAAAAGTTCGAATAAATATCAATATGGTGCCTGTGGTGGGACTCGAACCCACACGTTATTGCTAACACTGGATTTTGAGTCCAGCGCGTCTACCAATTCCGCCACACAGGCATTACATAAATAATTATAACATATTTTATAGAAAAATAAAGAAAAGATTTAGAAAATCTAAATCTTATTGTATAAAACCATACTTTTTAAAGGCATCTTTTAATGTATCAATATCTTTACTTCCTATTATTCGTGAATCGGGGATTTCAATTCCATCTTGATAAAATATTGTCGTAGGTGTTCCGTTGGATTGAGTAATTTCTAAAATATTTTCATATTCATCTTCAGATAAGGTTAGTAAGTCTATTTCATAACCTGGAAGATTGTATGTATTTACTATATTATAGTATTTTGGTAAGTATTCTTGACAATGAGAACAAAGTGCTTGACTTATTACAAGAATGAATGTTTCTTTATTATTTATCTTTTCTTGATATTCTGAAAATGTTATCTTATGACTATCTGTTGTTTCATCATATGTTTTATTATTACCATACATTGTTTCATAATAATCTAGTTGATATTCTAATTCTTTAATTTCATTTTTATATTTTTTAACTTTTATTTTTTGTTCTGATATTTCATCTTCTAAATCATCAATTATTTGGTTTCTTTTAGTTAATTCGATATATGAATATATATTACCTGTTACTAATAATATTGCTATTATAATAGCTATTATTTTTATTACTTTTTTGTTCATGGTACCACCTTTATTCTATTATTTCTATTCCAAGTAGTTTTGCTAAATCAATCGCTTGAAACTGATTTACTATTATTCCTTTTAGACATTTACTTTCTAATTTTATTCCTTCTATATTACAGTTACTAAAATTAATACCAGATAATTTTGTTGATAGAAATTCGCTTGAATAAAAGTTGGTGTTATCTAATATTGTTTTTTGTAATTCAACGTTATAAAAGTTGCTTTCTGTAAAATCTGATTTTGCTATTGTTAGTTCTTTTGTCTTTGTATCTACAATATTAATATATTTACATAGTGAATTATTGATTATTACTTTTGTAGTATGACAATTATTTAAATTAGCTCCAATTAATTTGCAATTAAGGAATTCTACTTCTCGAAAATTACAATCTATAAATTTTATATTTGATAAATCACAATTATTAAATATTATCTTTTCAAAATAAATATTTTCATATGTTGATGTTGTAAGGTCACATTTATCAAATTTGGTATTTACAATGCTTTTATTGTGTATTTCTACATTGGAAAATATTTCTTTTTGATATTCTTCGTTATATATATCTTCTTCATCTTCTAAATATAAACTAATTTTGTTCATTTTCTGTTTTTTCCTTGTAGATAGATGTGAATAACTCTGTTTCTTCTTCAGTAGGTTCTTCTTTGGTTAGTATTGTTGGTAGTTCGCTGATTGAAGATAGTCCGAAGTAATCTAAGAATTCACTTGTTGTCGCATATAGGTTTGGGCGACCTGGCATAGTTGATTTTCCTGCTTCTTTTATAAGTCCTTTAGCAATTAGCTTTCTTATCATTTGACCATTATTAACGCCACGCATTTCATCTACTTCTAATCTAGTTATCGGTTGGTTATAAGCTATTATTGCAAGAACTTCTAGAGCTGCTGGAGATAGAGTGTTGCTTTCAGGATTTTCGATTAATTTTTGATAGTATTCTTTATGCTCTTTTTTTGTTGTTAATTTAAACGCGTCTCCAAGATAACTTATTCTAATTCCTCTATTGTCAGCATCGTAACTTTTTTTTAGTTCCATAAGTAATCTCTTGGCTTCTTCTAAATCAATATTTAATATGTCACATATTTGAGTTAAAGTTACTCCTTCATCTCCAACTACAAATAGTATTCCCTCCAAAACTCCTAATAAATTCATTTACTTCACACTTTCTATCATGATAGGACTAAAGTTATCTTCTTGTGTTAATGTTATTTCGTTGTTTTTGGTCATTTCTAATATTGAAAGAAATGTTACTACAACATTTTCTTTTGTAACTTCAGTAAAAAGTTCAATAAAATTAACTCTTTTCCTTACATTTAAAATATTTCTAATATCCTTTATTTTGTCTTCAACACTTAGTTCTTTTTTGGTTATTTTAGTATTTAAAGGTTTGGCTAATTTCTGCCTTTCTATAAATAGCTTATATGCATTAAATAAATCACTTATATCAAATTCGCCTTTTTGGATTCCAGTTTCTTCTATATATTCTTTTAGTGATTCTGGTAATTTAGTATATACTTCTCCTCTTTTTTCTTCTAATTCATGAAAACTTTGTGTCAATAGTTTATATTTTTCATATTCGAGTAGTTTGTTTCTCAGATCTTCTTCTGATGTAAAAGAAAACTCATCTTCTTGAGATGATTCTTCATCTTTACGATTAACTAATAACTTACTTTTTAAATGAATTAGTTCTGAGGCCATTACAAGATATTCACTAGCTATATCAATGTTTTTTTCTTCAAGACTATGAATAAAATCTAAGTATTGATTTATAATATCACAAATGTTTATTTCATAAATGTCCATTTTTGATTCTTTTACTAAGTGTAATAATAAATCTAATGGTCCTTCAAAATCTGTGGTGCAAAAGTTGTAAGTCATAGTTATCCCCCTAGCTACATGTATATGCTTGTGATTCTAGTTCAAAAGATATTATATCTTTTGATTCGCCGTATCTAAAGAAACGGAATGTATTAAGTTCAGCTAATTGAGCTTCAGTTATTTTACTTAGTTCAAATTCATTAATCATTTGAAAATCTACATTTGTTTCTATGAATATTGAACTGAAGTTTGGTACAGTCTTATATTTTTCAGATAAACTTTGGTATTTAGCTTTACTACTAGCATAATCTTTGTTCTGATTTGAAGTTTCTTTATATACATCATATATTTTTACTAATTTATCTTCTTTAAAATAGTATTTAATTGTATTGTTATGGTAAGTACATTTCATTACTTCGTACTCACCTTCTTTTTCAACTAAGTTTACTTTTGGATATGAATATGTTGATAATTCTTCTATTTTAAAACGATTTGATTTTTTGAAAGCATTTTCTGTTATATTAAGTGTTATTGTTTGTGCTCCCATTGCTCCTATAGCTTCGTAAGAATATATTAAACTATGGAATAAGACGTTTTCGTTTTCATCATATAAAACAACATAATATTTTTTATCAAAGCGATATGTTCGTAAAGCGGTATTTGTAATTGTAAATGAAATATGGTATTCATCGTTTGCACTTGATTTAACAAAGTTTGTAAATTCTAGGTCACCTATTTTAGCTCTTACTGATGATTTTTCAAAAAAGTAATACTCTCCTTCAGTTTCTTCCCCACTTTGTTGCACTTCATTTAGTGGTATAAAAGTAAAGTCAAAGTGTTTGCTTACATAAGGCAATAATAATATACATGAGAATAAAATGGCAAAGAAAATGGCTGGTACAACTGGACTAGCTTCTTTTTCTGGCTTGATCTCGTAAAGTACTTTTTCAGTGCCGTTGTATTGAACTGGTTTTTTTTCTATTTTAGGTTGTTCTATGTTTTGCTCTTTAACTTCAGGTATTTCTTCTTTGCTATTAGGTATTTCAACTTTTTCTTCAGATGCAGCGCCAAATATTTGACTAAAATCAGCTTGTTGTTCTTTTCCTGGTTTAGGTAATTCTATTTCTTTGATATTTTGTTTTACTGAATCTGTTGTTTCACCTTTATTATCCATATAAATCCCTTCATTCTTTATACTTTATTATATCAAATATATGTTAAATAAAAAAGAGATTATTGATTAATCTCTTATTTTACCAATGAAAGAAAATATAAATCCAAAAAAGATTGCTCCACTGATACCAGCACTTGTTGTACTTAGAATGTTATTAAACATTCCTATAAAACCATTTGTATTATATCCTTCTAAGGCTGCTTGATATAAAGCATTGCCAAATGATGTTATTGGAATACTACTTCCTACTAGTGAGTATTCTCTTATTAAATCATATAATCCTAAGAAAGAAAGAATTGCTCCTATAATTACAAATATACTAGTTATATGCCCTGGTGTTAGATTAGTGTTATCTAATATTATTTGTCCTATCATGGAGATTATTCCACATACTATGAATGCGTTTATATATATCATTTTATCACCTCTATACTAATAGCATGAGTTATACCTGGGATAGTTTTTTTAAGATTTACCATTAAGGGATTATGTAATGATCCTGTTGCTAATAAAAGTATCTTATGATATTTCTTTTCTTTTAATAGTTTTTCAAATAGTACTAAAGGAATTACTACAGGGCCACTTCCCCCTTGAAATGTTTCTTTTTGATCTTCTTTGTAGATTATACTAGCAGCATCCATGTATGATTTTGGAATAAAATTATACTTTTCTTTGATTAGAGTTAGAAATAACTTACTACCAAGTTTTCCTAAATCTCCAGTTACTATAAGATCGTAGTAATCTATTGTTCTATTTAATTCTTTTAAATGATTGTTTAATGTTTCTGCTGCACTCGGAGCCATTACTGCTCCCATATTTGAAGAATCTTTTATACCATAGTCTATAATTGTTCCTATTGTACTTGATTCTAGTTTTATGTTAGTCGGTTCATTTGATAAAAGTGTACATACTGCACCGGTAGTAGTAAAGGTACTATACTTTTTCTTTTGTGAACCATATTCTACTGGGAAACGATATTGTCTTTCAGCATTAAGGTTGTGACTTGAAGTAATAGAAAGTCCTTCTTTTATATTATTATTTTCGATAAAGTTTGCTAGTATAATTAGTGATTCATTAAATGTGGCACATGCATTATATACTCCTAGAAAAGGAATATTTCTATTAGATATATTATATGATGTTATAGCTATTTGATCTATTAAGTCGCCACCTATTAATAATTCTATTTTATTATTAAGTTTGTTTCTTTTACATATGTTGTTTAAGCAGGTATTTTGCATTTTTATTTCAGCATCTTCTATTTTTTCTTCATTATAGTAATAATCTTTTATTGTATTAGGAAATTTTATATTTCCTTGAGATTCTTTTGGTCCAACTATTGTTTCATAGTCTTTTATATAGACATTGTTATATTTAAAACTAGACATTTAATAGAACCTTTATAATTGTTAAGATGATAGCAGTTACTATGCCATATAGTATAACTGATCCTGCTAGTTTAAAGGTGTTGGAACCAATGTTTATAAATCCTTCTTTTTTATAATCTACGATGCATGAAGAAATGGAATGAGCGAATCCTGTTATTGGGATTATTAAACCACATTTAAAGATTGTGAATAGAGTGTCTGCTTTACCTAATGCTGTTATAAAAGATGTTACTATTATAAGTATTAATAACATAAAAGAAATAGATAGTTCTTCATTATAAGTATTATTTAATTGATTAAATAGAAGTGTACCTATTAATCCAATAGTTCCACCACTTATAAATGATATGAACATATTATAGAGTCTATTTTCTTTTGGTGTTATTTGTTCTACTAATTCTTTGTATTTTTTGTTATTCATATTTAACCTCCAATATTATGATGGCTAAATACTTAGATAATTATACATTTTTGATAAGCTTTTTTTCTCATATCGTGATACTGTTACTTGAGACATTCCTAAGATACGAGCTGTTTCTGATTGGGTATAGTCTTTGAAGTATCGATAGTTTATGATATCTTGTTCTTCTTTAGTAAGAGTCTTTATTGAGTCTTTAAGATCTATTGATGAAGGGTTTATTGAATCTTTTAGAGAAGGTATTGTTTCGTATATTGGTCTTTCTGTTTCTGTATCTAAGCTCATAATAGATGAAGTTGCTGTTTCGATTTCACTAATAAGTGTCTCTTCAATTCCTAGAAAGGAAGATATTTCAGTGGTACTAGGATAATAGCCTAATTTTTGAGCTAATAAATATTTTGCTTGTTCAATTTTTTTATATAATTTTAAGATATTTTTATTTAGTTTTATGCTTCGCATATTGTTAGCAAAATCGTACATTTCACCAAATATATAGTTATAAGCATAGGTAGTAAATTTGGTCGTTTCTGAATAATTATAGTTGTTATATGCTTTTATTAAACCTATTATTCCTGATTGAAATAAATCTTCTTTATCTATATCATGGAATTTAGATGCTATTTTATATATTAGTTTTTTATGTAATTCAATGATAGTATCTAATTCTGTCATTTTTATCACCTGTTATATTGAATATAGGTCTTGAATGACTATTTTTAAACAGTTTCGACAAAGATAGTAATAATTAGAGTGTATAAAAAGAAAAAATACTGTAAAATTACAGTATTTTATTCGTCTATATCTATTGTATATGGATTATCTATTGTACCTGCACCACTTACAGTTGTAGTTGAAGATATATTAATTACAGGTCTGATACCATAAGTGTTTGTTGTTGGAGCAGTACTAATTGCTCCTGTATTTGTTACGATAAATAAGTTTGCTGTATAGTTATAATAATCAGCACCTGTTATTGTAAAGAATGTTTCTCCGTTATATAGATAGTAGTTATAGTTGTTTGTGTTATATACACCTCCAGCTATTGCTACTTCATCGGCTGTTATTAGGCCTATTTTTTGTTTGTATATTCCACCAAAGTCTGCATTAGTAGTTGGACAAGTTATTGTTGGTCTTTTATCAGTTATAAGTCTTGTATAACCATTAAAATATGTATGATAACTATTTACAAAGTTACTTGAATCATTACAGAATGATGAAGCTACTACATATTTATCTAGGTCTCTATCTATTATATTTGTTTTATACCATTGTTCTAGAAAATCATTAACATTATTGTTTATTACTTCATCATTGTATATATATTTTAAACCAGTGTAATCAATAGCATTTGTTTTATCGCTATAGTTCATTGATATAGCTGATTTTTCTAATATTATTTTTATAGAGTTATCAGGATTTATTCCTACTATACGCCATATATAGTTGCCAAATTTAATATAGTTGTTGTTTACTATTCCACGATAATAATAACTATTTCCGTCTTCTGATTTAATTTGGTATAAGCCTTCTGTAGTATATGAAGATGTACTATAATCAATAGAATCAGTTACTACTTTTGTATTGTTAAGTAAGACTTCACTAAATGATGCTTTTATTGTAGAAGCGGTATCTATTAGTTCAAATTGAGCTTTAAAAATATCTTCTTTGTTTAATTCAGGAGATTTTTTTTCATCAAACCATAGTTTTATATTTGTTCTAATAGTTTCGTTTGGCTTGATTGTAATTTTACCAATTAACTTACTAATTTTAACGTTTTTATCTTTGGTTTTAGCGTTAGGTAAATTTTTATAAAGAATTGTATCTTGTTCTATATTACCGGCAGTTTCAATAGTTAGGGCTGTTGTATCAAATGTTGTTTCTGATAATACGTTTAAACGAATTTGTAATTCTTTTGTTTCTTCACATATATTTGTAATTGTTAATGTATAAGGACTAGTTTCTTTTCCTTCGTCATTAACAACAGGATTTATATTTTTTAATTCTATAATATCACTATGAGAAAAATAAGCTTTAAAGCAATCTAGTGTTGTGGCATTTCTCTCATTTTTTACAGATGTTGAGAGGTATAGACCATAACCTGTACCAATAGTTAATGTTAAAGCAAAAAGAATTCCTATTACTATTAGTGAAAGTATATATTTTTTCTTCATCTTTATCACTCTCTATTCTATTATATATATTAAATATATAATATTTGTTTTTGATAGTCAATAATTGAAAGATTATTACATTAAAAAATAGTCTTTTCAGACTACTTTATGATAATGTTTTTGTCATACTTATCATTTTTAATAATTCATTCATTGTTGTTGTATCTTGAGCGGTTTTAATGTTTGTGTTTGTAATTGTTATGATGAAACATTCTGTTGAACTAGCTTGTGTAATAATTAGCATTGATGGTTGATTATCTTGCATTAGTTCTAATACCAAGCAGTCTTTTCCTTCAATAATTTGATCATACATGTTTGTTACTGTTATTCCACGATTTGTATATGTTGATTTTAATGATTCTTTTTGATTACGATATCCTTCTATCGTTGCTCTATTAATACCAATCCATCCAGTTCCACCTGTTTTTAAATTTAGTAATGATATACCTCCTGATTGTTCAATTACTGTAGCAACGTAGTCTTCATCTACGAAGAAAACGTAATTTTGACTTACTTTGGGATATGTTCCTTCAGGTATTTCAAAGTTATATTTTTCTTCTTCGGCACTTATAACTACTTGATTAGAATTGTTTGTATTATCTTGAATCTTATAATTTGATTCTACAGCTGATGTAGAATTTAATTTTATTTTTTTCCTTAACGATACATTATCTGCTGCTAAATATATAGATAATACTAGAAGTAAAATAATTACAGCTATACTAATTGGCTTATAATGTTTTTTTAAGTTTTCTAATATTTTATTTGCTTTTTTGGAAGATTTAATTGGAGCTGTTTGTTGGACTTGTTGAAATTGTACTTGTTGAACAGGTTGTTGAGCTTGTTGGACTTGTTCTGTTTGGCTGTTATTAACATAGGCTATTTCAACAGTTGCACCACATTTTTGACAGCTTTGTTCTGCATCAGCTACTAAATTTCCGCATTTTTGACATATTTTCATATTTTCACCTCATTATTTTTTAGGATTAATACCTAACATTTTTATGTCTTTAATAATATACTTAACAGTATTAGTAATGAATATTTCAATATCATTTGTGTCAAATAAGAATGTTTTTTCTTCTTTACTTTCTTCAATTATTATTCCCATTTTATCGATTAAGATATTTAATTTGTCTACGGGAATTTCTGTTATCTTACTAGTTGGTAAATCCCATTCATTACTGAATATATCTAATGGTAGCATGTATTTATCTATAAGACTGATATTTATGTTTGTATAATCATTATATATCAAATCTCTTAATGCTGTATAGGTTATTTTTTTCTTTGAATTATTTTTAGTATATCTTTCTATGTAATTATAAACATAATCTCTAAACCAGTATTTATCACTAAGTAAGTGAATAAAGTATCCCATTTCAAATGGTTTGTCTAATTCTGTTCGATATTTTTGGAGAAATCGATCAATATTTGGAATATCATCTTCATTGGTATGATCTAAGAAATGAGATATTTCTTTAGTTTCTCCTATTTGTTTGGAAATGTCTGGAGCTATTGAACCTAGTAGTAATTCATTTAGATTCATATTTAAATATTTATTCACTTCTTTAGCTATGCATAAATGTATAACAGCTGATGCCATACTATCACCTATTTTAATTATAACATAGTATATTGTATTTATTTTCTAATTTTTTTGTTTTTTTAAAATAAAATTGTCAATAAATTTATATTTGTCTCTATTTAGGACATATAAATAACCAAATATACTAAAGCAAATTGCTCCAATGAAGTTTACCATTAAATCTTTCATTGTATCTATAAGACCAATATCTAGGTATCCTCCTTCGATTTTTTGTTCTACTATTTTACCATTTTTGTCTTTAGAATATACAATTGTATATTCTATGTCATCAATAACAATAGGAACGTTTTCACCTTCTGGATTAAGTTTTACTGAGCGTATTGTGCTTACGATACGATCTTTTTGCATATCCGTTCTTATAAGATTATCTGCGCCATATTCAAAAAACTCCCAGAGAACGCCAATTGTCATAGAAAAGCAGAAAGAAAGTATTGCCAAAAATAATGGAGAAAGTTGAATACTTTTCATATTGTTATTAAGTAAGTCAAAAATTGAAAAGCCAACTCCCGCTGCTAGGAATCCGTTTAAAGTATGGAGTATGGTATCCCAATAAGGAATAGCTCCATAAAAATTATTTATTTCTCCTAGTATTTCAGCTGAGAAAATAAATAACATTATTATTATTTCTAGAGTATTTGGTAAATCTATTTTAAATTTTCTTTCTATAAAGAAAGGCATTATTAATAAAACTAATGATAATAAACATAAAAAGGCATTATTCAAGTCACCTCTTAAGAATTCTAGTATCATACAAATTATTACTAAAATACGTAATGTAAAGTATACAACAATGGAGCTTCTTCCATTTGTCTGTTGTTCTTTTTTTAATTCTTCATGAAATTTTTTCATTTTGTTATTCATTTTTACCACACATCTTTTCTAATACTTTATATCTATTATTATATTATATGTAAAAGAAAAAAAGAATTATTTTTTATAATTCTTAATTATTTTCTATAAAATTTTTAATATACGAACTTATTGCTATATTACTATTTTCTTTCTTTGGTTGGTTTTGACATATATTAGAAATATAGAGTATAGATTTTTTAAATTCTTGAATTAGTGATTCTTTCTTTTCTTCATTTGTCATATATATATTTAAAGTTGAACTTATTAATGGAATATACTGGTTAATTAGATCTTTTATTATCTCAAAGTTTATATTATTATATTCGGCTAGTTCAGGACTTGGCATCTTGGCTTTTGTAAAGGATACATCTTTTAGAGAAATAAAGTTACTAATAATTTCATGGGCTTTAGTATCATTTATTATTTCAATTACTATTTTAGATAAAATACGATAATATGCTACTTCACATATAATGTTGAAATAGTCATTATATGATTTTATACATTTATTTTCTTCATCCATTATTCCACTATGAGAAATACCATATAAAGAGTTGTTGTAACGACCAGATGAATATATTGGTTCTTTGAAATATTTTTGATATTGACTATTATTTTTGATAATCTCTTCTATTATAGTTGTTTTTTCTATTATATCTTTTAAATTAGCAAATAGAATTGCTCCTTCTTTATTGTCTTTGTTATCACCTAGAGCTTTCATGTCGTAATTAAGATTGTTTTCAATGCATTTTGTAATGTATTCAGTTAAAATTGAAAATAGAATTGATTCTTGAACATTTAAATATATTCTAATAGTATATGGTTCGTTATCGTTACGAAATAAAGAATTCTTTCCAACACCAATGTGTTCTTTTTTTAAATCCATTGTTTCATTTATTGATTGTTCAATAAATAAATATAAGTTTTCGCTTAGTTTCATCTTTTTACAAATATAGTGAGATGATTCGTATTTAGATATTAGTTCTATTATTTCTAATATTTCTTCTTTAGTTAGTGTTTCTAATCTTGATAAGTCTTCTTCTGATATTAGATTTAGATATTTTTCGTTTAAGTCATCAAATGCATAGTTATTAAATTTATCTAAAAAAATACTATATACTTTATATGCTAATCCGGATAATAATTCATTATAGTTTAAATCTTGTTCTTTATTAGATGGTTCTATTGATAGTGTTATTTCTCTAATATCAAAGTATCCATTATGGTAGCGTTGTTCTAATAGTTTACTAAGAACTTGGCTATTATCTAAAGGATTTGTTAAATTATTAAATAGGTTTTTGATAGTATGTTCTTGTCTAGAAGTTGTTTCTTCTTTAGAGGTTGTTAAGATGTTACGAAGATTGATATCATATATTTCTGATAAGTATAATAATACTTTTAAATATCTTGTCTTATCATAATCAGTTAACTTATTTTTCTTTTCTAAGTAGTCTTGAATGATGTTTTCTATTGAATCATTTTCTATATCATATCCGATATTTTCTGCAAGTAGTTTTATCTCTTCAACATACATAATAGCTTCTTTTTGTATTTCCTTGAAATCTAGATTATTTGATGATGCTATTTCTTTTAATTCGTTGAATTCATCTACGTTGTTATTTGGACTTATATTATAACGACAAAATTTATAGAATATTTCTTTTCTAACATTTGATGATGGATCTTTTTTCTTGTATGTTACATATCTTTCTAATTCTTCACGAAGGTTTATTTCATGTATTTCAGATAATGTCATTAGTAGTTTTAGATAATTACTTTTTTCATCGTCTTCCATAGTATCTTTTTTGTTTATATATTCTTCTAACAAGTCACAAAAGGATTCAAAATCAGCATTATATCCTAGTTTAGCAGTTTTTTCTTTTAATTTGGTTGTTAGTTTTATTGCACTTTCATTTATTTCATCAAATTTATCTTGTAACTTTTCTTTTATTAAATCTATATCTTCTTCTTTTTGTTCTGTAATATAAAAATGACATAATTTACGAAATTCACTATTCATATTATCACCTATTATAAGTATAACAAAAAAGATAACTTATTTTAAGTTATCTTTTACATATTTAATAATTTTTTCTACTATTTCATCTAATGATATTTCTTCTTGGTTACCTGTTTTTCTTTCTTTAAATTCTACTAAATTATCATTAATCTTTTTACCAACTACGATACGTGCTGGAATTCCAATAAGGTCCATATCTTTGAATTTTACGCCTGGTCTTTCGTCTCTATTATCAAATATAACTTCAATACCCACTGATGTTAATTTTTCATATATGTCGTTAGCTATCTTTGTTTGTTCTTCGTTGTTCATGTCTATTTGGATTAATGCTATTTGATAAGGAGCGATATTCATTGGTAATATCAAACCATTTTCATCATTTGATTGTTCTATTAGACTAGCTATTATACGACCTGCTCCTATACCATAGCAGCCCATTACAACTGTTTGTTCTTGGTTATTTTCATCTAGGTAAGTTAAGCCAAGCTTTTCTGCATATTTAGTTCCTAGTTTAAATAGATTTCCTATTTCAATACCTTTTTTGAAATATAGTTTACCTCCGCATACAGGACATGTATCTCCTTCTTGAACATTTACTATATCTCCTACTATATCATATTTTATATCTTTTATATTAGCATTTATATAATGATATTCTTCTTTATTTGCTCCACAACAGAAGTTTTTCATTTGTAATACTTCGTTATCTATTACAACTTTGGCATTTAAATTAATTGGCCCAGTATATCCAGGAACAGCATTTGATGTAGCGATTAGAGCATCATCAGCAAAGTTTATTTCGTTTATACCTAGAAGTTTACATACTTTGTTTTCGCATAGTTCGCGATCACCTCTTACGAATAGAACAACTAGTTCGCCGTTAGCATTCATTAATAAGGCTTTTACTGATTTTTTGACGTCTATATTTAGAAAGTTACAAACATCTTCTATTGTTTCTTGATGTGGTGTTTTAACCATTTCTAGTTCTAGTTCTTCTTCTGTTGATATGTTATTACTTACAGTTTGAGCTATTTCAAGATTTGATGAAAAATCACAATGATCACATAGGACAATCGTGTCTTCTCCTATGTCGGTAATTGCTTGGTATTCTTCTGATAATGTTCCACCCATTGCACCGCAATCAGCTTTTACTATTTTATAATCTACTCCAATACGATTGTAAATGTTATTATAAGCATTTTTCATTATATTATATGATTTATCTAATCCTTCATTATCTCTATCAAATGAGTAAGCATCTTTCATTATGAATTCTCTAACGCGAATTAATCCATATCTTGGTCTTGGTTCATCTCTAAATTTATCGGCTTGTTGATATAGATTGAATGGTAGGTCTTTGTAGCTTTTTACCATAGCTTTGGCTGCTATTGTAAATAATTCTTCATGAGTTGGTCCTAGAACATGTGGTTTATTGTAACGGTCTTTTAAATTGAACATACTTTGACCGAATGCTTCTACTCGACCACATTTTTCGTAATATTCACTTGGAATTAAGCTTGGCATTAATAGTTCTTGAGCTCCGGCTTTGTCCATTTCTTCTTTGATTATTCTTTTAACTTTATCTAGTACTCTAATTCCCATTGGCAAATACATATAGATTCCAGCTCCAACTTTTTTTATCATGCCACTTCGTACTAGTAGGTTTCCACTTTTACTTTCTTCATCTTTTGCATCTTCTCTTAAGGTAAAGAAATAACTATTATTTATTTTCATTTTTATTCTCCTTTTCTAATATTTATTTTAATTTTAGCTTCGGTCGTTTTTTATTCCATTTCATTATTAACACCCCTTAAAATAAAAAGGATGGTACCTAAAGGAGTGCTTAAGCACGGTACCATCCTTATATACTCTTTTTTTATAACGGTATTTACCGGAAATATTTTCATATTTCATTCATGGGTAGGAATATCTTAATATTATTATTTAGTTCTCACTATCCTAAATTCACTTTATATAAGGGAATAAGATATTATGTCCCAATCAACATATTGCAAATAATATAAAACAATTACTATTGTTTGTCAAATAGTAATTGTTTTTTTACACATTTTATTGTCTATTAGCCATTTGGCTTGCTGCTGATGCTTCTGCTGCGGCAGCAATTTGAACTAGTTTTACTTTGAAGTCTTTTTCTTCTTGGTCTTCTAATCCCATATGATCAATTCTTACTATTTGATTATGGTCAAATAATAAAGTTTGATCTGAACTTAAAGATCCTTCTGGAAATAGTACTCCTGAATAATCATATATTTTATCTGGTTTATTAGCATCCATAGTGCAGAAACCATTAATCATTACTCTCTTGCTTCCATTTTGTAATAAAACTACTGTTCCAACTGGTAAATATTTTTCTCTTATTTGTCCGTTCATAATATCATTCCTTTACTCTTTTTCTATTAATTATTATACTATAATTTATTTTGAGTGTCTAGAATAATATAAAAAGATTGCAACGGCAATCTTTTTATATTCCTAGTTCTTGTATAGATTTTTTTAATTCATCTGTACTAACTGTTCCTCTATAAGCTTTTTGAACTTTTCCATCTTTTATTAAATAAATTGCTGGATAGTTTTCACATGCTGTATTAGCAGTAGTTGTATTACAAGTATATTGAACACCTTGTACTAATGTTTCAAAACCACTCATATCGGTTATAAAATATGTATCTAAGAAATAGGAATTAAAATTTAATTCACTTTGCACGGAAATAAGATTTGCTAGCATACTAGATGCATCTGCTTCGGTATAAGAATAATAATCTTCACCTACATATAATACTTTTGGAGTAGTACTAGTCAATATACCGGCCATATCTTCCATTTCTTTTTCTACCATATTATTGTAGTTTAATTTTGCTTCTGTATTATTAACTATGTTTTCTTTTTCAGCTAAATCGTATATTCCTTGTAAAACAGAATCATTTTTAACTCTTTTTTCAAGCTCTTCTTCAACTTTAGTGAAGTCGTATTCTTCAGCATTTACGGCATTTTTAGTGTTTACTAATTCTAGTTCTTTAGCAGTTGATATACCATAGTTACCTTTTATACCAACATATTTATCTTCTAATTCAACTTTTAATTCGTATTTACCAGAGATGTTTTTATCTTTTTCAGTAGCGCTTAGATAGATATGAGCTTTTATTTTTTCACCATCAGCATCAACTTCTAAAGTCATATCAATTACTTCTTCAGTTAATTCTTTAATTGTACCAGTAACAATTTTTTGATCATTATATTTTACTGTTAATGCTTGTTCTTTACCATCTTCTTCAATAGTAATTACTACTTTTGTTTTATCGTATCCATCACTATGATTATCTAAAATAAATTTAGCATTTTTACCATCTACTACATATGTTAAATATTCTTTTCCATCATATTCAATACCGAATCCTACTGCACTATTAAATAGTCCTTTAGTATATATATTGATTGATATTTCATCTTCGAAATCAATATCTTTTAACTCGTCTTTTGCATCTTTTAACTCATCTTTTATTTCGCTTTTTTCCATTCCTGTAATTTCTGCTACTTTTTTAACAAAGTCTTTGTCATCAAGTAGATAATCAATTACATTTTCAGCTAATTTTCTAGTGGCTTTTTTATCTAAAACATAAGAGTACTTTGTTACTTTTATAGTCTTATCGCCAACAGAGAATTCATCTTTGTCTTTTTTCATGTCTTCACTAGATAGTGATTTATTTAATGCATTTTTTAGTGTTTTTACTACATATTTATAGTCTTCTGGTTCAAATTGAAATTCTTCTTCAGCTTCTTCAATTTCTTCTTTAATTGATTCAAAGTCTATGTTTAAATCTTCATTTATATATAGAACTTTATCAAATAAAGATGATTCAACATATAATTTTTCTTTAATTATTTGTAATGTTGCATCAAGTTTTTCTTTTTCACCTTTTACTTCTGCATCAAGACTTAGTGCTTCGTTTTTTAAATCGAATCCTAATTTGGCTCCAAAACTTAAACCATTAGCATTAAATCCTATTTTATCTTCTAGTTCTTTTACATTTGTTTCCAATTCTGCATCAAAATTTACTAGAATGGCATTTTTTTGAATGTCATAAGCTTTTGAGTATTCGTCGTATAAGTCGATAGCATTTTCTGCCTCTTTAAATACTTTATTAATACTTCCTTTAAATACATTCTTTGGTGATGCAGATACACCAAGGAAAATAATAGCAGCTATTATTAATACTAATACTATACTAACAGCAACTATTGGCCCAACATTTTTTGAAAATAATTTAGATGTTTTATTACCATTAGGAAGATTATTTTCAATTGTTGTAGCCCCTACCATTGGTTCTGGAGTCATTGGTTGTGGAGACTCTGGAACAATTGTAGGTTGAACATTTGATTCTGTGAATGTAGGTTCCATTGGATTAGGAACTTGATTTCCAAAATCGTTTCCAACTTCATTTTTCATATAAACTTCTAACCTCTTTCTATTTTGTAATTTTATTATAACATATAAAATAATTTATGATGTAATAAAATATATGTTTTTTTCATAATTTTTATTAAGGTGATTTATTTGAAAAAAATTATTATTATATTTATTTTATTTTTTATTGGAATAATTAAAATTAATGCACTAGAACTAACTAATTATAGTAAATCAGCAATATTAGTTGAACCAACAACAAATACTATTATTTATGATTTAAATAAAGATGAGAGATTTGCACCTGCTTCGATGACAAAACTAATGACTTTGTTATTAATAATGGAAGCGGTTGATTCTAATAAGATATCTTTAGAGGATGAAGTTTTAATAAGCAAAAATGCCGCTGATATGGGTGGTAGCCAAGTTTTTTTAGAAGCTAATTCTAAAATTGATGTTGAACAATTATTAAAAGGAATTGCTATTGCTAGTGGAAATGATGCGGCAGTTGCTATGGCCGAGTATATTGCAGGTACGACAGATGTGTTTGTAAAAATGATGAATAATAAAGTTAAGGAGTTGGGGCTTAAGAATACTCATTTTGTAAATGTTCATGGTTTAGATGAAAATGATCATTATTCATCCGCTTATGATATGTCTCAAATAGCTATAGAATTATTAAAGCATGAAGCTATTCTTAATTATACTTCTTTGTATGAAGATTACTTAATTAAACCAGATGGTTCTAAAACTTGGTTAGTTAATACAAATAAATTAGTAAGATTTTATGAGGGAATTGATGGACTTAAAACAGGTTATACTTCTAATGCTAAGTATTGTCTAACTGCTACTGGTAAAAAAAATAATATTAGATTTGTTTCGGTGGTTATGGGTGTTGATACATCAGAACATCGTAGCTTAGATACATCTAATATGTTTAATTACGCTTTTGCAAATTACAAATTAAATAATATCATAAACAAAAACGATGAAATAGCAGAAGTATCTGTAAAAATAGGATTGAAAGAAAAGGTTGTCCTTTATGCTAAGGAAGATGTAAATGATTTAATTAAGCAAAATGAAGTTAAAGAATATTCATATAAGATAGATAAAAGAAATATTACTGCTCCTATTAATGAAGGTGATGTTGTAGGTCGCTTAGAAGTATATGATAATAATGGTAACAATATAGGTATAGTTGATTTAATTGTTAAAGAAAATATAAAGAAACATAATTTTGCAACTTTGTTTTTAAGTAATTTAAAAAATATTATTAATGGATATTTATAATTTTAGTTATATCATTATTCAATTCTTTATGTTATAATTTAATAGAATATGGGGATTATGATATATAAAGAAAGAAGTGATATCCGTGAATGAGCAAAATAGTTTAAATGGTAATGTTGGTCAAGCACCACAACCTGCTCAAAATACTCAAATACCTCCAGCAACAAATCAAGTTCCTGCTTCTGTTGCAACAGAGCAGAATAATAATCAAGTAGTTAATGCTGAACAAAATGTAGCTCCAGTGCAAACAGTAGCTTCTGTTGAAACTCCTGTAGCACCTGTAGAACCTTCTGTTACTGAGCCAGTTACGCCAACTGTTCAAGCTCCAGTGCAAAATTCTGTTGTTCCTGAAGCCACTGCAGTAGCTGCTCCTGTACAAGAAGCTGCTCCTGTACAAGTTGAAGCTGTTGCTACTAATACTCAAGAAAGTGTTCCACAAGCTACACAACCGGCACCAACTCAAGTAGTTCAACAGCCAACAGCACCGCAACCAGTTGCTACTGTAGTAGAGCAACCAGCTGCTCAAGTTACAAGCAATAGTGTTGAGCAACAATCTGTTCAAGTTAATCCTACAACGAGTCAACCCGCACAAACTGATATAGTTGCTCAAGCTCCTCTTAATCCTTTGGCAAACGAACCTACTGTAGTTACTCAAGCTGAAGTTAGTCCTGCTAATGTTGTAACACCACAAGGACAAAATGGTGTTATTACACCAAGTGTTCCATTAACGGCTAATGGCGGAGCAATCGATTCGAGTAATGTTGGATTTGTTGCTGTTAGTGCTCCACCTAAAAAGAAAAAGAATAAACCTTTAATTATTACTATTGTTCTATTAGTGTTAGTTGGTTTAGCCTTATTAGGATATTTTGTTGTTTATCCTTTCGTTATTAATAAGTTCTTTAGTGATCCAAAAAAAGTATATGAAACTGTAATAAAGTCAGCATTTAACGAATTAAGTTCAAATGCAACAGAACTTATTCATGATAAAGTTAAATATGAATTAAATTTCTCTTTTGACTCAAATATACCTATTCTTAAGCCATATGGAGGATATACATATGGTTTAACTATTGGTGTTGATCCGAAAGAAGAAGCTGCTGAAACAAAATTTCTGGCAATTAATAAAAATAATCAAAGTGTAAGTTATGAGTCTTATCTAAAAGATGGTAAGAAATATTTAAAATATCATAATAAGAGTGATTATATATATGCTGGAGAAGCAAATTTAGAAGAGTTAGATAAACTTTTTAAAGTATTTAGTTTTAAAGATTTATTAGATGCTTCTGAAAATGTTAATAGTGAAGAAATTAGTTATTTAGTAAATAAACTATCTGATTTATTAGTTACTAGTATAGATGATTCAAAATTAACTAAAGAAGAAGCAAGTATTAATGTAGATGGAAAAACATTAAAAGTAATTAATAACAAATATGTTATGGATGATGATACTGCTGAAGCAACTATTAAACATATATTAACTGGTATATCTGATGATGATAAAGCTGTGGATATCTTGGCTAAAATGGTTGAAATGGAATCTAGTACATTAAAAGAAAATCTAAAAAGTACTTTAGAGAATAATGATAATAAAGAAACTGATGAAAATGAAGATAACATGGTATGTACATTTAGTATATATACAACAATGGGATTTACTCCTACTGTTATAGGTTATGGTTTAGTAGCTAATAATAATGAAGATACATATAATGTTCATTATTATTCTGCTGATAACTACTTTGAACTTAAAGCTGATTCTACATCAAAGGATACAGAAACTAATAAAGAAGTTACTAATAATTTTGATGTTATAGGAAGAACTTCTAATGGTAAAACTAAAGTATCTATATCTTTAGATGATAGTGAAATACTTACTTTAAATATTAAAGATTGGAATGAATCAACAAAAAACTTTGATTACACAATAAAGATAGATGATTTGTCTACTATAACAGGAAGTTTTAAATATACAAAAGATATTAATGATAAACGTTTGAAAAATTCATTAGAATTTTCATTAGAAATGGGTGATCAATTCGTAGCTTTAGTAATTGATTTTAATGAAGATTGGTCTTCAACTATTGCTAATATTGATACTACTAGTTCTGTTACATTAAGTGATGATCAAATAAATGATTATCATAATGAGTTTTTAAATGATTTATACGAAACTCCTATTGGTGAATTGTTTAAGACTGTTTCTGGAGATGTTACTCCTGCTATTGATGATTATTATAGTGATGATTATTCAGTGGATTTTGAATTTACTAATTAATTAAAAAAATTCTCAAAAATGAGAATTTTTTTTTATTGTTCAACTTTTTCTTTTTTCTTAGAAGATTTTTTTTCTTCTTTATCTTCTTTTATTTTTTCTTTCTTTTCTGGTTTTGGAAGAGCTGCTTTACGTGATAAATTTAATCTATTACGATTATCATATCCTTCAGCTTTAACTATTATCTCATCTCCAACTTTAAACATATCTGATGGTTTTTCTACTCTTTCCCATGCTAATTGTGATACATGACATAATCCTTCACATCCAGGCCATAGTTCAATGAAACAACCAAAATCTTCAACTTTAACAATTTTTCCAGTATATACTTTTCCTTCTTCGACTTCACGTGCAACATTTTCTATCATTGATTTTGTTTTTTCAATAATATCTTTGTCTTGATGATAGATTAAGACTGTTCCATCGTCTTGAAGATCAACTTTAACAGCGTTGATGTCATTTACGCTTGTAACATTTGAGGCTTCTAAGATTATCTTAGTGATCATTTCGCCACCTTTGCCGATAACATCTTTAATCTTATCTGGATTAATATGAAGTGTTTCAATTTTTGGCGCATATTTAGAAAGTTCTTTACGTGGTTCTGGAATGACTGATTCCATTAAATCTAGTATTTCCATACGAGCTTCTTTTGCTTGAGCTAACGCTTCTTTTAATATTTTTTCTGTTACACCTTTAATTTTAATATCCATTTGTAGAGCTGTTATACCTTTTCTTGTACCAGCTACTTTGAAGTCCATATCCCCCATATGATCTTCTAATCCTTGAATATCAGTTAAAATTGTATATTTTTTGCCGTCTTCGGAAGTTATAAGTCCCATTGCAATACCTGCTACTGGTGCTTTAATTGGAACGCCAGCTGCCATTAAACTTAGGCATCCAGCACATATTGTTGCCTGAGAAGATGAACCATTAGATTCTAGGATTTCTGATACTACGCGTACTGTGTATGGGAATTCTTTTTCATCTGGCATTACTTGAAGAAGTGCTCTTTCACCTAATGCACCATGACCGATTTCTCTTCTTCCAGGTGAACCATAACGTCCTACTTCACCTACTGAGAATTGTGGGAAGTTATAGTGTAACATGAATCTCTTTGTTGCTTCTAAAGTAAGTCCATCTAAGATTTGGTTTTCTTCTAAAGAGCCAAGAGTAGTTGTAGCTAATGCTTGAGTTTCTCCACGAGTGAATACCGCTGAACCATGTGTTCTTGGTAGTAAATCTATCATTGCTGATAGAGGACGAATTTCTTTCATTCCACGACCATCAGTTCTTTTTTTATCTTTAGTAACCATTCTTCTTAGAACGGTTCCTTCGATTTCATTAACTACTTTCTTAACTTGATTTAATAATTCTTCACAATTTTCGTATTCACTATATATTTCAGCAAAATTTTCTAATGTCGCTTCTTTTACAGCATCGATATCTGCATATTTTTCAAGTTTTTTCTTATCTGATGATAGTGCTTCATACATTTTTTCTGTTGCATATTCACGAACATCTTTTTCTAGTTGTTCATCAATTTTAGCAAGTTCAACTTCTACTTTTTCTTTTCCTATTTCTTCACGAATCTTTTCTTGGAATTCACATAGCTTTTTGATGTGTTCATGACCAAACATTAAAGCTCCTAACATTTCTTTTTCTGAAACTTCTTTGGAACCTGCTTCTACCATACATATTGCATCTTTTGTACCTGCAACTGTTAAATGAATATCTGATTGTTCTTGTTCTTCTACTGTTGGATTTATTATATATTCTTTACCAATTTTACCTACGATTACACCAGCTACTGGTCCATCAAATGGAATATCACTGATTGTTAGTGCAAGTGATGATCCAAGTAAAGCTGCCATTTCTGGAGAGTTATCTTGGTCAACTGATAATACTGTATTGATTACTTGTACTTCGTTACGGAAGTTTTCGTCGAACATAGGACGTATTGGACGGTCGATTAATCTTGCTGTTAGTGTTGCTTGATCTGTTGGGCGCCCTTCTCTTTTAATAAATCCACCTGGTATTTTACCTACTGAATATAATTTTTCTTGATATAGAACTGTTAATGGGAAGAAGTCTTGAGTAATTGGAGTATGTCCCATTACTGCTGCTGTTAAGATAACAGTGTCTCCATATCTTACTAAAACAGAACCATTAGCTTGTTTAGCTAGTTCTCCTGTTTCAACTGTAATTGTTTTTCCTAAAAAGTCTAATTCAAATACTTTTTTAGCCATTTTTTTACCTCTTTTCCTAAAAAAAGACACTTAAAAATAAGTGCCTACTTTTCTACTATTTTCTCAATCCTAGAGCTTCAATAGTATTTCTGTAACTTACTACATCATTTTTCTTTAGATAATCTAGTAAACTACGTCTTTTACCAACCATCATTTGAAGTCCTCTCTTTGAGTGGAAATCATGAATGTGAGTTTTTAAATGTTCTGTTAAATTGTTGATTTCTTCTGTAAGAATAGCAATTTGAACTTCTGTAGCTCCAGTGTCTTTTTCATTTTTACCGAATTGTTTAACTAATTCAGCTTTTCTTTCTTTTGAAATAGCCATGTGTAATTCCTCCTTTTTTATTTAACCGTTCAATCTTAGAATAGATTCGGAGAGTTCTAATCCAAGAATAAACTTTCTTGTTTAATATAACAGAAAATCCTTAATATATCAAGTATTTTTATTAATTTATAAACATTTTAAACGGTTTGGCTTTATTGGTATCACTATGATATGTTTGATATATAGCAACTATTTTGTTTTTATATACTAAGCATGCTATATTATTTTTAAAGTTTTTATCAATAACCGAACCATTTTTTACTTTATTATAAGTTTCTTCATTTATATTTATTGATTCTAGATTAGATAGTGTTTCCTCTATTGTTAGTAATTTATATTTATTGTTTTCTATATCTTCTATTGTATAAGAGTCTTCTATTTTAAAATTACCTTGTTTTGTTCTTATTAAGTCGGACATTGTTCCTACTGTATTTAATTTTTTACATATATCATCTACTAAGGCACGAATATAAGTGCCTTTGGATACTGTTGTTTTAAATACTATTTCATCACTATTATAAGATATTAATTCTATATCTTTTATATGTATTTTTCTAGTTGGCAGTTCTATTTTCTTTCCAGCTCTAGCATATTCATATAGTTTTTTACCATTAACTTTAACAGCTGAGTATATTGGTGTTTCTTGAATGGATTCTCCTAGGAAACTTGATAGTACTTCCTTAATTTGAGCTTCTGTAATATCAAATGGTTTTGTTTCTATTATATTACCAGTTATATCTAAGGTATCTGTTTTTATTCCTAATTTTATTGTAGCAATATATTCTTTGTATTCGCTGGTTAGTATTTCACATAATTTTGTAGTATTTCCGATACATATTACAAGTACTCCTGTTGCTATAGGATCTAAAGTACCTGTATGTCCTATTTTTTTAATTTTAAATATGTGGCTTATTTTATTAACTACATCACGTGAAGTAAAGTCCTTTGGTTTGTTTACAATGAGAATTCCGTTCATATAATCATTTCTTTCTAGTATAAAGGATTGGATAATCTAGTTCTTGTTCTCCTTCTAGTCTTTCTACTACTAGTGTACCATTATTATAATCTTCTAGTAAACGTTTTGTTTTGTTAATTACATAGTCTTGATACATTTCTGGAGTAACGTACATTCCCCAAGGTATATAATCAAAATGTGTACAGCCACACATTGCAATATAAAAGTCTTTTTGATTACGACATGCACTTTCGATGATTGTTTCAGTTGCACTACATGGTAAAATTGCTGTTACTAAATCAAATTCTTTGATATGAGTTTTTGATGTAAAATCATCTTTATGAAGAGTCATGTTTTTATATTTTGGTTTAGTAATTCCTAGTAAAGGTTCATAAATTGTTACTGTTCCTTTTCCTATTTTTAATTGTTCATGAGCTAATAGATTAGCAAAAGATGGGATTATTCCTGATGCAACATCTAGGATGTTACATCTAATATCAAATTTTGTTTTTAAATTATTAAGGTGTCTTTGATAAAAGTTTCCATTGATGCTTTCAATTCCTAGCTCAGTATATATTTGCATAAGTAAATCTGGAGCTCCTGGTGAGAAAATATAAGTCCAAAAGTTTTCTTCGATATAATCCCATTCATCTTTTGTATATATTTTTTTGTATTTTTTACAAAATGATTCGTATAGTTTGGCAATTTGTTGTTCGTTTAAACCTTTTTTAGCTATCATAATAATCCCCCTTTTATAATGGGGTATTTTATCATTATATTTGTTTTTTGGCAAATTAAAAGAAGGTTTACACCTTCTAATTAATACATTGAACATTAATAAACTTGTATAAAAATGTTTTTTTCATTTTTTTATAAATATCTTTGCGTAAAGGTCACAATGTAGTTCTTCTTTTTCTAATTCACATGTTAATCCTAAGTTATCATCGGCTATAAAACGAACTCTATTCTTTTCTTCATTGTACTCAACTGTTCCATATACTGAATAGTCTGTTAAAGTCAAGGTAAAAGTTGAATCTGATTTTATATTTATGATATATGGTGATGGATTTGAATCCTGACAAATATGATTACCATTTTCATCAATCCCAATAGGTAAACAATATTGTGTTCCATCTGCAACATATATACCAATTATTTTTGATATATCGTTTTTCTTTTCAACTTCTTTTTTTGATTCAGAATTAGAACAAGCAGTTATAATTGTTAAAAATATAAAACAAAATATTATATATTTTTTTTTTTTTTTAACATGACCATAATACATTATCATCTGAGTTAACATTATAGCATAGTCCTTTCATATTATCCCAATTGCTGTATGAAGTATTCCAGTCAAATACACCACCTATACCACTAGGAGAAAATGTAAAATTATGTGAAGTATTAAGGGAGATATCGGTTACAGCATGTTGATATGATACAAATACTTTTGGAGAATATTCACTTCCTTCAGTTCCATATACCCATAATTCATTTTTTAATCCACTACTTACATCATTAATAATATTTTGAGAAATACTCACTCCTCTTCCGGATTTATCTATTTTCATATTAGTTCCTTTATATCCATAATTAATTACCTGTTCAGTGGTAGAGGTATTAGTTTTATAATACTGATATCCATTAGCGCTAGTTAAATTAAACCCAATATAATATACACCAATCGAATCAAATGATTTAATTGAAGGTATATTTTTCCAAGTATTTTGAACATATATCGTATATTTATTCGAACCTATTTCATCAGAATACACTAGCAGAAGTAATCTTTTATAATTAGTCTCCCAACAGTCTTGAGCCCATACGCTTATTGTACAATTTCCAACAATTGCTTTAGAATTAAGAGTTGAATTATATATTTTTTTAGAAACTTCTTTTGAAGTGATTTTAGAAACTTTGCCGAGTTCATCATATGCTGTCGTGGTTTCTATATATATCGATTGTACATAGATTTTAGTTTTTACTTTTCCCATTTCGTCAAACCAATTAGGATTTATTCTAAACGTTTCTTCTTCATATAATTCTTGTATATTATTTGGTAATTGTTTTAACAATTCTTCTATTTGTGTTTTTTCTATATTTTCTAGTTCAGTATTAGTTTCTGCATATACGGATTGAAATAGCAAAGAATATAGAATAATAATTAAATATATATTTTTTTTCATAATAACTTTCCTTTTCTTTTATTTTTATTTATATTTTTTTAATTTTATTTATCATAACTCCTTTGTAAATGTGTACTTTTCTATTTATTTAATGTAATAATTTACTGTAATGATTCTTCTATTTTTTCTTTTAAGAATTCGCTTGTTTCTGTACCAGAAATAGTTTTGGTGTTTATATCATAAATTAAATAATTCCAGTTATTATTCTTTTTAGTATGAAAAATAATTTCATTTTGCTTTTTATCAATATCGTAAAGCGCTCTTATTTCATATATATCATTTTTGTAATTATAGTATAAATAGTTTGTAAAAGAATTAACAGAGATATATTCATTATCTGATACTTTTTTTGTTAAACATTTTTGACATTCGTGTAATGGATTATCTATATTTTTAAATCCTTCTTCTAATAACTTTTGTTGATATGTTATTTTTTCTTGATAGTTATCATAGTATGAAATTGATAATTCTTTTTCTGAAGATATGGAGTTATTTTTAGGGTTAATTAATTTATCATTAGTTAAGATTTTTTTACAATTGATTTTTATTTCTTCGATTTGTAATATACCATTGTTTTGATAATAAATTAGTAAATATAAGTTTTTTGTAATGTCATTTGTTAAACTTTCATTTATAACTTCTTCATAGCCATATGATTCAATATAATTTTCATTAATTGTATTACTTCTTAGTAGTAAATAATGCTCATTATTTTTTAAAATTGTTAATTCGTAAAATAATATTTCTTCTTTTGATATTATATTGCTCTTGATATTCCCTAATTTTATAATGTTGTTTATATTTGATAAAACTAGCAAACCGTCTTCATAAATAAAACTTTCACTTTGACCATTTAGCTCATAAATTTTAATATTTTTATAATTATTTATAAAATATGTAAATAGAATACAAATTAACAGACTTAGGAAAAGTATTATTGTCACAATAAAATAATTTTTTTTAGCTTTTTTTCCTTGAAATCTATATATTCGGTTATTATTTTCTCTTCATTTTTATTTTTTTCTCCGTTTAATAATTCTATAACAGAAATATCTAATTCTTTACATAAGTTATGAAAAATCGAATAGTCAGGCATTCCACGACCATTTTCCCATTTTGAAATAGCTTTGTTTGTTACTCCTAATTTGTCCGCCAATTCTTGCTGAGTTAATTTTTTTTCATTTCGACATTTTAATATGAATTTACCTATTTTTTCTTGATTCATAACTTATCTCCTTACATACTTATTATATAATGGAATATATTTTATTGGTTCTACTAAACGTAGACATTATTGTTTTGAGTTTATATATTTCTACAAAAGCTCAAATTAAAAGAAGGATTTCACCTTCTAGTTTGTTATATCTTTGATATTTTTTTCTTTTATTTTAATTTTATCCCCATTTTTTTAGTAAATCTTTAAGCTTGAATTTAAATAAATATTCTTCATTATTTATTACATCATCTATTAGTTTTCTGTATTTTTCGCTAGTAGAGAGATAAAATATTTTCATTTTGACTTATTTGTTTTAACATCTATTAAATAATCAAGAGATTTTTTTGTGCTATATGTCCATTTTCCAATTAATTAATGAAGATATAGTAAGCGTCAGCTATATTTCTTGAAAGTATTCTAATATTTTATCTATTCTTATCATTCTATAACTCCTTAGGAATTAGAATATCATTTTAAATAAAAAGGAACATTTAGTTCCTTTTCTTACCATGTTCCGCAAACAAATCCATACTGCGTACATACTTCTTTAGTAAGAGGTGCGCTTCCTCCACTAGATCCAGCTCTTGAATCAAAAAGATATTTTTTTCCATTGATTGTTCCTGTGAAGCTATATCCGTATTCTGTTAATTTAATTCTTGTCATTCCTAAATTTTTACAAGCTGAATTATTGTTCTTACATATTGCATAGTATGTTCCACTTATTTCAAGTGCACTAAATTCTGCTGTGTTTTCTGAAATATCACAAGATTTTCCATCTATTGCTTCGTCGAATAAACAAATAAATCCCATAGCGCTACCACCTGTTTTATCAGTATTTAGATTATAGTCTGCTCCACCTTTTTCAACTATTTTATTAACTGCTTCTTTGGTAGTTTTTTCACTTATTTTTTTGCGTGATATTTCTTCATTTGTTGTTCCATCATAAGTTACTTCATAAGTAATTTCTTTTTCACCATTTACTCCATCTTGAACAGTTTTGGTTGTTCCTTTACCAAGGTTATTATTTACTTTAGTTGTTGTTTCAAATTTAATTGTTTTTGTTTCTGTTACTTCTTTAGTATATGGTAAAACTTCTTCTTTTAATTCTCCTTTTTCTTCAATAGTTACACCAACGTAACCAATTGGTGTCCCTTCATCTGTTGTAATTGCAATATTATGGTCACCAATTTCTAAATCTAGTTCAGCTATTTTTTCTTCTAGTCCTACTATAACTGTTTCACCATCTACTTCTTCAACTTTGAAATATCCTAAGAATATAGGCTCTGAATAAATCCATACAGCTACTATATCTCCTTTTTTCAACTTTTCTTGTTCTTTAAATACTATTTTGTCTTTTGTTACTTCCTTTACTTCAGCTTCTTCTAGTTTGCTTTTTAATTCTTTTGTATTCTCGGCTGGTGAAGATTTTGGTGGTTCTTTCTCCTCTAGAATTTGTTTTTCAGTTTTTTGTTCTTCTTTTGGTGATAAATCTTTTTTGTCATTTGTTCCCAAGATTAAAAATGCTGCTACTATTCCTATAGCAATTAGTAATACTAATGATATTACCAAAATTTTTTTGTTTTTCATATTATACTCCTTTTCTATATTTTATATTATACTATATAATTTTTTTTATTACATATTTTTATTCTATTTTTTTAAAAATTTTATTGCATAATAAAAAGATACCGAATTATTCAGTATCTTTATCATTTATTTTGTTTAATATTCTTTCTATGTTGTCACCATAAGCAATTGATTTATCGTATTGAAATCTTATTTTAGGAGTATGTCTTATTTCGATACGATCAGCTATTTTTGTTCTTAAGTATCCAGCTGTATCATCATTAAGTTGTTTTTCCAATTCTTTTGTATCTTCATCTTTTAAGGTAGTAAAGTATACTTTAGCTAGTCCTAAATCGTTTGTTACTTCAACACCAGTTATAGTGATTGCTTTTAGTAGTGAATCATGAGCTTCTTGAGCACATATGGTACTTAGTTCTTGAGCTATTTGAGAACCAATTCTTTTTAATTTTATTTGATTCATCTTTTTACCTCAACGCTTTCGTATACTTCGATTGTATCTCCAACTCTAATATCAGTATAGTTTTCTAAAGTTAGACCACATTCATAGCCTTTTTTGACTTCTCTAACTTGATCTTTTTCTCTTTGTAAAGTAGATATTTTAGTATCTGTGATTACAATTCCATCACGAATTAATCTTGCTTTAGCATCTTTTTTACAGATACCATCTGTTACATAGGAACCAGCTATGTTTCCTACTTTAGAGAATTTGAATATTTTCCTTATTTCAACTTGACCTATTGTTTTTTCTTCAAATTCAGGATCAAGCATTCCTTTCATAGCTGCTTCCATGTCTTCAACTAGTTTGTAGATTATAGTATAAAGTCTAATATCTACGCCGTATTCTTTAGCTATTTCTTTTGTACTATTTGAAGGTGATACACAGAATCCTAAGATTAAGGCATTAGAGGCTTGAGCTAGAACAACATCACTTTCTGTAATTGTACCAATACCGCTTCTAATAACTTTAACTTTAACTCCATCTACATCTATTTTTTCTAAAGCATTTTTAACTGCTTCTTCTGATCCTTTAACATCTGCTTTTAGAACAACGTTAATTTCTTTTGTTTCTGAGTCTATTGAAGCAAATAAATTATCTAAAGTTAATGTAGTTTTTTGGAATTTTTGTTCACGAGCTTGGATAGAACGTTTATCAGCAATGTCTTTTGCTTGGCTTTCTGTTTCAAATGCCATGAATTTGTCTCCAGCTGAAGGTGTTTGTGATAAACCTGTTATTTCAACTGGTGTAGAAGGACCTGCTTCGACAATTGAATTGCCCAAGTCATCTTTCATAGTTCTTACTTTTCCATAAGATGTTCCAACAACAATAGGATCTCCAATACGTAGTGTACCATTTTGAATAAGTAGTGAAGCTACGCCTCCAATATTTTTATCCATTTTTGATTCTATTACAGTTCCTAAAGCATAACGAGATGGGTTAGCTTTTAAATCTTGCATTTCAGCAATTGCTAGAAGTGTTTCTAGTAGTAAGTCTATTCCTTGACCAGATTTTGCTGAAATATCCACAAATGGAATATTTCCTCCCCATTCTTCTGGAGTGATGTTTCTTTCTGCCATTTCGGTTCTAATTTTATCTGGATGAGCGTCTGGTTTATCTATTTTATTTACCGCAACAACTATCGGAACATTAGCTGCTAAAGCATGATCTATTGCTTCTTCTGTTTGAGGCATTACGCCGTCGTCAGCTGCTACTATAATAATTACGATGTCTGTTATACTAGCTCCACGAGCACGCATTTCTGTAAAGGCAGCATGTCCTGGGGTATCAATAAAGGATAGTTTGTGTCCTTTATGTTCTACTTGGTATGCACCAATAGCTTGAGTGATTCCGCCATATTCAGAATCAACTATTTTACTTTTTCTAATTGTATCAAGAAGTGTTGTTTTACCATGATCAACGTGTCCCATTATAGTAATTACTGGTGGACGTTGTACTAAGTCTTCTTCTCTATCGTTAGCAACGAATTCTTCAAAGTTTGAAACGTCTTGTGTTTCTTCTTTCTTAAGATTTTTATTGTAATCTAATACGATAACACTAGCTGTTTCATAATCAATAACGTTACTTAGGCTTAACATTAAACCTAGGCCCATAACTTTTTTGATTATTTCAGTTCCGCTTACTCCTAGAGCATCGGCAAGTGCTTGAACAGACATTCCTTCTTTGTATAATATAACGTTATCTTCGGTTGCATTTGTCATTAGTTTTTCTTTATGTTTATACATGTCTTTTCTTTTTGACATATATTCATCTTTTGAACTTTGTAATTGACTTTTCTTTTTTAACTTTTGTTTTTTATTATCTGGAGTAAATGTCTTATCTAAGTTATTTGCTTCAACTAAGTCTTCAACAACTTCATCCATTGCATCTTCATCTTCATAATCAGTTTCTTCTGCTGTACTTATTAAATTAATTGTATTATCTAGAATAATGATATCATCTTCTGTTAAGTCATCATCACCACTTTGTACCTTTATTCCTAATTCATTACATTTTTTTAGAATTTCGGCAATGGAATGGTTTGTATCGTTTGCGTATTCTTTTACTGTCATCATATTACCTCACCTCTCACTTTCTTTATTTTTATTAATCAACTAATTTTAACATTTCTTCGTATATTGTATCTGGTATTTCTACTTCTAGAACTCTTTCAAGAGTCTTTGTCTTTTGAGCTTTTTTTATTACTTCAGCATTTTTTTTTAAATATGCACCTCGACCATTAGCTTTACCGGTTAAATCAACTGATACGTTACCTTCTTTATCGCGAACTACACGAAGTAAATCTTTTTTTAGTGTTTTTTCTTTTGTTATAACGCATGTTCTTTCAGGCATTTTTTTCATTTAAATACCTTCTTTCTAGTTATTTCCTTCGGCATTAACTTGGTCTAGAGTTTTAACTTCTATTTTATATTTTGTTAATTTAGATGCAAGTTTAATATTTGTACCTTTTTTACCAATTGCTAATGATAAGTTTTCATCATTAACTATAGCTAATGCTTCTTTCTTCATTGGATCTGTTATAGTTACAATTGCATCTTTAGCTGGACTAAGAGCATTTTTGATATATTCTTCAGGATTTGAACTATATAAGACAATATCAACTTTTTCTCCATTTAATTCTTTCAATATAGATCCTATACGTGAACCTCTTTCACCAATACATGCTCCGATTGCATCGATTTTTTCTTCAGTTGATTCAACAGCAACTTTACTTCTAATTCCAGCTTCACGAGCAACAGCATGTAGAATTATAGTTCCATCTGCTAATTCTGGAATTTCTGATTCAAATAATCTTTTTACAAAACCATAGTGTTTTCTTGAAAGAAGAATAAGAGGTCCTTTAGTATTAGCTTCAACTTTTGTAACGTATACTCTGATATTAGAACCCATTTTTACTTCTTCACCTGGAATCATTTCTGATTTAGGAAGAATACCTCTAGTACGACCTAGTTCTACATAGTAGTTTCTTGAGTCTTCCATTGCTAGTGTTCCAACTAGCATTTCATCTTGTTTATCAGAAAATTCATCTATAATAGAGTTTTTCTCAGCTTCTCTTATTTTTTGCATGATTACTTGTTTAGCAGTTCCTGCTGCTACACGACCAAAATCTTTTGGTGTAACTTCTTTTTCGATTCTTTCTCCTACTTCGATAGTTGGATCTAATTCGCGAGCTTCTTCTAATAGTATTTGAGCATCGATATTTATTTCTGGTGGTACATCTATTTCATTTCCTTCTTCATCAATAATAGTATCGCCTTCATCTATTTCATCAACTACGATATAATATGACATTACTTTTATTTCACCAGTTGTTCTATTAATGTCTACTCTAACATTTGTTTTAGAACCAAAATTTTTCTTATATGCTGTTGCTAGAGCAAGTTCCATAGCTTCAAAAACTACATCTTCTGATATTTCTTTTTCAGCTACAATACTTTTAACAGCTTTGATGAATGCAACTGGATCCATTTGGCCAGTTTCTTCAACAGTATTTTTCTTTCTTGCCATTTTATTCCTCTCCTTTTTCCTTACTTACTATATCTAAGATGTATGAATCATCTATTAAATCTAATTCATCAATTATTGGGTTTATTACTTCAGTTGCTGCTACGATAGTATCTAAATCAATACCATTAACTTTGTCTAACTCAATTCTCAAGAAATTATAATTACCTTCTGTTTCATATTTTACTGAATCAACAATAATGTCCATTTTTTTCATTGGATCAGTAATTGCATCTCTTATAGCTTCTAATATTTTGTTCATGATTCACCTCTTTAAATAATAATAAAAGTGGGATATTACGCCCACTTAAATCTGATACCTAGATTATATCATAAATTTTAAAATATGCAACTTATTACGCATAAATATGCTGTTTTTTTTATATTTTTTTCATTCTAGGTTTATATTTTTTTATTAATACTACTGATGTAGATGTTAGTATAAATAAGCCACTTATGGTAAATATTGCTATTATTGATGATGTGTCTGGGTTTTCTAGAGATATTTCTATAAAAGAAACTTCAACTATGGTATCCTCTGTTACATGTTTTAATGGTTCTATTACCATTTGTTTTTTATCTGTTACTTTGTAATTTATGTTATTGATTTTTATTGTATCTATTATGTATCCATCTTCAGCAGATATTTTAATTGTGTTTGGTGTTGAATCATCACCATAGTAAAGTGTTTCATCTCCAATAATTGTACCTCCACCATTACTTACTACTTTAGTAGTTATATTTAAAGTTATTCTCTTATATTCGTATATAATTTCTTGTGTTTCTTCTGTATATGTGTAATTTTTATTTGTTGGTTCTTTAACAGCAATATATCCATTTTTATTTAAACTTGAACTTATATACTTATCACCAACTAGACCATTAGATATTGTGTCATTATTAATTTTTTCTGTTGTATTTTCTAAATAGTGATGAACTATTATTTGTCCTGCTATTTTAATGTAAGTTACTTTTTGAGCTGTAGCAGTTCTTTCTTTATTATCGAGTTTTATTGTACTAGTTACTTCTGTAGCCATTGTCCTTGAAAGTGGATTTATATCTTCATAAACAATTTTTAAATTTTTTTCCTCACTAATTGTTTGAGTCGTTAAATCAGCATCAAGATTTGCTTTATTACTTATCCAAGTAATTGTTTTTTGGTCTTGGTTATAAATTCCTCCATCAAGTGATGATTTCGATTCATCTATAGAATACGGAAGACTCATTATTATTGTACTTGTAACGCTTGAAGAATAATAAGTTATTTTATTTTCGTAGTTTATTTTATAATTTACTTCTTCATCTTTTTTCTTTATTTCTTCTGGTCCATTTAAAGATATTGTTGTTTGAATTTGGCTATCTTTCTTTTGGTAATAATAAATTACTTCAATATTACTGTCATTTACTATTCCTATATAATTATCTGTTTTTTGGTATAATTCATAATTATCAGGAATTTTTATTGATTCAGATGTTTCATAGTTTTCGCCAAAATTCTTTTGGATAGTTTCTTGTGGTGCTATAACGTTATTTGTATTGTACTCAAGATATTTTGTGATTATTGTAGAGGTTTTTAGTTTGTAATAATATGTTACTACAACATTTCCCTTTATTGTTCCTGAACTATTTGAAGGAATTATTGATACTTCATAGTTAGAAGAAATATTAGTTGATGGAGAGGTTTTATATTCTTCACCCCAATAAACTAATTTGTTTTCAGTGGCTGCTATTTCTGTTGTTGCTCCTTCAATATAATGTTGAATTGTTAGAGTAGCACTTTTTAATTTGTAGTAATAAATTACTACTGTTGAACCTTGGATTGTACCTGTTGCATTTGTAGGTGTACTTACTAGTTCATAGTTTTCACTTATATCAGTAGATGGAGAGGTTTTATATGTATCTCCCCAATGGACTATTGTTATTTCTGATGGAGATAGTTCTGTAGTAGTCCCCTCGATATAGTGATGTACTATCAATGATGTTTCTTTTAAATTATAATAATAATTTACTATGGTATCACCTTTTATTGTTCCACTAGCATTTGCGGGAGTTTTTGATAGTTCATAATTTATAGATATATCTGTTGCTGGTGATGTTGTATATACATCTCCCCAATGAACATTTTTTATAATTGTTTCAGACAATTCAACTTTTGTATTTTCTACATAGTGATGAATTGTTAAGGTAGCACTTTTTAATTTATAGTAATATGTTACTACTATATCTCCTTTTATTGTTCCTGTTGCATTACTTGGAGTGCTTACTAGTTCGTAGTTTTCATTTATATCTTTTGCAACTTCAGTTGTATATGCATCGCCCCAATGAACATTTTCTGTTGTAGTTTTTGATAACTCTGTAGTTGTTCCTTCGATATAGTGATGAACTGTTAAGGTAGCACTTTTTAGTTTATAGTAATATGTTACTACTATATCTCCTTTTATTGTTCCACTGGCATTTGTTGGTGTTCCCACTAGTTCGTAGTTTTCATTTATATCTTTTGCAACTTCAGTTGTATATGTATCTCCCCAATGAACATTTTCTGTTGTAGTTTTTGATAATTCTGTAGTTGTTCCTTCTATATAGTGATGTACTGTTAAAGTAGCACTCTTTAGTTTGTAATAATATGTTACTACTGTGTCTCCTTTTATTGTTCCTGTTGCATTACTTGGAGTGCTTACTAGTTCGTAGTTTTCATTTATATCTTTTGCAACTTCAGTTGTATATGCATCGCCCCAATGAACATTTTCTGTTGTAGTTTTTGATAACTCTGTAGTTGTTCCTTCGATATAGTGATGAACTGTTAAGGTAGCACTTTTTAGTTTATAGTAATATGTTACTACTATATCTCCTTTTATTGTTCCTGTTGCATTACTTGGAGTGCTTACTAGTTCGTAGTTTTCATTTATATCTGATGCAACTTCAGTTGTATATGTATCTCCCCAATGAACGTTTTCTGTTGTAGTTTCTGATAATTCTGTAGTAGTCCCCTCGATATAGTGATTAGTTGTTAATATTGCATCTTTTAATTTAATAACAGCATTAATATCACTTACTATTTCTTCTTCAGTAGTAGGAGAATTATTATGTTCTGTTATTAAAGATGTTTTTCCAGTTGTATCAGCTTTATTACTTCCTGTTAAAGATATTTCATAATCTTCTGGTATTTCAAATTTAATATAATAATTTCCCTTACTTATTTTTTCAAATTTATAACTATTATTATTTGTTGTTGTAGTATCAACTAATTGATCATTTTCATCATATAAATTAACTGTTATAGTTGAGGGCATTCTGGTATTTTCATCAAAAGGAATAATACTTCCTTCAATAATACGATTTACAATAGTTGTTGATAAACTACTATTTTTTAGTATAGTTGTAGTACTATTACTAGTTAGATATGAATTATAAGCAATAATGTCTTTAATTTCAGTATTTGAAGTATCTAATGTATATGAGTACTCAGTACTAGTATATGAATTTATAGATTCTATTTGTATTATAAGTATTGTTGCATTATTAGGAATGTTATTAGTGTCTAATATTTCAGTCCAATTTCCATCAGTTAGGTCAATATCTTGAGCTGAGTATTTATTGTCTTTTATAGTTAAGTTTAAATCATTAAGAGATTTTGTTGTATAGTATACCTTTTGATTAGTATTTAAACTAATATTTTTTATTATATAGTTTCCTTTTATTTGACTATTTAATATATTATCTTTAGGTAATATTTCAAGGATTCTTACCTTGTTTAATACAGAACTACTACTATTTCCTATTGTAGTAGTTATAGTTACATCTTCACCAATGTCTATTACTTTTTTATCGACAATTTTAGATAGTTGACTTCCTGATAAATTTATTACTTTTATAGTAGATGTTGAACTACGATATGAATATTCATCTCGTAAATCACCATCTGTAAATATGACTGCTTTAGTTGTATATAATTGATTATTAATAGTATCAGATGATATTTCAGCATTAAATGTTATTTTCTCATAATCCGGTGGAGAGCTATTAGTTGTCCAATCTTGATATAACCAAGTAACTATTGTTGTTCCATCTTCATTTATAGTTATGCTTTCAGGTTCTTTATTTGAACTATTTTCGACATATGATAATCCTTTAGGTAAAGTTACATGTACAAATACTTCATCTACTATGTGGTTATTAGTGCTTTCCATTGTAGGAGTTACTTCATAGTTTACAATACTATCTTGAATATCATATGTTGTTTTTTCTTCATTATTTTCAATACTTTTTATTGAAATGCTACTTTGTTCTCCAGTTATTAAAATTGTTTTACCTATACCCCAATCATTTTCGTTACTTGTAATTTGTCCTAGCTCGTTGTATTTTGTTGGAATATAGTTCGACGTTCTAAAGTTATTTTTTTTAGTCCTTTCAGCATCTTCATAAGCATATACTTTAACTCTAAATGAGGCGGTTTTACCTATGTTTTCTTCTTTATCTAAAATTTTAAAATAATTATAGTATTTTCTATTTGCATCATTTCCTACCATATCAGGATCATCGTAGAAAACAGCTGTTACTGTACCATTGGCAGATGCTTCATCGTATGTATCATACCATGTGAAGCTAGAGTAATATGAACTATTTAATTCTTGATATGATGTTAGACCACTAGTTGGATTAGCTGTATATATACCATAAGATACTGTTATATTTTCTTTTGAAGGTAATTCTCCATTACCATAGGTATATACTGAATACCATGTTGTTCCAATTGATCTAATACCAATTTTATCTGCTTCCCATACTAGTAATACAGTTTGTCCACCTTCAAAATCGCCATCAATTAAACCATGTATGTTTGCTATATTAAAATATTGACCAATTTCTCTTGATGCATCTCCGTAATTGTTATCCTTTGTACCTAAGATATTCCATTTTGTATCATAAGCCCATAACCCATAAGAATAGTTTCCACTTAAATAATTTTCAAATGATAAATTGTAATAATTATCTGATGAATCTGTATCATTTATTGAATTTTCACCACTATCGATACTATAATTAGTTCCATCAAGAACTTGGTAACTTGCACTTTCAGCAGTTATATATAAATGATAATCATTTCTTTGAGTTTGATCGCCATAAAACGGAATGAATAATTCTACATTTCCAGCTAAAAAATAATAGTTATCAGGATTGAATGAATCAGTACTTGCATCATTTGATGGTGTTGAAGGAAAAGTATTCCCAACTTTAAAATTATTGAAAGTTACATTTAAAATATTATTATTTAGTGAAGCAGTTATGGTACCTGAATCTACTACACTGTTTTTTTCTGTTCCTAAGTCTAGTCTTCCATATGGAAGTCTATGGACTGTTGCGGTATCTTTGATGTTAGGATAATGGTTTTCATTTAACTCACCATTGATGCTATAAGCTTGAATCATAGTTCCGTTTAATATATCAATAGCATCTTCTGTTTCGGCAGTAATAGTCCCGCTTGTTCCATTTTCTATATTATATCTATATTCTATTCCTAAGTTTACACTAAATGTTTCTGATGGATATTCTACTCCTCGTAAATCGGGCATTCCATCTAATTTAGTAAGAGCTACTCCTATTGGAACGTTTTTATAACGTCCTTGAACATCTTGACCATTTATTGTCTTTGTACTCTTTTTTAATGTCCCATATTCAGGTTGTAAAACAATATTGTAAGATGGTGTACCACTTATTATAAATGGATTTTGGGAATCTTTTATTTTCATACTATCAATTGATGATGATGTATTATCTGGTGAATTTCCTTCCATCCATACTTCAAATTCTGGTAACATCGTTTGATCTACTGCTACTTTATGCCCTCCAACTAATACTGTAAATGATAATTCTTGAGTGGCATTTGTAATGTCAATTGTTGAAGGGGCATAGTATTCGGCTGTTATAATGGTTTTGTCTTCATTGTATTCTATATTATTCATCCAGGCATCTTCTACCCAAGTCAAGTTAATAAGATTTCCTTGATTTGGTAGTGTAGCTTTAACTTTAATTACTCCACCTGTTAAACCATTAGTTTCTTCTACTTTATTATCAGTATTATTTGGTGATATTGCAACTTCTAATTTATATTTTACTTTATCAGATGTTCTAACATAATCATCTGAAGCTGAAATATCATTTCCATTTGTATCTGATGCTGGTGATTCATTAAATGGAACTGTTCCCGTTTCTCTTTGAACAATTTTGATTTCAGATATCATCATTTTGTTATATAATTCTTGACGATCACTACTTAGTTTTAAGTAATTGATGGTATTTTCAAATATATTGTTTATTTTTTCTTTATTAAGTATTACTATTGAACTAGTAAAAATTATTAACCCTATTAATATAATTATTTTTTTATTCATCTTTTTCACTAACATCACTTCTATTCTTTTTTATTATATCATCTGAATATACCTATTTCAATAAAGCAGTAATTGATGTAGAAACAATAAAAATGTAGTTTCGTAACTACATTTTCTATACATACTAACACTACCCTATTTTAAGTTATTTTAATATAGCAATATTATACTATATTAAAAAATAATCATCAAAGTAATTTTTAAATGATTCTTTTATTGAGAATATGTTTATTTTGTAGTAATATTAAATGTAGAGGATAAGGAAGATATAAATGAATAAACAATATATTACGATAATCTTATTATTATTTATTTGTGCTATTCTTAGTTTTTCGTTAATATCTAAAGATAGTAGTTCTGTTTCGCTTGAATGTGATGGAGATAGAGCTGCTAATTATGTCGTAACTGATTTTGACGAATTAAACTATAAGGATTTTTTTGATGTTTCTGATTTTGGAGAAAATAGTTTAAGTAATATAGATATAGCTTCTAAATCATATACTAATAATTCAATTACTGTTTTAGATAGTAGTTTCAAAATAAGTGATGAATTAGTAAATAATATAAATAATACTATAAATAGTTATGGAGCTAGTAGTTCTTTTTATATAGTTAGTTTAGATGATGGTATGAGTATTGGTTATAATATAGATAAAAAGTTTGAGACAGCAAGCTCGATAAAAGCTCCTTACGCTTTATATATCTATAAGGAAATAGATGCTGGCAATATTGATCCTAATCAACAAATTATTTATCAAGAAAAATATTATAATAAAGGTACTGGTGTGATTAAAAAATCAGATTTTGGTACTTCTTATACGGTAAGAGATTTAGTTTATTATTCTTTATTTGAATCTGATAATATTGCTCATACTATGTTACATAGAACTTTTGGTGTAAAAGGATATAATAATATGTTAAAAAATCTGGGGACTAAACAACTTTATTTAACTGCTGGTAATCCTTGGGGATATACTTCAGCCCGTAGTGCTGCTTTAGTTTGGCAAGAAATCTATAATTTTTCAATTACTAGTGATGAGGGAATTACTTTTTTAAATATTTTATCTAATGGCAAATATAATTATTTTAAAGAAGTAATGCCTTCTATCCCTAGCGCTAGTAAAACAGGATTTGCTAGTAAGGATGTTGTTGAAACCGGTATTGTTTTTGGAGAACATCCTTATATTGCCATAGCTATTGCCAATAAGGGTGGAAATATAGGAGCTTATACACAAGTACTAAAATTGGTTAGTCATATGAATGATATTATGAATGAATATGATAATTATTTGAAAGCAAAATAAAGACTTCATTTTATGAAGTCTTTATTTTATGAAACCATTTACAACTACTTTTGACTCGTTAACTACTATAAAGGCATTTTTATCAATATGTCTTAAAATACGTTTTAAATCACCTAAATGACGACTATTTAGAGTTATAAAAAGAATTTTGCTGTTTTCTTCTGATAGATTGTTTATTGTATCGACAACTGAAACACCAAAACCTTCTAATCTAATTTTTTCAATATTTTCAGGAGTAGCTTTTGTCGTTATAACTTCAACGCTTATTAAGCTGTTTACGAATTTGTTTGATATAAATGATCCTAGCATAGTACCTGTAGCATAGCCTCCGGCATAAGCAACAGCTATCCATATACTATTAACTCCTGTATTTAAAGCTTCTCTTGCTATTATAAACCAGATAAATACTTCAAAGAAAGCAATAATTCCCGCTGTTTTAGTTTTTCCTTTGACAGTATGAATCATTCTTATCGTTCCTAGTGTTACATCAATTATTCTTGCACAAAATATTTTTACGCATAGTAAGAATAATGTCATTATTTACTCGCTCCTTTTATTATTGCTATTAATATTATTAGCAATAAAACTCCTATTATAAGAACTATTATGTTACCAATTTTTTTATCGCTATTATAATTATCATTATTGGAAGCACTTTTATAAAATGCAGTATCTTTATTACGATATTGATTCCAACGTGGATCAAGCATTTCGCGCATTTCTTTTTGTTGAGAAATAGGAATCATTCTTCCGCATCCAGGGCATGCTCCACCTTTTGTTGGAAGGGCATGTCCACAATATTTACAGTTCATATATATCACCTAGAATAATTTTAACATAAAAAAAAGATTAGTGAATACTAATCTTCAAAATCTTCGATGAACGTTTCACTTTTATGTGGCTCATTACATAGTAGATTGTTGTAGTTTTGTTGACGTAGGGCTTCATAAACCATTATTGCAACTGTATTTGATAAATTTAATGAACGAACCTTGTCCGTCATAGGCATTCTCATACAGTTTTCGATATGAGGTTTTAGTATATTGCGGGGAATTCCAGTTGATTCTTTACCAAATACAAAATAGATGTTTTCTTTTGAATCGCTATAATCAAATGAAGTATGTGGTTTGTGACCATATCTTGTTAGGAAGTAAAATACTCCATTATCTTTATTCTTTTCGTAAAAATCATCCCAATTTTTATATACTGTATATTCACAATTATCGATATAATTTACACCACTTCTTCTTATATATTTTTCTTCTAATGAGAAACCTAGTGGTTCTATTAAATGTAATTTTGTATTTGTTGCAACACAAGTACGCATTATATTTCCAGTATTACCTGGTATTTCTGGTTCAAATAAAACAACATTTATCATATATATTCCTCCTAAACAAAAAGACCATATTGGTCTTATTCTTTTGCTACTCTATTTGATTCTAATAACTTTTCAAAATCACCAACATTCATTATATTATCATCAAGTCTTTCTATAATGTCAACCACTTTTCCATCGTTATAATAAATAATTGTTGGAACTTTTTTTACTTTTTTGTTTTCAAGATTTAAAGCTTTATTGATTTGATCAATATAATCTTCTTCATCTTTTATATTAGATACATTTAGAAAATACATTGAGTCATTTAACGAGTAATCGTTAATCACTTTCTTTAAGTCTTTTTCCATATTATAAATTTCTTCAGAACCAGTGTAACTGATATACAAATAATAATTATCTGGTGCTTCTGAGAATACATCATTTACTTCATTTAATCCTTTTATTTCATTAGAAATAATTTTTTCTTTTACTAAATATGATGTTGATACTTTGCTTTCTTTTAAAACTTTGTACCATTCAAATCCATATAGAGTTAAAAGAATCATTACGACAACTATAACAACAGCTAGAACATAATTTTTAATTGGTATAAAACGTTCATTCTTTTTTACATTAGTCATAGCATCATACCCTTTCTATATCTATATTTTAACATATATTACTATTTTATGCAAAAGCTATTTAGGATATTTGCCTATATCTTACTAATAATGTTTACATATTATATATCGGAGGTATTAAATATGTTTTTTGATGATATAATATTTGATTTTAAAAATACTGATAATGTTGATTTATTTAGTTATGAAGATGGTTTTATGTATGGAAATATGTTTAAAAATGAATACGATTCGTATAAAAACTATAAAGTTGCTAGATTAGAAAGTAATACTGATAAGGGAGATTTACTTTTAAAGATATATCAATATGATTTTGCTTTAAATGATTTGTCTTTGTATTTGGATTTACATCCAGATGATAAAGCTGTATATGAGTTGTTTAAAAAGTACACAGATAAACAAAATGAATATGTTAGTTTATATGTTAAAAAGTATGGTCCTATGGAGTTAGATGATTCACCATATAGTAGTTATATGTGGGATGAGGGGCCATGGCCTTTTATAGGAGGTGTATTTTAATGTATAAATATATGAAAAAGTTGAATTATCCTGTTAATGTAAGAAGAAAGGATTTAAGAATGGCTAAATATTTGATTACACAATTAGGAGGTCCATCTGGTGAATTAGGAGCTGCTTTAAGATATTTTAGTCAAAAGTTTACTATGCCTGATGAAAAAGGACAAGCTTTGTTAAATGATATTGCTTGTGAAGAATTAGGACATTGTGAGATGATTGCAACTATGTTTAGTCAATTAGTTAGAGATGCTTCTTTAGAGGAAATCGAATGTGCTGGTTTAGGTGGATACTTTACTGATCATGGTAAAGGAGTTTATCCAGTTGATGCATCAGGCAATCCATTTAGTGCATTAACTTTTAGTTCGTCTGGTGATGTTTTAGCTGATTTAAGTGAAGATATGGCTGCTGAGGAAAAAGCTCGAGCTACTTATGAAAATTTAATTGATATGACTGATGATGAGTCTTTACGAGGTCCCTTACTTTTCTTAAGGCAAAGAGAAATTGTTCATTTTAATCGTTTTAAAGAATTATATGATTATTATAAGAGAAAATTAAAAAAATAGCATTGCTATTTTTTTAATGTTTTTTTAGTCAATTCATTTGTTAACGTTAAAAATGATGATTCTTCTAAAATAGATTGTGATACTAGTGATGGTATTAAATAAGACTTATTTCCTTGTACTTGTTCAAAATTACGTAAGAATTTTGGACGTGATATTATGATATCTCCTATTAGATAGATATTGTCTATTTGATATTCTTCATCCATAGCTTTTACGATATCGCTATCAACTATTGTTGTAATCTTATCTCCTGATAAGAAGTTTATACCATATGATGAAATTGTGTTTGGTAAATAGTCATCTAAACTTGAATCATCACAAATAAATTTGCTTTCAGCTGTAACTGATTTTTTTAAAAAATGACTCGATGTTTCATATTCTTCACCAATATTTCTAAAGATTATAATTCTCTTAATAGTATTTAAAGGGTTTTCTGTTTCACATATACTTATAAATAGTGATTCTGATATTTCATTTTCAAGTAATAAATCATAAATATTTATATACTCATAATGACACAATAAAAATATATAATTATTTTTTGTAAGTTTGTATTCTTTTAGTACTGATAAGATATTTTTTATTTCTTTTATATCTTTTAAAAGAATCCTATCATCATAGAAAATATTTTGAAAATCAATTATATTTTTTAATATTTCATAATTAGATATTAATTGTTGATAATTAGAATCTATTATATCTAGATTTTCTGATAAAGTTTGTTTAGACAATATATTATTGTCTAATAGAAATGATAGTGTTTTTAATTTTTCATCATCTAAACTGATTATGTAATTATAATAAAGTGTTAAAACATTATTTAGTGGTAGTCCTAAAGATATTAAAAATTCTATTCTTTCTGTTATATTAGCAATTGATTCAAGTTCTGCTAGTTTTTCATTTAATGAATATGGATTTAAATTATGATTATATAAGTATGTTGTAAGTTTTGAACGATTTTTCTTACTTGTAATTTCTTGTTCTTCTATATCTAAATCTTTTTTCAGCTTATAAAGATTATCTAATACAATTTCGTATAATAGTTCTAGTAATCTTGGATCTAGAAATTGATGCCAATCAGATGGAATTTCGTATATTCCCAGAATACTTTCATCATTTATTCCTTTTATTACTTCGGTAGTTACTTCAATTCTTTTACTAGATGCATATTGACGAAGTTCATGATCATCTGTATCTCTTTTTAAGATTTTTTGAGCAACATCTATAAAATTATAGAATCTACTATTTTTGTATATATTATTAATCAATTGAATTCTTTTTACCAATGGTAATTTTTTAGAATATTCTGGAAGATTTAAAAGTTCTTTTTTTAATTTTAAATATTCATACATACACATATATACTAATTTCATATTGTATTCTGTGAATATTGGTGTTAATCCTAATTCAGTAATTATACTTAAGTACTTATAATCTTTTAACGATCCATCATCATTAATTCCATTTTGCATTTCACTTAGACGATGACCATCTTTATCATAGGTCCATGAATTTACACTTTTTTTAACTTCTTCACAATATGATAATGTTTCGTCAAAGCTTAATTTATTATCATTTACTAAAATTAAAAATGGAACAAATATATCGTAATTACTTAATTGACATAGTTCAGTTTTATCTGCTTTGGCAGCTCTTTTTAATACTTTTTCAACATATTTTTTTACTTTTTCTGGTCCTTCTTCGGCTTTTATGATTTTTGCTTCTGTTAAAGTATCTTCAGCAATTTTTAGTATTTCGTTTATTTTTACCATATTACTCACCAACCTTTTTTGATAAACTCATTCCATCTAATTGGGAAAAAATTTCTTCTACGAATTCAGCTTGCTCAATATGAAAGTCCGGATTATTGTAATTGTTTTCAATGTAGTCTTTGCATGAATAATATCGTGATAATGCTTCTTCATATTCATTAGATATCCTTGTTGATTTTTGTTTATCTTTCATAAAGAAAGAACATATTACAATGACATTTCCTGTTATAACATAAAGAATTCTAATACCATTAGGATGTTTATATTCATAGATTTTTTCTTGATATCCTTCAATAGGTTTAGTGTCTTTTGTTCTAAGAAAATAACCATCTACTATTTTTTCAAATATCAATCTTATTTCTTTATATCTTTCAGGATATTCTATAATGTCTTCATATAAGTAGGTTGATTTTTTATTGTTTGGTACCAATATAATATTTGAATATTCTTGTGAAAGTTCTAATGTGGTATTCTCTGCTTCTTCAAATTCTTTTATTGTTACCTCAAGTACCACTTCATATGTATTTAGTCTTTCTTGATATAAACTAATATCTGTTGTGGGATTTGTTAGAATTGTTTTTCTTATTTCTCTTTTTGTATCAAGAATAAGTTTATATATTTGCAACTTTAGTAGTTTTAAATCATCTGGAGATAGACTTCTTAATATATTTTTACTTTCTTCTGAAAACGGATCATAAATTATTTTGTTTATAATTTCTGATAAGTCTTTTACTTCTCTTGGTATTGGTATTTTTTTGGATGGTTTAATAATGAAAATAGTTGGAGTTGCAATTATAGCAGTTGCTCCTGTCATTGATTCTAACATTTTCTTATTACTTTCTCTTTTATTCTCGATGAAATCTAAATTGCTTAAAGCAATGGCTCTTGTACATTCTACTATTTCTTGAAGAGTTGGATCTTCTATTTGATCATATAAAAAAGAAGTAGGATTACTTATGTATTCGTTACTATTTTCAATTTTTTTTTCAAATCTTTCTACCCTATCAAATTCATTTGCCATATTAATCCCCCTTTTTTGTTTGTTTTATTATACTTATAGAATTGTTTTTGTCAATTTCACCACTAAAAAAAGGTCTTTTTAAGACCTTTTACGATTATTATTAGATTCTACTGAATTTGTTATTTTTCTTAGCTAATGTTATAGCGCTTATTGCAATTAATGCACATGCAGCTAATAGAGCATATGAAGCAAATGCTCCTGTCTCAGCAAATGTTCCATCTTCTTTATAGTGAATTTCTTTACATTTATATTGTAGTTGTGTATCAGAACCACAATTATTAGCATTAGTACCATCATTTCCACATGATGTATAGTCTGCATAATTTTCTTTTTCAGGAACTCTCCATACTTTTACACACACTTCACCACATTCGTTTCCTGTTGCATTTTCATCTAATCCAACAAGGATAGCACCAATAGTTCCATATCTATCTTGTAATATACCAGATTTTATACCAGTGTTCTTAATTGTACTTGGAGTAAATGCATTTTGAGTTACGCTATTTTTGGTATAGAATATACCGCAACCAAATGATGAAACTTTTATACTAGAAGATATGTTAGTATCATATGCACAAGAAAAACTTTTTAATTCATCAGGCATATCATCTTGTGGTGTTATTTGTGCCGTAGCTGATGTTGCGTCTGCCAAAGTAGAGTTTGAATTCGTTACTAAATATTGAGTTCCAACTAACTTTAAATATTTTGTTGTGTAAATATAGTTAATATATCCATTAACTGAAGCAGTTGCATCTTCAGATGGTACTCCAATGATATAACATGTTGATCTTCCACCTTTTTCTACATTAGCTGGATCACAAACTATATCTGTGTTTGATAGCGAAAAACCTGCAGCTTTAACAGTTGTCATTCCACATAGAATAAATGTGCTTATTGCTAGAATAGACAACATAAATAATTTTTTAAATTTTTTCATAATAACCTCTCCTATAAATATTCTTCCTTATTCTGATTACATTATAACATGTTTTTATATATTGTGTTAATTTTTTTTGAAAATTTTACATTTTATGGTATTATATATTATATAGTATAGAATGGAATAATAGAGGTGGCATATGAAGAAGATTACAGTTTTAATTAAGGATAATACTCTTATATTTAAATATCGTACTAATAAACCGGTTGAACCTAATTTATTAAATACTAATGTTATATCTAATAACGAGTTAGTGTTTAGTGATGAATATATTGCTAATAATACTAAAATAGTTGGATTATTTATTTCTGATTTAGCTAAAGAAAAAGAAATAAAAGATATATCTGTATCTACTAACGAATTAGGTGAATTAGTTTTAGATGTATTAAAAAGATTATCTAATATAGATTCATTTATAGTTACTAGTGATGAAAATGTTTCTTATTCTTTATGTGACAAGATTATAAAAAATAGAAATATAAAAAAATTAAATTGTTATTCTATCCCTCAATTCTTAGTTGAAAATTTAGACAAACATAATATTATGGTCGAATCGAGAAATGAAGTGTTATTTACAAGTAATTTTATGGCATGTAACAATTTAACATCTTATTCAAAAATATATTATAAAAATAATATAAAAATAAATCCCGTTCTATCTGATGATGATTTATTAGATTTAAAATCTTTTTGTATTATTAATAAATACTTAAAAGTTATTCATTTTGAAAATTATTCTTTAGATAATATAAAGAAAGTTGTCGAAGTATTAAAAGAATGTAAAGAAAAAAATATTATTTTGGAGATACATGATGATTTAGATGATAACGAAGATATTTCTGAATTAAAGTCTTTAAATAAAGAATTAAAATCTAAATATAAAATTAAAATTTCTTTAGTATATTCTAAGGATTATTTAGAAAATAATTATTTACAACAAATTATTTTTACAACCTTAAAAATATGTGCATTAATAATATTTGCTATAGTTGGTTCAGTATTTGGATATATTTTATATAATAATTACCAATCAGAATCGAAAATTAATTCTATTATGGAGGAACTTCACGTTATAAAAGATAGAGTTGATACTGATGAAGAAGTATCTGATAGTACAAATAGAATTATTATAAACTCTTATGATAAGCTACTAGAGGTTAATTCCGATATGGTTGGATGGATAATTGTTAAAGGTACTAAAATAGATTATCCTATTGTTAGAACGACTGATAATGGATACTATTTACAAAGGAATTTCTATAAAGAAAAAGATTATAATGGTTGGGTATTTATGGATTATCGTAATAATATTGATGTATTAGATGATAATACTATAGTATATGCTCATAATAGATTTACTAGTGGTGTAATGTTTGGAACACTACCTAATATAAGAAAGAGTAATTGGTATAAAGATTCTTCTAATTATGATATAACTTTTAATACATTATATATGAATGGTACTTGGAGAATATTTTCGTATTATGGAATTGAAGTTACGAGTGATTATTTAGTAACTAATTTTTATGATAAGAACGAGTATCAAAACTTTTTAAATATGATTACTGATAGAAGTGAGCATAAATTTGATACGAAAGTTACAACTGATGATAAAATACTTACTCTATCTACTTGTTTAGATGATAATAAGAGGTTTGTTGTTCATGCAGTATTATTAACTGATAATAATTCTTGAAAACGGAGGGCTTACAATGAATATTAGCGATTTAAAAGACATATTAGAAGATTTGGTACATACTAAATTATATGTTTCTTCTATTACAACAAAGGAACAACAACATAAGTATAAAGAAATGAAAAAGTATTTGAAGAAAAGTGATAACTTATTAGAAGATATAAAAACTATTTTAGTTACGAGAAATAATGAAAACTTTTTTGCTTATGATGAATACATTACCGATTTTTTAGTTAATGCAAATATAGATATAAAATTAGAAATTTTAAATAACCAATCTAAATACGAAGATATAATAAAAAATAATAATGTATATATTAGTATTTGGGACTCATTAAATAATAAAGAAAGAATTACTTATTTAGAAAACAAGAAAAAATATACGGATATAGATATTTTATTAATTAATTATATTCTAAAAGATTCCGGAAATTTTAAAGATAATATTGTATTATGTGAAGTACTTAATAATGCAGATATAAGAAATAAAATTCCTCCATTTTCTATTGAAATAAATTATACTTATAACCTACTTTCTTATATTAATTTAAGTGATTTTGAAGTTTGTAGTATTCTAACAAAAGATTCATATACTAAACTATTATTAAAAAAATGTAAGAAATTTGATGACTTTCTACAGATTTATGAAAGTAATAACGCAATATATAATTTAATACTTAATAATAGTTTGGTTTTTAATAATGCAGATAATAAAAGTATTTATAAGTTTATATTAGATAATCCTAATTTTATAGGCAAGTTTAATAATAAATATTTGGATTTATTTAATATATTGGAGATTACTAAAATAAGTAAATTACCTACTTTAGATAATGATGCTTTTAGTGCTATTATTCAAAAATTATATAAGTTAAATCCTGATGAGGCAGATAACTATTTTAGTGAAATTAATCTAAAAAAATGTTCAAAACATAGTATTAGTATTTATCCTTTTGAATATATAAATAATGAATTACAAGAAAAGATATTTAATACTTATAATCTATTTAATAAGTTTATTGATACGATTATGATAGAAGCTATTAATAATAGATTTGATGAAGAAGATATAGTTAATATATTGAGAAATGATACTTTTATAAATGATACTAGTTCATATGGTATTGAATTGTTATTAAATAAACTTAGCTTTAAGTCAGCTTTTAATATGTTGCAAAGAAAGAATATTTTTAACAAAATAAATAATCTACATGTAAAACTTGATACTAAAGATTCTATTTTCTTTAAAGGTTTCTTAGATAGTCCTGTTTTAGTTAAAAAATCAGAACATAATATGATATATGAAATGTTAGGATTATTAAATAAAGATGATGTTTTATATTATATTACTCTTCCATATATTTTAAATGAACTAAGTAATTATGAAATAATTAATTTGGCAATTTCTAAAAACATAAAACTCACAGATTTATATGATAATACTGAATTAAAAAATGTTTTAAATATAACAGATTTAATAAGTTATATAGATAAATTATTTGAAACTAATATTGATTTAAATATATTTAAAAATAAGTCTATATGTAAAAAGATTTTTAATTTAAGTGACAAACAATTTAATGATATTAATTTTGATGAAGTAAACTATTTATTTGAAACTGTAAGAATGAAATCTTTATTATCAAAACAAGATACTAAAATAACTATATTAAGTTATAAGAGTGTTTTAGCTAGTTATTTAGTTTTAGGACTTGATGAGACAATAAAACTAGTTAATGATGGTAATAAAGATATTACTCTTGAAGAAATAAAACAATTACAAAATGAAATTGTAAGTGAAAAAATATTAATATTTAAAGAAAATAATTCAGCTATATTCCAAAATATGGCTAAAAAAATAATTTCTAATTTATATGATATTGGTGAATGCGAAGATATAAATGAGTTTTCTAGAAGAGTTAGAAAGAATGCTTATTTAGATAATGTTATATATTTAATATTGGATAATAATTTTGATACTTATAATGGTGTTACTAATAAATTTTTTGGATTTATAAAATATAGAACATATGATGAATATGCTGCTAAAAAAGAGATATATGATTATAGTAAAGCTTTTACTGAATGTTATATATATAATAAAATTAAAGAATATAATGAGGAATTTGAAAAAATAATTCTTGTTAATTTTAAACCTAAAGAAAGTGTTATATATAGTAAGAGAAAAGAAATAGGTAAAGAATTCTTAAATAAATTAAAATTTAAATTATTTGTTAGAGCTCTTACTGATCCTAATAAAGATATATATGTTAATTATTTTAGAGATGGCTATCCTATTAATGAAGTGAAAAATAAATATATTAAGTATTTAGCTAATGAAGATGTTGATTTTGAAAGTATTTTAGAACATGTTTTATTACCTATTGTTAATGATAGATTTGATAAAGAGAATTGTCTTTGTAAATTAGGAATTAATAAGCCTAAAAATACTGATGAATACTTAAAATACTTAGATGATTTAAAAACGGTAACTGAACTTAATACTTTAATAGATAAATATAAAATTAATTATAGCTTTGAACAGGTAATATCTATTATGAATTATATTTGTTATGGTAATAAACTAGATGTTAAATTGAAGAAAAGAGAATTACTTAAGTTAAAAAAAGCTGCAAACTTAGTTTTGGGATTAACCGGGGAAATATATGTAGATAAGTCAGCTTCTAAGTTTATATATAAAGATAATATGGATGTATATAATATAGAAGAAATCATAGAATATAGTAATTATTTAAAAATTCTTGATGATATAGTAAATAAAACTTATAGTTATGTTAGTAAAAATATGGATAGTGAGAAGATAAAATCAGCTTTTTCACACGATTATTTTAATGCTATTAATACAGATAATTGTGTTTTTCCTATTTCTAGTAAATATTATGAACCTAGAAGAAGAGTTTTATCTATAAACGATTTAGAAGTTGTATTTAATGGATATGATCTTAGTATATATAAGGAATTAGATGATTCTTTAAAACATTTCTTATTTGAAGAAAAAAACCTTATTATGGTTGCTGATGGATATTATAAAGGTATTGTAGATAATTTAGGTATTATTATTTCAAAATGGGATAAAATAATTGAATTTGTTAAGGAATTAGATGAAGATATTACAAAATTAACTTTGATTAGTATCGAGAATATTTTATCTCTAATTAATTTTGAAGATAATATTTTAGCTAAATCAATTAGTAAAAATATTATTAAATCAATATATGAAGATGGATATTATGAAGTTAATGATTTAAACAAAAGAATTAATATGTTAGTTGATTTATTTAGAGAGTCTTATAAAAGAGTTACTAGTACTGTTCCTTATCTATGTTATAAAGATGATATATATAGAATTGAAATATTAGATAATTATAATCAAGATATACTTAAAACGATAAAAGGTTCTTTATATAAGGTTGGAACTATCGGAAATGATTTCTTACATTATTCGATATTAAATAAAAATGGTATACAAATTGGTATATATAAAGAAAATGAGCTAGTAGCTAAAATATTAGGTATAAGAAATGGAAATACAGTATACTTAAATGCTTTAGAGGGAGAAAAAAATACTGAATATAATGAATTACTAAGATTATTTGCTAATGAACTAATTAGAATTACTAAAGATGATATAGAACCGATATTGTATGTTACTATAGTAAATAATGATGTTTATAGTAGTAGAAATGGATTAAAAATCGATACTACTATGTGCCCTATTATAAATAATCCTATTAATAAGGTGTATTATGATTACGAGAAGTTTACTGAATATAAGAATTTATTAGATATAGATGATATGTATACTAATTATAAGGATAATATTAGTACTTTACTTGCTAGTGACAATGTTGTTGATAAAAATAATTTTAAATATTATGATGCTGATGATAAGTATTATAGAAGAAGAAATAGTATTGTTAGATTGAGTAATAATATTGGAGAAGAATATTTAAATAAGATTGATACTATATTATATTTATGTAAATTAGAAGATGAAAGTATCGATATTAATAATATTACTTTAAGTATGATTAATACTATTTATTTAGGAGATGACTTTGTATTATTTGTAACTAATAGAGATAATATTTTGAAGTTTGTTTTACCATATGATGAAAGAGCGGCAAAAGAAGTTGAATTATTATTGATACAAATAAAAGAAGGAATTGTTTAAATTTAAAACTCCAAATGATTTGGAGTTTTTATATGTTATATTTTTGAATTATTTGATAATTTTCTTTTAACCTCTTGTTATTTTTATTAATATTTAAGGCTTTTTTTATGTATCGATGTGCTTCTTTATATTTTCTATTGTTAAAGCAACTTATTGACAATAAATCGTATATTGTTTCGTTCCATGCTTTTTCTTCATTTATATATGAATAGCTTTTATCTTTTATTTTAAGGGCTTTTTTTAAATAGTATTCAGTATTATAATAGTCTTTTATTAAATAGTATAGATTTCCTAAATCAAAATATGGTTCTCTTAAGTAAGGTGCTTCTTCAATGGCTTTTTTATACCACATTATTGCTTCTTCTATGTATCCTTTATTTAAGTAAGAAAATGCTATATATCTCATAGAAGCACAACGCTCATCTTTCCATGTAGCTGTTGGTAGATTAAGATGTTTATGTAAAGTTTCAATACATTTATCCCACTCTTTATAATACATGTATTCTCTACCTAAATAATGAACATTTCGATCATCATTTGGTTGTTCTTTTACAGATAATTCTAATAATGGAAGATATGTATTTCGAGCTTTAGTATAATCTTGATAATGATTTAAAGTTATTCCTGGTATTATTATTTCTTTTTCTTCTTTATTACATGATAAGACTTCATGAACAGGATGAACCCATTTGTAATTGTTACGACTATGAATCTTATTTATGTAAAATGTTGTACCAGGATTACCTAACGAATCGAAACTCCAATTATATAAATATTTGGCTCTGGTTGTATCTTCTTGCCAATACTCTTCTATTTTAGCTCGCCATCCTTTTTCAAATCTTTCATCTAAATCAGTACATACACAAATATCTGTATCTTTAGATACATATGATAATGAAAGATTTCTAGCGATATCAAATCGCCAAGGTACTATTTTTTCTTGATATAGTTTTATTTTAGGAAATCTCTTTAAAAGACTGATAGATTCATCTGTTGAACCAGTATCTAAGACTATTATTTCGTCTGCTTCTTTCATTGAGTTATACCATTCTTTGATATTTTTTTCTTCATTTTTACATAAAGCATATACTGTTATTTTATGTTTGGACATATTATCACCTATAATAGTTTATGTTAATAATGAAAGATATTGATAAAAAAATAATAAATATATGATATAATTATTAATAATAGAGGGTCGTATATTATGAACGAGAAAAATGATATAAATAATATAAAAGATCAAAAAGCAGATAAAAATTCACATAAAACAATAAAAAAAGAAAACTTTTTTAAGAATATTGTTGAATTTTTGTTATGGTTGAAAAAGCAGTTTTCTCAAATAAATATTAAAAGTTTTTTTCCTCATTTTAATAAAAAAATATCATTAAAAAATAAAAAGCAAAGAACTACTATTATTTTTTCTTTGGCAGTTGCTTTCTTTATAATTAGTTTTTTTATAATTGTAATGAATCTAGATTTTATATTTAATAAGTATCAAGGAAGAATAGTTGCTGATAGTGAAACAGGTATAAAGTATATAAGCATTAAAGATGGATATATAACAGAAAAATTAATAGTTGAAGCCGGAGAAATTCTTCCTTCTGTTAATGATTATTTTAGTCCTAATTACGAAATAGATAACGATTATAAGATTTCTTATTATATGGGGAATACTGCTATACCAATAGATACTTTCGCTGTTAAGTCAGAGGAAGGACTATTGTATATAATTGGTTCTAATAATACATTAACTGTTAAAATAACTAATTATGGAGAAGAATATGAAAGTTCTTTATTAATAAGGGATAGTACTGCTCCTACTATTCAGTTGGAACCAGTAACTATTGTTGAAGGAGATAGTATTAATCCTATATCTTTTGTAGCTATATTTATGGATAATAGTCGTTCATTTGATTTTACTGCTGAAATTGTTAATCCTAGTGATTATAGTAAACCTGGTACTTATAATGTTGAAGTTAAAGTTTGTGATTATTCAAAGAATTGTACTAGTGATAAAACAGTTTTAACGGTTGAGAAAAAACCTTCTACTGGTAGTTCTTCTGGTGGTGGTAGTACTAATAAAAAACCTAGTAGTGGTACAACAAGTTCAAGCGGTGGTAATACTTCTGATAGTGGTGGATCTGGTGGATCTGGTGGATCCGGCGGTTCTGGTGGTTCTGGAAGTGGTTCTTCTGGTAGTGGTTCTTCAACTATAGGAGGTTCTACTTTGGTTTCAGCTAGTGTTAGAGTTGCAAAAGGAACGTATACTAAAGATAATTATGATTTAACAATTAATTATTATGGAACAAAACATACTACACATTATGATAAAGTTACTTTTACAATGTATAATGATGGATATGCTGATGTAATAAGTTATGAAGGAAAAGGAAGCCAGTCTTGGAATTATAGTGGTTTTTCTAACGATTCGAAAAATTTGAGTTTAATGAAGCGTGATGCTATGGCTCTTTTCGTCTCATCTGAATCGTTTTATGAAACTACTCAAAATATTTTTCTTAATAATTCAAATGCAGAAAGAACAAAAGTTGGAGTTTCAAAGTTATCTATAGATTATGATTTAAATATAATAGCACAAATAAGATGTTATGAGATTGTATATGGTAACGCTTTAGGACATACAAGACCCGGAAATAAAACAGTTAAAAGTTTAATAAAGACCGAATATGGATATAATGCTGCTAAAGCATCTGATGGCTTACGTCATTATGGTGAAAATATTGCATATGGTCAATCTTCAAGTGATGATGCCATTGCTGCATTAATTGCTTCTCCTGGCCACTATGCTAATATTGTTGATTCATCATTTAGTAAGATGGGTGTTGGTTCTTTATATGATAAAAATAAAAAGCAATGGATAAGAGTTCAGATATTTACTTCATAAAAAGATGTTTAACATCTTTTTTATTTTATATAAAAAGAAATAGGTTTAACCTATTTCTTGAAATCCTTCACGATTTAAGTAGTTTTCTATATCTGTTTTTTTACTATAGTTGCTTCCAATTACTGTTACACTTTCAACTCTTTTAATTGTTAGTTCACTATCTAAACAAGTGTAATTGACTTCACCATAGTATTGTTTTCTTGCTTCTTCGTATTTTACTTCATCTTGATATTTAAATAGTGTTGTATATGTTCCGTTTAATAATATTGAATAGTCTGCATAATCATAGAAGTGAAGTTCATATGATTCTTCTACTTCGTATCCAGCATCATATAGGAATCCACTGTTTTTATAGTATTTTTTTACATTTCCTCTAGCTTCAATAATTAAACTCGCTTGTTTTGTTACTGAATTTTGATATGCATCTGTTGCAACTACATAGACAACATATGAACCAGGTGTAGTGTATTTTTGTTCTGTTTCACTATCTTGAAAAGAGTAATTACAACCACTCCAGTCTATACAACTTTCAACAAAGCTTGCTGCATTGTATGTTCCACCTTCTACTACATATACTGGTCTTACTTCTAATAAAGGTTTAGTTGTATCTTTTATTATTATTTTACCAGTTTTAGTTATTCCTTTATATGTGATTGTAAATTCATATTCTCCTGCTTCTTCTAATTTAACATTTGATGTATCTAATGCATATAGTAGTTCATCTATTTCACCTTTTCCTGGTTCGACATATGAACTAGTTCTAATTGGTAGTTTTTCCCCTAACTCTATTTCAACCGTTAATGGTTTAAAGTCTTTTTCTGTAGGAGCATGTGTTATATAGTACCAAAAACTTCCTAGAGCAATAATTACTATTAGGGAGAATAGCGCCATACTATTTTGAAATTTCTGTGCCACTTTGGATGGCTTTATTTTTTCTTTTTTCTTTTTCTTTGTTTTTAATTTTATTTTTTCTTCTTTTCGAGCTTCGATATCTATTTGTTCTGGATAAGATAAGTTTGCTCTTATTGTCGCTTCGCCATTGTCATCGATGGTTGCTATAACAGCTGATCCATCGCTTTTTAAGTCATTATCTTTACTTATCAGTTCTATCTCGTCAGCTCCTAGTGGAGTGTTGTTGTCTGATTTGGGTATGATTGCTGAAAGGTCTCTTACTTTTCTTATCTCTTCACTTTCATCAATCATTGTTGGCATTATAGTAGGTATTTCTTGATTAGCTTGTTCAGGAGTTTTTTCCTTTTTATCTTTTTCTAAGACATCTTCTTTTTTAGCATTTGTCTTTTCTTTTTCATCCATAAAAAGTCATCTTCTCCTTCCTATTCTTTATATCTCCCCTACTATAATAAATATACACTTTTTTTACTTTTTTTTCAATATAAAAAGCACCATAAGGTGCTTTTCCACTATCTTGTATAAGTAGTTTTTTCTTCTTCAGTTGGATTTTCGGCTAAGTCAATTTCAAATAGTATGTCATTTCCGTTTTTTGTTTTTTCACCGGTTCTGACTTGTAATTTGTAATCTCCATATTTACCTAATAATTCTCTATTATCTTTAAATGCTATATCTTGTGTTTCTCCATCAATGTATTGAGCTTTTGTTCTACTACGTGCATTGTTTTTGTTTACTAAACTTATTCTTGCTTTTAAATCACGTAATTGATTTCTTAGAGTCTCACTATATTTAATTTGTAATCCATTTGTTAATAATGTAAGTTTAATTGCATCTACAGATTTTAAAATTCTATTTGTTTCTATATCAGCTTTTTGTTTGCGGTTTGGATTGAAATTTAAAGCAAATTTTTTTGTAACTACTCCCTCTATTTCTATTTTTTCTTGTATTTCTGGTTCAGTTGATTGTTCTGGTTGAGTTGGTGGTTCTGTCTGAGTTGATGGTTCTGTCTGAGTTGGTTGTTCTGTTTGACTTTGTTGATTTGGTTGTTCTGTTTGTCTTTGTTGATTTTGTTGTTCTTGTTTTTTCTGTTCTCTTATTTTCTTTTTATTAGCTCTTCTTTCATTAAGTAATGAAACAACATCAATATTTTTTTCGATGCTTTCAATCAATATCCTTCTATTCATTACTGAATTTAATGCAGCAATGTATTCAACTAATTTATTTATTTTTGTATTAATTTCGGATTGTCTTTCTAGTGATGCATTATTAAGTCCCGCTTTTAATTCTTCTATTTCTTCTAAGGCTTCAACAATCTTTTCGTTGTATTCTCTAATAAATTCTTCGTAATCCCTTTCAAATTTTATTTTTGGTAATTCAATTTCTTTTATAGTTGGAAGGGATGTAACAAAACATTTATATTTCTTACGTAATTCAGCACGTTGTTTAGACAAGTCTATATCTTTATCCATTATTTGATTATTATAATTCATAGCATTATTTTCCCAAGATATAATATATTCTACTCTAGGCGGAATATTATTTATTTCTAAAGCAATAGTCTTATTTATTAGATTTATTTTTTCTATTAGTTCTTCTTTTTCTTTTAATGTTTCTATATAGAAATTAATAGCCTTTTCTCTTTCTTTAGTTTCTTCTTCCTGATTATTTCCAGGTGTTTCACCATTATTCTCTGGTGTTTCGCCAGTATTTTCTGGTGTTTCACCAGTATTCTCTGGTGTTTCACCAGTGTTTTCTGGTGTTTCACCTGAACGAGATGATTTTGATAATGAATTATAGCTTTCTATTTTCTCTTTTAGAAGATTTCCTTTTATTTCATTAGGTATATTGTTAAAAGTATTTAAAATATTTTGTAATTCCTGTTTTACTTTTTCTTCTGTAATACTATCTTCTGAATTTACAAGTTCGTTTACTTTATTATCCAACAATGTAGTTGCTGCAGTGATATCCATTTTTTCTTTTACTTCTGGTGTAACTAATTCAAGTTCAATTATCTTTTCCTCATTGTTTTCAAAAATAAAGCTTACTTTATTATCTAATTCAGATAATTCAACTCTTATTTGAGCGTTCTTTAATTGTTCAGATTGTTCAATAGCCTTTATTGCATCAATTAATTCAGCATATTTTTCTTTGAAAGTTGGATCTGTGAATTCAAATTTTTTTATATATTCTATTTGTTCCTTGATTTTTTTAATTTCTTTGATAGATTCTAATAAGTTATTATCAATATTATCAGATAGTTCTTTTCTTCCTAATTCTGATAGTTTTTCTTTTTTCTCTGATGATATAAGTGGATATCTTGATAAAATATTAATAATTTCCAAATCCAGCAAAGCCACGTAATCACGAATTTCAAGTTTGGTAATATCTTTTTTATATTGTTCAATTAAAACTATTACATAATTTTTTATTTCGTTTAGAGCATTATCATATGATTCTTGTTCTACTCTAAGCTCATTTTCGACTTCTGTTGCAACTTTATCGAATATTTCTTCGTCAACTATTTTTGATAAAATAGTGATTAACTGTCTGTAATAATTATCATCGTCTTTTCCTAAAACTAAATATCTATAAATGATTTTTAAGGTTTCTTCACTAATATTTATTTCAGCTATCGATACATTGTATTCACTATTTGGATTATTTTTACTATATTGGAGCAAATTTTCATAAAATTTTTCATAAAGCCTTTTATAATCATCATAATAACCATTTATTGTTTTTATAGCAGCACTTATAAGATCTGTATTATTTTCATTTATAGCATTTACAATACCACTTAAACAATCGTTAATAGATTTTATTATTGTTTCTAAATTATACTTTGATTTTTCTACTTGATCTAATAATGTTCTATTTCTTTGAAGTTCTTTTTCAAAAATTTCTATTAGTTTTTCAACTTTTTCAACTTCATTTAGCGTCTCTTCAGAAGGATTAGCTTCATGTATTTTTTTAGCGTCTTTTAAAGCTTCTTTTAGCATTTTAAGATAAATATCAGAATTTATTTTAGGTCTACGAGCTGCTAATATTGTAAGAGTCTCAATATCAATTGTTCCAGTATTATTTTTAGGAGTTCCTTCACCTAAATTAATAGTTCTGCCTGAATTTCCTAAAACTCTCTCAACAGCTTCTCTATCAACGTTTTCTGCAATTGTACTCATATTCATTCTCCTTCCTGTATATTATGCAACTAGGCTTTTTATAAAATTAGAAATTTTTTCTTTGTCAACTGGATTATTTATATCAATTAATTGATCATATCCTTCAGAGTCCTTAACGACATATGAAGCTAGTATGTCAACTGTTCCGTTTTTGTTATCAAGTGAGTATACTGCGTATTCTTTGCCATCTATTTCTACAACTGATAATAGCTCAGCATCCATCACTTCTCCTGTTTCTATTTCAACTTGAAATTTTTGGTTGTTTTCTCTCATGAGTATTCCCCTCCGTTTTTCTTTTACATATTTTATTATATCATACTTTTTTTATTTTTACTATTAGTCTTTATCGTAGACTACACGAATTTTAGATAGATGTTTATATTTTATTATTTCTTCTTTTAAATCATCTTGTTCAAATATGACTAATTCGCCGAATTCCCATATACTAAATGATGCAATAAAATACAATATTTCATAGATTGGTATCAACAATTTAACATTGTATAGTAGCATTGAAATGATGAATGTTACTATTCCTAACATTAGAAAGTAATAGCTTTTTTGTTTTATTCTTTTTAATTCTGTTTCTTTATTTATTGATATAAAAGTAAATCTATTTTTTATCAGTTTTCTAACAGTTATTTTTTGTTCAGCACTAAAGGTCTTATTGTGTATTTCTAATACTAACGGATAATCTAGTGGTATTATTTCTGCTCTTTTTTCGATTACTTCTATAAATTCAGCCTTTAATACAGGTTGATCTTCTAAAGAAAAATCTGAGATTATGCTTTTATAATCTGATACTTTTAATGAAATGTAAGCTTCGTTGTCATTTATTTTCAAATTATTAATCTTTTTATAGTGTTCAAATTTTTCCTTTTGATATTTTTTTAACTTTTCTGGTGATGCCATATTTTATCACTTTCTAGTATTTTGATAGTAATTTGTTTCTGCTATTTGTTCTGCTAGGAATGTTAGTTCATCATCTTCGTCATCATCTACTTGATCAATCATGTATAATAGTTCAGACATACTTGTACATTTTCCAATATCAATATTGTATTTACCTAATGTATTTACTTGGTTATCTGTAAGGAGAAGACCATTTTTTCTAGCTTTTAAAAGATTTTTATCTACTTCATTTAGTCCTACTAGTTCTTCTATTTCATCGTTGGTTAGTTCGTTAATCATTTTTTTCACCTATCTTTACTATTCTTTATAATTATATCATATTTTGTTACTATCTTCCTAGTAAATTAATAAATTTTTATGAAGAAGTTATTTTTTTATAAAAGAACTAAAAAAAGACTTTATGTAGTCTATTTTTTTAGTTCTTCGATCGCTCTTGCAACTCCTAATAGTCCATACTCGTATGTTAGTCCACCTTGTTGGTAGGCAATGTAAGGAGTTCTAATTGGGCCATCACAACTTAGTTCAATGGATGAGCCTTGGGTGAATGCTCCAGAAGCCATTATTACTTGATCTTCGTATCCCGGCATATCCCATGGTATCGGAATTGATGCTGAATCTATTGGTGACCCCATTTGAATTCCTTGAACATATTTTATTAGTTTTTCCTTATCATTAAAGATGATATTTTGAACAATATCTGCTCGTGGCTCGTTGTATTTTGGTTCAACGTTATAGTTTAAATCTTCAAGTGCTTTGCTTGTTATAATTGCCGTTTTAAGAGAACTGGCTACTACTTTAGGAGCTAGGTATAGTCCTTGTAGAATTTGTTTGTTTATACCTAGTGTTGGACCTACTTCGCGACCTTCTCCAGGACATGTTAATCTTTCTCCAGCTAGTTCTATTAAGTCGTGTCTGCCAGCTATATAAGCTCCATTTGGAGCTATTCCTCCGCCAAGATTTTTTATAAGAGAACCAACTATTATATCTGCTCCTACTGTACATGGTGTTTTTGTTTCAACAAATTCGCAATAGCAATTATCTACCATTATGATTACATCTTTATCTATTTCTCTTATTGCTTTTATTACTTTTTCAACTTTATCTATAGTAATGCTTTTTCTAGTTGAGTATCCTTTACTACGTTGTATTTCTATTAATTTTACTTTGTTGTTTTTTAAGTATTCTTGTATTTTTTCATAATCAAAGTCATCATTTACTAAGTCTATTTGATCATACTTTACCCCAAAGGAAGCAAGACTGCTATTATTAGGTATGATACCTATTACTTCGTGAAGAGTATCATATGGAAGGCCTGTTATTGAAAGCATTTTATCATTTGGACGTAAATAAGCAAATAAAGCAACAGTTAAAGCATGAGTTCCAGAGATAAATTGACTTCTTACTATAGCGTCTTCAGCATCTAAGATATAAGCAAATATTTTTTCTATATTGTCTCTTCCATAATCATTGTAACCGTATCCTGTTGTACTATTGAAATAACTATCCGATACATTATGTTTATGGAAGGCACTTAGAACTTTTAAAGAATTTTTTAAGCAGTTGTTATCTATTTCTTTAAATATTTCTTTTACTTTTAATTCTTCTTTATGTAAAAAATCTATTGTTTCTTGTGTTATTCCTAATTCTGTTAACATTAGCATCGACCTCCATCTATTTTTATTATTGAATCATTTGTATATGTTGATTCTACTGCTATATGATATATTTCTTCAGCTATTTCTATTGGTTCAGAAAATCTACCCAGTAGTATATGAGAACATTCTTCTTTTATGTATTCTTTATCTAATTCTTTATTCATTTCGGTATTAACCCATCCTGGAGCAATACAATTTACTCTGATGGTTGGTGCATAGATTTTAGCAAAGTTATGAGTTAATGATATTACTCCTGCTTTAGATGCATCATAATCCATGCTATATGGATAATATGAATCTATTCCATTAGTTGAAGATATGTTAACTATTGAGCCATGTCCTTGTTCTTTCATATATGTTCCTATGTGTTTACAAGTTAGAAATGTTCCTATTAAATTAGTATCTATTATTTTTTGGAAATTTTCTATTGTTTTATCTTCAAGAGTAGTATCTATGGCAATACCGGCATTGTTTATTAGAACGTCTATATTGCCAAATGTTTCTTTTGTACGATTTAATATATTTAAAACATCTTCCTCTTTAGAAACATCACATTTTATAACGATTGTTTTTATTTTATATTCTTTTTCTAATTCAGTTGCTAAATAGTAAGCTTTATCTTTGTTGTTTACATAAGTTATAACTATATTAAAATTATTTTTAGCAAAAACATAAGCTGTTTTAGCACCTATTCCACGGCTTGAACCTGTTATAATAACTGTTTTTTTGCTATAAGTTGTATTCATAATGTTACCCCGTTTCTTCAAAAATTATTATAGCACGTAATCGTGTTTAATGTTATAATAACTTTGGTGATTGAAATGGAATTGGAAAATTCAGCTTACCCGCAAGAAATTACTGAACAACAAAGAGAAGAAATATTTAATTTGGGAAAAGAGTTTGCTTTTGAAGGATTAGATGAGAATGATTTTATACATGATAATCCTTATGAATTAGTTATCTTTAGAGAAGGTTTTAAAGAGGGATTAAAACTACAACAAGGTTTTAACAATGAGCATTCAGAGCATTCTCATTTAAGAAGATAAATCATTTATATTTGTACTAATTAAGGAGACATTTTTGGTGTCTTTTTTTATTTCTTTTATAAAGATTGATTCATTTTTGGTTGGGCTTATTATATAAACTTTATTTTTTGTTCTAGTTAAAGCTACATAAAAGAGTCTTCTTTCTTCTTCATATGGATATATGTCTTTAGTATTATTAACATATTTTAGTATTTTTTCATCTTTTATTTTAGTTGGCATTCCTAGTAAATTATCTTCTATATTTATTAGAATTATTGTATTACTTTCTAAACCTTTTGACTTATGAATAGTTAAATATCTAAAGGAAATGTTTTGATATATGTAATTTTGTTTATCTTTAGTATAAGTATTATCTATATACTTGTTTATATCATTATTGTTACGCCCTAGTACCATTATATCTTTAATATTATGTTTATCTAAGAATATAAGAATGTCTTTTAGAGCTTTTATTTTATTGTTTTGGTAGTATATAACAATTGGTTTAGAAATATGTTTACTTGATATTAGTTTTTTCTTTAGTTGAGATGGATTTTTCATAATAAATATTCCTGCTATATTGATTAATTCTTGGGGATTACGATAGGTATTTATTATTGGAAATATTTTAGAATATTTAAAGTATGAAGAAAAATTTAAAAAAATAGATAAATTACATCCTGTGAAACGATATATCGATTGAAAATCGTCACCGACAGCTAAAAGATGGGCGTTTGTTAAATTAATTATTTCTTTTAATAAATTAAATTTAGTTAATGAGGTGTCTTGATATTCATCTACTATTATGTATTTATATTTTTTTATATATTTATTTGTTTTCAAAATTTCTACACTTTTGTTTATCATGTCATTAAAATCTAAAGCATTTTCTTCTAGTAATGTTTCATGATACCAAAAATGAATATTAAATATTAATAGTATTAAGTATTTGTTTTTTATATACTCTTTAATATTAAAAGTATATTTTATTTTTTTTAGTATTTTTAAATAGTAAGAAAAACTATAGTTATTCGATTTATATAAGTTAATAAATGTTATTATTAGTCTTTTTAAGTTAGTTAGTTCTTTATCTGAGTATTCTTTTCCAAGGATTTTTTTTAATGCTTTTTTTAGTTTAGGTGATGATTGGATTATATTATTGAAAAAATTATCTACTATATCTTTTAAAAAGTTATCTGGTACTATTTGATATTTAATATTGTTTAGCTTTAATATTTCTAGAGATAGTTTATGAAATGTATAAATGTTTATATTAAAATTATAGTTTTTCTTTATATTATTTTTTAGATTAATGGTGGCTTCGTTAGTAAAAGAAATACATAATATATCAGATGGATTTACATTACATTCTTTTATAAGATAGACTATTTTACCAATTATTGTTAATGATTTTCCACTACCTGCTCCAGCTATAACTAGTGTTGCTGGTTCATTTGATAAAACTGCTCTACTTTGATATTTATCTAATGGATAACCATTAATGTTATCTAATATATGAGTATTATCTCTTAAATTATCAAGATAATTTATATTATGTTTTTCTATAAAATAATCTATATTTTTATAATCATTTAAAAATCTTTTTTCTATAATAGATTTTTTTCTTTTATATTTAGTTTTTTTATATATTTTATTATATTGATTTTTTATGATAGATAGTTCTTTTTGATTAATGTATTTATTATTAATTAAATTATAAAAAGATTCTATTATATGAAGTCCTCCTTTGGATAACTTCTATCTCGTATAAAACTATTTAGTAGTATAATCTAATTAGTTTTTTTAAGCAAGAAAAAAAAGACTTTTGTCTTTTTAGTTTTGGAATAATTGAACCCAATAAATCTTTCCATTAAAGCTATATTTGCCTATGCCTATTCTAGTAAATGATGGATTTATCATATTTTCATAATGTCCTTGAGAAGCTTTCCATCCTTCACACGCTTCCTGATCAGATGAATAATTAGCTGCTAAATTTTCACCAATTACTAGACTATCTGGAGTCGTTTTTAAATAATCATTCCAAATAGTTGACCATTCTCTACCATCAGGTCTTTTATGATCAAATTTATCAGAATATGCTATTTCCATAGCTCTTATAGTTGCCATAACGCTTAAAGTAGAATCTAATGTTAAACTTTTAACATTTTTTTCTGTTCTATATTTGTTTGTCATAGTTAAGATATTATTTCTTGTTGTAGATAAAGAACTATAAATATTAGTTGCTTCTGATTTCATTGTTTCAGTTGTACCATTAAAGGTTGAATAATCTATAGTACTAGTTTCAGCTTTTCTGCTAATTTCTTTTTTAGTACCATCATTATAAACTTCATAAGTAACTTTAGCTTTTATTATTTTTCTTACACCATATTTTACTTCTTCGGTTCTAACAACTATCTCTTGTTCAATAGTTTTTATTGGTTTTAAAACGAATTCACCGATAGTCAAACTACCTGTTTTATCAGTACAATTTTTTGATTGATCACAAACAGTAACTACGACGCTATAGTTCCCAATATTTTTAAAATTTGAATATTGCTCATCTTTAAAACTTATTGTGTAAGAATTACTTCCACTATTATCACTATAACTACTTAAGAAATCTTTTGCTGAGTATTTTTCTCCTTCAGATATTGCAACATTTTTTAAAGTTATAGTTGGTGCAGTAGTGTCTACTATTTTAAGAGTACTTGTATATTTATTATTATCCGATTCTATTACTACTTTATAGGTATTTATTTTTTTTAAATATCGTTTATTATCTTTAATAGTTGTAAATGATGTTTCTGATATTTCATCATTATTATAATAATATTTTATAGATAAATTTGATTCTAAATCGCTTGAATCATTAAAGTATTCTTCAATAGTTGGTAATTCCGAACCAATTTCTAAAGTAATCATAGATTTTAATAATTCGTTATTGTTTTCTATTCCTTTATATGAACTTAGTTCACTTTTTACTGGACTAGCATTTTGATTGCCTATTTTAGAAAACATGAATATTCCTAAAACTACAAATACACTAATTGATATTAAAAGACACAATATTATTATTTTATTATCTTTTAAAAACTTCTTCATATTATGTGCCTCCCTATCTTAATAAGTATAGCACAACCTATTGTATAAAGTGAATTCATTTTTATAATAGATTGTATGTTTTTTATTATTATCTTATTTTACTTTAAATACTTTGCATGGTATAATTATATAGTAAAAATAAAAGGAGAATAGTTATGAATGAATACGATACTAAGGAATATTTAACTAAAGTAGATAAGTATTGGAATGCCGCCAATTATTTGGCAGCTGCTCAACTTTATTTATTAGATAATCCTTTGTTAAAAAGAAGTTTAAGAAAAGAAGATATCAAGAAAAAAATTGTTGGACACTGGGGAACCTGTCCTGGTCAGACATTTGTATATACTCATTTAAATAGAGTTATTAATAAATATGACTTAAATATGATATATATTTCTGGTCCTGGGCATGGTGGAAATTCAGTTGTAAGTGAAGTATATTTGGAAGGTAGTTATACTGATATATATCCTTCTGTTTCATTAGATGAAGAGGGGCTAAAAAAACTATTTAAACAATTTTCATTTCCTGGAGGTATTTCAAGTCACGTTGCTCCAGAGACTCCTGGTTCTATTAATGAAGGTGGTGAACTAGGTTATTCTCTAGCTCATGGTTTTGGTGCTGTATTCGATAATCCCGATTTGATAGCTGCAGTTGTTGTTGGTGATGGTGAAGCTGAAACTGGAAGTTTAGCTACTTCTTGGCAATCTAATAAGTTTTTAAATCCCAAAAATGATGGTGCTGTATTACCTATTTTACATTTGAATGGTTATAAAATAAGTAATCCTACTGTGCTGTCAAGGATAAGTGAAGATGAATTAATCAGTTACTTTAAAGGTATGGGTTGGGAACCAATTGTTGTATGTGGTGAAGAACCTATGTATATGCACAAGGAAATGGCTAAAGCATTAGATAGATGTATTGAAAAAATTAAAAGAATTCAAAAAGAAGCTCGTGAAAATGATAATATAGAGAGACCTAAATGGCCTATGATTATTTTAAGGACTCCTAAAGGATGGACTGGTCCTAAAGTAGTTAATGGTCAAGAAATTGAAGGAACATTCAGAGCTCATCAAGTTCCAATTGATATGAGTAGTGATGAGCATTTAGATTTGTTAGAAGCTTGGTTAAGAAGTTATCATCCAGAAGAATTATTTGACAATAATGGCAGATTAATTCCAGAGTTGCAAGCTTTAGCTCCAATTGGTGATAGGAGAATGGGTTCTAATCCTCATGCAAATGGTGGACGTTTATTAAAAGATTTAATTTTACCTGATTTTAGAAAATATGCACTTGATATTCCTAATCCTGGTGAAATTGAAGCACAAGATATGATGGAATTAGGTAGATATGTTAGAGATGTATTTAAATTAAATGCACACAATAAAAACTTTAGAATATTTGGTCCAGATGAGACAATGTCTAATAGATTAAAATATAGTTTTGAAGCTGAAAATAGAAGTTGGATGGCTGATTTAAAAGATAATGATGAATTCCTTGCTAAAGATGGACGTATTATGGATGGTATGCTTTCTGAAAATATGTGTCAAGGCTGGTTAGAAGGATATTTATTGACAGGAAGACATGGTTTCTTTGCAAGTTACGAAGCTTTTGTTAGAGTTGTTGATTCTATGGCATCTCAACATGCAAAATGGTTAAAAATTACTAAGCCATTACCTTGGAGAGAAGAAATTGCTTCACTTAATTATATTTTAACAAGTAATGTATGGCAACAAGATCATAACGGTTATACACATCAAGATCCAGGATTCCTTGATCATTTAGCCGCTAAGAAAGCTGATGTTACACGTATTTATTTACCTCCTGATACAAACTGCTTATTATCTTGTTTTGATCATTGTATGAAAACTAAAAATTATATAAATGTTTTAGTTACTTCTAAGCATCCAAGACCACAATGGTTAACGATGGATCAAGCTGTAAAACATTGTACTCAAGGGTTGGGTATTTGGGATTTTGCTAGTAATGATCAAGATGGTGAACCAGATATTATAATGGTTTGTTGTGGGGAAGCACCAACTTTAGAAAGTATGGCTGCTGTTAGTATTTTAAGAGAGCATTTACCAAAATTAAGGATAAGATTTATAAATGTTGTTGATTTATTTAAATTACAAACTAGTCATAAACATCCTCATGGATTAACTGATGAAGAATACGATGCTTTATTTACTAAAAAGAAACCAATCTTATTTAATTTCCATGGTTATCCTTCATTAATACATGAATTACTATATGAAAGAACTAATCATAATATAACTGTTAAAGGTTATATGGAAGAAGGTTCTATTACTACTCCGTTTGATATGAGAGTTCAAAATGAGATAGATAGATATCATTTAGTAATAGAAGTATGTAAAATGGTTCCTAATTTAGGAAGTAAAGGTATTTACTTAAGTAAATTAATGAAAGAAAAAATAATTGAACATAAGCAATATATTCATGAGTATGGTATTGATATGCCAGAGGTTAAAGATTGGAAATGGGAAAATAAATAAAAAAAGCTTCACATCAAATTGATGTGAAGTTTTTTATTGGATTATACTATCATCTAATTTTTGAATTGATTGATTACTATGATTAATACTTGCAAATGTTTGCGCTATTTTTGATGCAAGTATTATTAATACTACTCCTAATATAATGCTAATTATTCCAACTGTATCGAAAGGGTTTAACATAGTTTCTATTATACTAGCAACTTCTTCGTCTATTGATTCTTGAGATATAAATGATATTAATAATTTACTTAATCCATATACTGCAAGACCGGCTGTAGCTAATGTCTCTCCTAGTCTTTTAACTCCTTTTTTTACATCTTTTGTTAATACACAAATACCTAGTTCTAATAATATTGTTACTATAATTCCACTAATTAATGAGCTAGTCGAAAATAATGATTGAAGAATATCTAATCCTTCAGTATCTTCGGAAATTCTTTCTTCTTTTAAACTGTCTTCTAACTCTTTTATATTTTCTTCAATTGCGTCTTTTTCGATTTCAATATCTGTTTTTTCTTCAATATATTCTAAAAGGTTTTTAAAGTCTGGCATTTCATCACTAATTCTAGCACTATATTTTAATGTATCAGCTACTACTTTAGAAAACATTTTTTTGAACTCTTTGTCTTCTTCCATTAATTCTTTTAGTTCCTCTTCCTCAGCAATACCTGTAGTTTCTAGAAAATCATATTTTTCGATCATAGTATCAATCATTTTTTCTACAGATCCAGTACTAATTGCTCCTCTTAGTCCAATTAATGTTAATGTTCCAATTATTGAAAAGAACATTACAATAGTTAATAATCCTGATAATAGTTTTTTCATTCTTTTTCTCACACTCCATTTTTTTTATTTTATCATAATTTATTTTTATTGTTAATCAATAATTGATATACTAATTATGTGGTGATGATAATGAGAGAGATATTAGAATTACAGAGAATGATAGATGAAGCTAAAAATATTGTCTTTTTTGGGGGAGCAGGTGTTAGTACTGAATCGGGAATAAAAGATTTTAGAAGTGTTGATGGTTTATATAATGAAAAATATGACTTTCCACCTGAGGTGATGCTTAGTAGAAGTTTTTTTGATAATCATCAAGAAGAGTTTTTTAAATTTTATAAAGATAAATTGAATTGTTTAGACATAGAACCAAATGTTACCCATAAGTACTTGAAGAAGTTAGAAGATATAGGAAAGTTAAAAGCTATTATCACTCAAAACATAGATGGACTTCACGAAAAAAGTGGATCAAAAAATGTTTTATTACTTCATGGGACAGTTTTTAAAAATCATTGTATAGAATGTAATAAAGAATATAGTGCAGAATACGTATTTAATAGTAAAGGTATTCCTAAATGTACTTGTGGAGGTACTGTTAAACCAGATGTCGTTTTATATGAAGAGCCTTTAAATGAGAACGTTGTTGCTAAAGCAATTGAAGCTATTAAGAATTGTGATTTACTGATTGTTGCTGGTACTTCTTTAGTAGTATATCCTGCTGCCTCTTATATTAGATATTTTAATGGTAAGTATTTAGTTATTGTTAATATAGATAGTACTACTTATGATAGTATGGCTGATTTGGTTATACATGATAAATTAGGTAATATTTTTGGTAAGTTAAAATAAAAGATATGTTGATTTTATTAACATATCTTTTTGGTTTTTTTTATTTTTAATCTTTAAATAGTTTATTAACATTTTGAGATGGTACTAATATATTCATTTTTTTATTAGTTTTAATATGAAAAGTATCTCCGCTATATTCGTATTTTTCACCATCAATACACCATTTTTTTGATGGTTTATCAATTAATTTAATTTTTATGTCTTTAGCTTTTAGAGATTTTATTTTATCAGTATTTCTTCCTAAAAATAATTGTAAAAAGCTTTTTATAAATTGACCTTTTGTTTTGGCTTGACATAGGAGAACTTCCATTTCACCATCATTTAAACATACATTTTTATGGAATCTATCAACTCCTGCTACATGATCAGAATTAGATATCATAATTAGGGAATAATAGCCATCCATTTTTTCGCCATCTATTTCTATTTCGACATTATATCTTCTTAGTTTATCTAGCGCTTCTTTTAGACCATCTTTAAGATAAGCTAGGTAACCAGATTTTCTTTTATCTGAGCTTTTTGTTTCATATGGAATATTCATGAATTTTCCCATTCCTACTACATATACGAATGGTGTATCATTAATTGTTCCTATATCCATGTTTTTTATTTCTCCTGATAAAGCTAGTTCAATATTTTTTACAGGATCGGGACCATATCCTAACATGGTTGCAACATCGTTACATGTTCCACTTGGTAAAGGGCAGATAGTTAATTTTTTACTACGCATCATGTTGCCTCTTACTACTTCATTTAGGGTACCATCTCCGCCTACTGAAAATACAATATCATGGTATTCGGCAGATACTATTGCTTCTGTTGCAAAGCCCATACCTTTGGTAGCAACAATATCTACTTTACAATTATTTTCTTCTAGTAGTTTTTTGTATATATCTATCTTTTCTTTTACTTGACCTTTACCACTACGGGGATTGTATATTATTAAACAACTTTTATTTTTCATAAAAAACCTCCTATGGCGTCCTATACGTACATTATTTTACTACTAAACTTTATATAATTGTTGTTTTTTTTATGAAAAATTATTAAAAGTGTATTTTTTTATAATTATATATTATTATAAGTAGATAATTGTATATAAAAACTAAAGGAAATTACTCTTCCTTTAGTTTTTTTCTATATCTTATAAAGATTAATATACTTAAAGATAATATTATAATAAATATTATTATTGATGAAGTATTTGTTTCAGGATTTGTTACAGCAAATGTTGCTAATATGGTTATATCACTATTTGGCATAGTAAATGTATTATTGTTAGGAATTATTTCTTTGTTATTAGAATCTAATATAGTAATAGAATCTAAAGAATAGTTTTTATTTGGTAGAGGATGATACTTAACTAGTTCTTCATATCTAGCTGTTTGAGTTACTTCTATTTTTCCCATTCCTTCTACTTTGGTTGTTATATTTAATGGTAAATAATATACTATATTATTATTTTTGAAGCAGTTATATGAAGTGGATTTTTCTTCTGTATAGCATTTATTATTTGAAGATATGTTTGTTCCTATAGTCATAAAACTAGCAGGAGCATCTATTAAATTAATATAATATTCTTCTTCAGATATTTCTTGTAGTATATTCCCTTCTTTATCTAGAATTACTATTGAAACTATAAAATCGTAATTGTCAGTATCTATTTTTACTGCTATTGTTACTATGTAATCGTTTATTATATAAGGAGTAGTAAATGTACTGTATTCTTCGTATATCTTATCGAATACTAGTTGTTCATTATTATATAATTTTATAACTCCTTTATAGTTTGGTTCACAAGATGCATATTGTTTTATATATGCATCGGAGAAAATTGGATATCTTGAGAAGAGAGAATCTTCTATTAATCCACCTACTTCTTGAGATACAGGTCCAATATTACATCCTTGATTTTCCATTCCTGTTATTACTTCGTAATTATTTTTTTTATCATAACCAATAAAATATCTTATATCTGTATTTTCTTCTTCTAATCTAAATAAGTGATTTAAATAAGTATTAATGTTATTGTCTGTTACTTCAATGTTATTAGTTGTTCCTGATTCTAGGTTTATTTCTTTAATATAATCACTAGTTAAGAAATATAATTTATTATCTAATACTTTTAAATATTCTATACCCAGTATTTTGAATTCTTCCATTACGTATTCTAATTCTTCATCTGAAGTTATATTAATTGTTATTTCTTTTTTTATATTTAGTGTTTCATCCATTAGTAGTATTTTATAAGTATTAGATGAAGAATTATAAGTAATTGATAAAGCTATTATATATTGATCATTTTTGGTTAAAGATACAATCATTTTATTAGTTAATATTTTGGTATTCTCTAGTTCTCCTTGGATATTATATCTATTAATATATGTTTTTGGTATTCCATTAGTATCTTGATCTTCTAAGTTAATAGTTGTTGTTATATATCCTCTTTTAAAATATATGTTGTTATTATAATACATTGTATATTCTGCATTTAAATACTCGCTATTTGTTTTCCAATCATATTTAAATATACTAGTTGCAAATACTTGAATAGTACAGGTAAAGAATAAGATAATAGTTGTTATTATTAGTCTTTTTTTCATTAATAATGCTCCTTTTTATTTGGATTCATTATTAGTATGGATAGCGATTTATAAAATATACTAAAAAAATAAGGTTTCCCTTATTTTGTGTTTTCTAGTTTAGTCTTCCATGATGATTTTATAGTATTATCACAATACATAGAGATACTTGCATCACTTACGCATTCAAATAAAGCTTGTGTTCCTTGTTTAGATTTTGAATAATTAGCTATATTACTTTTTCTTATACCAATTGATTCACCTTCAGTGTATGAATCAATATTAGCTCCTATATACAGAAATTCCCAAGTTGGATGATTACTTATTAGTTCTTTTATTTTAGTTTTATTATATTCTTTTGAGGCATTTTCAAGACCATCTGTTGTTATAATAAATAATACTTTGTTGTCTTTAACTTTTTTATCTAAATTGTTTATTGTAATACCTATAGCATCAAGAAGAGCAGTACATCCTCTTACGTAGTATTCTTTTTCTGTTATTTTGTTTATTTCTGATATATTTACTCTATCATGTAATAATTCGTATTGATTATCAAATAAAACTGTTGTTACTTTAGTATTCATTTTATTGTTTTTTTGTTTTTCTATATAACTATTATATCCACCTATTGTATCTTGTTCTAGACCACTCATGGAACCACTTCTATCTAGTAGAAATACTATATCCATTTCTTTTTTCTTTTTCATATTAATCTTCTCCTTTTATTGTATCTAGTAATTCTTTTGTAATATCATATAAACCTTTTTCATTGTTGAAACCTATGTTATTAGGAATATTGAATTCGTGATTATTATAATGACCTTTAACATTCCATCCTGCATCAAATATACTGTTTGAAGTGAATTCTTTATCTATTATGTTTTTTTCAATAAATTCAATTATCTTGTTGTATTCTTTTTCAGTAATTTTTCGACCTTTTGATAAGGATTCTAAAGGAATATTATGTTCTTTTAAAAATGGGGTTTCTCGATAATAAATAGTATAATGATATATTTTTTTATCTTGAGATATTATTGTTCCTGATTTTCCTGGATTATGTAAGCCCCACCAATTAGAGATTTCTAATATACTTGTTTCTTTTAATTTTTCTATTTTTTCTTGCATATTCTTCCCTTCTTTCTGGTATAATGGTACTACATTAAGTGATTTATTTGGTCGCATTGAAGGAGACATTTTTATGGTAGAAAAGTTAAAGAAATATATTGATGAAAATTTAAGCAAAGAAGTCATTGTAAAATTCAATAGATTCAGATATGGACAAGAGAATGCATCATGTACAATATTTATTGATGAAGATAAAGATGTAGAAAGAATAGACAGAACTTATCTAGATGATGAATTTGATAAAGAGGAAATTTCAGAAAACGTTGATTTTTTAGCTTCTCCTATAAAAAAATGTAAGGCAAGGAGTATCGATGATTTTATCAATAATAGTCAGACTGATAATAAGTTCCAAAAATTATTATTTAAATATATTGATGATAGAAATTTGAAAGATAGTGATGTATATAATAAAGTTCATATTGATAGAAGGTTGTTTTCTAAAATAAGAAGTGATATTAATTATCATCCTAGTAAAGAGACTGTTATATTATTGTGTTTAGCTTTGAAATTAAACGAGAATGAAATGGAAGAATTACTAAATAGTGCTTCTTACTCTTTACCGAAGAATAATGTTTATGACTTAATAATAAGATTTTGTTTCGTTGAAGGTATATATGAATTGAGTGAAGTTAATAATCTACTTGATAGTTATGATTGTAAGATGTTTTCATATTAAAAGAATAAAGCTATAAGGCTTTATTCTTTTTCAGAGTGTAGACAAACCCCTAGATTTTTCTAGAGGTTTTCTTATGAA
>JBJFGS010000011.1:0-83310 GCA_051892935.1 Candidatus Coprovivens sp.
GCATAGCATATTCAATTGGTTTAGTTATGCCTCCTTCTTTCCAAACATCTGTAAGCTTAAATCTGTCCACTATCCCATTAATCCTTGCCTTTATCCACTCATCTGTATAGCCTTTATTTCTATAATATTCTACGGCTCTATTAACTGCAAGTTCCGGATTAAAAACTTCATCTATTCTTTCGCTTCCTAAATTAGCAAGCCATAATTTGAATGGTTCTGCTTTAGGACTTGGTACTGATTCAATTAGTCTTAATATTCCTTTGGTATCCAATACGTCCGTTTCACGATATTTTCCATCTTTAGATTTCAATTTCAACTGTCGACATTTTGTCGATACTTCACTTTTTTCTTCATCTGACATTCTTGTTTTTAATCTATACCAATAATCATTAGGATTTTTACTATCAGTTAATGCATTAATTACATCAACAACACTAAAATAATATTCTTCTTCATCACTGTTCCAATGACTTCTTATTTCTTTTCCTTCAAATAAATTTGAAATTGTTTCCAATTTATTGTTCATAATTCACTCTCCTTTCTATAAATATTAATAGTGGGTTAACCGTCGTAATCACCTTCAATTTTCCTACCCTAAAATACCCATATTTTTATCAAAAATGATGATTTTTTAGTGTTTTTTCGTTTTTTGGATTAAAACAGGAAAGATCTATTTTCTCGCAAACCCTTATAAAATAAGGATTTTTCAAAGGGGTTTATTAAATCGTAATCAATCAATTTATATTGTTTTCATTATTATTCATATAATCACTTCCTAATAAAGTATTTCTTCTAGAAAACATTATACCATAATATATCATCTTTTTTATGTGTTTATAAAGTGAAAAATAAAGTTTTTGACAAAGAAAAAAGTAGATTTTACATCTACGTTAGAAATTAAGAAAATAAACTATATATGTAAAAAATATTACTCCCTTAATAAATATACTTTCAAATAAAACCAACACAACTATTTTAATTCAATTCTTTTTTTTACTTCACTTTTATAAGCCTCAACACCAGGTTGATTAAACGGATCTACTCTAAATAAATAAGCACTAAATGCAGCCGCCAACATAAAAAACGCACTCAATTTACCTATATTTTCTAAAGATAATTCATCAATAGATATAACAATACTAGGAGTATTTCCATTAAAATGTGCAGTACAAACAGCATCAATCACTAAATTATTTATTTTATTCATAGAAATATCATCAACTTCTATATCACAAGTATTTTCTACTTTTAATACAGTTTCAAATAAAATAGGATTACCATCTTGAATAAACTGTCCCAAAGAATGTAAATCTCTTGTATTAACTGTTGAAACAGGAAAAATACCCTTACCACTTTTACCTTCAGATTCACCGAACAGCTGTTTAATCCATTCAGTATAATAGTACAATTTTGGTTCATATATACTAAAGTTTTCTATATACTTTTTATTTTTGAATAATTCCACTCTCAAATTAGCATAATAATACGCATCATCTATTAATAACAAGCCTTCTTTATATCCAAGAAGCATATCACTTATATCTAATCCCATAACAGAAATAGGCAAAAGATGAGCAGCAGTCATCAAACTATATCTACCACCAATATCATCTGGAATAACAAATGAAGTATAACCTTTACTATTTACTTCTTCTCGTAATTTTCCCTTTAGCGAATCAGTAGTAACAATAATTCTATTTTTTAATTCTTCATCAGAATATTTTTTTGCTAATATTCCTTTTATTAATTTATAAATTAACTGAATCTCCATAGTATTACCAGATTTACTAATAACATTTAAAGATACTTCCTTATCTTTAATATAATCTAATACTTCTAATAAATAACTACTAGACAAATCTGTTCCTAAATAAATAACTTCAGTTTTATATTTCGTAAAAGTTTTTAAAAACATATTCTTAATAGCATAACTCCCCATAAAAGAACCACCTATGCCAATAACAATTAAAACATCACTATTATCCTGTATTCTTTTAGAAACTTCTTTAATTCTTTTTATTTCATTATCTTCAATTATATGATTAACAAACCCCGCCATCTTATCCTTATATAATTTTTTTATAATTCTTGTTTTTTTTATTTCATCTACATGAATAGTTTTATTCATATAAGTAGAAAAATCAAATTGAATCATCATAACACCTTCCATAAAAAAATTATATCATATACTCTTTTATACATAAAGTTTCTAAAACGAAAGAAAACATCCAAACATATATAATCAATCATGTAGCTCTTATAATCATAGAATTTTATTTATTTTCAACAAAAAAGCAAACCACCTCAGTGATCCGCCATACTAATTATTTTATAAATTACTCGTAAAACGAACAATTATTATCTTTCCATAAATTATAAAATTCTGAAGCTGTTGACCAATCTAAACCATATTTTTCGTATAAATTACAATCTGTAATATCTTCTATTGCTAAAGCAGAAAGATAAGCATTTATTCCCAACAACTCACCATTCTTATACATACTCTCTAACACAGAAACTGCATCTTTACCCAAAGATACAATATTATTATAATATTCATTATTAGTATAATCAAAAGGATTAGATGATGTTACATCAGATACTTCCAATATCATATTCAAATTTTTTGAAATCTCTTTTTCTATTTGTTCATCACCTAAATAATTAGAATCTACTTTTTGATTATTAGAACAACCACATAAAACAAAAATAACATATATAAATAATAGTTTCTTCATAATGTAACTCCTAAATAATAAACAACAATAATTTAATTTTTAACTATAAAATAACCATTTTTAAATATACTTTCTATTTGACAATTATTATCTATTAAGTACTGTATTACAGCCCCTGCAACAGCGGATAATAATATTTTGGCATTTATCGATAAACCATTAATCATTTCTATTTGATCAGCAGCCATTTTATTAAGTAAAAACTTTTTTCCTTTTAACTCTCCAAAATATTCTGATAAAGACCACTCAATTTGAAAATTCTTATTATCTACTATTATTTCTATAATTTGTGACATCCTACCATCTCCTACAATCTATTATCTATTTATTTTTTTCGTAAAAATCTTTTAAACTTTTTTTGTCACTAAAAGACAAATTATGCCATCTAATATTTTGTATAGCACCTTCTAAAGCCATCAATCTATTAATGCAAGCACTACTATCGATTTTTTTGATTTTCAACCACGCCTCTTTACTTCCTATACCAACCAAATCATCATAATTTTTTATGCTAACTTCATTTAACTGTTTTTCTAATTTTTCACCTATATTAGGTAATTTACATAATTCTCCCATATTAATCTCCTTTAATTAATTATAACAAAATAACGAATTACCATCTATTTTATATATCTTATTAATAAGATAACAAATATAACAGAAAGAATAATAAAAATAATTATGAATACGACAATAAAACAAATTTTTTCAAAATCAAATTTTGCTTTAACATAACTCTTATTATCTTCATTTACTTCAAAATCATTTACTAATTCCAAAGGTTTTGAAATTACATTAACAAAAAAACTAGTTGTAATTCCTCCATACGAAACAAAAACTTCATTTTTACCTTCTGTATTAAAAGTAGTTCCATTAACAATATTAATATCATATCCAGAGGAAATAACTTCTCTAGTACTATCCTGGTAAGTAACAATCAAAACTACAGAATTACTATCTAAAACATCTCCAACATAATATTGATCTTTTAATAAAGCTTCATTAACTTCAATATCTATTATTTCAGAAACATTTATATTAAAAGACACCTGCTTATTATTATAAAAAACTACAACATCTATATTTCCACAATCACTTAAAACATTTCCTTCTTCTATAGATGTTGTATACCCAGAAGTAATATCAATTCTATTATTATATAAATCTATATACTGTAAACGAAGACCATCTAAAGAAAAAGTTTCACCAACTAAATAATTTACTTTTAAAGGATTTGAAATAATAATAAGACTATCATTTTTTATATCAACAACTTCTATATTAAACGAAGTTTTTACATTATTATAAGTAACATTAACAGTTTTAATTCCAACTTCATTTAATATTAAACCATCATCTAAAGAAAGTTCAAATCCATCTGTTACTTTTTCTACAAAACCAGAATTTTTATGATCTAAAATAATTAGTCCTTCACTCGAAAAAGAATCTCCCACATAATATGTTGTTCTATAAGGTAATTGATTAATTGTAATTGAAGAAGTCTTTACATCCTTAACCTCTACATCAAAAGAAACAGATTTTGAAGCAAAAGAAACAGTAACTTTCTGATAACCAGAATTTTCAAATATAGTATTACTAACTATATATCCATCTGTTACATCCTTTATAGAACCATCATCATACATAGCACTTAAAACTAAACCAGTCGTATCTAAAAAATCTCCTACATAATATGATGTTTTTTTGGGCAAGTTTTTAATACTTAAAGATTTAATCTCTGCTTTTAAAACATTAACTTCAAACGATTTACTTTTTCCGCCATAAGTAACAACTACATTTTGTCTACCAGAAGTAGAAAAACTAGTAGGTGAAACTGAAAAACCAGATGAAACATCTTTAACAACACCATTATTATATTCAACAGTTAAAATCATTCCACTTGTATTTATAGTATCTCCAATATAATAGTTTAATTTAGTCGGTTTATTCTTAATAGAAATTGATGAAACTTCTATCTTTTTAACCATTACAGAAAAAGAAGTTTTCTTATTATTATAAGCAACTGTAATATTTTGAGTACCAGCAGAAGATAAAGTTGTTGGAGAAATAGTATAACCACTACTTATTTCTTCGAAATTATTATCAGTATAAATAGCATTTAAAACTAAACCGCTTGTATTTACTTTATCTCCAACGAAATAAGTTAATTTATTAGGTTCTTTCTTTATTTCAATACTAGATAAATTAGCTTTCCAATTAGCAGTATAAACAAGATTACCAACAGTACCAGTCTTTATCTTTACAGTTTTAGTAGGTGTTGAACCATTACTTCCAGTCCAACCAACAAATGTATAACCAGTTCTTGTTGGAGTACTCAAAGTTATAGTAGATGATGTAGATTTATAAGAAGTAACATTTGAAGTTGTTCCACCAAATAAATTATAAGTAATTTTATAAACAGAACTAGAAAGATTATGATAACGATATAGAAAAATAGCCACCTCATTTTTCGTAATATCATCATTTGGTGAAAAAGAATTACTTGTACTCCCCTTTACAATTCCAACATTATATCCCCAAAGAACAGCTTTGTAAAAATAATCACTTGATGAAACATCATTAAAAGGTAAAGTTCCTGATACAGAAGGCGTATTAGCTAAACGATAAAGCATCACTATAAATTGCCCCCTAGTACAATTACTAGCTGGATTAAACTTTGTATCTCCAAAAATAATACCTTTTTTATAAGCCCATATAATACTATCCAAATCTCCACTATATTGTGTTGATCCTAAATCAGTAAAACCAATTGTATTTTTTATATAACTTTGATTATTAGCAATTTCAGAAGTCGTACTACTAATGGAAACCTTTTCTACATTACTATTCCATAAATTATTATAATTCCATAAAGATTTTACTACATCAAATCTTGTAATCGTATTGTTAGGTTTAAAAGACGTTTGTGAAACCAAAGGAAGAACACCATTATTAATAGCCCACGCATCTATAGTAGTATTACTGCTAATATCACTAACATAACTAGCAAAAGAAGCATTAGCTATATGATAATCTTTAGCATATTTAGAAAAATAAATAGGTAAAGTATTAACAGAAGATGTACCTGATGTACTTTTAACGTTTTCATAAGTAACATTATAAGGTTTTAAACCACCAAAATCATAAGTATTTCCACCAGCACTAGAATTAGCTACTACAAAACCATTTGATGAAGTAGCTAAATAATAATTGGGACTAAATCTTGCTTGGTGCTCAAAAAAGAAACCAAATTTTTTATTATTATTAGCAATCGAATTAGAAATAATAATCGATTCATCATTTGAATATCCCGTTCCTATACCAAAGCCAGATGCTCCCTCTTGACTAGTTGTAGCAGCTTTTCCACAATTAATAGCTTGACAATTAGTAATAGTAGAATTAATTGGGCAATCAACACCAAATCCAGTAGCATCAACATTTTTAACAATAATATTATTCCAGTCACAATCCTTAAAAAGATTAATCATAAATCCTTTTCCAGTAGTATTATAAGTTCCACCTTTTACAGACGAACCATCAATAATAAAATCAGAAAAATCAGCATTAATAAGATAAACAGTTTGATTCTTTAAAGTTTGTACATTACCATTCATATCAATATAACTAACATTTTTTTTCGTCGAAGTAGTTACACTTCCATCATTATTATAATTAGTATCAGCATAGTTATTAAAATAAAACATATCCATACTGCCTTTTCCACTAGAAGAATAAACTGGTTTTAAAATAGTCATCAAACTACCACTAGTTCCAACACCTTTTATATGAACATTATTACGACATCTAATAGCATATGCTTCACCAGGATTTCCATGATTTGCAGTACCTCCCTGCGCAAAATAAAAAGTACCGGCAGGTAAATAAACAATACCTCCACCGCTTTCTGATACTTTATCAATAGCTTTCTGCAAATTCTTTGTATTAGTCTGAGCACTAGTATTATCACTTTTATTTGGAATCAAATCAACACCACTAACCAAAGTTACATCAATTTTACCACTTACAGCAGTTAAAGTAATTACTTCACTATTAGTAGAATTACTATAAGTAAATGATTTAAAACTAAATATATTTATTAAAGAAAATAAAACAACAAATAACAAAAAATAATACTTTGTATTTTGACAAAATAATAACTTTCTCATACAAACACCTACTCTATAATAAAATATTATCACTAAATAATAAAAAAGCCAATGAACAAACATCAGCTTTTATCAATTTAACTAAAAACTAACTATTAATCAACAATTTATTGTTAACTAATACAATAGTCAAAGTAATATCATCAAGTTTTTCTCCAAACTTTAATACATTATTACTATTTATATATTTTTTAAAAATAACTTCCTTTTCTTTTCCCGTTAAATAATTAGAAATATCAGTAGTATCAACTTTTTTATCTTCTATTTTTTCTTTTTCTTCTAAAGATTCCACTTCATTCTTTTCATTTTCAAGTTGATTATTATTATTTTCAAAATATTCTAACACTTTATAAGGATCAGATATAACATATTTATTATAAGTAAGAATATATACATCATCACTATTCTTTTTTATATTAGATAATATATATTTATATATTTTTTTATGTGATATTTCTTCATAAGATAGTTTATTATTTATAATAGTATATTTATTCTCTTGTGAATCTATAGAAATATTTTTATCAACCATATAAAGAGTAACACCATACTTATTTATTTGCTCTTCCGTAATATTTTCATTAAAAACATTATTTATTTTATCAGCTATCTCTTTATAAGATAATGTACACATATTATCCAAATCACATGAAGATTTTAATACATAAACAATATATTTCTCTAACTTATCCCCATCATATTCAATATATTCTAAAAAATTTTCAATATTAGAACTAATCTCTTTTATTTTTAATTCTTCTAACTTGGATATCTTTTTAGAATTAAACTGAATTGTAATAACAACACTAGCAGCAATAATAATTATTACTGCTAGTATCATTAATATTTTATTTTTATTATTTATTAAAAAATCTTTCATAAAACCTCCTGTTATTTCATATATTCAAGAATAGTATATTCATATCCAGTATCAGAATCTTTATAGAATGTAACTTCATAATTATATTCAACTTGTGAAGTAATATCTGGTTTAGCATTAGTAGAACCAGTTATAATACCATCATAGTAATTAAAGTAACCCTTTTCTTTTTTAACTCCTATACCTTTAGTAGTACCTACAGCCGTAATACTAGGATCGGTAATAGACACATTAGCTCTACTAGTACCATAAGTAGGATCACTTGGTTCTGTTTCAACACCTATAGTAACATTACCATCTTTCATATAAATACCATAACTATTAGTAGCATTATTAGCTATTATACTTCCTGATTCCATTACAACCTTAGATGATGCATTATAATTATAAACACCATATGCTGTAGCAACATTATTAACTTTAATTGCACTATCAGATAAGAACACATTCCCTCCTTCATTAAATACACCAACATCTACGCCACTCGTTGTTAAATTTCCTATAGTTAACATTGTATTATTAAGTTCTAAATTAGAATAATTATGAATAGAATGTGTTTCATAACTATAATTACTAGTTCTAGTAGTAATAATAGTACAATCATTAACAATCATAGTTCCACTATTACTAATCATCACCCATAGACTAGTCTTCGTAGTTGTACCACTAATATCCAATTCCGTAAAATTAATTGTTCCATAATTATAAATATAGCCTTCCACACTTCCTATACTATGAGATATTTTACCTAGAGAATTATTATTTGATAAAGTTCCTTTAATAATTACATTTTCCAAATTATAAACAGAAAGATTAGTATTGTATAAAGCAGTACCACTTGATATAACTGAAACATTTTTTACAACAGACTCTCTTACACCATTATCATATATTGCATATGTACTACCATTTATTGTTCCACTATCAATATTCATATTTCCTTTATTAGTAATAGCAGTATTAGTTGCATTAATATTTACATTATTTAAAAATAAATACCCTTCTAAATTATTTACACCATAAACAGAATCAATATTACTATTTTCAATATTTAAATTAGCATTAGCATTATTTTTAAATATATAATAACTACTAAATTGATCAAAATCTATACTATTAATATACAAATTACCATTATTAACAAAAGAAGAATTTTCACCTGTTTTAATAATCTTAGATTGCTTCTCAGAAGTATTATTAATAGTAAGTCTTCCGTTATTGGTAAATATATGAGCACCAAGATTTAATATATAACCATCTAAATCAATTATTATATCCTTAGATAAATCAACTGAAATATTTTCATATATCTGAACATTATCTAAAAAGACTATTTTTTCACCATTATTTGCTTCAGAAATAGCATCAGTCAATTGTTTATATTTTACACCAGTAGTTTTATTCATAAATAAATCAGATACAGCACTTATATATGCAATTTCAAAAACATAATCATTAATGATTTCTGTTCCACTTGCTACCTTCATATCAGTTGGAATTGTAGTAATAGCACCTTTATAAGCATTAGTTTTTCCTTTTAAAATACCATCATAAAAATTTACTACTCCAGCATTAACATTTAATCCATAAGTTTCTCCAATAATAACTGGAACATCATTTTTAATTGTTAAGTTATTTTCGCCAAGAGTCAAAGTATTAGTTGTTGAATTTGAATAAATTCCATTTGCTTCGCTAGATATTATTTCAGCATTATTAATAGTTATCCTACTATATTCATCTAAATAAATACCAGTTTTTTGAGAATTTATAATAGTCTTGTTATCTGCATCTCCAATCTTAGCATTAACATAATAAATAGATGAAGAAGTATAATAATATCCATCCAAATATACACCATAATTACCTGCAGTTAAAGTTCCACCTATAATATTTACTGACCTTGATGAACGATTATTTAAAGAACAATAAAAAGCATCAGTTTGAGAAATAATATCAGTATTTAATAAATTTACATTACTAAGAGAGGAATAGATTCCAGTTGAATCAGAAATTATATTACTATCATCAGAAGCAATTGTACCATAGTAATGATAAATTCCTGTACCAGAAGAATTAATAGTCGTTTTATAAATATCAGATAAAACATTTGCATTAGTAGTATTTGAATAAATTCCATATGCATATTTCTTATAGCTATTACAATTAGTTGCATCACATGTACGAGTAGCAGTAACACTACTTTCACTCATATTAAGAGTTAAATTATTAAGAATGCCATATGCATAGTAACTTGAGTTAACAGAAGTATCAACTATTATGTTACTATTATTAACATTGAAAAGTCCAACATTATATATACCATAAGCATCATCACCTGTTGAAGAAACTTCTAAATCAGTATTGTTCATTTCAACAGTACCAGCATTATTATATATTCCATATGAAACTCCAGAATATTTGTTCTTTATAATACTATTATTTATTATTAGATTTGCATCAACACCACTATTACTAATTACATAATAATTAGTACTTGATTCATAGAATCCATTATCAATTATCATTTCAGAATAATTTTTAAAAATGTTTGATTTCGTATTAAAAATCTTACCAGTCTTTTCAGTACTGCTATCTTTAACAATTAATGTACCATTATTAATAATACTCTGAGTAGTATTTAAAGTAAAACCATTCAAATCTAAAGTAATTATTTTATCATTCGGAATAGTTGCAGCTGAACCAACACTAGCAGTTTTTATAACTTTAATGGTTCCTTCACTTTCAATATTTCTTATGGCAATATCAAAAGAATTATATTCAACACCATCAACTTCCAAGAAAGCATCCTGTTCATCAATATATTTACATTCGTAGTCATAATCATCAATAGCTTTATAAATAGTTTTAATAACAGTAGCTTCAGGTATAGAAGTAACAGATCCCAAAAAAGCATTTATTTTTCCACCAACAATACCATCATAAAAATTAAAAGTTCCAACATTAACATTGATACCATATGTATTTCCAAAAATTGATGGACTATCTTGTTCAACACTTAAATTATTTTCACCAATTGTCAAAGTATTAGTTGTTGAATTTGAATAAATTCCATTTGCTTCGCTAGATATTATTTCAGCATTATTAATAGTTATCCTACTATATTCATCTAAATAAATACCAGTTTTTTGAGAATTTATAATAGTCTTGTTATCTGCATCTCCAATCTTAGCATTAACATAATAAATAGATGAAGAAGTATAATAATATCCATCCAAATATACACCATAATTACCTGCAGTTAAAGTTCCACCTATAATATTTACTGACCTTGATGAACGATTATTTAAAGAACAATAAAAAGCATCAGTTTGAGAAATAATATCAGTATTTAATAAATTTACATTACTAAGAGAGGAATAGATTCCAGTTGAATCAGAAATTATATTACTATCATCAGAAGCAATTGTACCATAGTAATGATAAATTCCTGTACCAGAAGAATTAATAGTCGTTTTATAAATATCAGATAAAACATTTGCATTAGTAGTATTTGAATAAATTCCATATGCATATTTCTTATAGCTATTACAATTAGTTGCATCACATGTACGAGTTGATGTAATACTTCCACCATTCATATTAAAAGTCATTAAATTAAATATTCCATATGAATAATGATTTGAATTAACAGATGTATCAACTAATATATTACTATTGTTAACATTAAAAAGACCAACATTATATATTCCATAAACATCATCACCTGTTGAGGTAACTTCTAAATCAGTATTATTTATTTCAACAGTACCAGCAGTATTATATATTCCATATGATACAGATGAAAAACTATTTTTCAATTTACTATTATTAATTGTAAGAATAGCATCAACACCGGTATTATAAAATATATATTTAGAAGATGCAGCTTCATATATACCATTTTCGATTGTCATATTAGAATAATTATAAAATAAATTAGTTCTATTATTAAATATTTTTCCAGTCTGTTCTACACTACTATCTTTAACAATTAATGTACCATAATTAATAAATCTTTGTGAAGTATTTAAAGTATATCCATTTAAATCAACAGTAATATTTTTTTCTTTAGGAATTGTAATTGAAGAACCAACACTAACACTTTTAATAACCTTAATTGTTCCCTCTTGTTCTATATCTCTTATTGCTAAATCAAAAGAATTATATTCTACACCATTTACTTCCAAAAAATTTTCTTGAGATTGAATAAATTTACTTTCATATTCATAATTATCAATAACTTCATAATTTGTACTAACTATTGAAGCAGATGGTATAGCAGTTACTGAACCTTTTATAGCGTTAGTTTTACCTTTTATTAAACCATCATAAAAATTTAAAGAACCAGCGTTAACATTAACGCCATAAGTCTCACCCATAACAAGAGGACTTACTTGACTTATATTTAAATCGTTTTCTCCAATAGTTAAAGTATTAGTTTCAGCATATAAATAAACACCATTACTATTAGATGATTTAATATCAGCATTTAATATATTAGTGTTTGTATAATCATTAAGATAAATGCCCGTACTATTTGAATTAATAACTGTCTTATTATCTTTATCTCCAATTTTAGCATTAACATAATAAACAGATGAAGAAGTATAATAATATCCATCCAAATATACACCATAATTACCTGCAGTTAAAGTTCCACCTATAATATTTACTGACCTTGATGAACGATTATTTAAAGAACAATAAAAGGCATCAGTTTGGGAAGTAATATCAGTATTTAATAAATTTACATTGCTAAAAGAAGAATATATTCCAGAAGACCCAGATATTATATTACTTTCCTCAACATTGACTGTACCATAATAATGATAAATACCAGTACCAGAAGAATTTATTTTTGCTTTATTAAGACCAGTCAAAATGCTAGAATTTGACGAATTTGAATAAATCCCATAAGCATACTTCTGATAACTTGAACAATCAACATTATTAACACAAGTATGAGTTACTTTTATCTCCCCACCATTCATATTTAATACAGAAATATTTTGGATACCATAAACATAAGCATAACCATTTTGTACAATCTCAACATCAATAATTCCACTATTAATAGTTAATGTTCCACTATTATAAACACCAGTAAGGCTTTCAGTTTTTGACATTTTAACATTAGCACCATCTATAACTAATGTTTTAGTATTATAAATACCTTCATAATTACCACTAGTTAATTTAGCTTCCTTACTAGAATTATTATAAAACGCATAACTATTTGCCTTAAAATACGTATTTTCATCTGCATTAATCGTTCCATCATTATTATAAATTGCATAACCAGATTTAGCTTTTACAACAGAATTAGTTGCATTAATTATTCCATTATTAGTTATAACATTAATAGTATCATTAGTTTCAATTGTTGCATCATTAAGATTTAATATACCATTATTTACTACTGTTATAGCAGGAATTATTCTGCCTTTTTCATCACTAGTATCACGTATTATAAATGTACCATTATTTTTAACATCAGTACCTGTCGTAATATTATAACCATTAATATCAAAGACAATAGTAACATTCTTATCAATTGTAAGTTTATAAGCAGCTTCAAAATCTCTTACAGCATAAATATCAAAACCAGAATACTTAGCAGTATTAATAGAATCTTGTAAATTAAAATAATAAATTTCTCCATTAACAATAGTTTTAGAAACAGCTCTATCAATATTATTTTGACTAATTAAATAAGCTTTTTGACAATCTTTTTCGCCATTATGATCAACAAACGTTGCATAATCAACAGGAGTAGCATGAACACTACCATTAATAGTTACATCACCTTCAATATAACCATCATAAAAATAGAAAGTACCATACTGTTCAATACCAACAGTAGTACCAATTATAGCAACACTATCTTGAGAAACATTTGGCTTAGCATCATCGTTTTTATCATTTACACCTAAAGTTAATATACCTGTATTAGAAACAGCTATCCCATTAGTATTTTCAATAATACCATTATCAATTACAATATCACCTTTATTTACTAACTTACCAACTACTTTATGTCCATTTAAATCTAATTTAACTTTCTTTTCATTAGTAAAAGACTCATCAACATCCTTTAAAACAACAACAGTTTGTCCATCTTTTACTTCAACTAAAGCCCTTTGAATTGTTTGATAGTACCTATTACTCTCAGGAATTTTAGCTACAATATCTTCTTCTCTTATCCATTCTGCTGAAACTTCAATATCCTTTTTACCCATAGTTACAACATCATCTTTTAAATAGCCTTCATCTTCATTTTCATTCCAAGCCACAAACAAGTAAGAAGTCCTAACAGGATCTTTTAATTCATATCTTTCTCCTTCATGTAATCTAACTTCAAAAGTACTTTCATTTTCGTATAATCCACCATTAGGATTAATAGTTAAAGCATAAGTAGGATGTTCTTTCCACACCGCTTCCAATCTAATATCTTCAACTACAGAAATAGTACTTTCCATATATTGAATTTCATCATTATATGTCCAATATTTAAAATCAAAGTATTCCCTATATACATCACTTAAATCAATCTTAGTATTGTATAAAACTAATGCTTTATAAGGCACATCTACACCATTAAATAAACCACCATTAGGATCTATTTCAATAGTATATGTCTTATTAGGTATTTTACCAAAATTAATTAATCCTGTAATAGTTAGTGAATCTTGTTCCACAACCTCATCAGCAAATACGCAATTAAATAAAGTCGTACCTAATATAAATAAAATTATAATAATTGTTTTTTTGTTTTTTTTCTTTACAAAATATAATAATAGTATTCCAGAAATTAAAAGAGCAAAGAATATAACTACATCTGAATAAGTGTTAGGATTCTTCACATCTTCCTCTCTATCAGTATCATTACCATTTTCATTTGAATTATTGCCATTATTACCAGAGTTATTATTACCTGAATTAGGGTTGTTTGGAGAATTTGAACTACTTCCACCACCATTTATTTCTCCACCAGAAATAAGATTAGTTTTACTATATTTTAATTCTAATTGAAAATTATTTGTATCATTAAGTTCTCCAATATCATTAGATTTTATAGTAAGTAACATTATTCTACTACTATTAGCTTCTATAATATTATCTACTTCTAAACTACTATAAGAGTATTCCAAATATTCAACATCTGGATTACTTAAATTGATTTCATCTATTTTTACATTAGTATCACTAGTATTTTGGATAGTAACATAATATGAAATCTCTTGTTCTTTATCTGTTAATGTTAAATTAAAATCTTCCACTCCTGAAGGATTATTAACTAATATTTGTTGACTAGTATCATAATTAGGAACTACACTTTTTAAAATTAATTCATTTTCTGCACTAACCAAAAATGGTATAAACAATAAAAATAAAAATAATATAAACTTTTTCATAACAACAACTCTCTCTATCTTCTTAAGTATATCATAATATAGTTATACATCAAACAAAAAGAAGATTTCTCTTCTTTTTCAATAATAACTATTCAACATTTCCTATCTTAGTAAATGGGAATAAAACTAAACTAGTTACACCTTTAATTTGTGTTTCTTTCATAGGGCCTAACTCTTCACTATCTAAAGAATCTTCTCTATTGTCTCCTAAAACAAAATATTCATCATCTGCTAATGTTATTTTTTCAATATTTCCAGTAATACCAATACTATAACTTTCATCTTGTCTTTTACCATTAACATAAATAACTCCATTCTCACAAGAAATAGTTTCTCCTGGTAAAGCAATTACTCTTTTTATAATATCTTCTGTTTTTATATCAACTACTACAATATCGAATCTATTTATTTTAGATGTCTTATTAAGAATCATTATTTCTCCACCATCTAATGTAGGTTTCATAGATTGTCCACTAACCATAATTGGCGTAAATAAATAAGTTCTAATCAAAACTACAACAATCAAAATAATTACATATGGTACTAATTCTTTAATTACTTTTAATAAAGTATTCTTATTATTTTTTTCTTCCATTTCATCCACCACAATAATTCTATCATTTTTTTTACAATGATTAAAGATAATTTTAAGATAATAACTTTGAAAATCGTTTATATATTTTATTTGACATATTATGATATAATTTTTATATAAGGAGTATTAGTATGAAAAATAAAAAGATTAAAATAATAGAATCAATAATATTAATAGTCATTCTTATTAGTTTAATAATAATTATTATATTTGCTAAAATAACTTTATCAAAAGAACCTAAAAAGAGTAATACAAACGAAATAAAGGATTACTCTGTAACAAAAATAATAAAATATAATTCTAACATATCAGAAAGTTTTATCTACCAAATACCATATCAAGATAGAATTATTACAGATCAAAGTGAGTTTACTAATTACATAACCGCTACAGATAATATAATAAATATATATACAGAAAAAATACTTATTTATTATCTAGATTTAACAGCTGATGAAAAAACAATAGTAAAAAACTTCTGTAATACATATGACATAATAGAATATGAATATAAATTTCAATGTACATTTAACAAAAACATCTTATCTATATCAAACCAATATAATATTAAAGATTTAAATACCAACAAAATTAAAAACAATCACAATATAGAGATACCAATTCCAATTGAAAAAAATACTCGTCTAAATGATTATATAGAGTATTTAAATAAAAATATGATATCAACTATTGAAGTAAATGAAATAAAATAAAAAGAAAGAAATTAATTTCTTTCTTTTACTTTGTATTCTTTTTTCATTCCTTTTAAGAAGTTTAATTTAGCTCTTCTTACAACACCCTTCTTAACTACTACTATTTTATCAATAGTTGGTGAGTTAACTGGGAATACTCTTGTTACACCAATACCATAAGATTTTTTACGTACTGAGAAAGTTTCAGAAACAGAACCACCTTTTTTAGCTACTACAAGTCCTTCAAAAGCTTGGATTCTTTCTTTCTTACCTTCTTTAACCCATACATCTACTCTAACAGTATCTCCAACACGGAATTCAGGAATGTCTTTTCTTACATGCTTCTCATTAATTTTATCAACTAAATTTGCCATATTATACATCCTTTCATACTATATTTACTTACCGGAAAATCATAAATTATAAATATTTCAGCGGATTTTCTTCCTTGAAGCAATTAAGATTATAACAAAAAAAGAATACATTTGCAACAAATATATTCTTTTTTATTATAAATATATATTAATTATCTTCCTCTACCATGAGTTTTTTCTTCTTGTTGTTCTAAATAAATGGCTTTTTGTTTAATCTTAACTTGTTTTACTCTCATTTCATTTTCTATTATTCTTAACTTTTTTAAAAATAATTGTTCTTTTTCGTAATTTAAGAATTTTTGATATCTATTGAGTAAAACTTGTCTAACTAATTCAACTTCATCTAATACAATTTCAGCATCAGATTCATCTGCATCAGGATCATTAATTACTTTTAAAGCTAAAGCAACTAATTGTTTAAACGATTTATCAAATTTCATCGATAATATCTTATCAATCATTACTCTATCAACTATTGTAACCTCGTTTACTTTAATGTAATTTCCATTTCCAGATTTAGGTTTAAATTTATAACCATCTAATTCATGAATAGAAACTACACTTTCATCACAATGTTTTTTATTAACTAAGTAACTAGCCATTTAATCACCTTCTTAACCATCTAATCTAATAAATCAGGTCTTCTCTCTTGCGTTCTTTTTAATCTCATTTCATTTCGCCAAGCTTTTATATTTTCATGGTTACCGCTTATTAATACATCTGGGACTTTCATTCCCATAAATTCTTGTGGTTTTGTATAAGTAGGATAATCAAGAAGTTTATCATTAAAAGATTCACTATCTAAACTAGTATTAGTAATTACCCCATCTAATAATCTAATTATGCTATCACTTATAACCATTGCAGGCAACTCTCCACCCGTTAAAACATAATCACCAATACTTATTTCCATATCACAAAGAGTTCTTATCCTTTCATCAAACCCCTCATAATGACCACAAACAAATATTAAATGTTTTCCTTTACTAAGCTCAACTGCCATATTTTGTTTATATTGTACACCATCTGGTGTCATAAGAATTACTTTTGCATCAGGACTATCCTTCTTAGCATCCATAATAGCATCATACAATGGTTCTATACGTAAAACCATTCCTCCTCCCCCTCCATAAGGAGTATCATCAACTTGATTATTATTTAACTTAGAATACTTTCTAAAATCTATAACATTTATTGAAACTAATCCCTTATTAATTGCTCTTTTTATAATAGATTCATTAATAAAGCCCTCAAACATATTAGGAAATAAAGTTAATATATCTATTTTCATAATATCAATCCCTTAGCATTTTCAGTTTCGATAACTTTCTTTTCTAAATCAACCATTTTTATGAAATTGCCATTTTTTGGAATATAAAAATTATTTTCACCCGAAATACATAATAATATATTAATTCCATTATACACAATTTTTGAAACTTTACCAAGTATTTCACCATTTTCTATAATAGATAATCCAACTAAATCATCAAGTAAATACTCATCTTTTGTTAACATTAAATCTTCTCTTTTTACATATACATTTAATTTAACATAATTTAGAACTTGATTAATATTATCATAGCCTTCAAAAGTAACCATATCAAATTCTTTGTGAACTCTATATGAAGTTATTTTTTCTGGAACATGTCCTTCTCCAATATATAAAGTAAAACCTGGCTTAAAGACAACATTTTTTTTATCAAAATTACTTTTTATTCTAAGTTCACCTTTAATACCATGAGTATTAACAATTTTTCCAATATAAACAAAATCCATTTTTACTATCTCCTCTTTCTTTTTTTCATTCCATCACCATAAGAAACAATACTAGCTTTAACAGAATAACATATTTCATCATCTCTTACTCTTATATCAATACCTTCTATATCATAACCATTTACTGACATAGCAAATAAAACTAAATCACAAAAATCTTTTACTCTAAGTGGTTTATAATGTTTTTCCAAAGTATCATTATTATTCTTTTCATAAAGTGCCCAAAATACCGGTTTATCATCATCTACAATTGTACTATTTATAATTACATTATCAGGATAACCAATAAGCATTAAACCTTCTCTAGCAAAACTAAATATTTTTTCTTCATTAAAATTAATTTTTTCCATAACCAAAACCCACTTCAAACAAACTAAAATAACTCAAACAATATAATACTTGTAGCCACTCCAACATTTAAACTTTCACAAAGACTATTCATTGGAATATATAAATATTCATCACATTTATTTAATACCGATAAACTCACTCCGGCTCCTTCATTCCCCATTATAACTGCAAATTTACCGCTAAGTTGTACTTCCTTTATATTCTTACCACCATCAACTTTAGTTCCTACTAACTTATATCCATTTCCATGTAATTCATCTATTAAAGTATCAACATTTCTTTTTATTATATTAATGTGAAATAACATACCTTCACTACTTCTTAACACCTTATCATTATATATATCTACAGTATTATTACTAACTATAATAGTATCAACATTAAATGCAACACTACTTCTTATAATAGTACCCAAATTACCAGGATCTTGTAAATCTTCAAGAATTAAAACCTTATTTCCTATCTCTTTTTCATCAATCTTCTTACATACTCCAATAATTTTTTGAGGAGTTTGTGTATAAGATAATTTTTTTATAACATCATATGTAACAATAGTAGTATTAACATCAAAATCTCTTACATAATCATCACACTTTATTACTTCAAGCAATACACCTGCTTTATAAGCTTCTTCTACTAGATGTTCACCTTCAACTAAAAATTTACCTTCTTCATCTCTATATTTTTTTATCAGTAGCTTACTTAAATTCTTAATTCTTTTATTTTCCAAAGAAGTAATAATTTCCATTTATTCCACCCTCAATCTTTTTCTTGCTAATTTATAATCTGGATATCTAATATCAACTTGTTTCCAAAATCTACTACTATGATTTGCTTCATAAAAATGACATATTTCATGGATAATAACATAATCAATTAAAGAAACATCTTTTTTTAATAATTCACTATTTAAAGTAATAACTCTTTTAGTAACATTATTAACACCCCATCTTGTTTTCATCATGCGAATCTTCAAACTAAATTTTGGGATATCTTTAAACATAGTTAAACATTCATCAATTCTTTCACTAAATACTCTAAAGCATTCTTCCTTATACCATTTTTCTAATTGTTTACTATTCTTAGCATAAATCATATCATCTTCAATATAAACTTTCTTTACATTTTCATCAAAAACCTTGGTATAAGGTTTACCTAAATAATAAAATGACAAATTCTTCTCTTGTTTTTTCTTTGCTGTCTCATACATTTTTAATAAAGACTTTTCATTCTTTTGAATGATTTTTAAAATTTCTTTTTCACTAAAAAATTTATTACAAGTAACAAATAAAGTACCATCATCTTTAAATCTAAAATATATATTTTTGTTTTTTTTCTTTTCTATTTCTAATGATACTTTATAATCTCCAAGTTGTACAAACATAAAATCACCTTTACCTATAATATTTTAACATAAAAAGAATGTATAAAAAAGAAAGATTATTTTTTACAAAAAAAGAAGTATTAGAAATCTAATACTTCTGGACTATATAGACTTTTATATATTACTGATTTTTTCATTAGTTCATTATGAGTACCTGAAGCACTAACTTTTCCTTTATCAATAACATAAATTTCATCAGCATCCATAATTGTAGAGAGTCTATGAGCAACAATTATTATTGTATGCGTTTTAACTAAATCATCAATAGTCTTCTTTATATATTCTTGCGATTCATTATCTAAAGCCGAAGTAGCTTCATCAAATAAAATAACTTTAGTATTTTTAAGTAATGTTCTAGCAATTGCAATTCTTTGCTTTTGACCACCACTTAAATTAACTCCACCTTCACCAATTAAAGTATCATATTGGTTAGGCAATGACATAATATAATCATCTATATAAGCTTTCTTGCAAACATCTCTTACTTCATCTAAAGTAACATCTTCTTTTACAACTTTAAAATTTTCTAAAATAGTAGTATTAAATAAATAAGGTGATTGTCTAATAACAGATATACTATCTCTTAGTGAATCCTCACTCAATTTTTTTATATCAATACCATTTATTCTAATACTGCCTTTAGTACAATCAAAATATCTTAATAATAGATTAAATAGTGTACTCTTTCCATTACCAGATTTACCAACAATCGCAATTTTCTTATTTGGTTCTAATTTCATAGATAAACCATTTAATATATAATCTTTATCTTCTTTTCGATATTTAAATTTAACATTCTTAAACTCTATCTCACATTTTTCATCATTAATACTTTCTTTACCATACTTCTCATCTTCATACAATTTATTATTTAATATCTCATCTATTCTTTTTAAAGAAACTGTTACTTTATTAAAATAAACACCAAATTCAGAAAGAGATTCAACAACATCATCTATTCTCCAAATATACTTTTCTATTAAAACAAAAGAAGCAAAAGTAATAATACCATTAAAAACCTGCATTCCTAATGTAAATAAAATTAAAAACTGGATAATAAAATAACATAAATTATTTAAACTATAATAATAAGCTTCATTAACACCTATTTTCTTTTGTTTATTAAATAAGTTTTCTATATTAATATATATTCTTCTATTTATATTTTCTTTAATTCCTAAAGCTTTTATTTCTCTAATACCAGCAATATTCTGTGTAGCAACTTTTACATATTCATCAGAATCCTTTTTAATTTCTTCATGAATTTTTTTTAATTTTGGATAATAAATATTAGATAAAATAAACATAACAACACATAATAGTAACAATTCTAAACCTACTATCCCAGATATAGTAAATGATATAATAGCAATAACAATAGCAATAATCAATCTACAAGATAACTTGATCAACTTCTGTAATAATTCTAATATTCTATCTGGATCATTATATAAACGATTAACAAATTCTCCAGAACCAATATCTTCAAAAGCTATAGCAGGTAAATTAGAAATCTTACTATAAAGATCTTTATTTACACATTCCATAAATTTTTTTTCTAATTTATTATATATTAAGTCTGTAGGTAATTGTACAAATACCCAAGCTATAATTATTATAGAACTCCATAAAAGCAAATATTTAATAAAATGATTTTGATTCCCTGTAGCCAAAGCTTCAAAAGCACTAGCCCATATAAAAGCATTAGCCAATGGTTCAAAGTATTTAAGTATAGTAAATATTATATAAAGAAATAGATTAAGTTTGTCGTTTTTAAAATATCTTAAAAGTATTTTAAAATGTTTCAAACCTTTCATCTTTTCCCCTCCAATAAAAAATAACTATCATGTAATAGTCATTTGTCTAAAAAGTATTTCTCAAAAATTATAATTCGTGAGAAAATGCTCTAACAAATCTATTACTCATCCTCAATATAAAATTTTCTTTTTGAATTTTTTTGCTCATTTTCTCACTCCTCTCTCTAAAAAATTCTCCATTAATATATCATCAATAAAAAAAGATGTCAACCTTTTTGGGTTAACATCTTATTCTTTAATTAATACAACACAATCAGGAGCTTGTTTTTCTATAAATGCTTTAGCCTTTTCATCTTTTACATAGATTGTAGAACCACTTATGCCCTTAAACATGTCAGTAACATCAGCTTCTTCATTCCAATCGCTTCCACTTAAATCGAATACCGAAGGATAAACTTTACCATCAGTTGTAGAAAACATTAAAGAATAGTTAATAGAAGTACCAAAATTAACGCCAGATAAATCAAGTTCATTAACATAATTATAGTTAAACATACCTCTAGAATTTTGCAAACTACTTAAATTCCAATTTTTTAGATTTAGTTTAGCAGAAAATAATGAAAACATACCAGTAGCTTTTTCTAACTTTTCAACATTCCAATTAGATAAATCTAATTCTTCAATTGGATTAGTAATATTTTTTGAAGGGACTAACGAACCAAACATATAATTTGCAGACGAAAGATTAGATGTATCCCAATAATATATATCACTTAAATCAGAAACACCAACTCCCCGAAACATAGAATCCATGTTTATTGCTGAACTAGTATCAAAATCATCTAAACCAATAATTGTTTTAACCCTACTATTTCCAATAAACATATTATCAAAATATTCAACATTCTGAGTATCTAAACCAGTAAGATCAATAGTAGTTATATTAGGATATTCATACAATAAACCAAATATACTATGATAAAACATCCCTGTCATTCTTTTTACATTACTAGTATCCCAGTCTTTAAAATAATCAATAGTAACTTCAACTGGTGAAAGATATCTAAAAAAAGCAAACATACGTGTCATATCTTCTACCTTAGAAGTATCAAAATCATATATATCTAAATTTAATTCTCTAGAATTAGAACCAAAATATAGAAACATCGAACTCATATTAGTTACATTACTAGTATCAAAATTAGACAAATCCAAATTAATAGTTTCTGAAAAATAACCGGCTTCCCAAAACATAAAAGACATATCTGTAACATTACTTGTATCAAACATCGATAAATCTAGTTCTAAGTCTTCAGTATATTCAGCAAAACCAGCAAACATGCCACGCATACTTGTAACATTGCTCGTTTCAAACCCAGATAAATCATATTTAATCATATCTACTTGATTTCCAATACCAGTTAACATATATTCCATGTTTGTTGTTTTATTAGAAAAAAACTTTGACATATCTAAATACTTAATGTTAAAAAAATCATTATCACTATTATTATCTTCTGCATTATAAGATGAAAATTGATAAGATGCATCTTTTGGGACAACTACACCACCATCTTGACCAATTAAAAATAAATAACTTTCTTCTTCAGTATCTGCTAAATAAACACCTAATATAACATCACCATTTTGTTGTTCAGAAACATCATAAGTATTCTGTAGAGAAAAAGAAACATCATCAATTAAATAAGTATCACTAAGTTCCTTATAATCTTCCATAACTAAATAATGAACAAAATCCCTATCACCATATAATTTCCAATCGATACAAAAATCACCATCATAATCTAAATTAGCACAACTAGGAGCTAAATTAGATAGAATATAAGAAATATCAGTAGTAATATCAATATGTTGAACATCACTAGCTTTAACATGACTAAAATGAGAATAACCTAAAACTAAAAACAATAAAATAATCAAATATAATATTTTATTTTTTCTATATACAATAATAAAAAGAAGAGAACATAAAATAAAAGCAATTACCACTAATACAATAATATCAAATGTATCAGGATTAATATAAGAAACATTTTCAAATAATAACTCTGCCTTAGCCTTTTCATTAAAATTTTCAATAGATAAAATATAATCAGGTTGATCAGCTTTAATAGAGTATAAAAAAGTAATAGTATCTCCTGGAGCAATAATCTTATTCTTATCATAATTAAGTACTTCATACTTTAAATGATAATCATTATCTAACCCCTTAACATCAAAAAGCTTTTTATAATTATCCGAATCATTAGTAAGTGTAATTTGATACACTAAAGAAGCATCAGCATCATATATTACTCCTTCTGTAGAAATAATATTATCATTAATATCATTTTTTAATATTTTAGAACCACCAGTACCACCTACAAATTCAACATCCTTTACAATAATGTCACTTTCTGCTTTTACCAACATAATTGGAATAAACAAAATAAAAGCTAAAAAACTAAAACATTACTTTTAATAAGTTTAACACCATTATTCTTAAAATACATAAAAAACACTTCCTATATTATCTTTATTATACAATAGTATTATAACACATTTTAAAAATCAATCATATCAATTTATAATACTTTTTTATTAGTAACATCAGAAATTAAAAATCCAGTTATCATAAAAAAGATTGGAGCAATAAACAATATTCTAATATTAAAAAAAGATTGAATTAAATAAGCACAAAACACAATAAAGAAAGAAACTAAAACATCATAATCATTATCAATTGATATTACTTTTTTTAAAGAAAGAACAAATATCAAAAGCATAAATAACAAATATGTAGCAAAAGTAAATATACCTTCTGTAAACAGTATTTGAAAAAACTCGTTATGTGCTTTATAAACAGGATTATCTCTACTAGGAGAATCATATATTAAAGTACCATAATTATAACCTAAATAAGCAAAATTATCTATTCCTATACCAGTATAAATATAATTAGAAAAATACTTAAAAGCTTCTTTCCATATATATATTCTACCTGTCCCAAAAGAATTATCAATATTACCACTAAGAGTATTTTTTAATTCATATTTCAAATTTGAAACATCATTACTATAATTATCATTAATTACTGATACTATATTAAATAGAATAAAAAATGAGACAAATAAAAATATAAATTTTTTACACACTAATCCCAAATTAATTTTTTTTCTTCTAATAAAAAAACAATATAAAATCAACATAATAACTATCAATACTAAAGTCAATAAAGCTCCCATCGTTCCACATATTAGAATACCGAACACAAACAAAAGAGTTAACAAAAAAGTTCCTTTATTATTTGTATTATCTAATAAATACTTTGGTAACCATAAACCAACCATAATAATCATATATGTTCCCATAAAATCAGGATTAAATAAAAAACCAGAAGCTACACTCCATTTTCTTGTAACAGGAATACCAAAAACAAACTGACAATTAATAACTTGAAGAAAACCATACAAAACATTAAGAATTCCACAAATAGTTAAAATAATAAAAATAATATTTCTTAATTTATCTTTTTTAACCATTGTTGCCAGTAAAAAAAATGAATAATAAGAAAGTATCACAAACAAACCTTCTCTACTACCATAAAAGCCCTTCAAAGCTACCCTTTGATCAAAAGCATAATGGTACGATAAAAATAACAAAAAACTAAATAATAAGAAAAAAATGTTCCAAATTTTAAATTTATTGTATTTAATAGACAAAAAAATATAAAAAATTATAGCAATAATTCCAAAGATTTCTATAATATAAGATACAAAATCCACACTAATAACAAAATAAGAGTATAGTATCGAACAAACATATAAAAAAATAATCAATAATATAAAAAATAAATTGATAATAAAACTACAAATTTTCTCCATAAAACCCTCTTAAAAAAAGCTCGTTAGAGCTTTAAAATTCAATTTTTTTCTTTTTTACAACAATAACTATTGAACCAATTAATAATAATATAAACAGCATAACAGCAATATCTTCAGTTGAAGGATTTACTATGCTATTATCTTTTTCAGAAGGAACATCTTCTATTTCAGAATCCATCATAACATCTGAATTACCTAATCCAACTAAATTATAATATAATTTATTTACATCATAAATATCATAACTTAAATAAGTAGGACATGTAAAATCATTAATATAAGAAGTATCACATATTCCATCAAAGTAACTCTTTAAGATATATAATTCTTTAGCATCCTTATCGAATAAAAAGTCTAAATATCTATAGTTTTGCTTGATTTCTTGAACTAAATTACCTTCTAAATCAAGTATTTCTATTTTATCATTATACAAACCAAGTTTAGTATCTATTTGCATTTCCTTAATTAAAATTATACAATCTCCAACAAAATTTACTTTTTTTATTTTTTCATTTAAAGCATTTTTAATTTCAAATTCTAAGTTACCATCATAATAATATTGCAAAGAATTGTTATTATAAACCACAAACTTTTTATCACTAACATCATACACCTTGAAAACTAAATTATTTTCAATTTTATAATCTAATTCAGGAAAATACTTTACAACATTCTCTTTATTACAATCCATATATTCAACAGAAGTTTTATCTTCGGAAAGTTTAATCATATCACAAGAAAGATTATCATATGTTACATCAGAAGAAGATGAATTATTTAAAAACAAAAAATAAGCATTCCCCTCAAACTCATTGAAATAATAATTATTATTATAATTAAAATAAAAAGAATAAACCTCATCTTTTAATAATTCTTTATCAAGTATTATTTCAGAAACAACATCAAAATTATTATCATAAACGTTCAAAGAAAAAGCCTGTTTCTCAAAATAGCGACTACTATAGTGATAATTTGATATACCATATATATATTCATCATTAACGAAAAAATAATGATCGTTAATTATAGTATTATCAAATTCACCATCACTTTTTTTATAACCAAGAAAAGAATGAATATCAGTACGGTCATCAATATATCTAAAGCCAGTCAAAACACTATCATTAAAGTTAATTATTTTGCCTCCATTAGAAATAAGATAAGAAACAGGCTCATCATTAATATCAATAGTTTCTTTTTTTATAAAAACATCCTTTCCATCAGCATACACAAAAGAAGAAAAAATAAAGAATAACGCAAAAAACAAAGACAACTTAAAGTACTTCACAAACACACACCTCTATCTTAAACATATTATAACATAGCACTTCAAAAAGTAAAATAATATTTATTATTTTAGTTTATCAACAAAATTATGCCATTCAATATTACTCCCACTTTCTTCATTCCAACCAACAACTCCAGGGCATTCCTTTCCAGAAACATCGTAATGTCTTATAACATGAAATTTATCAATATCATATTTTCCCATTAAATAATTTACTAAATCAACAGCAGTATTTATTGTCTGCTCTGAAAAATACCATCCTTCTGAATTATATGATAAATCATCACTATCATTACTAACACATAATTCTATACTAACACTATTTTCATTAGTAACAATGCCATATAATGAACCACCAAAATTGTCCTTTTTATCTCCGCCTACAGCCCAACTATATCTAAAATCTATAACAGGATTATATTGATAAATATCACCATTTAAATCAACAAAAAAATCTGCACTTGCACTATCTGCACGAAGCGAATTATAATAATTAATTATATCTACAGCACCTTTGGTTGTTCCAGTATAGTGTATTACAATATATTCAATTTCACCATTTCTCAAACTAGTATTATGATTAGAAAAGTTTTGATTAACATATACTTCTATACTTTTTTCATCATTAAAATAATCTAATTTCTTGCTTTCAAATTTTGTATCAATGATATCTAAGAATTTAGAATAATCAGCATTTTTATCAATATAAATAAAACATAATATAGTTACTAAAACAATAATAATAAAACAATAAAACCATCTACGCATTATTAATCAAAATCTCCTTAAATTCAATACTAAAGTGTTAATATCATACATAAATTATACCATATAAAAAGACATATCTAAATATGTCTTCTTAATTACTTATCAAAACTAACTTTAACGTTTTCTCTTTCTGTACTATTAGCTTCAAAGAATTTTTCTTCTTTAAATCCAAAAATACCTGCTACTAAACTACTTGGAAACATTTGAATTTTATCATTATATTTTAGTACAGTATCACTATAAAATTGTCTTGCAGATGATATTTTATCTTCTGTTTCAGATAACTCAGCTTGTAAACTATTAAAGTTTTCATTTGCTTTTAATTCAGGATAAGCTTCTGCTAAAGCAAATAATTTTGAAATAGACTTAGTAAGTTCAGTATCAGCTTTAACTGCATCTTCATGTGTTGTAGCCGAAGTATATGTATTACGAGCTTCAACAATTTCTTTTAAAGTATCTTTCTCATGTTTCATATAACCTTTTACTGTTTCTACTAAATTAGGTATTAAATCAAATCTTCTTTTTAATTGAATATCAATTTGACTCCATTGATCTCTAACCCTATTTCTTAACTGAACTAAACTATTATAAGTTGCAATAACGTAAACTAATAATAACACTAAAACAACTAATACAATACCCAATACTATTTTATCCATATATAATTCCTCCTTATAATAAAATAATAACACAATTCATTATTCAAAAAAAGCTTTAATTTTAACTATTTTTTTATTGCTCTTTTTACTTTTCTTAAAACATTATACAATTTACCAATTAAATTAATATCTAATGTAAAAGAACCAATCAGCTCTTCAACATATCCCCCAAAACCTTTTTTAAATTCATATACACCATAATCTTTGCCTTTAGGATTAAATACATCTTGAATACCATAGAAATTATATCTTCTATACCCATTTTCAGCTGCATACTTAATAATTTCCCATTGTAATCTATATTGTCCACAAAAGGACATATATTCTGCATAAGAACCACTAAATAAATAAACTATTTCATCACCATATAACATAAACATTGCAGCTGATAATGGAATAACACTACCTTTTTCTTCTTTAAGTTTCTTAGTTTCTTCAATCTTCTTCTTATTATTTTCTATATTCTTACGCATCTCTTCTTTTTTCTTTTTATTAGAAGAAGAATCAGATAATTCACTAATTTTAACCTCAAAATTATTATTTTCATCAGTTAAAACTTTTAAATATGTATCTAAATCTATTTCACATATTTTAAATGTTACATCATCACCAAATGCATCATACATATCCTCATAATAAGTTAAACTCTTATCTAAAAACTCTCTTCTATCACAAGTATCACTTGTAATTTTCTTAAATTCAGATAATTCTTCTCTACTAAGAGTCCTAACATTTAATTTAAACTTACTATTAGTTTTATTTATATTATTTCTTGTACTACTTCTAAAATCATTAAATAATTCATCACTAGTCTTACCATTTATATCTAAGCAATAACACCATTTAACTTGAGCACCATCTTCATTATATCTATATCCCAAACTTTCTAAGTATTTTCTAATATGCCTATTATCTACTCCTTCAACAACATTAGCATCCATATCTCTTGAAACATTTGGTATATAAGGATCTATTATTAATCTCATTACTTTTTTAGATTTTAAAAATCTTTTTATTTCTTCTGTCATAAACTTTAGTAATTCTTTATTTTCATAATCAAGAATATAACCTTTATAAGATTCAAATATTTTGTATCCCATAAATCTATGACCAGTATCCGCAATAAAAGCAGCTCCTAATATAGTTTCTTTTTCTTTAACACCTATTAAATATACTTCCTTACCTTCTTTTTTTATTCTATCTTTCATCATAACTGTTTGAAAAAAGTTTTTCTCAGGTCTCGTATCTACAAAACTCATAAATTCTTCATCAGTTAATTCAGTAAATTTCATAATATCACCTATAATTAGTATACAATAAAGACATTTTTTTTAATAGAAAAAAAAGACTTATTTAACATAAGTCTTTTTTAAGTTACACTTCCTTGACTATTTATTTCATTCAAAACTTTATCAGTATAATCACTTACTTTACTAGTATATAAACTCAACAATTCTTGATATCTATCATTTAATGTTAAATCAATATTTGAATAAACACTATTATAATCAATTATTATCTGTTCTATATTAGAATATACTTCAAGTTTCCCAGAGTTATCAAGTGTATCAATATTTTTTTCTAATTTATTAATATCATTTTCAATTGTATCTACAATATTAGATATTATTAAATTACAATAATAAACACTCTTTTCATAATAAGAATTATTACTTTCTATTTTACCAAATACATAATAAGCTTTATTATAGTCTTTATTATTATATTGTTCTAATGCATCATAAAATATTGCACTATCACTATAAATATCATCAAATTGTATTAATAAATCATTATAGTCTTTTTCCGTTAAAGCTCTAACTAAATTAGTATCATTTTTAACTATTGCATATCTATATAAACCATCAAGTAATTCTTTATATTTTGCTGTAGATTTTTCAAAAGAATCTTTATCTTCCACTTCTTCATTTAAATATAATAATACCCAACTATCACAAATAATTCTCGCCTTAGCTTGCAATTTTTTTGTTTCTTCTGAATTATTTTTTACTTCTTCTAAAACAAATAAAATATCATCTATATCATCCGTTTCATAATATTTATTCATTGCATCACTAAATCTAGTTAAGTAATCAACTTCCATCTTACTATTATTATTATTTTTTCCTGATATAAACCATATTGCAACCATAGTAAAAATAAGAATAAGCACAGCAATACCGGTAAATAAGAATACTCTTTTCCTAGTACCAATAATACTTTGTTCTTTGTTTTCACTAAGTATTTTATTATTAAAATCTTTTTCTATTTCAGAATCACTATTATTATCGGATTCTTCATTCATTTCATCAATTTGACGATTTATATCATCTATTAATGAAAATTTATCTAACTCTTTAGTATCACTAAGATTTTTTATCGCAATAGTTTTACCTAAATCAACTTTAAGTTCTTTTGTTTTACTAAGATCATTTAAAGAATTATTAGTATCATTATTATAAGAATTAATTCCTTCTACTATTTCATCAGTAATTGCATCAGCTATTTTTTCAATAGGAGCTGTCATTAATATCTTTTCTTCAATACTAGTTTCGGTATCTTCTTGTTTTAAAGAAACATTATCTTTATCAGAATCACGTAAAGAATTAATATATTCTTCATTTCCTTTAATCTCTTTTGTAACATGTTCTAATTCTTTTTCTATTTCTTTTATATCTTTTTTGATTTTTTCTTCTTCACTACTTTTTTCTTTAATTTTAGGTAATTCGATTTTATTTTTTTCTTGTTCTTCTTCATCCAACAAATCTCTAATAGAATTTAATTGTTCTTTTAAAAGGACGATCGTACGATATTTATCTCTATCTAATTCCGTATTACTATTCTTATTATTACTAGATTTATTATTTTTTATATTATCATTATTATCTGCAAGACTCTTCATCTAACCACGCCCTTATTATCTATATAATAACACATTTTATTCTTTTTTTTAACAATTTATTACTAGAATATTAATTTTATTAAAAAACATAATAATACTAGAAGGTGACCTATGAAAAAATATACTATTCTACTAATTTCATTATTATTTGCATCATTAAACTTTAATCTTTTCTTAAAACCTCTTAACCTAGTAACAGGAGGTACACAAGGCTTAGCCATAGTAATAAATAATTTTATAAATCTTAAACCATCTACAATTATTTTTTTTATAAATATTATATCTCTTATAATAAGTTTTATATTTCTAAGAAAAGAAACAACAACATCTGCTATAATATCAACATTTTCTTATCCATTATTCATCAGAATAACTTCTTTAATCCCATCAATTTCATTTATCGAAAACAATGTTCTAATATCATCAATAACAGCAGGAGTAATTTGTGGTTTAACAGGAGGAATAATATATAAAATGAATTTTTCATCTGGAGGAATAACTATATTTAATTTATTATTAAAAAAATACTTTAATATCAAAATATCTATATCTAATTTTCTTATAAATGGAACTATAATAATTATTGGCTACTTTTTCTTCGGTATAAAAAAAATAATCTATTCATTAATCGTTATAATAATAAGTAGTATATTGATTCATATTATTCAAAAATTTAGATATAAAAAAAAGTTATAACTATATAACTTTATATTATAAAATGGTGCCGCCTATAAGAATCGAACTTATTACTGAACCTTACCATGGTCCCGTTATACCATTTAACTAAGGCGGCCTAAAAAGATTATAACACAATATGTATTATAAAGAAAACATCTATTTATAAACAGCTTCATAATAAGTTGTTTTTTCACATATATTTTTTTCATCATTTAGTTTATATTCATCATTTTCACAATATAAATCCATATCGATAGAATCATTTATTACACAATTATTTCCAACTTTTTCTCCTAAATCACAACTATATTTTTTATTCATCCAGTATTTTTTTCTACATACGCCATCATCATTTTTCATTCCAGATGGACAACTTTCCTCAACTTTAGCTTTAAACTCAGTTTCTTTATATTCTTCACATTTTTCACCATCTTCTGAAATCTTAGTGCATATTTTTTCAATACATTTATTATCTTTTTCATATGTAGTACTAAATTTATCATCTTCAGCTATATTACTAGACTCACAATTTAGTTTTATTTCTTTTGGATATTCTTTTTCACTAAAACACCAATTATCACTACCTATATAATATCCATCTGGACAAGTAGAAATTTTTTTAGCAGCTATTGTAATAGTATTTTCACATTTATTATTTTCTTCATTAAAACTATATCCTTCTCTACACTTTTTAGATACATCCATTGTTTCAACAACTTTACATTTGCCATTTTCCAGTTCCCCAATAGTACAACTTAATTTTTTTTCTTCTTTCTTACAGCTTACTAAAAATAATGTCATTATAAACAGAATAAAAACTTTTTTCATAGTATCACTACCTTATTATTTATATAATACAATAAATTAGAGCAAAAAAAAACTACTAAAAGTAGTTCCTTTAAACTATTCTTTAGTAGATTCTGCTACTGCTACTACTTCTTTACCTTTGTAGTAACCACATTTCATACATGCACGATGAGGTTGGATTGTTGCACCACATTTAGGGCATTTAGTTAAAGTTCCAACTTCTTTTTTTAAGTGAGTACGACGCATTCTTTTTTTAGTTTTACTTGTTCTTCTAAAAGGAACTGCCATGATTTCACTCCTTCCCTTCTTTTTCAAGTAGCTCTAACAAAGGAGCTAATCTTGGATCTAACTTTTTTCTTTCTTCATCTACTAGTTCCCATCCATCACCACTAAGACTATAAGTCTTATTTGGATCTTTACGATAACTTATTGGGACCTCTAGTACAATATTTTGCCACAAAATATCCATAATATCAAGTGTTTTTAACTCATTTTGGTCTTTTTCATCATCATTTTCACTTAATATTTCAGAAATTTCAAAACTAAATGGATAATCTACAGGTTCTAAATCTATTGCATCTAATAATACCATAGAACCTTCTACCTTACATTCAAAAACTATTTCACTAGTAACACTATAATAAGCTCTACCATTTACTTTAACATTTTCTAAACTTTGGATAGATGTATTTTTAATATATTCAGGACCAAAAGATACTACATCATCTATTACAATACCTTTTTCATCAACTTTAGCTAAATCTATATACACAATATCACCCACCAGCTAAATAATTATAACAACTTTTCTTGAATATTACAACTCTATATAATAAAATAAATATTATAAAGAAGGCGATTACATATGAGTATTATTGGTATTATAGCAGAATACAATCCATTTCATAACGGACATCTCTATCACCTATCAAAAATAAAAGAAAAATATCCTGATTCACTTATTATTTTAGTACTAAATGGATATTTCACCCAAAGAGGAATAATATCTATAATTAATAAAGAAGATAAAACAAAAATATCTTTAAATAATAACATAGACATAGTCATAGAACTACCTTTTATCTATGGAACACAATCATCAGATATCTTTGCTTATAATAGTATAAAACTACTAAATGAACTTAAAGTAGAAAAAATTATTTTTGGAAGTGAATCAAATAATATAGAATTACTAAATAAAATAGTAGATATTCAATTAAATGATCAAACATATGAATTAAAAGTAAAAGAATACTTAGATAATGGTGATAACTATCCAACTGCCATGAAAAAAGCTCTTAATATCAAAGAAGATATTAATAATCCAAACGATTTATTAGGAATATCATATATAAAAGCTATTAGACAAATTAATTCATCTATAATAGCAGAAACCATAAAAAGAACAAACAATTATCATGATATATCATCAACCGAAGATATAATAAGTGCCTCTAATATCAGAACTAAACTAAATAACAATGAAGACATCTCATCTTACTTGCCTCCTAATATAATAGGATATATAAATAATATAACAAATGATTCTTTATTTAATTTACTAAAGTTTAAAATTCTAACAGATCAAAACTTAAATGTATATTTAGATGTTGACGAAGGAATTGAATATAGAATTTTAAAATATATAAACGAATCAAATAGTTTTGATGAACTTATTAGTAACATAAAAACTAAAAGATATACCTACAATAGAATTAATAGAATGCTTATTCATATATTAATTGGATTAACAAAAGAAGATAATAAAAAATGTAAATTAGATTATTTAAAAATATTAGGATTCTCAACTAAAGGTCAAGAATATCTAAAAAGTATAAGAAAAGATATTACAATACCTACATCACCTAATAAAGACTCTTTACTTTTTAAATACGAACTAAAAGCAGCCTATTTATATGAACAAGCTACCAAAAAATCCCTAAATAATTTTGATATAAAAAATATTCCAATAATAAAGAGATAACTAATACTTATTAGCTATCTCTTTTGTCATACTTATATCCTTTCTTCTTTAAGAATTTATAAAAGGATTTATTAGATAAATTTAAAAAATATATATTAATAATCATAAGAATAAAACTTAATACAAAAATAATACTTCCAATCATCAAATCTATATATAAAGAAATAATTAAACCAATTATACTAAGTATTCCCAATATAACATACAATACATATAATCTAATAGAATAATTATAAGAATCTTTACATAATAATTTATATTCTCTTCTTATATCATTTTGTTTACAATTACTTAATTCATGAAAAATCTTTTCTTTCATTAAAAATTATGTCCATTCCAACCCCAATTATCAAACTCACCATAACTAACATAAATATTATCAGGTTTAATTCCTAGCTCTGTATTCAAAATATTAGTAACAGCTTCTGTCATTTGATCATAATCTCCAATATTAGCTCTTCCATATATTTTTATATCCACATAAGCTATTTGCATATCATCCTGTCCTTGAAAATACATTTTGCATTCAGGAACAAATTCAACCATTAACCATTCTTCACTTTTATGAAGAATACTAATAGCTTCCCCAAGTCTTTCTTTAATTTTTAGCTCTTTTTCTTTATCAATTTTACAATTTGTTCTTGTTTGAATATATGGCATTATTATCAATCCTTTCTATAATTAGTATAACATAAATCTAATATAAAAAACATTTCATAATAATATATCAATATAATTCTAATCTAGTAATATTACTTCTATCTATTTCATCAATTCTCTTTTTATTTAAAGATAAAACTAAATTAGGTGAACTTTCAAACATCGCTTTTTTAGTTTCTCTCTCTACAACTAAAGTTCCCTCATCAATCAAAGGCAATAACATTGTTTCAAAAACCTCCTTAGCTTTTTTTCTATCATTAAATCTATTATACATTGAAACAAAGTCTAATACTGTTAAATTACCTTTCATAGATAAAAAATACTCAATCGTTTGATAATCTAAAGTATCCCATTTTTTAGAAGAAGCTTCTCTCAAATAATGCATCATATATTCTTTTTCTAACTCTTTCTTTACTGTAATTAACATATATTTTATAAACTTACTAACTTCATATTTATTTTTACAATCTTTTATAACAGTATCATATTTTGAATCAAAATTAATTCCTCTATTAAAAATAATATATGGATATACTTCGTTATTAAGTAAATACCACATAGCAATAGTTCTACTAGTTCTACCATTAATATCGAAATAAGGATGAATATATACAAAATAAAAATGCATTATTTGTGATTTAATAAAATAATCAGTAGATGATTGAAAAGTTTCACCATTATTTACATAATCAAAGAATACTTTCATATAATCAGGTATTAAAGAAAAGTCAATCCCATGATCAATAGTATCATCTAGTCTTCCCTTTTGTAATATATAAACAGGAGCCATTCTGTATTTATCTCCCATTCTACTTCTATCTATTTCATCAAGTAAATCCTTGCTTAATATTTGATATAACTTGGAAACAGTATCTTCTGTTATTGCTTTTCCTTCAAGTATATATCTATAACCTTGATATAAATTAATAATTCTATTTCTTCTTTCTATATCAGATACTTGATAAGCATCTTGTATAACTTTTTCAATTAATGAGACAGAATCATTTATTCCTTCAACAGTATTATTAGCTTTTATTTCATGAGTAAACATCACTTTCTTAGAAAAAGTCTTATTATTCATAAAGTCTTGTCCTTCTAAAAATGTTTCTAATTCTCTTACTATATCACTTAAAAACTCTCTATTAATAGTAAAAAGTCTTCCTGAAGAAGTTTTAAGTGGTAAAGCCTCTCTTCTATTTAAATTCATAATAATCCCCCTAATTGGCACTTATTATAATAAACAAAAAAGAAATAAACAACCTATTTCTTTTTTCTAATTAACAAAAAAATCAATATTATAATAATTATTAATAATCCAATAACAAATTTCATTATCAGCTCATTAACCACATCAGCATGATCAACTTTACTTAAATCAACATATTCAATCTTTTCTACTTCATTAACTTGATAACCATTTACTCTTTCACAAATATCTTGATCACTTATTATTACTTCAGTACCTAGTATATAATAAGTATCAGGAACATTATCTAAAAATTCTATTTGTATATTAAAACTAAAAACATCATCTAATTTTTTAGCAGATAAATTTTCTTCTATATAATAACGTATTAAACTTCTTCCATTACTATCTCTATTATTATCTATCTTAACATTACTAACGCCTTCTATATTAGTTAATCTAATATTTACATCATCTTTCAAATTATCTATATATCCCAAAGTATATTCTTCTATTAAAGTAGTTAAAGTACCATCATTCTTACTTATTACTTTAACAGGAACTACTATAGCATTATTATCAATAACACTACATTTATTAACAACACTTACTAAATTAAGAGGATCATTCTCTTTAGCATAAGAAATACTAAGTAAACAAAACAAACTCAATATAAAAAATATAATCTTCTTCATAGTTATCACCATTTCTTATTATAACAAAAGAAAAAGTCCTATAAAAGGACTTATTATTAACAAGTATAGCTTAATGATAATCCAGGAGTATTATCATATATTCCGGAAGCATTTCCATAAAAACTTAATACTCCACCCATACCATTAGAACTAAAATTATATAATTTAGAAGTCGCTAAAGTAATATTAGCTTGAGCGTGTTGATATGTTCCATAAACTATTCCATCACTACTGCAATTCCCCCAAACAGCTAATTCATTTTCAATAGATGTAGCAGAATCAACTAAATTTTGTGATAATCCAATTGCATTAGTAGCAATTTTATAATTTGAATTTCCTACCGGATACGCAATATTTCCACTATTTCCATTAGTATACTGATTTCCATAATAATCAGTTAGAGCAAAACCATTACTCCATCTAAGAGCAATAACGTCAAAAGACTTATTTTTAGGCATCTTTAACCAACTATTATATATATAAAATCTCTTTTGCCCACTTCCACTATTTGTCATTAATTGTATATATTTATAATCTGTAGTATATTCAACTAAATTTCCAGAAAGTAAAGAAAATTCATTTTCTGTATCCAAATTCAATTTATTTAAATCTGTAATTATTTCTGATTTAACAAGTTTTGGGTAAAACTCTGTTTCTTGATAATATGTATTAGCAATTACAAATGAATCATAACTTTCTACATTTCCTTTTAAAATGCTCTCAATCACGAACTCACTACTATATTGTATTTCTACATCTGACATATATTTATTTAGCAATTCATATTCTAATTCCGTATATTTTTTAACACTTAAAGCTTTAACAGAACTTCCAAAAATAAATAACATAAATAAAATAATAATTAAAAATACCTTTTTCACATCTACACTCCTCTTTTTTCTTATTCACAAAGTTATTTTTCAAGTATTTTATTTTCTAACATCAGCAAATGCTTGAATAAAATGTCTAGCCAAAGGTACACACATTCCAGGATTTTTACCAGTCAAGCAATCATTCTTTCCTACTTGAAAAAAATCATCTTCCATAACCTTTTGATATTCATCATAAGTAAAATAATCAAATTGAATTATTTCATATTTTCCAGGAGCAACCAAAGATGCTGCTAAAAATTTAGTATCTTCATTATAATAATTATAAAAATTAAATAAAACAGTTGCAAACTCGTTACACTTATTTTTGCTTTCTTCTATTTGATTACATTTTAAAATATAACCATCATTTATTTTTTCATAAATTTCGTCTAAAGTATAAGGCGATTCCTTTGGTATTACTGTTGCAACTTTTTTATCTTGATTATCTAATTTATTATCTTTTTTATTTAATAATAAAACACTAACAATTCCTACAATCAAAACTAAGAATACACTTATAAATCCTATAACTTTCTTTTTTGAATTTATTCTAATAATATCCTTTTTACCTTTCTTCATAAAATCTCTCCTTTCATACTTTCAATTTAAAGCTAGAGTTAATTTTTAGCAACCTAGAATCACTAGAATTTTATAAAAAAAGAATTCTATAAATTCTAGAACTCCTTATTTTAACTTTTTATATTCATCTGTTAACAAAGAAATCATTTTTTCACTATCATTACATTTACCCAATGTACAATTCATCTTATCATCTTGATAAATAAATTCTTCTATAACATAGTCATCATAGTAAGTATAAAAATATCCAATTTCAGAATCTATATGATATATAGCCATCTTTTCAAAATCATTATCTATAAAATAATATGAAAATTCATTTTTAGTAAGATTATATTTATATGTTATAACATTTTCTTCATCTTCTTTTTCATACAAATCATTACTTACTTTTTTATAACCAACATTGTGTAATAATACCTTTAATCTTTCACTTACAAGATCTTCTTGTTCAATTTTTTTCTCATAAAAAAGTTTTTCATTACTAACTACTTTTTCTAAATTTAAATCTAAGTTCTCACTAACTTTTTCATCATTTAAAATATAAGATATTTCTAAAGACAAGTTATTAATATCAACATCATCAACATAATATATATAATCATAATTATATTTAGAAACTATTTCATGACCATTACCATATAATGTAACATCAAATTCATCATTAGGAACATTAATTATTTCACCTAAACTAATAATTGTCTTATTTGAACTATCAATAATTAAACCATTTTCTAAAAAATATTCTTTGCTATCTAATTTAACTTCATAAACATTAATTTTTTTATAATTATTGACAAAATATATTCCAAAATAAAGAAAGGAAAATACAAAAATAATAATCAAAAAAATAAATATAATTTTCAGTATTTTTTTTAGAGTATTATTTTTTTTATCTGCTAAAATGCTTATCAAATCAATATCTAAATATTTTGATATATTTTTTATTACGCCTAAATCAGGATAGTTTTTTCCCGTTTCCCAAGCACTAACAGTTTTATCAGAAACATTTAATAATCTAGCCAAATCTTGTTGTGTAAATTTTTTATTTTTACGTGCTTGTGCAATGATTTTACCTACATCATATTTTTCTTCCATAACAAAACTCCCATATAAATAATAAATAATAAATAATAAATAATAAATAATAAATAATAAATATATTATAGCACAAAAACTAATAAAAAAAAGAAGTCCTATAAAAGAACATCTTTATAAGAAAAGTAAATACCCCTTTTCATAAAAACCTTGATGTCTAAAAGAATAACATCAAACTCTTAAATTTGCAAATTTATCTAGATTACATTGCTTTTCTTACAGCTTTTTTATCAATTATTAATGTTGTTGATGGAGTTATTAATTCTTGTAAATTAATATTCAATTCAGATACAGCAGCATGAAAATACTGATTTAAAAGCCAAGGATTACTTATGTCATCAATAAAAGATAACATATAAGATCTAATTTTTCTTACTTCTTCCATATGATAAGATTTAACATTATTTAAAGCAATTACATTACCATTAGAAATATGATTAGCAATTCTCATATCTAAATCTTCTGCTAAATTTTTAATTTCCATATTTTGCATATAATTTCCCCCTTTTGTGCAAAAACACTAGTGATGATAATAACAATTTATTTAATATTTGTCAACTTAAACAAAAAATAAAGATCCTAAAAATCTTTATTTTTGACATTTTTCACAATAGTAAGTACTTCTACCACCAACAACAATTCTTTTAATAATTGTATTACAATTTTTACAACATTCATTTTCTCTTTTATGAACCATTAAATTCTGTTGAAATCTACCAGTAACTCCTAAACTAGAAGTATAACTCCTTATAGTAGTACCACCACACTTTATAGCTTCTTCTATTATTTTTTTAGAAGAAAGAACTATTCTTTGACAATCTTCTATAGTTATTTCAGTTCCTAACTTTAATGGATTAATCCCAGCAGCAAACAAGACTTCATCAGCATATATATTTCCTAACCCACTTATAATAGTTTGATCAAGTAATAAAGTTTTCATTGGAAGTTTTCTCTTCTTAAAATTCTCATATAAATATTCTTTGGAAAGATTATCATCAATTGGTTCAATTCCCTGTTTTCTAACTCCTTCAACTTTATCTATTTCCTTTTTCAAAACTAAATTCATTCTTCCAAATTTTCTTGTATCATGGTATCTAAGTTCTGTATCATCATCAAATGTAAATATTACATGTTCATGTTTATTTATCTCTTCATCATGATTTTTAATAAAATACTTACCTTCCATTCTTAGATGACTACATAAATAATAGTCTCCTATTTCAAATAATAACCATTTACCTTTTCTTAATATATCACTAAATTCCAATCCTATTAAATTGTTTTTAAATTCCTTAAGATCAGATTCAATCATTCTTTCATATAAAACATTAACGTTTTTTATTTTTTTTCGAAGTATTCTTTTTCTTAGTGTTTGTCTTACTGTTTCCACTTCTGCTATTTCTGGCATCTTCTTTTAAACTCCTTACTTTTGCTTTTTTAGGTTTTATTTCATCAAGTAAATTAACTTGAACAACATCACTTATTTTTAATAAGTAATCTTCTAATGTCACAACAAACGATGTAACATCTATCATTGTCAAAGAATTATTTAAAACAATATTACATTTTAACTTTCTTATACCACCAAAGAAACTAGATTGAATATTAACAAACTTTTTAACCTCAGTTCGAGATTTTATTTCTTTTTCATATTCATCAATATCATTCTTTTCTTCTTCTATATATTTAAAACTATTAGTAATAAGTTTTAAACCTCTATAAATAATATATAAAGATATTAATATTGTACCAACTCTATCAGCATATTTTAATACATCTACCCATTTGCTTATTTTAGAAAGTATTAATACTACAATCATAATTCCACTAATATAAAAGTCTATATTACTATTAATACTACTATAACCAAGTATTCCTTTTTTCTTTCTAAAATTTACACTTGCATAATAGCATCCTACAATATATCTAGCTATTATGCAAATAAAGATGAATAATAATATTAATAAAGAAACTTTTTCTATTTTCAATACAAAAGACCAAAATATCATTCCCAATCCTAATAAAATTATTATTAATCCTAAAATAGAAGTTATTATCCCCTTATATTTTTTATTGTCTTTTCTTTTCATTACAAATAATGAAGTAATAAGTAAAATAATTTCTAGTAAGCTACTTGCTATCATAGTATAAGAATGACATATTAAACCACCAATAACTTTTAGTATTATTAAAAAAATATCAATTATAATAAACATTTTTACTTCTTTCACTACAAAAAGCCTCCTATTTACATTCGTACCAATCTTTACCATAATCATGACTAACTTTAAATGGTACACTTAATTTAACACAATTTTCCATATTTCGACAAACTAATTCTTCTAAAACATCTTTTTCTTCTTCAACAACGTCAAATATCAATTCATCATGAACTTGTAAAAGCATTTTACTTTTTAATTTTTTGCTATTCATCTCATCAAATATTTTAACCATAGCAATTTTCATTATATCAGCAGATGTTCCTTGAATAGGCGTATTAAGTGCAATACGTTCCCCACTTTGTCTAACCATAAAGTTTTTATTACTTAATTCTTCAATAACTCTCTTACGATTAAATAATGTTTTAACATAACCATTTTTATATGCTTCCATGACTATATTATCCATATAGTTTTTTACACCAGGATATAATTCATAATACTTATTTATAAACTCTCTTGCTTCTTTTGCACTTATTTCTAAGTTTTCTCCTAAACCAAAGCCAGATATTCCATAGACTATTCCAAATATAACCGCTTTGGCAGTTTTTCTTTGTAATTTAGTAACATCTTCCATCTTTACTCCATATATATCAGCAGCCACTCTTGTATGAATATCTTCATCATTAATAAATGCTTGTTGTAACTCTTTAGAACCGGAAACATGAGCAAGTACTCTAAGTTCCATTTGTGAGTAATCAGCACTCAAAAATAAATCATTACAAGGTAAAAATGCTTTTCTTATCATTCTACCTTCTTCATCTTTTGCAGGTATATTCTGTAAATTAGGTTCTACAGAACTTAATCTACCTGTTCTAGTAAGATTCTGTTTATATATAGTATGTATCTTACCATCTTCACGTATATAATTAGATAATCCCTCTAAATAAGTACTCTTAATTTTAGTTAATCTTCTATATTCTAATATCTTTTCTATTACAGGATGAACCCATACTAATTTTTGAAGTACACTAACATCAGTTTTATATCCTGTTTTAGTTTTCTTAGAACCTGGTAATTCTAATTTTTCAAAAAGAATTATTCCTAATTGCTTTGGACTACTAATATTAAATTCTTCACCTACTAAAGAATATATTTCTTTTTCCATATCAGTAATTCTAGAAGTCATTTCCTCTTCCATATCTTTAAGTACTGTAAAATCAACTTTAACGCCATCATATTCCATATTAGCTAAAACAGTAATTAAAGGCATTTCAATTGTTTCAAATAATTCTAACATTTCCTCTTCTTTTAAGCTCTTCAAATAAGAATCTTTTATATCATATATAAACCTAGCTTTAAGAACAATATCTTTTTTATCAAAACCATTTTTCAAACTATTAGAGTAAAAATTAACTTCACACCCATTATTATTCATTAAATAAGCAATATCATCTTTAATATTTATATTAAGTAAATAAGCAGCAATCATTATATCAAAACAAGAAGCAATTTCTAAGCCATCTTTTTTTAATAGAACATAATTCTTCTTTTGATCAAAAGTATAAATACTCTTATCTTTAAATACATCTATTATTTCAAAAATAATATCAGAAGAAACAAAATAATTATTCTTACTATCAGAAATAGACATTCCAATTATATTAGCATCATGATAGTTTTCAGCATCACATTCTATATAAATTGCAATATTATTTTCTAAACTTTTTAAATCATCAATTGATTTGACATTTATATATTTTATATCACTTTCTACAGGTTTAGAAGATTCAACATTCTTTTTCATAAAAGAATAAAACTCCAAATCTTCATATATCTTATTTAAAGCTACATAATCAGTACCTTTATAAATAACATCTTCTAAATTAACATTTAGGGGAACATCTCTATAAATAGTGGCAATTTCCTTACTTATAAAAGCACTCTCTCTATCAGCTTCTAGTTTTTCCTTCATCTTACCTTTTATTTCATCTATATGTTCATATATATCTTCAATGGTATCATATTGCTTTAATAAATTAATAGCAGTTTTATCACCTATTCCTTTTACACCAGGAATATTATCAGAAGGATCACCAGCTAATGCTTTATAATCAATCATTCTTATTGGTTCAAATCCCCAATCTTCTTTAAAATTCTTTTTATTATATCTAATATAATCTTTTTGTTTTAAAAGTTTTACTTCCGTTTCATCACTAATAAGTTGTAATAGATCTTTATCTGAAGATACAATTAGGGCCTCATAATCAGGATCTTCTTCACACATTTTTGCAAATGTTCCAATTATATCATCTGCTTCATATGGTTCCATTTCAAAATATTGAATTCCCATCGCATTAAGTATTTCTCTAGCAATTGGCATTTGCATTTTCAACTCATCAGGTGTAGCACTCCTACCATCTTTATAAGTTTCATATTTTTGTTTTCTAAAGTTTTTTCCCACATCAAAAGCAACAGCTACATACTCAGGTTTTTCTTCATTAATTATTTTATTCATCATTCCAACAAAACCATATAATGCATTAGTAGGAAATCCTTTACTATTTTTCATAACATTACCAGTATACGCTGTAGCATAATAACTTCTAAACATTAAATTATTACCATCTATTAAAAGAATTTTTTTCATATCCATCACCTATTACGTATTATACCAAAAAATACTTATTTTAACTTTTATTTTTAAACAAAAAAACTTTTTTTATTTAAAAAAATATCTGAAATATCAGATATTTATACAAGCCTCTACAAACTTTTCAAAAATAACATTATATTGATCTAATACTTCTGGGTGAAACTGAACACCAATAATAAATTTATCATCTCCGTTATATTCAATTCCTTCTATTAATCCATCTTCTGATTTAGCACTTATCTTAAATTTCTTACCAATTTCGGTAATAGTACATTTGTGAACACTATTTACTTTGATAGACTTTTCACCAAAGATATCAAATAATTTTGTATCTTCTTCAATCTTTATATTATGAACAACTTCATCATTATTATCTCTAAATAATTCTACCGGCCAATGATCAACACCATTATCTATTATTTTTATTATTTTTTTTGGTTCATTATTTTCAATATTTACAGAATACATGCCTATTGTTTGCATTCCCAAACATATCCCCAATATAGGTTTACTCTCTTTATAAAAATAATCTAATACTTCTAAGTTAGATTTAGTAACTCTATTGCCACCAGGTAACAATAAACCATCGCACATCTTAACAGAATCCCAAATAATTTCATCATTTTTATATGGTAAAAGTAAAGGTATCCCACCATTATCAACTATTTTCTTTATATAATTATTTCCATATCTATAAGTATCAGCAAAAGTATCATTACTCATCATATAATTGCTAGTAGGTAAAATACCTATTATAGGTTTTTTATTATTCATAAAAATCCTCCAATACTTGATTATTTAATCCATCTTCACCTATAGGAACAACTTTATAATCTTTATTTATATAATCATTATAATTTATACTTACATCTAATTCAATATTATAATTACCGACTATTTTATAAAACTTATCTATTAACCATTTATTCATTGCAACAAATCCTTGATTAATAAATATAATGGTTTTATAAGAAGTATCTTTTATTGACATCAACAATTCCAAAGTAGTTAATGGATTACCTTCCGTAATAAACAAAGATTCTTTATTAATCATTATTTCTTTATATTTCTTTTTTAATAATAAACTAAAAACATCATAATAATCAGAGAATCTTATTTTAGAATTCATTTTATCATTATCAATTTCTATTAACTTTTCAACAATTTCTTTTTCTACTATCAAATAATCCAATAATTCATTCATCTTATCACCTATTTTAACTTTTTAGTTATTTTACCAGAATCTATAAGTCTATCAATAGCATCTACTACTTTATCATCATAAACATTTCCATTAATTACTTGCATCATTCTCTTACACCAAGTACTTGTATGATAAATTCTACTAACTCCATTTCCACCTTGTTTAATATAATCCATTATTTCAGACTTAGTAAGCATAGACATTTGAACAAAATTATTAAAATTCATAACATAAGTTGCATTAGATTCAACAGGTTCACGAGTTTCATAATTTTTATAATATTTTTCAAATACGACTACTCCATTAGAATACAAATATCCAATATACCCAGTAAAATTATTTTTACCAGTCATTTTATATAGATAATTAGTCCCATCTAAAAAATTCATTCTATCAACAACTAGTTGTTCTTTTTCTTCTTTTGTTTTTTTCTTTTTAGAATGTTTAGTATCTATCTTATCCATTAAATCTTCTTGTTTATCCAAAAAAATATCTTTTGTACCTCTACGAATAAATTCCCAGGAAGCTTCTAATTTTTTTGATGATATATATTCTTCTAAAGTTTGCGTTAAATCCATTACATTTTTTATATCTCTATAATCTGTTATTCCATCATCTTCTAAAGAATATAAATTAAAATCAGGATATAGTATTTTTATTTCATTATATTCTCTTATAACATCATCAACAGATACAGTAATTACTTGTCCATCATTTAAACAAGTTTTAACACTTACATTATAATCTACTTTACTTCTCAATTCTTTAATTGCCATGATATACTTTTCTACATGAACAAAAGAACTGTGAACCTTACCATACTCATTTAAAACACTTTTAGATACTTCAATTAATTGTTTAGACATAGCTAAATAGAATTTATCCAAATCTAAACATTCTTCTAATTCTTTTAAATCAATTTTTTCATCAAACAAAGGAATAAGATATCTAAGTGCTATTAAAAATGACCCAATATTTTCTTTAGTTAATTCCAAATATCTCGTATAGCTCATAAATTTATAGTTTTTACCAAATAACTTTTTCTTATATTCTTCACCAATTAAATACTTTTTCTTTAAATTTTCATCAATTCTTTTGGTATCTTCATCCATCTCATTATTTAAAAGTCTAGATATATCTTTTCTATATTTCCTGAAAAAATCTTTTAAAATAATATGAACTTCATTAAGATCTTCAGGCAACTCTGGACATTCTCCGATAAAACGGCCACAAAATTGTATCAAAAATAATAATCCTGATACTTTTAAAGTCCTTCCATTTTCTTCATCTAAATCAGAAAGAAGATAAAACTCATATTCCCCAACACGATTTAAATTAGATAAATAATTATTAATAGGACCAACATATTTTTTCTTCATAAACTCATCAAAAAAATTTTTTCCATCTTTAATTTTAGAAGCATATCGTAAAACATCTGCTTTTATTGGATAATTACCTTCATAAGTAACTCTTGGATTAAAGATTTCTTCAATACTATTATCAAAATAACTTGCAATACTTACTTCCATATAAATCCCCCTAATAAATGACAATACTTTATCATACTTAAAAATTATTATCAAATTCAAACGTAAAATATAGATTATTTTTTTATAATATGCTATCATTTATAATAGGAAAGAGGTTAAGAAAATGAAAAACGTAGATTTCAAAAAACTATTCATATTAATAGCTATAATCGTTATAATTGCTGTAGTAATACTTCTTGTTGTTAATTTCAGTAACAAAGATAAACTAACTAAAGAAGAAACACAAAAAATAGAAGATATTTCTATCAAATATTATGCTAATTTAACAGAAGGATACACAACAGTATATGGAGGCCTTGATATTCTATATCAAAGAAAAGAAACTACAACAAAAAATTTAGAAACAGTTGAAATCCTTAATACATCAATTAAATACGCAAGCGATAATAGTTTTGACACATCAGTAAGTGATGCTAAAGTTAAAGCATTAGAAGCAAGCAAAAAGTATAAAAATATTAGTGAATATGCACTATACAATGGTGAAAGTGTAAGAAAAGCAATAACAGAATTATTTGGAGATATCAAATATGTAGATTCCAGCGCTAATAATAATCATAATTTTATTTACGACTACATATATGATAGCAATAATGATGTATATTTAGTAAAAAGAAACAACAACGACTCACAAGTTAACACTAATCAAGGTATCAATTATAAACTATTATCTACAAAAGAAAAAGATGAAAAAGTAATTGTAACTATTGCAATAGCATATACTTGCAAAGTTGATGCAAATACTATGTATGCTAAAGATCCCGAAGGAGAAAAGATTATAGCTGAAAATGTTGAAGAATTCCCAGAAGATAAAATTGATGAATTTGATAAATATGAAATAACTTTAAAAAAATCATCTGATAACAAATATGTATTTGAAAGCATAAAAAAGGTTAAGTAACAACTTAACCTTTTTAATTTCTTACTAATTTAACCATATCTTCAGATTTTTCACATTGTAAAACAAAATCTGTAGTTGTCATATTACTATAAGAAGTTTCTTTCATCTCTACTTTTATAGTATTAGCTTCTCTTAATACATCACTACAAGTATCACCATATTTTTCTTTTAAAAGTTCAACTGCTTCCAAAGCATTATTTCTAGTCGGATATTGATAATAATAATCAATCCCCAATATTTTATCTCCTTCATAGTGTATTACTAATTTATATTTTTCTTCTAAATTTTTATATACTATTATCTTTTGATCTACATCAGTATAAAGTTCATTATAACTCAAAAATGGAAACTCCTTATTAGATATTTCTTCCGTAACTTCAATATCAGAACTACTAGCACTACCACTAGTTCCTATTACTCCAACAGTTGAAGCAGTACTAGCATAAGAACCATTTGAAGTAGTATTACTATATGTACCAGAATTTCCGTTATAAGTAGAACTTGAAGATACCCAACTATTAGATGAAGAACTAGTATTAGTAGGAGTATTAGTATAATAATTTATACTATTATTTAATTCTCCTGCATCTGTTTTTAAATTATCATTAATTTCATCAATCGAATTGCCTATTTGTATAATCTTACTAGTATCTTTTTCCAAACAATTCAAAGTTTTTGCACAAGCACTAAAATAAGCTTGAATAATTTCATTCTCCGCATTTGGAATTTGTGTAGTACTTCCATAATAATCCATACTCATTGTACTTAAAAAATTAGAATTCTTAATAGCTGTTCTAATCGTATTAATCTTACTACCTAAATAACTATTATTACACTGTAATTCAGTATCCATATTACTTAAACGATTATAATATCTAAAAGGATTATCAGCTACATCAGAATTAACAAACTTTTCAGCTACTTCATCAAGTGAGATTTCATACCATTCTCCACTATTTATATCATAAGTAACAAATTTATAAATATCACTATTAGCAAGTTCATCTGACTCTCCAGTCACAAAATCAATAATACCATTTTGTAAAGCTTCTCTATTTAAAGGTACATGTCCAGCATGTGAACCTGAAGTCCAAGCAAGAATAACATCAACACCACCCTGTGCTAATTTTCTTTCAAAATCAGTTGATGTTCCATTTGGTTCCAAAAATAATAACGTAGCTTCATCTTCAACCAACAAATCAATTTGCTCTTGATTAACAGTAAAACCAACAACATCACAAAAAACAGCATTATGTGGCCCACTATCAGGATAAGTACTAATAGTATTTAAAATTGTATTAAACGTCGTAGGACCACTCGCACTAAATCCCATTGAATCAATATTAGTTATCTCAGCATCATTTGCAGCACCGATATTTTCAATAAGCTGTAAATGTCTTGCTCCTCCACTAGCTCTATCACTATAAGCATCATCAACTATTATTATAATCTGATTAGAATTTCCATCATTTATTGAAGACCTAATATATTCAGCATCATTCCTTGAACCACCAGAACCAGGATAATAAATAAATGCCGATGTTGATGAATCAACATCATCAGGAACAAACAATGTAAAACCTTTAAAATCATAATATACACCATTAGGAACTTGTACGGGATCTTTCTCCAAATCTGATATAGAAATTCCGTATATTGAATTTAAACTATTACTCACTATAATCACCTATTCTTACAATATTATAACATAACTTTCAAAAGTATAAATACTTTGTCAAATAAAAAAGTAATCAATTAAAACAAACTTAATTGATTACTTTCTGACATATTATCAAGACAACCAAGCGCTTTAAGCTTTTCCATAGCACTAGTATTTACTTTTCCTCTATTTCTTAAATCTTCCATTGATATAAAAGGACCACCTTCACGTGCCTTAACAATAGCATCAGCTACGTTATCACCAAGACCATCTAATGCTCTAAATGGTATAATTAAACCTTTTTGATCTTCAGTAATAACAAATTTCTTACCATCACTCTTATCAACATCAATATTTGAAAAATAGAATCCTCTACAAACCATTTCCAAACATATACATAAAGTTTCTCTAGTATCTAACTCTTTATTAGAAGCTTGATTACCTTTAGAGTCTATTTCATCTATTTTAGCACGAATTGCATCTTCTCCTTTGATCATTGAAGCAATATCAAATTGATCTCTTCTTATAGAAAGATAAGCACAATAATACCAAATTGGATGATGTACTTTAAACCAAGCAATTCTAAAAGCTGAAGTTACATAAGCTGTAGCATGCGCTTTAGGGAACATATATTTTATTTTACGACAAGATTCAATATACCAATCAGGTATACCAGCTTCTTTCATAGTTGCAGCATGCTCAGCCCAAGTAGCAGGATCCTTACTAGCTTTTCCTTTACGTACAAATTCCATTATCTTAAATGCCTTAGCAGGTTTCATTCCCCAAGCAATTAAGTTAACCATAATATCATCACGACATCCAATTACATTTTTAAATGGAACTTGAATAACCCCTTCTTCATTAGGAGTACATAAATCTCTAGCATTCCCTAACCAAACATCAGTACCATGAGATAAACCAGATATTTTTATTAATTCCGCAAAAGTAGTTGGCTTTGTTTCTTCAAGCATTCCTAATAAGAAAGATGTACCAAATTCAGGAACACCCAATGTTCCAGTAGGACAATATTTACGACCATCCTTATCGGTAAGCCCCCTTAACTTATATCGATCTACACCTAATATTTCAGGACCAGTAAATATTTTCATAGTATCAGGATCACCTAAATCTATCTTCGTAACATCTATACCAGATAAATCTTGTAACATCCTAAGTACAGTTGGATCATCGTGACCAAGTATATCAAGTTTCAATAAATCAGCATCAATAGCATGATAATCAAAATGAGTTGTTCTCCAAGCACTATTTGGATCATCAGCAGGATATTGAAATGGCGTAAAATCCCAGATTTCTTTATAACCAGGAACAACTACTATTCCTCCAGGATGTTGTCCAGTTGTTCTTTTAACTCCAGTACAACCTACACTTATACGTTCTACTTCTGGTGTTCTAATAAATGACTTAATAACACCTTTCTTTTTCAGTTCATCTTTTCCGGTTACTGAAAGACCATAACTTTGAGCTTCTATTTTCAAAATATCATGCAATCTTTCTTCATAAAATCCTTGTACATAACCAAAAGCTGTCTTATCTGCAACAGTACCAATAGTACCAGCACGATAAACATTATCTGTTCCAAACAATACTTTTGTATACTCATGTGCAGAAGATTGATTATCACCTGAAAAATTTAAATCTATATCAGGAACTTTATCAGCATTAAATCCTAAAAACGTTGCAAATGGCATATCATTACCTTCATGAATCATTATAGTATCACATTTTGGACATTTTTTTTCAGGTAAATCAAAACCAGAAGCATATTCTTCAGAATAAGGCTTTCCCTCTTCATTGTTAAATTCTGAATGACAACATTTAGGACAATAATAATGTGCAGGTAAACCATTACATTCTGTAATTCCCATCATACTTGCAACAAATGAAGAACCAACAGAACCACGTGATCCTACTAAATATCCATCATCATTTGAATGTTTAACTAGTTTTTGAGCAATTAAATAAATAACGTCAAATCCACCACCAATTATTCCGCCTAACGAAGCTTTCGCTTTTTCAACAGCCTCATCATCTGTAATAGGCTCCTCAGCCTCTCTTTTTATACGATCGGCCATTAATCCAACTACTCCATCATAACCACTCATAATAACCTTATGAATATTTTCAGGTAATATTGCATCTATCTCATCATCACTCATATCAGGATTATCTAATTTAACTTTTTCTGTAACAAGCCCCATAATTTTATCACCATAGAATTCTTGGGCTATACGCTCTTCGATATTTCTAGGTAAAGGATCACCATACATACTATGAGCTTTATCAAATACCAAATCTCTACAAGTTTCTTGAGAATGTTCAATAATTGGAGAATAAGGTTTATCTGGATAATCAACAACTTCAATTTCTTCAATCAAATCTAATATTTTGCTAGGATTAGTAATTACTATTTCCCTAATTAATTCATCATCTTCTAAAAAACTAAATTCATCTAACATTTCTCTAGTTGTTCTAAAAAACTGATTAGGAATATGTCCAGCAACAGCTGTCTCGCTATCATTATAATTACCATTTAAAACATATTCACCATCTTTTTCTGAAACAACACCTGCAACAGTCAGTTTTCTTAAAACAGAAGATACTATTTTTAATTTTTCTGCTTCTCCATCTTTGCCTTTAAATATTTCTTCAGAAGCATCCTTCTTATTAGGAGCATAAATATTGGATATATTCAAAGCAGTTATAGGAATTTTTTTAATTTTAGTTAAAACATAAATATATTTAAGGACTTTTTGTGCAACAGCATCAAGATTAATTCCTTGTGAAGCACATTTTTCAATAACTCTATCAATATTATCTTGATTAGTATTGCGCTTACTACTACCAGATAAATACCTTGCCAATTGATGTCTTCCTTTTCCCGGAACATTTTGATTAACAATTATTTCTCTATATAGCCTATCCTCTTTATTTATATTATGAACATCACCAGTTGCAACTATTAATTTCCCCATTTTTTTAGCGCAATTAATAATTTTCTTCAAACATTTATATAAATGATCTAAATTATTAATATCATGTCCCCTCAACAAATGAGAATAATTCTCTGGTGGTTGTACTTCTATATAATCATAGAATTTCATTGCTTCACACAATTCTTCTTCATTTCTTGTTTCAGCCAAATAAAATATTTCACCATTTAAACAAGCACTACCAACTAATATACCTTCTCTATTTTCTTCAATAAGTTTTCGTGGTATTCTAGCATTTCTTTGAATAAAATTTGTATTAGCAAAACTAACAATTCTAAATAAGTTTTTAAGACCCTTTTGATTTTTAGCAATAAATGTAACATGTTTCATATTATCATATACATTAGCTATATGTTCACTAAAAGTTTTACCAGGTATATTTTCATACATTTGTAAATTATCTTCACAACACCAAGTAAACTTCCATCTATAGTCCATATTACCAAATTTTTCGAATGGATATCCTAATTCTTCATCTACAACTTCATCTTCATTAGGTTTAAAAACATAATTTTTATAACTAACTAATTCTCCAATATGCTCCATTAATTTTTGATTATTTTGAAAACTTATTTCCTCAAGTAATTTTAAATTATTCAAATCACTTATTTTTTCAATTCCTTTAATTTGACTCAACATTTTATTAAAAATATACCCTGTATTTTCTGAGTCAACATCAGCTCCATGGTGTTGTCCTACATAAACTACAATAGTTAATACCTTTTCTCCAAAATCATCATTAAATTTAATTTCAATATCATTTTCAGCTGGATGTAGTATAACTTCATTTTCAAAATCTACAAGATTTACACCATCATTAACTTCTATTGATAATACAACTTTCTCAGTTTTAGAAGCTTTATGCAATGTCTCCAAATGATAAACATTACGATACTTTTTTATTTTTTCTTCTGTACTTATATCAATATCATAGTATTCTTGTCTTTCAATTTTTAATATTTCCTCATCATCGACTTTAATACTTTTAAATGCTTCACCTATTTCAGAATCAATTATTTTTCCACTTATTTCAGACTCATTTACTGTTTCTTCATCTTCATCATCAGCTTCTCCAGTATCAATTCCATAAAACTTTCCTAAAGCTTTTAAACTATGCTTTTTCAAATCCCTATTAATTACTCTTGATAACATTAATGTATCTATAATAGGATTTTCTAATTTACCCAATTCATATTTATAATAAGCCATATCTAACATATTTTTATCGAATCTAGCATTATGAGCAACAAGTGGTAAACCACCTATCCATTCCTTAAACCTTTTTGTGACATTTTCTTCATTATCAGCATCTTTAACATCATCATCAGAGATATCTGTAACTCTAGTTATGGCTTCATCAATATGATGACCAGGATTAATTAATTCATCAAAACGATCAACAACTTCTCCATTATGTACCTTAACCGCACCAATTTCTATCATTGAATCTCCTAAACCAGGATTAAAACCAGTTGTTTCTGTATCGAATATAACAAAAGTATTTCCTTCTATTAATTCATCATTTGGATTAAAACATACATTCAAATAAGACTCACACATTTCAAGCTCAGTTCCATATCCCGCTTTAAAAAACTTAATATTCTTTTTTTCTTCTTCAGCTTGAGCTATCATTTTTTCCATCTCAGCAATTCCCTCTTCATTACCAGATGTTTTTATTTCTTCTAAACTTGCCTTTAATTCATCTATTTTAGCCTGTGCTTTCTTTTTTAGTCCTTTATTAAAGGATGTAACTTCTCCAAACACATGTGGAAAAGACTGACAACAATCATGATCAGTAATTGCTATTCCCGGATGTCCCCAATCCATAGCTTGTTTAACAAGTTTAACCTCATCGCAGACACCATCCATCTGACTCATCATTGTATGAGCATGAAGCTCTACACGTTTTTCTGTTTCATTATCTAGTCTTTTAAAAGTCGGAATATTTTCTAAAGGCTCATAACTTCTGAAATTAAATACCAAGTCATCAGCAAAAGTATCAAATCTAACTTGTCCTTTAAAACTAAACCAACTTCCATCTTTTAACTCTTTACTCTTTGCAACAAAGTCTTCCTCATCTTTAGCAAAACTTTTAGCTAAAATACTAGAAGTATTATCACTAATCTTAAGAGTTATTAAATATAAATCTCTACCATCTTTTGTTTTTAATTGATTAAACTCTGAGCCAAAAATATAAGCTTCTAAATGGACATTATTTTCTTCTTGATCAATACTTTCTATAGTAACTAACCCTTCTCTTGAATATTCAACTTTCTTTTTAGGTATCCATCCACCTTTACCATAACTATTTGAAGAACTACTAGGTTCATCAATTATTTCAAACTCAATAGGTCTATTTCTTTCTGCTTCAAGTTCATCCTGAATTTTCTTTTGATTTTCTACATTTATCGCTGTTGTAATCTCCATTTCATAAAAACCTAAATCTATTAACGCTTCACCTAAACCTTTAAGTTCTTTTTGAATCATATCATATTCTTCACTTTTACTATCCAATTCCACAATAATAAAATCATCATCAATACTAATATTCTTATTTTCTAATGAAACTAAAGAAGGTCTTTTTGTAATTAAATCTCCAAGTAATACTTTAAAAGCCTCTAAAATATCATCATCATCCATATCATTATAAATGAAATTAATATGACATTTCCCTTTTCCATTAATACCATTCCTAGCACATTTTACAAGTTCAAAAGTTCTTACAGGATTAATAGGTCTTTCATTTTCAATAAAAACTTCAAATATATTTTCTTTTTTCTTTAAAACTACTCTAGAAACACTAGCATTTAAAAAATCTCCCTCTTCATCTGAAAAACCAACACTGTTAAAAAAATTTAATAACTTATCTTGCATATTAACCCTCCTAACTAACTTTTTCTATATTAGAAACAATAATCTGAAATTTATCATTTCTTCTTGTAACTTGTCCCCTTATCTTAACAAAATCATCTTTCTTAATCATCGTTAAAAATCTATTATTTTTAGGAAAAACTATAAAATCAGCAGTTCCCGTTTCATCACTACCAGAAATAAATCCCATATCTTCAGCTTTTTTTGTTTTTATTTTCCTAATACTGCCTATTATAACAACAGTATCAACATATTTGTCAAAAAAGTTTCTAATATTTTGAATTTTCATAATACCATCTTGATATTTACTAGAAGGATGATTAGTAACATAATAACCAAATGTATTAAGTTCTCTACTCATTAATTCTATATCAGTATACTCTTCTTCAATATCATAATTAGGTTTCATAACCAATGACTCATCCAAATCACTACACAACATTGCATAATCCATAGCACTATCTAAACTATTAAATAAAGTTTTATGATTAATATCAAAATCTCTAAAACAATCAGCATCAATTAATGCTTCCAAAGTTTTTTTATTAACACTTTTTCCGTATGTACGTGCAACAAAATTATAAAAATCAGTAAATTTACCATTTTTATTTCTTTCATTTATTATTTCCATAACAGCCGAACTACCAACATTATGAATTGCATTCAAAGGAAGTAATAAAGCATTGTTCTTTATTACATAGTGATCAAGACTAACATTAATACTAGGTTTAAAAATTCTAATATTCTTCAACTTTGCTTCATCAATGTATTCCTTTGTTTTTATATCACTACCGATACTCATATTTAATAAATTAGCAATAAAATAGACAGGATAATTTGCTTTTAAATATGCCATTTGATATCCAATTAAAGCATAAGAAACAGAGTGTGCTTTATTAAATCCATAATTAGCAAATTTTATAATTAAATCATATACATTATTAGCTTTTTCTTTGGTATAACCATTACTAAATGCTCTTTCAATAAATATTTCTCTTTCATGCTCCATTACTTCAACTTTTTTCTTACTCATAGCACGACGTATATTATCTGCCTCAGCAAATGAATAGTTTCCCATTTTTACTAAAACTTGCATTATTTGCTCTTGATAAATCATAATACCATAAGTATCTTTTAAGATTTTTTCCAATGATTCATCAGGATATACAACTGCTTCTTTACCTTCTTTTCTCCTAATAAAAGTATCAATATTCTGCATAGGTCCAGGTCTAAATAAAGCAACAGCAGCTACTAAATCGCTAAAATTATCAGGTTTTAACTTACTTAGAAAATTCTTCATTCCTGAGCTTTCATATTGAAAAATTCCTTCTGTATCGACCATTTTAAAAATATTAATGGTTTCCTTATCATCAAGTGGAATTTTAGATAAATCAATTTTCTTTCCAATCTCACTTTCTATTAATTCCAATACATTTTGAATAATCGTCAAATTTCTAAGTGCCAAAAAGTCCATTTTCAGAAGTCCAAGTTCTTCTAAATATTCCATAGTTAAACCAGTAAGCAATTCTCCACCATTTATACAAACTGGAATAATATCATCTAATTCTTTTGAACAAATTACTACTCCTGCCGCATGAGTACTAATATGTCTTTTCAAACCCTCTAATTTAAAACTTACTTGATAAACTTTTTTTATATCATTATTAGATAAAACAAATTCTTTAACAAATTTATTTTCAAAATTATCTTTTAAACTGATTTTAGGATCTAACAAATTACTCAATTTATCTATCATATCAGTATCAATATTTAAACATCTACCTACATCTCTAATAACTTGTCTAGCTCCTAAAGTACCAAAGGTCATTATATTAGCAACATTCTTTACCCCATATCTACTCTTAACATAATTAATTACTTGATCTCTTTTTGTATATTCAAAATCTATATCTATATCAGGCATTGTGATTCTTTCAGGATTCAAAAATCTCTCAAATAACAAATCATATTTTATAGGATCAACATTAGTAATTCCTAAACAATAACTAACTAATGAACCAGCAGCAGATCCTCTACCAGGACCAACTAATATATTATTTTTTTTAGCAAACTTAACATAATCATACACTATTAAAAAATAATCAACAAATCCCATATTTTTAATTACATCAAGTTCCATTTTTAATCTTGTACTATACTCATCAATTACTTGATTATCTAATCTCCTCAACAAACCTTTTTTACATAAATTACATAAATAAGCATAAGAATCTTCTATATTATTATCATAATGAGGAATATATTTCCCAGAAGTAGGAATTTCAAGATTAATAAGATTACTAAATTCAATTGTAGTCTTACAATCTTCCTCGCTAACATATCTATCTAAATAAGCTTCACTATATTCTTGTAAATCAACATTACCACTAGTTTCTATATTTCTTAGAATACTCATATATTTAACATCTTGAAAAGAAAAAGTACAAACCTCGTTAATATAAACAATATTATCACACTTTAAAATAGCATTTTTCTTTTCATATTCGTTACCATATCCTATATACAAAATACTATAAATATCTTTTATTTCATCAAATATATCAATATTCTTATAAGGCAATATGCACAAAACATCTTTACTATAACTTTTTAAATCAATATAATTTATATTTCTACTTTGTATAATTGTATTAATTTTTAATAAATTTTGGTAACCAATATAATTTTTAGCATACAAATAAATATTACCTAAACTAAGAGTAACATTTAATCCTATAATCGGTTTAATATTGTTTTTCTTGCATGCGTTATAAAAACACATACATCCAAATAAATTATCATCAAGAATACCAGCGGCTGTAATATTATGTTCATTTAAGTAAACAATTAAATCCTGTATTTTTATTAAACTTTTTAATAAAGAATAATCAGTTTTTATACCTAAAGGTACATACATATTACCACCACCCTTCACGCATAATATTATAACAAATTAATTTAAAATTCATATATATTTAATAATAGTTTTATAACAATTTTTATTACTAAAAATACTTGATAACACTATTTGGTAGAATTAACTCGATATAATTCAAATTTATTGCCCATCATATTAAATTTTTTATTCTTTTTATCATAATCAAATATATCAAAAAGTATTTTTACTTCACAATTCATCTTTTCTAAATTATTCATATGATTATCAAGGGTCAATACTCTATTTTTATATCCATTTTTGCACTCAAGTATTTTCCTTACTTTATTCAAATTTGAAAAGATATTATATTTATCAAGCATTTCATTTTTTATATACTCTTTTTCTTTTTTAGAAGAACATGCAATAATTATCCAATAATGCAAATTTATTTTATTACTAAATTTAATTTTCTCCTGTCCCAATGACTTTCTACAATAATCAACATTTTTTTTCAATTTATGAATAAATGCTGAAAAATTATCTTGTTTTATATCACATAAATTTTCTATATCAATTAAGTTTTGGTGAATTCCATTTAATCCTTTTATTTCATTTCTATCAGTCTTTAATTCAATTAAATATATATCTTTTCCATCCAAAGAAACAAAAATACAATCAACTTTACCTTTATTAGTAGAATTAAAAACATAATAGTTTTCTTCAAATCTATAGATTTTATCTACACCAAAATCTTTAAACTTTTTTAAAACTTTTTTATCGGTCATAAACTGATGTTGATAATAATTCCTTATTTCAAAGATAGTATTAATATAATCATCAATAATTTTTTTCATAGTATTAATGATTACAGAAAGTTTCTCCATATCTAATTTACTTACAGAATAAGAAACAGCTTCATAAATCAAAGAAGTAGGTTTCTTCCATCCACTCGTACCATTTATTAAATTTTTAGTTTCGATTTTAGCATTAGAAAAATCATTTAACAAAATATATTCTATATTAATTATATTAAGAGTTTTATTCAATTTAGTTTTTTCATCATCAAAATCATTCAATCGCATTTCTTCATCAATTGAACAACAACACATTTTATTTCCATTTTTATTAATACAATTATCATTTAAATTTACATATTTAGAATAATCCTTCATATTATTTCTAACATTTTTTAAAATAAAATCCTTATTTTTTAAAATAATACTATCATATTCCTTATAAGATTTAGTAAGAGATTTTTCATATCTAATAAGCATTTTTTTTCTTATCTTTATAAGACCATTATCAAGAAGTTGCATGCGAAATTTACTTAGTGCCTTAAATAACTTGTTCCTTGAATAATCATTTGATAAGCTATCAAGATGTTCTTCTAAAAAAGCACTATCTAATTCATAATTATTAGAACTAATTTTTAACATTCCATCTTTTATTTCAAAAATTTTAATTCCGTTATAATAGACAAAATCACCATTTTCTCTTATTTTAATAACAAAACTTTTCTTTTTACCATTCATTTTTTCATAAAATATTTTTCTAACTTCTTTTAATTCCATATTAAATACTCCTATTTTTACAAAAAATTTTGAATCATTTACTATTTTGATAATATAATTATATCATAAAAAATATAACTATTAATTACAATCTTAACTAAAAAAATGTCACTATAACTAATGACATCTTTTTTCTAATTTCTTCTCTTGATTTTCCTTTTGCTCACTAATTGTTTTCAAAACCCTTAATAATCTTAATCTTTCAATATCTTTATCTAAATCATTCTCATCTATAAATTTTTCAACTTGAAATCTATTATTGAAAATACTAATTCCATTACTTATTCCTATATCAGCTAAAAAACGTAGAAGTGAAGAATCATCACTAGATAAGAAATGAGAATTACATAAAATACATGTCAAAGCATCTATATCAAACAAATACTTAGTAGGTTCTTCATAATATTGTTGTCTTCTAACACGATATAATGCTTTAATAAATTTTTTTGAATCTAATTGAATACTACACATATCATATAAATCATACAATACTTCAATAAAAGACTCTCTACTAATAGCTCCATCAGTTGGTTCAATCTTTTCTCTACCAATTAATTCTAAAATTTTATTAACTTTAGTATCAGTTAATAATTTTAGTAATAAAAACATATCTAAATTTTCACTTTCAATGCTTTGTTCTAGTTTTTCTATGTTATTTACATCAAAATATTTATAGTTTAAAGGAAAATAATTTTTGCTAGAAAGTCTACAAATCTCATCATATGTTTTGGCAAAAAAACGATAACTAAACAAAAAACTATTATTATCATCTTTTTTACAATCAAAAGTAGGATCAAAAAAATATAATCCATCAATATCATATTTTTCATCAACCAAGTATACAAGATTTCTAACATGACCACTCATAGAATTATAAGCTAAACAAAAAATCATACTATTTATTCCAAGTTTATCACAAACAGCTTTAAAAATATTAGCAAATCCTAAACAAACTATTTTATCCCCTAACAATGAAGAAGTTAAATCTCTAGACAAGGTAGCTTTATCACCAACTTGCTCTTCAACATAAAATCGATCTCTAATTAAATCATAAACACATATTAGTTCTTCAAAAGGACTATAACCATACGATTTAACTCTATTAACAATTTGATTAATTCCATAAATAGTACGTTCATATTCATTAATAGTAACTAATTCCTCATTACCAGATACTTTTAATTTTACATTAGGAAAATACTTAAAATACTCTTTTAACTCATTCAATAATTTTTCATCCAAATCAATATAACTACCCAAAATAATATTTTTATCTTTAAATAATTCATAGTTTTTTCTCAAGAACTTTCCAATACTCTTCACATCACCAAAGAAATAAAAATCCGAATTATCAGTATAAAAAGATTGATTTTCAATCTGCTCCCTAACAATTTCATAAACTTGATGTTCATCTTCAAAAGCAAAATCTAATTTCAAAATCTCAATTGACTCTTTAACAACTGCTAAATTAGCTTTATTATTTATCGCATCGATAAATGATTCATTGTCTTTAAAATACATATCAATTGCATAAGAATAATCTTTATATATACTAATACCAACACTTATTTTTTCATTTAATATAGGACTGTCATTAATAAAAATATTTACATAACCACCCATATAAAACACCCCTTAAAGCAAGAGAATAATACCATACTTGCCAAATAAAAACAAATATTTCCCCATTTAAAAGCATTAATTAATTGACTTTATGCTTTACTTGTGTTAAAGTTGGTAATGAAATGAATTTAAGGAGGCGTAACTATGGCAAAAAAAGTAAGTACAAAAAAACCTTTAAGTGGTAATAGAAGAAGTCATGCTTTAAATGCAACTAAACATGCTCAAAAGCCAAACTTCCAAAAAGTAACTATCAATGGTACAAAAGTTGTTTTAACTGCTAGAGAAGCTAGAACAATGAAAAAAGAAGAAGAACAATCATAATTAATTATAATTATACAAATTAAAAAGTTCTCTAAAGAACTTTTTTTTGTGTAATAATTTATAATAGCAAAACTATTTAACAAAAAAAATTAACTACTATTTAATAGTAATTAATCCCTTTTCCACTTCCTCTAAAGCACGCCCTATTTCTTTTTTGTTAACATATTCATTTTGTTTCATTTGAAAATGTTTATTTTCTAACATTTGTTTACTTCTTCTAGAAGCAATATGAACAAGTTTGTACTTAGAATCGACAATATTTAATAATTTGTCTATAGATGGATACATCACATTAATCACGCCCTTACACTAATATCATACATAATTTTTACATATTTATATAGTATTTAAACATTTTTTTACAAATATTTTACAAAAAAAGAAAGGTTATTCTTCAATAACCTTTGCAGAGATAGTACCATCTTCTTTATAAACTAATTTTATTTTTAAACCATTTAAATTATTCTTACTATTTCTAGGATCACTTACATTCCCCTCAGTATCATCAGCAACATAATAACCATTTTCTACTAAATCACCCAAAGTTATTATTAAACTTCCATCTTCTTTTAATGCACTTAATGTTTGCCCGTATAATTCAGCTTGTCTTTCTGCAACAGCTACAATTTGATTGAAATAAATTCCTGAACGATCTTTATAAGCATAAGATGTCGAAGATAATATAACAATCGTAAAAAGTCCTAACACTCCAATAATAGATAACAATTCAATTGTCGTATAACCATTCTTATTCATATACTTCACCCATAATAATTATATCATATATTATCAAGTATTTATAAAAAAGTAATTTAATAAATTACTAAATTACTTTAATTTTGGAAATTAATCTGTTCATTTTTTATTAATGAATAACAAATAAGTTTATCAGAAGTTAAATCCTCCTTATGCATATCCACAGCATTAATTTGATGATTATCATAAGTAGTATAATAATATATTCCTTTATCAGTATTACAACAAGATGTATAAATTGTTATTTCATATTTATTATCACCTAAATTGCAGCATCCTCTTTGTTGATCAACTGAATTCAAAATATGAAAAAATTGACTAACGCTTTGCTCTTCTGAATCTTGTGAAAGAGAATTCATTTTTACAAAAGCTACCCTAACAAATCTTGATTGACTTGATAAGTCTCCAGGTAAACCAATAGCTCCCATTCCTCGACTATACTTATCAAGTTGAAGATCACCACCAAAATTACAATCAGTATCCTTATTAGATAAATGCCTATAATTATTTAAAGCAGCCATTTGTTTATCAAAAGGCGGATTATTTGTTAAAACACCAACAGGATTATCATAAACTTTAATACCATCACTTACCGACTCAACAGTAATTGATTCATTCTTATCAGATATAATCCAATGCAATTGTGCTAATGGTAATTGCTCATTAAAAGGAACATTCAAAAAATTAATTTTTTCAATTAACACTTTCGCTTCACTAACATTAGAACATTGACACAAAATCCATGGAATAAACTCAAATTGAGCTATATTATCCTTACCATCAACCATATCATGATATTTAGCATTACCTACAAAATTAAGACCCGCAATACCTAATCCTTTTTCATTAACAGCATCATAATACAAAGGATATTCTTCAGTTACATAGGCCATTCCAATAATAGCATAATGATTTTTTATACTATCTTTTTTCCTAAAATGAAATTCATAATTCCTAGGAGTAACAACAACCTCATCTCCATAAGAAAACTCATAATCTAAAGTACGACCAAAATAAAAATCTTTCGTTTTATAAGTTGCAGCAGTACACATAAAACACATTCCTCCAATTCAATTATATTATAACACTAATATAGAAATATACTAATTAATAATTATGAAAATTCAACTATTTAAAAAAGGTCAAAAGACCTTTTTAATAACCACACTTATTATCATAAACATTACATACTTCATCTTCCATAGTACAAGTATACATTGGCTGATAAGTATGTCTATATATATGATGATTAATAATTCTAGTATTTACTGGAATAATATGTGGCACTTCATAACACATTTGTCTATGACAAACTCTCTCTTGTGGACATTCCATAACAGGAGGACATGTTGAACCATTATCACAACATCTCATCATTCCACAATCACTTTGCATATTACATGAATCAACACTATCATTTTCAAAACATTTATTAAAAAACATAAAAACTTTCCTTTCTACTTTATCTTATGTAAAAAGTCGTTTTTATGTTTTATATTTTAATTAAAAATCAATATCTACTTCTTTAAGTATAAATCTATATATTTCATTACCAGAAACTAATACAAAAATACATTTTTGATTTTTTACTAATTCATTATAGATAATTGGTTTATTAACAAGTCTTTGTGCATCAAGTAATTCAGAAAAACTATAACAATCAATAACTGAATAACCATCACTACTAGGAACATTTTTACTATTAACAATAATACTGTCATGTTCTCTTAATAAACCATCTCTTAACCTCATATATTTAGTTTTCTTTGGTGTAGTTTTAAAAATAAAACTCAACATAGTCAATAAGAAAATTGTATCTACAATTAATAATACTATACCAATAAATAGTAATGGCTCATTAATTAACTCAGAACCAACATGTTGAATATATGTATGACTACCATCAACTTTTTCAGTCATTGCAACATCTACTTGAGTTGATAAAATAGGAATCTTAACCTCTATTACATCACTATGTTTTAAATCCTTTTTAAACTTATCATTAGATACATCGATATCTATATATAGCCTTAAATAAATATTTCCATTAATATCAGCATTTAAATCCTGAAGCTCACTTGAATCTTTTAATGTTTTAGCTAAATCATTATATGAATCATAATCTAAATTAACATTCTGAACAAAATTAAGAATTTTAGTATTCTTTATTTCCTTAGAAGTCTCAGGAATTAATTTATTAAATTTTTGTGATAAAATATCACCTGTTTTATTATCTCTCAACTCCATTACTGTATCAACATAATAAGTATATTTAATATTTGATACATCATCGAGTTCAAAATCATATTTAAAATCAGTACTAATATCATCAATGAAACCTGCAATATAAGTATCAACAGGATTCAATTCTCCTTGATTAAATAAATTATTTTCCAATAAACTAACATTATAGTCTATACTTGCTTTCTCACTATAATTTAATTCAATATTTTTTTCTTCTGAAAAACTTTCATCAAAACATCTATAGGCTAAAACAGCTAATACCACAATACATAAAATCATCAAGGCAATTCTCACTTGATAAGATAAATAAAAATGATGTCCATATTCTACATACTTTTCCCTATTAGAATATACTTTTTTCATTTTTTCAAAATCAGCATCTTTTACTTTTAAATTTTTCTTCATTTAACTCACCTTTTTATCCTATTTTTTCAAATTCAATTTTTATATTAATATCATCCAAATTTATATATTGTGGAAGCATATTTTCATCATATAATTGCTCTTTATATATAGTAACAACTTTAATATTATTAACTAATGTTCCGGCTTTAATAACATCTCCCTCACTCAAGTTAACAACGGACACATCAACATAATCACCATATTCTTCAATTCCATTAACTTCTATATTTTTAACTTTAGCAGGAACATTTCCTTCGTTTTTGATATCAAACTGAAATTGACCATAATTATTAACTCTATTCAATTTAAGTGCATATCTAATATTATAATCTTTTCCAACTGGCTGTTTTAAAATAGAATTATTAACATCATCTACAGCCAAAGTAGAAATATTTTCTATATCAACACTCCAAATCTCTTCTTTTAAAACAGAAGTGCCTTTTAAAGAATTAGATAAACCTAATATCCCAAAACAAGAAAATAAACTAAAAACCGAAATCACAACTGCAAATAATATTATAGTAGTAATCTTCTTCATAGGTTTCATATTGCACATCCTAATCTATATATTAGTATATCATATAATAATTATTTTTAAAATAAAAAGTAACTATAAAAGTTACTTTAAAAAGGTAGTTTCATATTACCATTACTCATCATTTTCATCATTTTTTTCATTTGTTCAAACTGATTAAGTAATCTATTTATTTCAGCAACATCTCTTCCACATCCTTTACTAATACGTTGTTTTCTACTAGCTTTAAGAACTTCAGGATGTTTTCTTTCATAAGGAGTCATTGAAAGAATAATTGCTTCAATATGCGCCATATCTTTTGGATTTATACTAACATTATTCAACCCCATTTGCCTTGCTTGAGGAAGCATTTTAATAATATTCTCTAAAGGGCCCAGTTTCTTAATTTGTTTTAAATTAGCTAAAAAATCCTCTAAGTCATATTTACCACTAAGCATTTTTTTAGCTTGATCTTTTGCTTCATCTTCTGAAATAATGCCTTCAACTTTTTCTGCAATTGACAAAACATCCCCCATATCCAAAATACGTTCAGCCATTCTCTCTGGATAAAAAGCAGACAATCCATCTAATTTTTCTGAATCACCAACAAATTTAATAGGAACATTAGTTAAATGTCTAACAGATAATGCAACACCACCTTTAGTATCACCATCCATTTTAGTCAAAATACAACCAGTCAATGATAATTTATCATTAAACCCTTTTATAACATTAATTGCATCCTGTCCCATCATTGCATCAATAACCAACAACGTTTCTTGAGGATGACATAAATCAACTATTCCAGTCAGTTCATCCATTAATTCTTCATCGATATGCAAACGACCAGCAGTATCTATGATAATATAGTCATTACCATTATCTTTAGCATATTTCAAAGCATTACTAACAATAGTATTTACTTCAATCTTACCTTCAGTATAAACAGGTATATTAAGTTGTTTTCCAACAGTTTGTAACTGTTCAATCGCAGCAGGTCTATAAATATCACAAGCTACTAATAAAGGCTTTTTAGCATGCTTCTTTCTTAAAAAATTAGCAAACTTACCACAAGTAGTAGTTTTACCACTACCTTGTAATCCAACAAGCATTAAAATAGCAGGATTACCTTGTAAATTAAGTTCAACATTATCTCCACCTAATAATTCAACCAATTCATCCTTAACAATTTTTATAAACAACTCATCAGGTTTCAAAGATTTTTGAACTTCCATTCCCAAAGCTTTATCTTTTACTTTATTAACAAATTCTTTAACTACTTGATAATTAACATCAGCTTCTAATAAAGCCATTCTTATTTCTCTTATTGCTTCAGTAATATTCTCTTCAGTAATTCTACCCATACCACGAATATTCTTTATAGCATTAGATAATCTATCTCCCATATATTCAAACATTTTAATCACCTAATAGTTAGTATAACAAAAAAAGATAGAATAATCTATCTTTTAACTTTTATTAATTAATATTTTCTAATTTCTTTTTATTTCTATAAATAATTGTTGCACTAATAGCCAAAACTATAAATAAAATTATACTAATAAATGCAACAGTTTCTGGATTTTCAACAATAAATGTAGCTTCAATAGTAACATCAGCATTAGGCATTGTAAAAGTATTATTAGTAAAAGTTAAAACATTTCCTTTAGAATCTGTAACTTTAACTTCACTTAAGATAAAACCAGGATTAGGAGTAATTGTAAATCTTATTTCATCTCCAAAATTAGCATTTACTTTTGTTGCTTCTATTTTACCATTACCATCTGTTTTAGTTTCAATATTATGAATAGTAGAAAAATACAAAACTACCCCTTTAGACTCAAAAGGTGGTGGAGAAGAAGAAACTAAAGCATCTTTCATATTAATAGGTTCATCTAGAGGCTTTTTAGGTGGTTCATTGACATCATTTTTCTTTTCACCCCATTGTCTTTTTTGAGAAGAATCTGCTTTTTCTATTCCATCCATCATTGGGATGTTTGAACTTGTTTCATTTACTTCTGATCCAGTTAAAACAAATCCACTTTCATCTAAATTGATTAAATGTTCACCCCAAAAATAATCAACATCATCATAATAATTATTTATATTTTCTTTTTCTAAGATATTTGCATCTTTATCAATAATTACTAAATAAGAAAAGTATTCTGATTCAGAAGTTTCACTAGAACCTTCTATTGTCGTATCAGCTTCAGCAACAACATCAACACTTTCTGAAATATCACTCATTATAAATATAAAATTACCATTATGTTCAATACCATCTCTTATAAAAGTATTATTATAAATTTTCATCCATTCTTCTTTATTATCTTTATTAATATAAACTAGCATTGAACGATTAGAATAAAAACTATTTAAGCCATAAATATATCCATCTCCAAAATTAGAAACAAAAGTCGGATAAAAGTATTCTTCATTATAATCGTAATAATTTCCAATATTTACATATTTATCTACCATTTTTTGAATATCATCAGTATATTCATCATTTACAACTTCAATAACATCTATTCCAGAACCAAAATCCTTTTTAATTTTTATAATAGAATCATCATATGAATCAGAAATAACATAGATAAATTTTTCATCTTCCTCAAAATAAATTTCATCTTCCCAATCAAAGTACTCTGTTGAAAGAGAACTATATTCATAATTATTTAAATCTTTATCTACTAAAAATACAGATAAGGTATCCCATCTAATACCAACAACCAAATAGCCATCATCAACTTCATAAACACGCTTAGCCATTGTCGATTCTTCATCAAGGACTAATTCTTTTACAGTTTTACCATTATCATCAAAAGACTTAATAACAGCATATTCATCAGCATAAAACCCCGTAGCAATAAATCCATTATCTACCTTAAGTACATCATTTGTAATATAAGAATCCCAATAAACCATATCTACATCCTTATTACTCCAACGATAATTATAATATTTACTCACAGCACCTACAATTCCCATAAGCACAACAAAAGATAGAACAACAAGTAATAACATTTTTTTCTTATTTTTCATTTACCTACACCTCATCTATTGTAAATATTATAACATTTTTTACAAAATAAATATACATTATATGCCAAATTCTTTGCATACAACTTCATAAATATCCTCTTGAATATCTTCAATATCTCTCAACTTAGATTTCTTATCTATACAATCTATTTTTTTATAGTTATGTAATTCACTCAACTCTAAATAAGCTCTTTCTGAATTTTTTAAATATATCGGGCTAGACTCAGCTTGATCAGGGGCTTCTACTCTACCTCTTTTTAATTCAACAGTTTTATCATAAGGCATATATAAAAAAATAGTTAAATCTGGTCTAGGTAATTCTAAAAAACCATATTCCAATTCTTCTAAACTTTTATAAAGTTTTAATCTTTCTTCTTTATCAAAAATCTTACCACCTTGACAAGCCATATTACTTTCTACATACCTATCTAATACAACGTCAACACCATCATCTAATAATTTTTGAATTTCCTTTATATTATATCTACGATCTGCAGCATAATATAATACAGCTACTTTAGGATCAACATTAGCAGCTCCTTCTGGAAATATCCCTTCTGAAATATAAGATTTACCTAATAGTGATCCCCCAACAATTTTTCCGGTTGGCGAATCATACATTGGAAAACTTAATCTTTCTATTTTTCTTCCTTCTTTACGTAATCTTTGAACTAATAGACTAGTTTGTGTTTCTTTACCAGAACAATCAGTACCTTCAATAACAATAATTTTGCCTTTCTTCTTCATATTATCTACCTACCTTTTATATATTCATAATATCATATAATATCTAAATTTAAAAGTGTAAAAAATACACAATACAACAATAAAAAAAGTAATAACAAGTATTACTTTAATTTAACCAATTCATCTTTTTAATATTACATAGTATAAAGAAAACCAAAACACACAATACCGTAACTGAAACACCGATTAAAGCATCAATAGTTTGTGGATTATCAATTTCAAAAATAGCTTCAATAGTAACATCAGCAGATGGCATTGTAAATGTATCATCAGTAAAAACTAATACATTTCCATAAGCATCAGTTACAATAACCTTTTTTAAAGTATATCCTTCCTCTGGAGTTATTTTAAAAGTAACATTCTTATATGGTGCAGATGTTTCAATAACATCTATCGTACCTTTGCCATCAATAACAGTTTTAATATCATATATTTTTGAAAAATACATTAATCTTGTAGCAAAATCATCACCTATTTTACTAGAAGCAATCATAAATCCTTCATCGAGTTCAATAAAGAATTCAGGTAAATAATCTTCACTACTTGATACTTCAGGGTAATAATTAGCTAAATCATCTTCAGTTATTTTATTTCCATCATAATCAAAGACTCCAATTGATTCATTAGATGTATCCCATTCATTTTGAGAAATCAAAATAACTTCCTTAGCTTCAAAAGGTATTATACTTTTAACAAATATTCCATCTAGTTCAGTCTTCCAAATTTGAATTCCATCTTTTTCATAATATATATAAGATATTTCATCATCCCAATCAACATTAGCTACCAAAAAGCCATCTTTAAAAGGTATTGAATCAGTTACTTCATAATTCTCTGGAGTTCCATCAAAGATATATTTCTGATAGAAGACATGCAAATTATAATAATCATCTACAGCCGTTGTTATTTCATCATCCCAATTTATCTGATGTACCTCTTTATAACTAGATAAATCTTTTTCAACACTTATTATAGAATAATAAACAGAATAATAATAAAAATCATATATATAATACATATCATCTGTAACACTTACATAGAAAGCATCATCTTCTTCAATATGCACAACATTTTTTACAGGAATTTCCAAAGTCTTAATAACACTACCCTTAGAATCCAATTCTATAACAACATATCCATTTATTACTTCATTAATACCAAAAGCATAATACTTACCATTATCATCAATAATCTTTACTAACTTAGTATTTTCATACGTAACCATATTATTGTAACTTCCATCTTTATTAAAAGAAATAATAGCATAATTAACAGGGTTATTACCAGCAAATCCCACTGCAATAAATCCATCACTGGTATCTACGGCATCAATAATTCCTGAAATATCATAATCATCAACCCAATCATGTTCCCAAATAAAATCATAATAATCATTTTTGGCTGATACCAAACTAACAAATAAAGAAAATAAAATAATAATAAAAGCAAAACATCTCTTCATAACAACACCTCTCTATTATTTTTAGAATAGCATTAATTACTAATAAATTCAATAAAAAAGATACTAATCACTTAGTATCTTTCCTATCTCATTTTTTATTTCAGTTACATCTTCTAATTCAATAATTTCACGTAGCCTAGAGTTTTTTTGATATATCTTTAATTTTTCTTCATAATATTTCAATTTTTCTAATACATTCTTAACAGTTTTTTGTACAGCTGCTCTACTAATATTATTTTCTAAAGCTATTTCACTTAAGGAAAGATCTTCTTGATAATAATCTCTAAATGTTTCTCTTTCCTTTTTTGTAAGCAAATTACCATATATATCGAAAAGACTATTATAATAAACATATTCTTCCATTACATCATATCCTTAAATAAACCATAAATATAATTTTCTATATCAAAAGTTTTCAAATCATTCATTTTTTCGCCTAAACCAATAAATTTAACTGGGATTTTTACTTCTTCCTTAATAGCAAGAACAATTCCACCTTTAGCAGTACCATCTAATTTTGTAAGAACAATCCCTGTAATATTAGTTATCTCCTTAAATGATTTAGCTTGACTAATACCATTTTGTCCCGTTGTAGCATCTATTACTAATAATGTTTCATGAGGTGCATTAGGTATATGTCTACCTATTACTTTGTTAACTTTTTCTAATTCCTTCATTAAATTAACTTTATTTTGTAGTCTTCCAGCCGTATCAATTAAAACAATATCAACATTTTCTTCTTTTGCTTTAACAAGTCCATCAAATATTACTCCAGCTGGATCAGTATTTTCTTTACCATAGAATAAAGAATCAGTTTTAACAGCCCATTCTTCAAGTTGTTTAACCGCTCCAGCCCTAAAAGTATCTCCAGCAATCATCATTACACTTTTGCCTTCATTTTTATATTTATAAGCCAACTTGGCAATAGTAGTAGTCTTCCCAACACCATTAACACCAACAACTAATATTACAGTTGGGCCATCTGTAGCCATATTAATCTTATCAGACAAAGATTCATTATCAACATATATAATAAATAACTCATCAACAATAACTTCATTTAAATACTGAGTATCTGTAATTTTTTCTTTTTTAACACGATCTCTTAAACGATCAATAAATGTCATTACAGTATTTACGCCAACATCAGCATTAATAAGAATTTCTTCTAATTCCTCAAAATATTCTTCATCAACTTTAGTATATTTAACCCCCAACATAGATAATTTAGAAACAAATTCTTTTCTAGTTTTTTCTAATCCTTTATCATATGTCTCGATATCTTGAGCTGCTTTAACTTTTTGCTGTTTGTTAATAAATTCTTTCCAATCATCATCTTCACTATCATCACTATCTAAAGAAGTAGATTCCTCATCACTAGCAATTTCCACATCATCAATATCAGAAACTACATCAATATTTTTTTCTTCTAATTCATCTTCAATTTCATTCATCTTTTCAATTTCTAAAACTTGTTCATCAGTTATTTCAGATATTTCATTAACATTATATTCTTCTTTTATTTCTTCTTTAATTTTTTCTTTTTTATTAATCAAATTTTTTAATTTATCAAATAATCCCATATTAATCACCAAACATATTATATCTTATATCAAACTATTAAGCAAAACAATTTACATTAGAATTTACTATAACAAACTAGACAATTGTAATTATTTGATATATAATTACTTATAGCGAAGAACTATTACTTTTATTTTTTATTGTATATTGAAAGGAAAGATTTTTTTATGAATAATAAAGACAGCTATACATCTGTCATTGCTTTAGGTGGCTTAGGAGAAGTCGGTAAAAACATGTACGTTTTTACACATAAAGATGAAATTTTCATAATTGATGCCGGCGTTATTTTTCCAGAAAGTGACTTACTAGGTGTCGATTATGTAATACAAGATGTAACATACTTAAAACAAAATGAAAATAAAATTAAAGGTTTATTAATTACTCATGGTCATGAAGATCACATTGGTGGTATCTCATTCCTATTACAAAGTGTTAACATTCCCGTAATATATGGAGCACAAACCTCAATTGATTTGATAAAAAACAAACTAGAAGACCGAAATATAGGATATAATAATTTAGAAATAATAAATTCTGATACAAGAATAAAAACAAAATATTTTGATATTGAATTTATAGCAACTACTCACTCTATCCCAGATAGCTTTGGTATAGTTCTTCACACTCCAAATGGTACAATAGTATCAACAGGAGACTTTAAATTTGATTTAACTCCTATCGGACCTATGGCCGATCTACATAAGATGGCTAAAATAGGTGCCGAAGGAGTAAAACTATTATTGAGTGATAGTACTAATGCATTATCTCCAGGTTTTTCTAAATCTGAAAATACAGTAGATGAGGCATTATCTGATATTGTAAACGGATATAATGGTCGTATTATAATTGCAACTTTTGCTTCAAATATATATCGTGTTAAACACATAGTTGAAACATGTCGTAAAAATAATCGAAAAATAATCGTCTTTGGACGTAGTATGGAAACAACAACAAACCTTGCACTACAAACAGGACTAATAACAGATAAAACTGTTTTTATCGATAGTAATCAAGCCAAAAGTTTAAAGAAAAACGAAATATGTATCTTATGTACCGGTTCACAAGGTGAACCTTTAGCAGCACTATCCAGAATAGCTAATGGAACACATAAACAAATTTCTCTAATGCCTGATGACCTAGTAGTCTTTTCATCGAATCCAATACCAGGAAACGCCGCTGGAATAAATAGAATTATTAATAAACTTTATCTAAAAGGCGTAAAAGTAATCACAAATTCAGAATTTAGTGACATACACACATCAGGACATGCTAAACAAGATGAACTAAAATTAATGATAAGATTAATAAAACCTGAATATTTTATGCCAATGCATGGCGAATATCGTATGTTAAAAGAACATGCCGAACTAGCAGTTGATTGTGATGTAAAAAGAGAAAATATATTTATAATGCAAAATGGTGATTCACTAATCTTAGATAATACAGGAGTTCATCGCGGTCCAGAAGTCCAAGCTGGAGATGTTTACGTTGATGGTTCTCGTATTGGTGAAGTCGGATCAGTTGTCATAAAAGATCGTAAACTAATGTCCCGAGATGGAATATTAATAACAATCCTTAATATAAATCCATTAACAAGAAAATTATTAATAAAACCAAACATAACAACTAGAGGATTCGTTTTAGTAAACGAAAACGCCGAATTAATACAACAAATTGAAAATAAAACAACTGAAATAGTAACTAAATTCTTAAGTGAAAATCCCTATAGCTATACTGATTTAAAAAACCAAATTATACTAGAATTACATCCATTTATCAACAACCTAACAGGCAGAAGACCAATAGTACTACCAGTCATAATGGAAGTAAGAGAAAAATCAGAAAACTAAAAGCAAATTATTTTTGCTTTTTTTTATTTAATTAAAAATAATTATTATAATGTGATAAAATAATATTGGTGATAATATGAAAAAGAAAAAAAGAATGAAAAAAGAAATAAAAATTATATTATACTTAATTATTGCTATAACTATAAGTTATATTAGTATAACTATAATTAAAAAATTAGATAATCAAGAAATGGTAATACCTCTACCGAACAAAAATATTGATAACAAAAAAGAAGAAAAAGAAGATGAAACAACTATCAAACTAAAAGAACTAAACTATACAATAGAAGGAATAAACGTAATAAAACAATACGTATCGCAAGAAAATATAGAATATTTAATAAATAATAAAATAAATCATGAAATAGTTGAAAACATTGTAAATGAAACGTACTATATAGATGATTACCTAAAAAAATACATAAACTACTATAATGAAAATAACAACAAAACATATTCAGAAATAATAACAATTATAAATACACACATAGATAATGAGTTTTATACAAATACAATGAAAACAGATACATCACTAGGGAAATTCGTTATTTTAAATAAATACTACTATGCTGATTCAACATATCCAAGTGAAAAATTAATATCAGTACCTGGAAAATATCATGTAAATGGAACAAGTGTAAAACTAACACAAGAATGCTATGATGCTTTTTTTAAAATGTATAACGATGCCTACGAAGCTGGATATGGATTTAAACTAAAATCAGCATATCGAAGCTATGATACCCAAATAACAACATATAATTATTGGGTATCAAAAGAAAACGGAAATAAAGCAAAAGCAGATACATATTCTGCAAGAGCCGGATATTCTGAACATCAAACAGGATATGCTTTCGACATAAGAGATTATAACTACGAATATGAAGACTACGAAAAATCAAAATCATTTCAATGGGTATCACAAAATGCTCATAAATATGGATTTATAATTAGATTTCCTAAAAACAAAGAATACATTACAGGATATCAATATGAATCTTGGCATTATCGTTATTGTGGAATAGAATGTGCAACGTACATTTATGAAAATAATATAACATTCGAAGAATATTACGAATACTTTATAAAATACAACAATCCCAAAAATCTATCATAAAAAGAAATCAAAAAGACATTAGAAATAATCTAATGTCTCTTTTTATTGTGAATTATCTAACATTAACATCACATACTTAACCTTTTTTTTCTAACATTTCTCTCTATTAAGAATAACACACTTACTAACACAAACATTACAACAATTAATCCGAATTTACCAATACTTTCAGTAGTATTAGGATTTCCCTTATTAATATCTTCATCATCAGTAACAATCGGATCAACAGAATAAGTATTTTCAAAGTGATCCATGCCATTAGCATACTCATAAACAGAACTTTCCAAAGTCATTGTACTATCACCATTATCTACAAATGTAACAGTTAAAATACACTTACTCAAATCATAATAAATATGATTTGAATCTCCTTTCACTTGAGAAATCTCATAAACATAAGTACCAGGTCTTGTATATTCAATAGTGGTAAAATTAAGTTCACCATCTAAAGTATTAGTAATATATTCAAAATATCCATTATTAAGATTAGAAGAAACATCTTTTAATACAAACATAAATTCTTCATCTTCTAAATCCTTTTCTAATAAAGTAATTAAACTTCTTGGCGTAAATGAACCACTTGTAATATAATTATTTTTAAAATCAACTTGAATAGTAGAATCTAGAACCTTACCACTATGCATAATTGTTTTATTATCAGTATCAACTACATAAGACATATTATCTAAAGTAGTTGTATAATAATCTACTAAATCTTGAACTATACTATAATTTGTTCCATTAGGCAAATCAAACACTGTAATTCTCTGTTCACTATTTAATTCGAACTCATAATATCCATTACCACTACTATCTACAACAAAATCATCTATTTTATTTCCCTCAGTATCTTTAACAACATAAGTACCAACAACACTATCAGTAACACTTAACTTATATTTAAAAATCTTACTAGTATCAACATAATCACTAGTGTTAACATTATTAATAATAAGTCCATTAGGTACATACTCATTATTAAATATAATAGAACTAACTTCTTCATTCAACTTATTATAATACTTAATAGTACTACTCAAATGACCTTTACCATCATTTAAAAGTGTTACTACAACTTTAAAAGTATTAGTATCATAACCAACCTTATTAACATTAGTATTTACTTGTGAAACTTCATAAATATAATTTCCATCAACATCATGATAATCTATTGTATCAAAATTAACTATTCCGAAACTATCACAATCATTAGTTACACTTTTACCTTGTGAATCAGTAATCTTTAAACTAAACATTTTATCGTATATCTCTTTATCATAAGTAACTTTAGCAGTTATATCTACTGAAGTAGAAACAGAATAACTATTCTTAAAAGAATAAGAAATGTTTTTTTCTTCATTAGTAATACCAGTAACAATAGCTTCTGTACTATTAATTAAAGCATCATCACTAGTTGTAACATAACCTTCTTCAATTTTTTGCTTAATAGTATATGATATACCATTTGGTAACAATTTAAACGTAACACTCTCATCTGCTTTAAGCTTACAATCAAAACTTCCTTTACCAGAAGAATCTAATGATAAAGTACCAACTTTTGTACCATTACCATTTACTATATCATAATTACCAATATGAGAAGAATCAGAAGAAAAATCAAAACTATATGTAAACTCTTTCCCTTTATCAGCTAAAGCACCACTAACCTCATTAGTAACCTTTATATTAGAAACAATTTGATACAATGTACTAATTATATTAGTATCATCATCATATAACATTAAATCAGTATCAATCGGATTAACAACACTTATATGAGCTTTACTCTTATAAATAGTTCCTAAAGATATATCATTAGCAACAATAACATTATAATCTAAATTTTTTATAGAATTAGCACTTAATACAGAAATACTCCAAGAAATAGTATTATTAGCCTTATCATAAACACCACCATTAGTAATAGAACTCTCTACAACAGTTAAACCAACAGGAATATTATCAACAACTATAACATTTTTAGCATCTATAGTAGAAATATTATTAACAACAACTCTATAAGTATAAGCCTCACCTTTTTCAATAATTACAGTAGCTTCATCAGTAAATCCATTTGTATCATTTGTATCAACATATTTATTATACTCCAACTCTGGAACAGCTAGTTTATTATACAATTTTATTTCATCACTAGTATAATCCCTTCCACCAAGAGTTTTCAATTTTACTGATGCATTAAATGAAGTAATAGTACTTAAAGTAGTAAAATCAACATCAACAGGAATCGAAATATTTTTAATTTCTTCTGCTAATAATTTATTTAAAGAATATGTTAACACTTTTGTCGTACTATCATACGAATATAAACCAAATATACCATTATTATTATCAGATACCTCAGTAATATTATCTGTATTTATAGATAAACCATCAGGTAATAACAACTCAAAAGTAATATCTTCCAAATCATTATAATCACTAGTATTCTTTAATGTTACATCATAACTAAATGAATCTTTAACTATCGCTGGATTAGAACTAGTACCAACTCCAACAGAAGTAGTAGCATCAAGACTAATACTAGCCTTTTCTAATTTTATAGAAGTTATAGTACTAGTCATACTTTTTACTAAACTATCACCTAAATAATTATAATAAATAGAAGAACTATTATAAGCACTTTTATTACTATTAACTCTAAAAGAATTAGGAGCTATCATATTTAATTCAACCATAGGTGTTACTTTATCAGAACCTTTAAATACATAATTACCACAACTAACAGCAACAGCAACTATCTTAGAAACATCACTAGGCATAACATTCGACCAACTATTTACATCACTTAAATCAATATTATCCAAATCAACATCAATATTAGTTGAATAATAAATCTTTGGATTAACTCCAAGATTAGTCAAATAACTAATATCAACACTATCCAAATAACCTTTAAAATATTCATTATCACTATAACTACTTTCTAATTTATCAACAAAAATCAAATTAGTAATCTCTTCATAATCAGAAGAAAATGTATATTTTAACCTATATTTATATTTTTCACTTTCAATAACAGTTGCACTATTACTATAAGAAGTATCAAATTCATTTTTCAATTCTTTTACATAAGTACCAACAGTTACAGTTATTTTATTTATTGTTGTATCTTCAAACATATATATAGAATTTTTAAGTGAATTAGATGGATTTAATTTATTCATCGTACTTTTTATAGCAGTACTACTAAATGAAGATGAATTAGCTTCTGAAGCATTTACATAACCATTAGTTAATACACCATTGCTATAATAAGCCATATCTTTATACAATGTATTTCCATAACTCTGATTAGATAAATAACTATACAAAATATTAAAAGATACCTTATAACCAGATCTTATATAAGTACTAGCAGTATTAATATTAGTAATAGGACCAGTAACTTCTATTTTTAATAAAGTACGACCAGTACCATCATAATTTTCAGTTGAAGAAACATTAGTAGTACAATCAATTTCATTACCATATGTAACTACTTTTACACTACCATCTAACTCAGAACCTATAGGTAACAGCTCATAGAATACAACATCTTTTTGTTCTGTAAGATATTCAGAAGCTTCTGAATCAGTCCCTCCATTAGAGAAATCAACTTGTTCATAAACATAATCAGTATAAGTAATCGAATCATATTTTACTCCGGAAGTATCAGTATAAGTATCATTTACTACAGAATCACTTCCATAATATGTATTAGTTTCATAAGCAGAAGTTAAATACGTACCAGTCAACTTAGTACTATCAACAGAACTAGACAATATAAAATTAGCTTCATTTTTAAGTACAATATCACTATTACTAACAATCAAATCATTAAGTTCAACAATCAAATCATCAGAAGATGAAAGCAAAGCATTAACGCCTACACCAAAGTAAACTGCAGCCTTATTTCCTGTATAAGTAACTTTTAAATCGGTAACATTATCAGGAAGTAAAACAGGATTATTTTCACTAACAGAATTATTATTAGAAGTTCTACTATCACCAGCAACATATACAATATTACCATTAGTATCTTTACATATAGTACCAATCAATTCATAGGAACCATTATTTATTTTAACATAAACAAGCTTATCATTATAATCAGCAATCTCACTAGGAGATAATATATAAGCACTACTATCACTATTTAAAACATAATCATATTCAATATCATCTAATAAGTAGAAAGAAGTATAATTATATTCATTACTATTTAAAGAATAAGGTGAAACAACAGAATTATATGAACTATCAATATATCCACCTGAAGTTTCTAATTCAATCGTATAATTAGTAACCCCTTTATTAGTTAAATTCCATAAATTAAAAGCTTTAACAATTCCAGAACTTGTATTATTTATAGAAGATGACATTGGTTCTAATTTCCATTTAAATTCAACATTTTTACTCTTTCTTAGCTTATTTAAAGCCCCAACACCAGCATCATCATTTACCAAAGTCTGATTAAATTGCTTATTAGTACCAGATGGATAAGAAACTTCGGATCCCACATCTTGTCCCAAAGTTTTATTCCAAGAATACTTTGCAGCAACATTAGATGAAGAGTCAACAAGAGCAATATAAGTATCAAATTGGGAATTAAAAGAAGCACTAGTTCCCAAAGTATAACCAACAACAAAAGAACAATTAACAGTTTTTTCACCATTTACATTAGACAAAGTACATGAATTAGTATAATTTTCAAAATCATTAAATACATCTAACGTAGTAGCTTCATAATTAGTACCATCAGAACTATAAGCAAGTAACTCACCATTAGTTTCTAAATGATAATATAAATTATATACTTGAGAAAAATCAAGACTACCAGCTACGCCATATTCAATATAATAATCATAACCACTCTGTTCTGCTCCCCATTTAGAATTCCAACTAGTATAAACTACCTGTTCATTCTCGCTAATTCCATCAAGCGTTAATGTATCATTAACCATACTAGATTTATACTCAGTAGTTAACGTAGCTATATCAATAACAGAATCATATAAAAAAGTTATATTAGGTACAACATCAATAGAATCGTCAACAGTCATCACACTAGGTAATAAAGCATACTTCAAAGTAAAATCAGCAGAATAATCATCAGTACCTGATATATCATTACCATTATAAATATTTATAGAGCCATCATATAATTCAACTATAAAAGGTACTAAATTATTCCAACAATCATCATCATAGGTGTCACAATAAAGTAAACTCCCCAACGAAACAAATCCAACCTGATTTCCACTTTCATCTTCAAGAATAATACTATTTGTCGCATCATCATAATAATAATCAAAAGAAGATGTTGTTGGAAATATTGTCAAAGGAAAAGTATAATATAAATCTAATTGATAATAATCATCATTATAAGTATTAGCATTATATCTAGAACCAACAGTTATTTCCAAAGTATTATCTTCTAAAAGACTACTATTAGGATTTACTGTTGCAACAGTTCCACTTTCATCAATTGAAATATTACTACCTGAATTAGTAAAAGATGTTGTAATATCCCATTCACCATAAGACCAATCTTCATATCCATCTCCTACACCAATAGAAACATTAGTATTTATTTTATTAACTTCATTATTCAAATTATTCTTTTTATTAGAAACTTCAAATAATACAACAAAAGTTAATAAAATAAATAAAAGAAAAATAATTACTCCATTCTTTTTAATATTCTTATTCATACTAAGACCACCACTATTCTACACTAACATAATTATAACATCATCAACTTTCTTTATCAAGAATCAAAAAAAGAAGCTACTTAGCTTCTTCTTGTACTCTAGTTTCACGAATAACAGTAATCTTTATTGTACCAGGATACTGCATCTCTTTTTCAATTTTTTCCTTCATTTCACGAGCAATTTTATAGCTTTGAGTATCATCTATTTCATCTGGTTTAACCATAACTCTAACTTCCCTACCAGCTTGCATAGCAAAGGTTTTTTCAACACCATCAAAGCTATTTCCAATTTCTTCAAGTTGCTCTAATCTCTTAATGTAATTTTCTAAAGAATCATTTCTCGCACCAGGTCTAGCAGCTGATAAAGTATCAGCTATTTGAACTAAAACAGATATAACACTTGTTGCATCTGTATCACCATGATGTGACTTAATAGAATTAATTACTATAGCATCTTCATGATATTTTTTAGCAATTTCTTCACCAAGTTCAACATGACTACCATCGACCTCAAAATCAATAGCTTTACCAATATCGTGAAGCAATCCAGCTCTCTTCGCTAAAGAAACATTTTCACCAAGTTCAGCAGCCATAAGTCCACATAAATGACCAACTTCCTTAGAATGCTGTAAAGCATTTTGACCATAACTAGTTCTAAAATTCAATTTACCAATTAAATTAACTAATTTAGGATCTACTTTAGTAAGTCCCAATTCATAACAAGCTTCATTTCCAATTTCAGTAATCTTCTCATTCATATCTTTAGAAACTTTATCATATACTTCTTCAATTCTAGCCGGATGAATTCTACCATCCTTTATTAAAGTCTCAATAGTAATTTTTGCTATTTCTCTTCTTAAAGGATCAAAACTAGAAATAACTATCGCCTCAGGAGTATCATCAATAATCAAATCAACTCCCGTAACAGATTCTATAGTTCTAATATTTCTTCCTTCTCTACCAATTAATCTTCCCTTCATCTCATCACTAGGTAGACTAATAGTACTAACAGTTTGCTCACTAGTTACATCATTAGCATATCTTTGCATACTGCAAATAATCAATTGCTTAGCTACCTCATTAGCTTTCAATTTAGCTTCAGCTTCTTGCTCTTTTATATAATCAGCTATTTCTAAAGACATACTTTCTTCTACTCTCTTCATAATCATATCATGAGCTTTTTCTTTAGAAAATTTAGCAATTGCTTCTAATTGTTCCATTTCAGTTTTCATTAATTCGTCAATTTTAGCTTCTTTTTCTTGTAAATCTTTTTGTTTATT
>JBJFGS010000012.1:0-23989 GCA_051892935.1 Candidatus Coprovivens sp.
TATGGGAGTGGTAGTGATGTTATTGTTGTGAGTAATCACATAAATGCGGGAGGTGCTTTTTAGCCATATGTGTAGGTAATTTAGAAACCTCTGTAATTAAAGAAAAAAGATTAATTCCATTATTTGTGTGCTATAATAGTATTTAATTATTTGGAGGTGTTCTAATGTTTAAGTTTGTTCATCTGGTAAGTGCATTGATTAGACAATTTTTATTACCTAATCCATATATAAACTTGTTTAAGGAAGAAGTGTATGCTGATTTATTTAATATAGTAATTGGTGGTTATATTTTACACAAGCTATCATTTTTGCTAACTGGGATGGGATATACAAAAGGAGTAGATGAACCAGTTGAAGGTAGCATAGGTTATTTATTTAGTTATATAGTCCTTACTTTTATAATAACATTTATTGGAAAAATATTTACTGACATAAGAATAGTAATTGGAATATTTTTAATTATATACATAATACTATGTATTTTGGTAAATAAAATTTTTAACAAGCATAATTATTTTTAACAATTTAGTAAGAATAGCAGACAAATTATAAAAAAAAGTGCTATACTTATAATAGTAATTGATACTATTATTATAGTATCTTTTTTGTTAGGAGAAATTATATGTCCAGTATAAAAATAAAATTTGATTCGAGAAAACTACAAAGAGATTTGGAAAAAAATCTTAATAAAACAATACAAAAAGAGAATGAAAGAATAATGATTAAAAAAATTGTATCAGAAAGAGGTGAAAATATGAAATTGTTAAATGATACAGAAAAAGAACTTCTAAAATTAATTTTAGAAAGTAATCATGATGGCTATACATATAGTGGAACCATTGAAGAATTTCCAGAATATATCACAAATCAAATAAAAAAATTATTTGCAATCTTAGAGGAGTGTGGGTATGCTGCAAAAACATATTGTTGGATAGGTGGTAGTTGGCAAGTAATTTTAACACCGCTAGGAGTAAATTATTTTGATAAAGAGGAGGAATATAAAAAAGTGAATGAAAAGAGTAACATAAATATTCAAACTTTTAATGCAAATGGTAGTAATATAAATTTTGGAACAGTGTATGACTCAAATTTTAATATTGATAATACATTTCAAAGATTAGAAGAAACAATTAAAGAAAAAGCTAAAGATGAAGATAAAGAAGAACTAATGAATATAATACAAGAAGTAAAAGATTATATAGATAATATAAATGAATCTAAAGTAATTAGTAAAAACACAGGTTTATTTAAAAGAATAGGAAAACATATTCAAAATTATCAATGGTTTTATCAAACAGTGGTAACAGTAATAGGTAATTCAATAATGAAGATTATGAGCGGAAATTAATTTAAATAATCCCCCTGAAGAGACGCTACGGCGTCTCATTTTGTTTGTTTATTAGGATTCTAGACTTTTTATTTTTTGATTAGTTGGTAATTTATAAAAAATTAAAAGAAAAATAAGGTAAAGTACTAAAGAAAATATAGAAAATATGGTATAATTAAAACTGTAATGAAAAGTATCTTTGGAGGTAATTATGTTAGAAAAAGAAGTTCATCAAATTTTAATAGATAATTCTGATATGCAAAGAGATTTGGCAAATATACTTAATATAGATTTTGATACTATGGAATTGGTACACGAGGATCAATATATAAATTTAATGTATGCTGATTTTACTGTTTATTCTAATAACAAAATTAGAGCTATAGTTGAAGTAAAAGGTGGAAATATAAATGTTACAGATTATGTTAGAGGTATAGGTCAATTATATGAATATGAGTACTATAAAGAAAATAACGTTCCTCATTTGGGACATGAGTATTGTGAAGAATTTAATGTAGTATACTTATTTCCTGCGAGTATTCTTCAAAATAATCAGTTTAATATTGGTACATTTAAATATCCTGAATCATCAATTTTAATCGAAATGAATACACATGATAAAGTAATTAGAAAAATCACAAAAAGAGAATTAGAGCATTTCGCTGCTGCTCAGCGAACTAATTTAGTAAGTATATCACAATATTATGTAAGGGATAATAGATTGTTTGAGTTTTATTTATTATTACAATATTTAATGTTTTTAAAAGTTATAGGAAAAGAAAATAGCAATAGACGAGAAATAGAAAATAATTTTTTAACTAAATTAAATGTTCCTAATAATGGGAATTGGAGAAATGCTTTTATAAGTTTATCATCATTAGGTTTTATTAATGATAATAATTCATTAACTCAAGCTGGTGTTACTATGGCATTATTATCGTACGAATCTTTTGTCGTAAAAATGTATAACGCATATATTAAACCATATATAAGAGAGTTTTATAATGTGTTTAATAAATATGGAAGTGAATTTGATTTATCAAATCAAGATATAAAAGAATTGATTTCTAAAAATTGGTCAAATAAAGATATTTTATTCTTAACTGAATCGAATGGTAGATATATTTCAAGTTGGTTAAATTTGATGAGGGATGATTTTGGAATGATAAGTTTTGAAAGCAGAAATAATCATAGGAAAATCATTTATAATCCTCTAATTCTTAATGATACTGAATTAGAAAGATTAATAAAGGAAAATAGTATTGCTTATAGATATTTGGAAAAATACTATGATATATTATTAGAGGAGGGAGTATAAAATGTATACAATTATTGAAACGTTTGTAGGAGCAGGTGGCTCTCACTTAGGTTTTAAAAATAATGGTTTTATCTCGAAATATGTTAATGATGTAGAAGATAATTGTTTGAAAACTCTTCTTTATAATAATCCTGAAATAGAAAAAACAGCTTATGTAGATAATTCAGATATTATGGAAATAGATGAAAATACAATATTAGATAAAATTAAAATGAAGCAAGGTGAAGCTGATGTCATGTTTGGCGGAATTGTTTGTAAAGGATTTAGTTTGGCAGGAGAACGCTCTCCTAATGATCCACGTAATTATTTTTACAGAAAACAATTAAAGTTAGTTGATAAAATAAAACCAAAAGTAAGTGTTATAGAAAATGTTCCCGGTATTTTAACAGCAAATGTTTTAGCATATGATGTGCCTGAAACAATAAAAAAAGAAGTGGATGACTTGTGGAAAAAATTAGAAAATTATAAAGGTAAAAAGGCTAATTTAAGAAAGGTAAATTCGATATCTAAAGAAACAGAAGATGAGGGTAAAAATTTACGTAATGCTAAAGATGAAATGATTAAAAAATTAGAAGATAATAATTATTTAATTTCTGTTTTTGAAGATATAAAAAAAATATATGAAAAAATAGGTTACAAGGTATATTGCAAAGTTCTAAATTCTGCTTGGTATGGTTCATCAACAAAGAGAGATAGAACAATAATAGTAGCTGTCAGAAATGATATTAATATAGAATTTAAATATCCTGAACAAATTTATGGAATAGGAAGCAAAAAATTTAAAACAGTAAATGACGCTTTAGCTTTAATAGATTATACTAAAGATGATCCTGATAATGTTCCTATGTCACATAATGATAAAACAGTTGAAAGATTTAAATATATACCTGAAGGGGATACTATAGCTAACCATATTGATGAACTTCCTGATGAATTAAAAATTAGTAAATTTTATTCTAGAGGAAGTACTATGAGATTAGCTGGGAATTTACCGAGCCCTACATTAGTACCAGGACACAGCAATTTTCCTGTTCACCCTAAAGAAAATAGATGTATAACAGTCAGAGAAGCAGCATGTATAACAGGTTTTCCTGTGGATTATAAATTTTTTGGTAATCATAGTAAACGTTGTGAAGAAGTTGGAAATGCTGTTCCAATACATTTATCTACAGCAGTAGCTAAACAAGTAAAAGAGTTACTAGATAAATATTATAAATGCAATTAAAGAGGCAATAATACTTCTTTTTTTGTGGGTGTTAAATTGTGAATAATATTTATAGTGGTGTTTGATTGTTTTTGTTATAAACGTTTGTTAGAGTTGTTTAAAATGTGTTTAAAAATTATGTTTGTTTGAGGAGTTTTATTTATTTTTATTATGTGGTTAATTAAGATAAAGGAGGTAAAAATAAATGAAGCATAAAAGTAAATATGATATAGGAAAACGTGCAATTGTAGTATTATCATCTAAAGTTGAAGAATATTTAAAAGAATTAAGTAAAAATTGTTTTTTAACTAATTTTCCTAAAGATTTTATAGATTTATTAAATGATGATTATGATGCTTGTATTAATTGCATAAATTTTTCACCAGCACTATATTTTTATTTGAACAATGAATTTAAGAAAGATAAATATATAATTAAACTTACAAGGAAAGCTTATAAAAAATTTAATAAAGTAAATGAATTATATTTTAAGAATAATAAACTTCATTTAAAAAAATAAAACAGTTGCATAATAATTCAAGTTGTGTTTAATTATAATTACAAACAATTGATTTGAAACAAAAAAGAATATTATACTAGTAAATAAATCAATATGAAATACAGGATGATTTAAAAAATTGTCCTTTTTTGTGATATAATTTTAGAGAGGATGTGAAACGATGCAAAGAGAGTATAAAATCAAATGTAAGTTGTGTGGAGATATACTCTAAGCACGAGTTCCAACTAAAGATGAAATTATATGCTCATGTGGAAATATATCAATATATAGTGATTATATAGCATATGGGAAGATTAAACATTTATCAGCAGAAGAAAGTTATGAGAATTTATCTAAACCTATTTCAAGAGAAGAATTAGAAGATTATTTTAAAGAAGTAGACAAATAAATATAAACATATAAATGAAGGATTATCTTGATGAGAGATAGTTCTTTTTTTGTTTAATTTTTTATAAAAATTGTTATAGTCTGGTATTTATTTTTAATTTTGTTACAATTTTACAACAAGGTAGGGAGGTGAAAATATGTTAAATCAATTAGTTATAGTAGGAAGAATTGCTAAAGATATTGAATTAAAGGAATCTGAAAATGGTAAAAAGTATACAAATATGATATTAGCAATACCAAGAACGTTTAAAAATGTAAATGGTGAGTATGATACAGATTTTCTTACAGTAACATTATTTGAAGGAATTGCTGAAAATACAGCACAATATTGTAAACCAGGTGATTTAATAGGTATTAAAGGACGTATACAAAATAGACCATATAGTGGAAGCGATGAAAATATTAAATACTTAATGGAAATCGTTGCAGAAAAAGTAACTTTTTTGAGTTCTAAAAAGGAAGATGAAAATGGACAAGATTTATAAAATTCAAAAAACAAATTACTTTAAACGTAATAGGAGTTTTAAAAAGCAAGAATGTAAAAGAACAAGACTATGTTGAGTATCTACAACAAAGAACTTCTTTAAATAAAAGAAGAATAAAGAATTTATTGGATATAAATGTTAAGAAAAGAATGACTTTAAAAGAGATTGAAGTAATAGCAATAGGATTAAACGTAGATATTGGTATTTTATTCAATGGTGTTTTATAAAGTGGTTACAAAAAAATTAAAGTGGTGGGTTGGTTGTTAAAAAGATATTTAAGTTGTTAGAAATCATTTATTTGCATTTAATAAAGTAATTAATAATTGTAATTACAAAAAAAGGAGTTAAATATGAGTAATAAAAATATAAAGAATAGTAATAGAAAAGAACAAAAGAAAGAAAAACTAAAAGTATCTTCAATTGATTTACATGAAAAAAGAATAATATATTTAGATGGTGATATAGATGATGAAGTCGCTCATGAGACTGTAGAATTACTGCTTAAGATGGATATGGTGAATAATAAAGATATAACTATGTATATAAATAGTCCTGGAGGAAGTATTAGTGCAGGATTTTGTATATATGATGCTATGAATTTAATCAAGAGTGATGTAAGAACAATTTGTATTGGCAGAGCAGCAAGTATGGGATGTATTTTACTTATCAATGGAGCTAAGGGTAAAAGATATTGTACAAAACATAGTGAAGTAATGTTACATGAAGTTTCTGGTGGAGCTTTCGGAACTGTTAGTGAAGTTTCTAATCATTTAGAGCACTCCAAAGATTTAAATAAAAAATTAAGGAAAATAATAGTTTCAAAAACAAAGTTTAGTTGGAATGAATTGAAAAAAGATACTACACATAAGGATCATTGGTACACTGCTGATGAGTGTTTGAGTAAAGGTATAGTAGATAAAATATTAACATAGAAAAATGGCACATTATATTGTGCCTTAAATTATTTTTTATATGTTCAAAGAAACAATTGTTATTTTTCATTTAATTTTATAAAAGAATAGTGCCTAAATAGTGTGTAAAATGAGCAATAAAGTATGAGGTTTGTTCAACTTACCCAAATTAGTGTTTCTTTGGTATTTAAGGAGGTGGTAAAAATGAGGTTCTCTTATCAAAGAGTAAGTACTGCAGATAAGCAATCCTTGCTTTGAATCTGCGGCAAGAAAAATTTGCAAGAGATAATGGTATTCCAAGAGAAAATTGGTATCAAGAAAAAGCGAGTGGTGCTAAAAATGATAGAATTGAATTAAACCGATTGTTATCAGTATTAAAAGAAAATGATGAATTATACGTAATAGATGCCTCAAGACTCTGACTAGGAGTATGAAATTTTTACTGGAACTATTAGATTTTGCTAAAGAAAAGAAAATTAAATTAGTTATGGGAGATTTTATATTAGATTGTACTGGAACGTTATCAGTATTAACTCAAGGACAGATTATGATGTTAGGATTGTTAAATGAGATGCAAAGGCTTATGATAGTTGAAGCTGTTAATGAAGGACTTGCAGCAGCAAGAGAAAAAAATGGTGGAGTAAATCCTGGAGGACAACCTAAATTAACAAAAGAAAGATTGTACGCTAAAAATCCAGATTTTTTTAAATATTATGCGATGTATAAAAACAATCAAATTTCAATGATAGAATTGGCTAGGCTTTGTCAGATTAGTAGAAATACAGCATATTCTTATTGTAAATTAATAGAAAAAACTAAAAATGAATTTTAGTCTTTTTTCTTTTGAAAATAATATTTTTTTCTTGTCTGTTTTCCTTTAGAACTATGTTCATAGTTATTGTCTCTTATTTTTTTGGGAATATGATAATGTATACAAGTTGGACAATATTTTTGATTACCACGTGGTTGAAATAGTGTTCCACAATTAGGACAAGAAGTGTATTTTGAATTAATTTTACTATTAATAATTCTGTTCAATAATGCATAATAAGTTATTCCTATAATACTATCTGAACTTTTATATATATAATATTTTGGTATTGAATAATTAAATAAGACAAATAATTCTTCTTTCACTAACGAGTAAGGCTGATTATATAATTTATAAATGTAAATTATTAAAGCATTTCTTAATAATAAACAAAATGCATCCTTATTTTCTTCTGTCAGTTCGTAGTTCTTTAATAAAATTAAAAATTCATCATATGTAAGTACTTTGTTGTCTATAAAGTATGAATTATTCATGACAATACTAAATAATTCTAATTTATCAGTTAGCTCTTTTAGTTTAATTATATGCTGGTAGTTTATATTTTTATTTTTCTCTATCAGTTTACATAAATTAGCTATATTGTAAACTGAGAAAATATTTATTAAATCATTTTTAGTTCTTTCTAAGATTACATTTATAGGATATAGATTAATTGCTTCAACATTATAAATGATATAATTTTTGTCTATCCAATTCTTAATAATTGTAATATCTTGCTGACTATTTTTATAAACTTTTTCAGCTAAAATATAGAGTTCATCAAATATAGCATTTGAATTCACAAGAAAGGGTCCTTGCTCTATAATGTGATTATTATTTTGTAGTTTTAATAAATTTTTAATTGCAATGTTATTATTTTTATACAAGTTTTTTTCGTTGAATTTTGTAATTTTCATTTAATTTTTACCTCTTTAAATTTACGCTTATTTACGACGTTTTAATTATACGATAAAACAAATTAAAATGCAAATTATATGGTACATTATTAATGAAAGGAGGAATTTTCATGTCAATTACAATAGATGAAGCTAAAGATATTGTGAATGATATTTTGAGGATGTTCCCTAAAATTCACTTCACATCTTTGGAAAAGGCCGATTTAGTGCTATTAGTAGTAAAAACAGCACCTAATTGCATAAAAACAGAAAGCTTTGATAATTTTATTCGTTCTACGATTTTTAATAATATCGAAGCAAAATTAAAAGACTGTATTGTCAAAGAACTAGAAGGAGAGTAAATATGGTTTATCATAAGTGTTGTTCTTGTGGCAAGAAAATGCAACGTAGATATAAAACATGTGAAAATTGTTATGAGAATTACAAAAAAGGTATTACATATGTCGAATGTTCAGAATGTGGTTGGCCATTTAAAAAACCAAGTATATACGGTATGTGTTATTTATGTTACAAAAAGGTGTTAAATGCCGAAAAAAGTGGATTGTAATTTAAAATTATCAGATTTAAAATCTTCTAAATTAAGTAATGAAAGAATAAAGACAGATATTGTTCCTTTTGATTCAATAATAAATGGTGGTTTTGAAACAACAGGGACTATAGTACAAATAATATCTTCATCAGGGTTAGGTAAAAGTTCAATAACTTGTCAAATCTGTTTAGCTTTATGTAATAAGGAATTTAATATATTGTATATTGATACTGAAGGTTCTGTTGGATTAGATTTATTATCATCTGTAGGATTAATTGACTATTTGGATAATCATTTCTTTTATATTAGAGAATCATCTTTTAGTAAGGTAGAACAAGTTATGGATCAATTTATATCAACAAATGAAATTCAGTTTATAGTAATTGATTCATTGGCAAATCTTATGCATGATGGTTTTGATGATTTATCTTTAAATAAAAACAAACCTATAAAAGATGAAAATAAAAAAGAGAAAAATGGGGCTATATCAATAACAACAAATAATTCAAATTACAATAGTCGGCAACTAACTTTATTCTTAAATAAGTATTCCATGATATCTAAAGAGAAAAAGATTAGTATGATTTATATTAATCAATTTAGAACAAGAATAACTAATTTATTTAATTATGCCGAAGAAAAAATTGGTGGTTCAAAAAACGTAAAATATAATTCAGATATTATTATAAAAATATCTAATACTATTTCTACAGAAAACAAAGATTTTAAAACCTTTGTGAATAAAGAATCAGAAGATAAAATCGGAAGAGATTTGGAATTTGAAATAATTAAAAGTAATCAATCACGGCCAGGACGTAAAATACCATTTAGATTAATATTTGGTAAAGGAATAAGTAATAAGTATTGTGGTTTTTATGCTTTGTATAAGCTCGGACTTATAACTAAAAGTAGTTCTACATACTATTACACTAAAAATGGTTCACAAAAAAAATACTCAGGTAAAGATGATTTGCTTGCAAAATATGAGGATTGGTATGATGCTTCTTATGAAGAAATTACTAATTTTTATAATAACATAAAATAGATTTTTAGTATTTTTTACTATAATAGCGGAAAAAATGGCATACATGTAATAAACTACTTAACGAATATCTATTAGTCTTTCAACTATATCACTAATCTCTTTCACTAAAAAGAAAGATAAATATATAAGAATCACTATGATATTAATTAAGTATAATTTGCTAAATATATAGACTTTATATAGACTAGATGATAAATATAATTATCTATATATAGAGCTTATAAATAATAGTTGGGATATATTAAAATATGTCCCCAACTATTAAATTAAGGAGGAAATAAATGTTAGAAATAGATTATACTAAAGATTATTTATATAATGAAGAATTACAAAAATTAACTGAACAAATAAATAATACTCATAAAAATATTGATGAAATAAAATTTGTTACAGATTTATTTCACAATGGAATATGTTGCATTGGAGATGTTTTAAGATTAATAGAACAACTAAAAGCAAAAGGGGTCAAAAGTTTAAAATATTGTAATGAGAATTTTTCTTTAAAAAGAATATATGGTTTGGTTAATAGAGATGACACATTATATGATATAGATAATTATTATTTTAATCCAAAATACCCAGTAGCGTCTTTATTATTAGGGCTTACAAAAACATTAGAGGAACAGTTATATTGGGAAAATGATTATGATAATAATTCCACTTTTTAATTTTGCTAAAGGACTTGTATTTATAATTTAAATTTGTTTTAATTTAAGATTAAGAACGTAATATAGTATTAAAATTAATATTTCAAGAATAAAGTAAATAAGATTAATAGAGGAGGTATTAAATATGAGTAAAGTTGAAAAGTTTAATAAGTTTAAAGAATTAATTCTATCGTATTTAGTAGATGAATTAAATAATACGAAGGTTAGCAAATCATTTTAATTGATTTGCTTTTTATGATGACAGAAGAAAAAATTGTAAATTCTCAATTTAATGCCGGAATATATATTAGACTTTCACAGGAGGATGCAGATAAAAAATATGAAGCAGATAGTGAAAGCGTTATAAACCAAAGAACTCTTCTTAGAAACTATGTTAAAGAAAATAATTTTAATCTTATAGATGAATATGTAGATGATGGATACACTGGAACAGATTTTGATAGACCAAGTTTTAAAAGAATGTTAGAAGATATAAAAAATAAAAGAATTAATTTAGTTATAGTAAAAGATTTGTCTAGGTTTGGTAGAGATCATGTTATGACTGGTTATTATACTGAAACTTTTTTTCCTGAAAACAAAATAAGATTTATATCTGTTTTAGAGTGTATAGATACATTTAAAAATCAAGCAAGTAATGATTCAGCAACTTTTATACAAGCTTTTAATGATTTTTATAGTAAACAAAATTCTATAAAAATAAAAAGAGCATTGGACGATAAAAGAAAAGAAGGAAAATATATTGGGAGTTTACCACCATTTGGGTATATAAGGGACCCCAAAGATAAGGGACATCTTATCCCTAATAAAGAAGTTGCACATATTGTTACAGAAATCTTTAAAATGAGGTCAAATGGTGTAGGGGTTTCTGATATCACTACAATGTTAAATAAAAAGAAATATCCAACACCAAGTGCATATAAAGGAACTAAATTTTCTTCAAGGTTAATAGAAAATAGTGTATGGAATATCTCATCTGTAAAAAAGATATTATCTAATAGAGTTTATTGTGGGGATATGGTACAAAAGAAACAAGCAAAGGTAAGTTATAAATCAAAGAAGAAAATTACACTTCCAGAAAATATGAATTATATTGTGGAAAATACGCATGAACCTTTAATTGATAAACAGACATATGAATATGTTCAAGTATTAACTCATAGTAGGATTAAAACTTCTAAAATAAAAACTGATAGAAAGAAAAGGTTATTTGAGGGTTTATTATTCTGTAAGGAATGCACTAATAGATTATCTGTTAACTATAGAAGTAATTTAGATTATTGGTCTATCAATTGTAATAGATATTCAAGGGATCCAATGAGGGGAAGATGTTATCCACATTTTTTTCCATATGAACTTTTAGAGGAACAATTATTATCTGAATTCAATAAAATTTTAAATGATTATGTTAAAGATTTGGATATAGATGAATTAAATAATGAAGTTAATAAAAGGGTAAAAAATGAAACTGTGGATTATAATAAAACATTATTAGATATGGAAGCAAATAAAGAAAAACTATTAAACAAATTATCTTTATTGTATGATGACAAACTTGAAGGAATTATTTCGGCTATTGTTTATAAGGAAATGAGTTTAAAAACAGAAAAAGATATAGAAAATATAAATAATTCTATACAAGAAATAAAAAATAAAATTAAAATAATTAATAAACAAGCAGATGTTATACCTACATTTCATAAGCAAATAAAAAGATTATTAGATTTAGAAAAACCTAAAAAAGAATTGCTTCAAACTTTGATTAGTAGAATAGAAATTGATAAGGATAGAAATATTACATTTAAATTTAAGTTTAATGTAATTGATGATTATACTTTTACTTATAAAAATATAAATAAACCAAGAAATCCATATGGGAGAAAAGGTAAAAATAATTAATTCCAACTTTTTTTGTAGTATAATATATGTGAAAAAGAGTTGGTGATGATTGTTGAAATATGAAGATAAAATTAAAAAATTAATGTCTCTAAATGATTTTATTAATGGAAAATACCAAGATGATATACTTTTAGTTTTAGACAAAAACTTTAATGATGATAAATGGGGAATTATATGTGCAGTTATGAATTGGTTTGATGTAGTAAAAGGATACATAAATAAGGATAATATACTAAGAGAACAGACTGCTGATTATAATTGGGGAAATGTTTATTTATATATAACTGCCGTTGATATTATATCTAAAGGTATTAATAACTTATATAAAATAATTACAAATGATAATAAGCATTTATTTAAGGGTGAAAAAGATATTTTTAATGATAATGTAGTTGATGATAATCATTATTTTCAAAATATTAGAGCTATTTTTGGAGCACATTCTACAGAATTAGATGGTAATGGGGATTTCATTGTTGCAACATATCCAACCCCATATGATAAAAACAAAAATATTATATTTGAAAAGGAAAATGATAGGGATTATTATACTTTGCTTTGGAGTAAAGAAAAATCAGAATCATTAAATCAAAAGGCATTTGGATTTAGCTTTGATAATGTTGATAGATATTTAGATAAATATATATTATATTTAGATGATTTTTATAAACATTTATTATTAATGATTAAACAATATAAAGATAAAATATCTGAAAAAAAGATAAATAAAATTACAGATTATAGCAAACAATTAAATCTTCTAAAAATAGAGGATGAAAAAAGATTAAGAAGTAAATATAGTTATGAATTGGATTGTCTTATTATCTTATTAAATATTAAAATTACTGATGAGCAAAACGAAAAATTATATCAGCCATATAGGGAAAAAATAAAAGAGATAATACCACAAGTATACAACGTTATACAAAACCCTAATAAATTTGATAATCTTGATTTTTTGAATAATATTATAGATTGTCCTATAACAGATATTACTAATATGACTTCATATTACTATTCAAAATTATTAGAACATGAAAATAATGAGAGTATGAGTAATATGTTAATAGAACATTTTAAAAAACATATTTTACCATTTAACGAAAATATTAGAAATATTAGCGAATTATTTTGTTTATTGAAAGCTTTTAATTATTATAATTTTATGAATAAAAGTGAAAATGCTGTGTTATAATATTTGGTAATAAGTGTTGGTAAATCTATAAAATATACAGAAAGGAATTGTTTAACTATGCAAAAATTTAGAGATTATATTTATTGTGATGAAAATAGAATAACTTCTTATATAAGTCAAATATCTGAACTGAATAAACTTGAAGTTTCTGGGAGTTATGAAAAAGAAACTGGTGTTGATGGTGGAATAGATTTTAAATTAGCTAAGGCAGGCACTACAATAAGTGAAAAAACATCTACTAGCTATTCTGTAAATAGTAGTCCGTTAGAAAAAATAGTTAATTGGGCTTATGTTGATGATAATGCAATTAATTATGATGGACAAGATTTGGAGTCGGATGATAAAGACAAATTGATTGTTTTTAATGGTAAAATGACCGTTCCAGAAATGAGTGAAAATATAGAAATTATCAATATGCTCGCTAAGAATACTGCATTATTTGATATGGTTTCTTTGTCAGAAGATGATAAAAGAACTATGTCATTTATTAAAGAAAGTGATAATGTACCTATATTATTGGAATTAGATTCAGATTATATTTTTAATTGTAATTTGAAGAAAAATTGTATTATTGGCGATAAGGATGATTTTTTTGATAATATAGATGATGAAATTACAATAATTGGTAGAATAGATAGAATTTATAATTCTGAAGAAGATATTGAAATTTATGATTTGGCAAAAGAAGTATTCAAAATGAACAGAACCATTAGAAGAAAAATTGATAAAGCCGCGTTAAAGGATGCAATTATTTATGAGAAAGGTCCGTTGGTAAAGATAACACCAATTATAATTTACAAGTAAAATAATTAAACTACACAGACAGTAATGCACGTGGTGGCGAGGGTGCTGAAATAATATATGCACTTCGTAATAATGATACTTTAAGTCGTAAAATATCTAATGAATTAGAAAATAGTGGAAGATTAGTTAGAAAGTATTATCAAAGAAGATATCCTAGTGATTCTAGTAAGGATTATTATTTTATACATAGAAATACTGGGAATACAGAGGCTATTATTGTTGAGTATGGTTTTTTAGATAATTATAATGATGCTGAATTATTAAAAAAATATTGGAAAGACTATGCTGAAGCAGTAGTAAAGGCTATTGCTAGTTATTTGGGCGTTCCTTATACTTTTACTGGAGAAATGGCTAATAAGAATTATTATATTGTAAAAGCTGGAGATAGCTTATGGAGTATATCTAAAAAATATGGATTAACTGTAGATAAATTAAAAGATCTTAACAATTTATCTAATAATATGTTAAGCGTTGGTCAGAAGTTATTAATAAAAGATACTAGTAGTAGTGAAAACTTAGGTGTTTATTATACTGTTAAAGCTGGCGATACTTTATATGGAATTGCACAAAAATATAATTTGACTGTTGATGAATTAAAGAAAATTAATAATTTAAGTAGTAATAGCTTAAGTATTGGACAAAAATTATTAGTAAGTGGAACTGCTGAAGATATAATAAATGGTTCTGATTATGATACATATTTAGTTAAAAGTGGAGATAATCTATATGCTATAGCTAGAAAATATGGTACTACTGTTGATAATTTAAAAAAAATTAACAATTTGTCTAGTAATTTATTAAGTGTAGGTCAGAAGTTGTTAGTACCTAAGATTGAAAATAAAATATATGTTGTTAAAGCTGGAGATAGTTTATATAAAATTGCTCAAAATAATGGAACAACAGTTACTGATATAATTAATTTAAATGAATTACCGACCACTAATTTGAGTATTGGACAAGTTCTTTATTTACCTTGAATGGGTTAGAGAAGACTTGTTCTTTTTTTGTTTTTTTAAATTCTTATTAACTTTTTGTTAAAAAGGTATTGACAAATCACTTTGTTATTAATAAAATGTTATTAACAAGAGACGATTAGTCTCAGTAATTAATTAGTTTGATATTAATAAAATGATAATAAGTATATTATCAATTACGTTTAGTATCACTTATTAATAAAATGTTATAAAGAAAAGGAAAGATAGTTGTGAAACAAAGAAAAGATATTAAAGAAATTAGTGAGTGTGTCTTTTTAATAGACATGAATGTAGGTTTTTGTGAAGAAGGTAATTTGGCTGATTCTACTATTAAACATATAGTGCCAAATATAATACCGATAATTAGGACAATACTAGAAAAAGGAGAAGGTTATTTTGTTGTTAATGATAAACATACAACAAGTAGTGTAGAGCTTAATAGATATGCTGATCATTGTAGTACTGAAAAAGAATCTAGAACTATTAAAGAATTAGAAATATATGAAAAATATGCTACTAGAACATTCTATAAGAATTCTACTTGTGCTTTATTTGCTCCTGGAATGATGGAAATGCTAATGGAAATGGTAAGTTTAAAGAGAGTAGTTATTGTAGGATGTTGCACTGATATATGCATTCAAAATTTTGCAATAGCTTTAAGAAATTTCTTTGATGAATTAAATATGGATATTGAGATAATAGTTCCTAAGAATGCTGTTGAAACATTTCATATACCAGTGATACATGATAGAGAAGAAAATAATGATAGAGCTTATAAAGTAATGGAAAATGGTGGTATTACTTTAGTAAAAACAATGAAAGAAGGTTATTAATATGTCAAGAAATTTAACAATGATGACAGATTTTTACGAATTAACAATGAGTCAAGCTTATTTTAAGGCTGGAAAAAAAGATGAGGAAGCTGTATTTGACGCTTTCTTTAGAAAAAATCCACTAGGTGGTGGATATGGTGTTATGGGAGGATTAGATAAGATAATATCTTTTATTCAAAATATTCGTTTTGATGAAGATGATATTTCATATTTAAGAAGTACTGGTCAGTTTACTGAAGATTTTTTAGATTATTTAAGAAATTTTAAGTTTACAGGTAGTATTTATGCAATACCGGATGGTACTCCTGTATTTGGCAATGAACCATTGGTTACGGTTAAAGCACCTATTATTGAAGCACAAATAATTGAAACAATTTTGCTTTCATATTTAAATGAGAATATTTGTTTTACTACATCTGCTAGAAGAATAGTTGAAGCTGCTTCGCCAATTGGTGTTATGGAGTTTGGAGCAAGACGTGCAATGGGACCTGAAGCAGCTGTAGATGCATCAAAATGTGCTGTTATTGCAGGATGTGTTGGAACAAGTAATGTATTGGCTGGACAAGAATATGGAGTACCAGTTATGGGAACAATGGCACATAGTTTAGTTACTGAAGCAGATAGCGAATATGAAGCATTTTTAAATTATGCAAAAGCATATCCTAATAATTGTATATTACTTGTTGATACATATGATGTATTAAAGAGTGGTATTCCTAATGCAATTAGAATAGCTAAGGAATACTTAATACCTAATGGTTATCAGTTAAAGGGGATAAGAATTGATAGTGGGGATTTAGCTTACTTAAGTAAGGAAACTAAGAAAATGTTTGTTGAAGCTGGATTACCTGATGTAAAAATTTGTTTATCTAATGGATTAAATGAACAAACAATTAAATCATTAAAGGAGCAAGAAGCAATTGTTGATTCTATTGGGCTTGGTGATAATATAGTATTACCAGATAAAGCAAGAGTTGGATGTGTCTATAAAAATGTTGCTGTTTTAAAAAACGGGGAATATATTTCAAAAATAAAAGTAAGTAATGATGCAGCTAAAGCTATTAATCCTGGATATAAGAAAGTATATAGATTTTATGACAAAAATACTGGATATGCTTTAGGTGATATTTTAGCATTATATGAGGAAAATATTCCTGAAAATGAATTTACTTTAATAGATCCTTTAAATGAAAGTAATACTTTGACTATTAAGAATTATTTTGTTAGAGAGTTACAAGAAGTAATTTTTGAAAATGGACAATTAGTTTATAGAGATCCTTCTATTAAAGAAAAGCAAAGATATTGTGAACAAGAAATGTCTACTATTTATCCAGAGGTTAAAAGATTAGAAAATCCACATGGTTATTATGTTGATCTTACTAGAAAGTTATTAGAATTAAAAAAAGAATTAATTCTTTTAGCTAAGAGTCAAAAAGTAGATAGTGGAGTTGATAAAAAATTAGAAAAAAGGTTATAATTATTTTTAGAAAGTATGGAGTGATTACAATGGATGATTATAATAGAAGAAAAATGGTAAGAGCTTTTAATAATTTGAAAGTTGCTAGGAAGGAATTGATTTCTACATATGAAGATGGTTATATTGGAAAAAGAGTTTATAGTGTAACTTTGAATGATGGATCTAGTAGGTTGTGTGAGCAAATTACTAAAAAAAATGAGAAAGGTGATGCTGTTGTTATTATTCCTATTACTGAAGATGGTAATTATGTAATGATAGTTGAGTCTAGACCTAATACAGAAGAAAGTGTAGTTTTGGAATTTCCAGCTGGGATGGTTGATGATGGAGAGGAAGCTATTGTTGCAGCTACTAGAGAATTATTAGAAGAAACCGGTTATCGTCCTATGTCTATATATGAATTAGAATGGCATTATCAAGATCAAGGATGTAGTAGTGCTATAATTAGAACATTTGTTGCAGAAGGCTGTAAAAAAGTTCAAGAAAAAGAAGAATCTGATGATGAAAGATTAGAATATGTTGAAATGTCATATGATGATATATTAAAGTATATTAAAAGTCCTTCTATGACTGAGGGAATTAAAGATGCTAATTCTAAAATCGCTTTTTTGGAGTATACATTAAGAAAGAAAGGTTTATAAAATGAATAAAAAATATGGTTATATTAGAGTAGCTGCTTCTGTACCAGAGTTAAAAGTTGCAAATGTTACCTTTAATGTTGAAGAAATTATAAAAGAAATGAAAAATCTTGATAAAGAAGGAGTTCAGATTGTTACGTTTCCTGAACTATGTTTAACTGGATATACTTGTGCAGATTTATTTAGTCAAGATATTCTAATTGAACAATCTTTAATTGGATTAGATAAAATATTAAATGAGACATCTGAATTAGGTATTATATCAATTATTGGAATTCCTATTGTTTGTGATAATCAATTATTTAATTGTGCTATAGTTGTTAATAGAGGTGAAGTATTAGGTATTGTTCCTAAAACATATATTCCAAATTATGGGGAGTTTTATGAAAAAAGATGGTTTAGTACAAGCAATACTTTAAGGAGTAGAACAATTAAAATACTTGGTAAAGAAGTACCTATAGGTATTGATTTAATATTTAGAGATATTAGTGATAAAAAGTTTACATTTGGGATTGAAATCTGTGAAGATTTATGGAGTCCGAAAGCACCTTCTGTTGAAGCTTCTTTAAATGGGGCAACAATGATATTTAATTTATCTGCAAGTAATGAAGTTATTGGCAAATATGGGTATCGTAAGAATTTAATAAATATGCAGTCAGCTAAGACAGTATCGGCGTATATTTATGCTTCATCTGGAGTTAATGAGTCAACAACTGATTTGGTATTTTCAGGATATGCAGGTATTTCTGAAAATGGTACTATGTTAATTGAAAATCAAAGGTTTGATTTTAAGACTAATCATATTATACAAGATGTTGATATCCAAAGACTTATGAACAATAGAATAAAAGATATAAGTTTTATGGGAATAGCTGCTAATTGTGAATATAGTGTAGTTGATATTAATATTAAAGATAAAAATAGTAATTTACTTAGAAAATATGATATTTATCCTTTTGTTCCTAATGATGAGTCTAAAAGGGATGAAAGATGTTTTGAAATTGTGAATATTTTAGCTTGTGGGTTGGCTAAAAGATTAAAACATACTGGAATGAAAAAATGTGTGATGGGGATTAGTGGTGGTTTAGATAGTACTTTAGCTTTTTTAGTAGTTATTGAGGCTTATAAAAAACTAGGTATAAGTAATGATAATTTTATTGGTATTACAATGCCTGGTTTTGGTACTAGTGGAAGAACTTATAATAATGCTATTAATTTAATGAAGAATTATGGTGTTACGATTAAGGAAATTAGTATTAAGGATGCATCATTACAACATTTTAAAGATATAGGTTTAAGCCCTGATGATAGAAGTGTTACTTATGAAAATACTCAAGCTAGAGAAAGAACTCAAATATTAATGGATATTGCTAATAAAGAGGGAGGATTAGTGATAGGAACTGGAGATTTATCTGAATTAGCATTAGGATGGTGTACATATAATGGTGATCATATGAGTATGTATGCCGTTAATTGTTCTATACCTAAAACGTTAGTTAGATATTTGGTAAAATATTTTGCTATAAAGGAAGAGAATGAAGATTGTAAAAATACTATTTTAGATATACTTGATACTCCAATTAGTCCTGAATTATTACCTCCTGATAAAAATGGAAATATTAAACAGCAAACTGAAAGTGTTGTTGGACCTTATGTGTTACATGACTTTTTCTTATATCATTATATGAGATATGGTGCTACTCCTGAAAAGATTAGATATATTGCTACACAAACATTTTTAGGTATGTATGATGAAGAAACTATTACTAAATGGTTAAAATTCTTTATTAAAAGATTTTTTGGTCAACAATTTAAAAGAAGTTGTTTACCTGATGGACCTAAGGTTGGAACTATTTCTTTATCTCCTAGAGGAGATTTGAGAATGCCAAGTGATGCTGATAATAGTATTTGGTTAGATAATATATAAGACTTAAAGATATTTTCTTTAAGTCTTGTTAGTGTAAAGAAATTTGTGGTAATATATTGAAGAAAAGTTGAATTTATAATTAATTCGACTTTTTAAATTGCTTTTATTGTTTTTAAACGACTATATTGTGGAGGAAGTTTAGTCTCGCATTCAAAATCATATTTATTATTTTTTGGAACATAGTTTAATCTATGTTTCTTTTTATTATTAATTACTTTTTCTTGGTTAATGATTGTTTTGTTGAAGTTATTTAAATAGTATTTTCTTATGTCGATTCCATTGCATTTTAGTAATCTTATTTTTAGTAATTGTTTTAATCCTTTTTTCGAATAAGCTTTAGGCCTTGAAGAAAACAAGTCAGCAAAAATATGAGAGATATGAGATTCCATAGAACACTTTAATTGGTTATTGTTAATATATAATTGAATTGCTTCCCAATTATTTATGATGTATTCCATTTTTGCAATAATTATTGTTGTTCTTTCTTTGTGATTATCCATGAATTTTAAACATTCTTCTTGAAATAACTCTTTATCATTATTCATAATTAAATCTAATAAAGCATCTCTAAAATCATAGTGTTCTTTAGTTGTTAATTGATTAATTGCTTGAACAGGGTGAAAACCATCAGTAGTAGAATAGATTTGAATATTTGGGTTGAATTTAAACCATTGTGATTTAGGAAATGACTTAATCCATTTAGCGCAGTCTCCCATAAAATATATTTCATTTAAATAATCAGTATCGTACGTGTTGTATATGTATTCCATTGTGTCAGTAATTAAGTCGTTTTCAACGGAAGCACAAGTGTGAGGAGAAACTAACCTATATCTATCTTTAGAACAGTCTTTTTTCTTTGCTTTATATTCTTTTTCAGTCCCTTCAAAAACAACAGCAGCCTTAATCATATGATTTTTTCCTTTATTGAATTGAGAACCAACATATTTTTCATCTAACATTACAAACAGTCTTTCAACTCGTTTTTCTTGTTGTTCAATAGTTTCTTCAAAATTAAAACTCATTACAATATTTCTAGCAGTTGCTCTAGAAATAGAAATATCATTCTTAAATCTTTTATCTATTTTATTAGCTACAATATTTCCTGCTTTTGAGTAACTATTTTCAGCAGAAGAACTAATAAGTTCAGCACAAACAAAAGGATCAAAGTGTTTCTTTTTAGGAAGATTAAAAAATAAATCTGTAAAAAAGAACCATTCTTTAGTTACTTTATCAAAATAGTAGCGTCGTTTGAAATTTATATCACCAAACATTGTAACAAAGTTTTTTCTTTCATAAAAACCATTTGAAATACAAAATTGTTTTCTATAAGAAGAATTAAAGAAAACTTCATCAATGTATTCAAAGTATGATTTTATAACATCTTTTATAAAAGAATTAGAAAAAGAATCTAAGTCATTCATAAATGAATAATAGTTGTTAAAATCACTAGATTTATACCAGTAATTTGAATTATTAAAGTATTTACTTAAATAATCATTAAAACTTTTTTCCATATATTTGTTAAATTGTGATATTATATTCATGAAGATCATCCTTACGTTATTGAGTTTGCAAATTAATTATAACATTAGATGTTCTTCTTTTTTTATGCCTCCCACAAATTATTTTACACCATCTAAGTCTTTTAAAATTTTACAAATTCATTTATATATGTTAATATATTATTTCCAAAAGAGGGGTTGGTAGTATGTTTAAAATGACTTTTGAACGTGCTCTTGGTATTTTAGGTTTAAATAGAGATTATAATTCTGATGAACTTAAAAAAGCATATAGAAAATTAGCTATGGAGTGGCATCCTGATCATCATAAAGATCCAAGTGGGGAAAAGTTTAAAGAAATTAACGAAGCTCATCAACTTTTATCTATATATAAGGATAATGTTGAATCAAGACCTTATGTTAATTATGTAAATTATTTAGCTTTATATAAGAAACAAGCGATAAATCTTATAAGAAGTTATGTTGAAGATATGAGCAGATTTAAGAATCATGAGTTATATAATGATATTTTTAAGTGTAATTCGATGATGAGAACACTTGTAGATAAATATATACCAATGATTAATTCAGCTAATACTGAATTTGAATTAGAAGTAGTAATTCAAGGATTAGATAAGGAATATGAGGATGTTTTAAAACAATTATATAATTCTTTTATAGATAGATATCCTTATATTAAGTCTTTGGATTATAAAATTGATTTTGACTTAAAAATATCTGTTTTTGTAAATAGATTATATGATATAAAAAAAGATGCAATAAATAAACTTAGTAAAAAAATAAAAGATTCTACTATAAGTAAATATGAACTATATAGTGGTTATAATCTTTTAGAAAATGATATTTTAAAAATAGTTGATGATACGGTTAATAAAATATTTATATCTGACTCTTCAAAAGAAGATTCTATAGTAGAAAATATGCATAAAGATATAGAATTGTTATTTAAAAACTCATTTGATTTTCAAATAAAGAGTGGACGTATAGATTCATTATATAGAGATGCTAGAGGAATAGATTCTTTTATTTTAAGAATGAAAATTGATGAGTTAAGTAGTGATTTTACTAATGAATATTTTCATGCACAAGCAGATTTAATAGCAAAAAATATTAAAAGTATATCTAGTGGAACTTATATAAAAGATATTTATTCTCATTTGGTTTTTTATTATAATGAATGTTTAAAATATATAAATCCTATAGAAGATGAGAATCATATAAAAAAAGCATCATCTATTTTTAATAGGGCTATAGGTATTTTATGCTCTTATAAAGAAGGTATTTTAAATTATGATATCTTATCTTATTTATTTGGTGTTAAATTTGAAGATTTAGAACAAGATGAAAAAGTATTAGATTTTGTTTCTAATAGATCGGATATATTTAATCCTGGATATGTTTATGTTTCTAAGAGTTCAATATCTCCTTTTGCTAGTGTGTATATGTTGGATAGTGGATACCAATATAGGGTTAAAGATGTTAATAATGTTAAAACTAAGAATATTAGAACGTCTGCTGATATATCAAAGAATTATGTTTCTTTATCATTAGCTTTGGCAAATGCTGAATTTATAGGTAAAAAAGCTCGTTCTATATCAGGAAACTATATAAGTATTCTGTATAGATATTTAGATAGATATTTTGCCTTGGATACAAATAATGATATAACAATGTATTCTGTTGAAGGTATTAGGATTATTGATAAGGAAGCTCCTGAGTTAGAGTGCTATAAAGATAAAAGACTTGTATTATCAAAAATATCTGAAAGAGTTAAAAGTGAATTACCTTATAAAACATTAAATAATAGAAAGTTTTATTAGAGAAGACTCCAATTATATTGGAGTTTTTTTGTGATTTTCATATCTCTGTTTCTATTATTATTTTATATGTGGTATAATCTTTTATAGAAGATACTCTTGGAAGTGATTATATGAATAATGATTCGATATATGGTATTCCTTTTTCTAGAATGAAAGAAGCTCCTGTTGTAGTTAATGGTGGTACTTATTATAAGTTTGATACATTTTATTTATATGTACCTGATGAAATTGATTCATCAACATCGGCATTTATTTATTATCCTGGTTCAGGAGGACCAGTTAGTAATGTTGTGAATATTCAAGATATAATTAATAATCAAAGTCCTAATCAGATTATTATTCATGCGGCTAATTGTTTTACTGATAAAAATACTGGTGGATCTCAATATTTAGAAATTATAGAAAATATTGGTGTTGATGCTGGCTTAAAGATTAATAATATTTCAACGATGGGGTTTAGTGCAGGGGGAACTGCTAATTATGGAACACTAGTAAATATTGTTAAAAATTACTCAGATAGTGGTTCTTATAATGCAATTTTTACTGATGCGGTAGGAGTAAATGTTACAAACGATCAGGTTAAATTATTAGCAGAAAATAATGTAACAATATTTTGTATTGAGCCAAGTAATGAACCTATATCAGATTTCGAAAAGAAACTAGCTCAAGGTGGTGTTGAAGTAATTATAGGACGGGTTAGTGGTTCACACGCTGATCATTCAACTTTAAACAGAGAAGCTTTACAAAATGGTATTATTGATTTTGTGACTGGAGAGTCAGATGAAC
>JBJFGS010000013.1:0-20231 GCA_051892935.1 Candidatus Coprovivens sp.
ATAATCATTATTAAAACAAGGATATAAATCTCTACCAGCATCTTCTTTTCTCTTTGTTGGAATCTTAGCTCCTTCTCTAATTTTTGCAAACAATAATTTTTCCATGAATATTCTCTCCTTTTAAAATAAAAATAAAAGAGACTGAAATATCAATCCCTTCATAACATAACTTGTTATTTTCGCGTATTGAAAACGCAAGAGGCTTTGGAGCCCCTGCGTAATCAACAATAAATATCAATAAGACTTTATTTTCCGTTTATTTAATATATTAATTTGGCATAGGTATATAACCAGAAATAATTAATCCTCCGCCGATACTGACTATTATTAACCCACAAATTATTCTATTTTTTGGTTTTGAAAATATATGCTTGCATTCTTTGCAGATTTCTTTAAAATCTCCTCTAGTATTATCGTAAAAGTGTTTCACGCCTCCTTTTACAACATACAAACATTCTTTTTTTAATTCTAGTTTTTCTTTTTCAATATCTAATTGCTTAGTCTTGTAATCTATATAAATATCTTCTCCCAAATTAATAATACCTCCTAAAATATTTAATATAATAATTTTAATTTTAATAAACCATTGTTTTAAAGCCTTCATGATATAACTCCTTTCTTGTTGATTTCATAACATAACTTGTTATTTTCGCGTCTGTACCCATTTTGTTTCATTGAATTTCTTTTTATCATTTAGTGCTCTACTTATAGCCAAATCGATACCTGATCTAGTTTTTAAATGATAGTAATACAAATCTGTATAAGGCGTATTCAATCTATCTATTCGTCCGGCTGCTTGTTGCATAACTTTATATGAATAATTTTGTGAATAGAATATAATTGTGTCAGTTTTAATACAATTCCACCCAGCGTTACCAGCTGTATACTGAACTAAATACACCCAGCTTTTGGTTTCTGGTATTGGCTGATGTTTATGACCATTCCATTCAGCTATTTTCACGTTTTTTCCATAATACAATCCTTTTAGTAATTCAAGTTCATAATCGAAATTGTAAAATATAATAACTCTAGGATGTTTTTCAAATATCTCTAAAACAGCTTTAAGTCTAGATTCATCAGAATTAACTATTTTACGTAATGCATAACATAAACCACTAGCATTAGTTATCGGTTCATTCTTCCAAATATCCCATCTGTTTTTCATAATATCTTTATAGTTAGAAATATTATATTTTACATAAATATCTTCGTGATGCGATATAGTTTTTCTATTAAAATCCATATCTATTAATATACTTCTTCTTAATCTTAATAGTTTTCCAGTATTCAAATATCTTTCCACCATGGGAAATTTTGAGAATCTAGAATATACAACATGTTCTCGAGTGAATTCAGTTCTATTTTTATAGAATCCATTTGCAATAAATACCGGAATATAATCGGTCCAACAATCTCCAGGAGTAGCTGATAATAATATCCATTTATTAACTTTAGTTATTTTTAGAAATGCTTTTACCCAAGCTCCACTTCCACAAACTCTTTGCTCATCAAATATAAAGAAAGAATCTTTAACTTCACTATATTTTTTAATATTATTCCAAGAATCTACAACTACTTTATTACAATATAAATTCACATCTGAATGTGTGGATAATAAAAAATGAGATAATTCTCCTTCCCATTCTAATGTGTCACGCTTTTGTGCTGTTGTTATAATATACAAATCTTTTGGCGGATCTTCCATTGGTATATACTTTCCACCTGTTAGACTACTAATATCTCCTCCTTCTTCTAAGTAATAGTAAGCAAGAGAAGTTATTGATTTACCACTGCCAACACCGCCAACTAATATACATCCATTTTTCATATTAGTTAATGCTTCAAGTTGGTGTTTGTAGAGATTAATAGGCATTGTATAACCACCTCTAAATTTTTAGATTTTAAATATTCGTTTAACTCCATATAATGATATCCTTTATGAGTTCTTCTCCTTCTTTTTAAACATGCCGAAATATTAGAAGAATTTCCATTAATATATCTAGCACATTCTGATATGCTTCTAAAAATTTCTCCGGTTTCTAATATTACAACCATCTTTCTTTTCCTATCTGGTTTTACCAAACCTAAAATATAAGCATGTTTCATGTTTTCTTTTCTAGTGCACCATTCTAAATTGTCAGCGAAGTTATTCTTTTTATTGCCGTCGATATGGTTTACTTCATTTCCTTCGCTTATTTTATCCACGAATTCTTCTGCTACCAATCTATGAACTCTTTTTGTGTATCTCTTTTTATCTTTATATAAATAAACTGAATTATAACCGGTTCCATTATCAAATGGTTTTAATAATTTATAATTTTTTGCATTTATTACACGTCCTCTATTGCTAACTTTATAGTTAGGAAAATCATGAATAGTTCTCCATTCTTCCATATTTTAAACACCTCCATAAAATATAAAGGCCAACGCTTGTTAAACGTCAGCCTAAATATAATTAGAATGGCATATCTCCTTCATCTACAGGGGCTTCTTCTTCAGCATATTTATAAGCAAATGCGTCTTCTTCGATAGTTACATACATAGTTTTTAAATATGCTTTTATGCCAGTCTTTCCGTTGACTTCCCAATTATAAGGTCTAATTATCAAATCAACATTTTTAATTTCAGCATAGTCAAGTGTGTCTATTGATTCTTCATCTAATACTACTTTATTTTTTCTAGTTATCATATAAGCTTTTGGTGGGATATTAGCAAAGCTAACAGCAACTTGAATGTAATAAGTTGGTTCTTCGTATTCGTCACGAGGTCTAAGAACTCTTACATTCCATCCATCATCAATAAGTTTTTGAGCATAATCATTATCGTCAATAACTACACAGAAGTTTCTATTGCCAGCTCTGTTATATCTAGATTCCTTTCCACTAAAGTTTCTGAACATAATCCTTGCGTTTTCAATCATTAAATTATCTACTTTTTTATATGTCATATATAAAATCTCCTTTAAATATAATTATTTTTGATTTAAATAAAATAAGACTAAGAGACAAAAGCCTCAAAGTCCCCATATTGTTTTATAGTTTCTATAGCATTATCAACCATTGCTATATAATATGATTGGTCTATATCTTTAACTTTATCTAGAGTTTTTACCATTTCTGATTCAAGCCATCTATATCCTTTTGCTCCAGTGGCTGAAGAATATTTTAAGTTTCCTTCTTTATCTTTTCCTTCCCTAAGTAACAATCCTCCTCCGAATCCGGGTTTTATAGGACAGAAACTTCCAACTTTACCTATAAAACGATAATTGTGTTCGTTTTCTGGTAAGTTTTCATTTAGGTCCAAATATAATGATGATGTTACTGATTTCGTTTCACACATATCTTCAAATAATATTTCTTCTTTACTAAATAGTTTCTTGAATACATATGGAATTTGGAATTGAGTTCCAGTAGCAGTCCATTTCTCTGGTTTCTTTTCATTTTTTTCTGGAATATATCCATAAAGTTTTTCACAATATTCCTTTCCGGCATATTTTGCAATATAAACGGCATCATTAACTAGACACATTCTATCGTAAGTAGCCTCATGTTCAAATGTGTATCCGTATTTTTTACCGAACTTCATAACAAAATCAATTATCTCAGGTGTTGCATTTGGGATTTTTATAGAGTCTGTTTTAATATGTGCTACTGTAAATCCCCTTTTTTGAACTTCATGCTTTAAATCAATCATAAATAAAGCTCCACGTTTAGCAACTATATTATCTTTGTTACGATTATCTCTGAATGGATTTTCAAAACCAGCACTGGTTAAACCATATACTGAATTTATAGCTGTCTTTAAAGCATTAGCCAATTCTTTAGCCATACCTTCGTCATTTAAATATTTAGCTAACTTACCATCTAATATCTTCTTAGCTTTGTCGTATTCTTTATGCTTAATATAAATACGTGAATCTTTAATTTCTTTAAATCTAGAAGTAAATTTTGTACCGAATAGAACTTCATCAGTAACACTAGTTGGATGCATTGAAGCAACGTCCAATAAAGCTACATCACAATATATACCAGGTTCAGCATATACGTAGCCTCCTTCACCAACTTCTTCTCCTCTGTATGTTGATTTTCCAAATTCAAATTTATATCCTGGGAAATATGGTAATAGACTTCCAGCTTCTCCATGAGTTTGTGACATCATTTCGGGAGCAGCATCGTTTAAGAAATCGTATGTCTCCTCTGTTAAATTATAAACAGGTTCAGCTAAATTACGATAATTGAATTGATCTTGTGGCTTTCTATTCTTTCCGAATATAATTCTAGTTGTTAAAGAGTTTGTCGTATCATTAACACTCATTCCTGCAACATCTGCTAGTATTTGTCTAGCTGTCCAGTCTGCTGATAAATGATTAAATACTGCTTCCGTAGCTATAACATCGTTATCACAATATTCAGCAACCTTGGTCCAAAGCTCTTCTGGAACTGGTTCATCCCATGGAAGTCCTAATTCTTGGTGATGAATACCTAGTTCTATTTCAAATTTCTTTAAACTCTTTTTATTTCCAGCAGATGCAAAGTCATAAACGTCTGTATAAGATACGTTATATGCTTCTCCGAAGAATCCCCCTTCACCTTTGATAATCTTTTGTGATAATTTATAAAGTTGCTCATTTGTGTATCCCATCATCCTAGCGTATAGAATATGATTATCATATCTGCGACAGTTGAATCCAACTAATCTAAATCTCATAATATCTTCTATTTCAGTTGGTGTTGGATTAATCATTCTAACTACTGGTTTTCCTTCACCCTCGAACTTCCAATTAACTAGAAATAAATTAGGAAACACTTCAACATCATAAAATACAAGTTTTTCATCATCATTATTTATAGCTATTGAATTATCTTCTGATTTAAATTGCATTTTATTTACAAGTTTGATACAATAATCTGCTTGATTAGTACTACTTGCAGCAAATGCTAAAACTGCATTACGCATATCTGTAACATCATAATTCAAATCACTAGCATATGCGTCTTCTAATATTTTATAAATAAAATCGACACTAGGCTTAGTAGCAGGATGTATTTCTTTGTTAAGGTTTCTTTTTATAATAGTTCTAAGCCCTTTTTCGCTTTTTATAGCTTCAAAATTTACCATCTTTTTCTCTCCTTTCAGTGGTAATCCAGAACTAATATTAGCAATTGGAAGATTATTGCATTTAGATAATTTTCTTCTTAATGAACTTTTACCAGTAAATACTTTAATTTCAATATGGTCGTCATAGATTCTACTAAGTTGATTTGGATCTCCTCCTGTGTAAATATAATGTAAATGTATCCCATTACCACTCTTACTCAATTCGGAATAAGTAGGAGGCCATTTACTAGCTTCTTTCAAATTCATCTCAAAGCATTTGTTGCCTTGTTCATCTGGAATATCAAAATCAATTACTATATGATTTTCTGGAACTTTGACATAATGAAGTTTAGAAGTGTCTAAGTCTGATAATCTAGTTTTAACATTATCCCATTTTTTAGATGGCGTTTCTTTAGAACTAGCATATTGAGCTAGACAATTCGAACATTCTTTATCGAATATAGATTCATTATTATCAAATTGAATTAATTTTATATTATCTTCGTGCTCTTTTTTCTCATCATCAAAATCTTCGAATTTATCAGTACGAAAACCAGAATAATAACTTCTTACTCTAGTATCATCATCAAATTTGAAACGTTCTTTAAATTCCCAGAAATAGTTCTTAAGTTCTTCTTTAAAAGCTCTCTTAGGATATGGATATGCAACTTTAGATTCTTCACAATAAGTTTTATACATTTCCCATGCCGCCTTAAGAGTTACTCCATCTTCTTTTTTGAATACATAATAAGAATCGATAATAAAGTTATAGAAATCGTTAGATGCTCCCAACATCGCTACTGGAATATAATCATCATAAGCACCTGGATTGTCCAAATATATTTCTTGACAATAATAAGCTATATGTCCAAGTTCAAATTCTATTTGTTTCATAATTCGTTTGTATTCTTTAGGATTTAATTTGTTACCTGACGGAGATACATCAATTAATCTTCTTATAAGACCTGACTTACCATCAGTAATCTTTACCGGTTTATTAGTTCCCATAAATAAGAAAGCTTTGAATCTGTTAGAGTATGTTGTTTTAAACTTCTCATTAACAGTCATAAGTTCATGAGAAACCAAACTATTAAGTCTTGTGTTATCTTCAATTTTTGATAAATCTCCGTCATGTTGAATTGCAACTAGTGGGTTAGTTTTAAATGCTTCTAAAGCAAAAGAATTACTTGATGAGCCAAGAGCTTTAGCATCAAATACAGAATAATACCCTTCGAATAATTGTTGTATAATATTTAATATTGTAGATTTACCTGTCCCGGCAGCACCATATAATACCATGAATTTTTGAATCTTTTTAGAATCACCAGAAACAATTGAACCTATAGCCCATTCTATTTTGTGTCTCTCTTCTTCTGTATATATTACAGACATTAATTCATCATAAGCAGATATATCACCTTTTTCTAAAGGATATTTTAATCTTTTACTAGCATAGTCTTTTTTATTAGTTTTAGTATTAGAAAATATAAGATTTTCATCTAACATATAGAATGAATCTCTCATCTGTTTCTGACAATATTTATGCCAACTATCTATCATTCCAGATTCAGCATCCCACATGTGTAAAACTTTAACGTTTGAATCAAATCTCCCACAATTTTCTTTATAATAAATATCCAATTCTTTATCTATTAACTGTAAAGCATCTTGCTCATCTGTGGACCACAATCCACGCTCCTCAATCCAAATGGCATAAAAGTCCCCACCTCTTATCATTAGGTCGGAACTTTTTTTAATTATAAATTTTGGATAGATTTCTATTGTTCCTTTATTACGAATACGTGTTGAAATCATTAGAAAATCAATCATTTCATTTTTGTTCTCCTTTCGTAATAAATTATTTATAAAATATTATCTAAATACCAACACATTTGATACCAAATTTCAATATCACACATATCCCTTTTTAAATTATCAACGATGAATAGGCCTCCTTCACCGTTTCTTTTATACTCTCTATAAAGAAATGTCGATACTATTTCGTCAACCTTGTCAATATTAAATCTAGTATCATTCATCGAATGTAGTCCTAAATTTCTAATCATAATCCAGAACCATTCAGAGGTTCTATTCCCTATATCAGGGTCTTCCATTATGTGTTCTTCGCATCTAATAGCTAAAGCTATCATCATTTCTAAAACACTACATGGTCTGTCTAAATACCTTGATATTTCATCAAAATCTCTGTCATAATCTAATTCACAAGCGAATCTCCACCTCAAGTCAATACCATCAGCAGCTCTGTTAGAGTCATTTGGAATTATGACTACGAATTCTTTATTATGAAGAAATGTTAAAAGTTTTCTGTATTTAGTATGCTTTTTATCTTTTGTAAAGTAGCAAAGCCAGTCAAAATATTCGTTAATTATTTTGTCACGTATCATGTTTCTCCCCTCTTAATATTGTTAGTTATTATAATGTGGAGGTCTCCATACCACATCTGAATAATTTCTTAAATCTCTAAGAATTTCAAAATCGGCTCTCAATCTATCATTTCTAATGAATACTGAATCGTCTTCATATTCTCCAAAATGATCAGCAAAATCATCGCCTACAACATTAGTTATGTCTTCCACCAAATCGTCTGTATCATCTGCTAAGAATCCATCAGCATAATAAGTTAAACTGATTAATTCATATCCTTCACAAATTCCATACTCTTCAGGAGGTATAACATAAGGGTCTTCTCCTTTTATTATAGGTTCTGTTGTTTCTTGATTTGAATTTCTTTCATATTTTCTATCAAGGTCTTCTTCATTACTTAAAGTAGAATAAATGTTTGCTTTCTCAGAATATTCTTCATATTCGTCATTGTCGCTTTCTTCTTTTTCCGCTTCTTCGTCTTTATTTTCTTTGATTCTTCTTCCAAATACTTCTTTTACAGAGTTAATCTCTTCTTGAGCTATTTTTTCAAATTTATCTTTAACTATTGTGTAAGTTATAAATGATCCGATTGCTGCACCAGCTGTAAATATAAATAAATTCTTTAAACTATTACTCATAGTTATCTCCTTTCTTTACGAAATTATTTTTCAGTAAACTTACTATCGTAATATTTATTAGGAATGTATCCTTGTTTCTTTAAATAGCTTTCAACTTGACTTAGACTATGAAATACTTTTATCACTTCGTTTCTTTTAAATAATAATATATGGTATGATACATGTTCTAAATGCATGTGTTCTGCTTCTAAATATTCTCCAATTTGTTTCGCATTCATAATCGTTAGCCCCTCTCTATATCATTGTGACATCTTACAGGCACTATCAATACTGTCAACTATAAGTTGAACTATAGTGTCCTCGTTTTCGAATAACATTTTTCTATCTTTCCAATTATTCACAAAACCTAATTCTAAAAGCACACTATCATGAATATAATAAGTGTAGTAAGGTGTTTCATAATTTCCTCTATTAACATAGCCAAGTTCTTCTAAATTTTTTAACATAGCATCTGCCATTATCTCAGCCATTTTTCCGTTATAATATGCTTCAACTCCAGTTCCTGTATTTGGAGTTTCGCATGAATTACCATGAATACTAATATAATAATCGTAGTCTGTCCTATTAGCTAAAGCTACTCTATCATTGATACTAATAGGTGTATCATAATCTCTTGTTAATGTTACTGAATATCCCCTGTTCACTAATTCAATAGCAACTTTATCTGTTATTTTATTCACCATTTCTCTTTCGTTCCAGTATAAATATGATGCTCCATTATCTTCTATAGTATCTAAATGTGCTAAGTCTAGTAATATCTTTGGTTTATCGTTGGCTTGTACCATTTCTCCTAATTGTAACCCTGCTAATATAACTAAAGAACTAGCAATTACTTTCTTATTCATACTTAGATACCTCCTTAAACTAATGTTTAAATTCTTCTTTTTCTATAGTTGAGAACTCATAGTATAAACATGCTCCTATAACAGCTATCAATAAAGATATATGTTTACCTACCATATAATCTTTATCAGTGTTAAAAAGTTTTTTCATTAATATCATAAAATTATCATATTTTTCTAACATTGTAGAATACCTCCATTTATAAGATTATCTCTTCTTTCTGCTTCTAGACATCCTACATATGTGATAACACCAATCATAGTAAGCATTCCAACTAATGTTTTTGCAATTCTTATCATTGTCATTTTTCTCATATGAGGTTTCATTTGCTTAACGACCTCCTTTTTAATTTGTTCGTATTTAACTCTTTGCTCTTCTGTTAGTTCAGTTTTTTCATTTAAAATAGTCTCTTCTTGTTTTTCTTCTTTATTTTCTGATATTTTCTTTCCAATAAAATATCCAACAGCCGCAGCTGCTCCTACTAATAAAACCCCTTTTAATAAACCCTTCATAGTAAATCTCCTTTCAAAGTATTAATGTTTCAATGCCTTTATTATTCTCTCTATATCATAGCTACTTAGATCATCTCTATTTTCTAACAACGTTTTTAATATTTCAGCTTCACTATTATATGAACTATAAGATGCAAATCCTCTATTAAATGTGTTCCATATTTTGCTATCTAAAGATTCCATACTTTCTAATCGTTTGTCAAAACTATTAATTTTACTATCTATATTTGTTTCATATTTTTTAAAAAAGTCTTCTATCATTTTATTTAATTTAGGAATTTCATTGTTTTTTATTTCATAAATAATATTAGTTATTCTGGTTTTAGCTTCATTTTCCACACTTTTTTCAATATTTTCAATAGAAGATTTTCTTACAATTTCATTTTTAACATCGTTAGCTATTTGTGTTTTAACTTCATTATTTATATTAGACTTGAAATTTCTAATTTCATCGTTTAAGTTTTTCTTATTTTTAACGTTTGAATAAATTGAATATATGCTAATACATAATGATATAATTGATGTAAAACTAATTGCACCAATTGCTAATCTTTTATTATTCATAATATATTCTCCTTTCAAAAATAAAAACCCTCTCTATCTAAATCCATTGATAAAGAGGGTAATAATCAAAGAAATCTCTATAAGAATTTCCAGACCCAATAGAATTGAGTCCGTCTCTTCAAGACATTAGGTCCCAAACGTTACCGTCAACGTTGAAGTCTAATAATATAGTTCTTTCATATCCATTTACGAAATCTCTAGCGTTAGTTTTATTTGCATCGTAAATGCCAAAGTCTACATAATTATCTCCTACTGGATTGTCTGGGTCATATATCCATCCTACAACTTGTCCAGCTTTACTTCTTGGTATTCCTAGCATATCATAAACTTCATTTAAGAATAAATGTCCTCTGCTTCTTAATAAATCATTAGCATATTGTTGTTGAGCTTTAAGGAACATTAAATTATATTCTGGATCTTTTTCCCATCCTGTACATCCGTCATCAAAGAATCTAGCGTAATCACTATATCCAGCTAATGGATCACAAACGTTAACTGTTTTAGTTTCTTTTTCTTCTTCTCCATTTTCGTTAACTTTTGACTCTTCAAATTGTTCTGCTTTGATGTTATATCTTATTTGATGTTCTACTTCTTCGCCAAATCTATCAGCAACGCGTTTTCTATATTCTTTGAAACTCTTATCGATTGTTCCGTATGCTGCAGCTAATGCTACATTTCTCTTTCTAAGAATATTGTTAGAAGTTATTATACAAGTAAGTGAAGCAGTGCCTAGAATTATTGAAGGTGTATAAAGTTTTACTAATTTAACAGCAGTTTGAGTATAAGTTATAACTAAATCTTTCTTTGCATCTTCTTCTGAATAATTATCAGAAAATGTTGGATCTGATTTTACTTCGTTAATTTTTTCTATATTTTCTTTAGCATCTTCTAAAATATCATTAACTTTAGTTGTAGCTTTACAAGCCATTATTGCACTAGCAACAACGCCAACTGTACCAGCAACTATTAATATTTCAGGGCTATATTTTTTAACTTTTAGTCCAAATCTATTAGCTTTTAATTTTAAATTATCGTTAATTTTCATAAATATCATTCTCCTTTATTAAATTTTTATTATTAGAATCCATACTATATCCAACTGCTCCTAATAGAATAGTAAATAACACACCGCTAGCAATACCAACACTGGCTAATATGCTAGTGTAAGGATAATTTACAAATATATCTTTTATTAATTGTAACTTATCGTCATCCATTATCTAGCACCTGCCTTTCTCATAATTATACCGGCCATACCTAATCCAATACCTATGCCGCATATAATACCAACAACATTTCCAGTTATATACCCTTTACAAAAATTTCTCATAAATATACCTCCTAGTGTGTTGCAATGTAAGTCATACCAGCACCAAAAATAACACCACTAATAAACGCACCAACGCCCATTACAAATAAAGCTTTTTTCATTTTTTTAGTCATAATTAGACACAACCTCCTTGTGCTTTTTTAGCTATCATAATTCCTAAGCCCATACCTAAAATAATACACCCAAAACATATAATAGATGTAGATGCAAAATTTGATTTCTTTTTCATACTATTTCCACTCCTTACCTAACATATAATTTTGATATTGTTCTATAGTCAATTCATTATCTTCTTTTTCTAGTTTTTCAAGGTCTTTAAAATATTCTTTTAAAGCCTCTTCATATTTCAATTTAAATTCTTCATCTAATTCTTCTTGTTTTTTCAAATACTCAATCAAATGCTGAGCATACCAAATTATCTTTTCGAGATCTTGAATTCCGTTCTTTCTTTTCCATCTGCATGCATATTTAATAATATTTCCAGTGTCGGTAGCTTCTACTCCTTTTAACTCTTCAGTGAACGCTTCAATAACATCAATTACCTCTAATCCGGATTTAGATTGATAGTGAGTTGGGTGAGAAACCATTTTGTCAGTTGATTCATACATAATTATTCTACCTCCAAATCATCAAATACTACTGGTATTATTTTTTGTAATTCTTTTAATAATGGAACAGCAACTTCTTTTATTTGAGGGTGAGGTTTACCGGTAACACCCACAGCTCTCAATTTGAAGAAATGTCGCCATTCTCTTAAATTTGCAGTCATTACTATTTCAGTCTTAAGACTATTAGGAAGAACAGATCTTGCTTCTTGTGGAGTTGCTCCTCTATTTAACATTCTTATATAACAGGTTTCGCTATCTTTACAGCAAGTTAACCAATCAATATATTTTGCTATTCTTCTAGAATCGTCATCCAAAGCATCATTACTAAAATAACAAGGTTCTATAAATGTCATCTCTCCATTTCCATAGTTGCAATATCTAGTGCTTTCTTGTGCGAAAGAGGCCATCCTATGACGGACTATTTCATGGGATACACCTCTATCTACAATAAACTTAACACTAAACGAATAATGTTCTAGCATTGCTTCGTGTCCATTTTTAACAAGTGCTTTTACCATTTTTTCAGCTGAGCCTTCTTTAATTTTATCTTCACTTTTGTAACATACTCTTGCTATTTTTTCTATCTTCTTTAAAACTTCTTTTCCGTCAATATCATCTAATATTTCATATCCAGGTTTAATCACTTTCATTAAAAATCCTCCGTCTAAATATAATCTTTAACTAATTTTTTATTTGAATAAATATCTCTTTCAATTTTTAATCCAAATGGTAATTCAATTTCTTCTAGTTCGTTAAGTGATAAATATCCCCATTCCCATTCAAAAATATGGCAATATCCAAATAAAAGCCAATCTCCGTCTGATTGCTTTTCTCCTTCAGTAATAAGCCAAGTTCCGGCTCCACAAGGATTGAAATATTTCACAATAACTTCTGCTTCAAAACCTTTGTCTTCTTGAGAACCTATAGGATATTTTTTAAATTTTGTTTCCAACTCTTTGGTCATTAGTTTCATATTTATTCCTCCTTTTAATTTAAAGGTATTGCTCTTGGTAATTTGATCATATATCCGTCTCTAACTCTTACAACTTGAGCACTCCTAATATCAGTCCAACCATATTTATTATCTGTATAATTTCCTGTAATACCCACCAAATCATATAAGTCAGCAACACTAACTATTCCATAAGTGTCTATTAATTCGTCCATTCTTGCCAATACATCTTCAGCTTCCCCTCTATTGTCAAGAATTATATCGTCATAACTATATCCTCCTCTTATACTAGTAAGTCTCGAACTTCTTTCATCACGTCTATCATAATAGTTCGTATAAGATATTCTTGATGCTGATGATCTCTTTTTACTAACGCCAGTCTCACCATATAAAATCATATCAATACCGTTTGTAACAATATCAGAAAGAGCTTTTTTCATAGCTGGTATAAGAACTTCCATTACAATATAATTCTTCACATTACTAGCATCTTCTGAAATAAAAACATCAGCAAATTTTGTAACTCCACTTTTCTTTTTAGCTTTTACTTTACCTTGAACAACTTTATCCACCTTTTTCTTTTCCTCGTTCTCCTTAGATTTATGTGAATTTGATTTATATTCTTGACTCATTAAAATATCTCCTTTCATATTTTTAATAAAAGACAAAAGAGAAAGTACCTCGTTTGAAGTACTCTCTCTTCTTTTAAACTTGTATAAATCTTATTGATTTAATATAATCTTTGTTCGTTGTTTTAAAATCATAATAATGTTTCCATTCTCTAAATCTTTCTGTTTTTGTAATTCCATCTTTATAAATAAATTCGACTATTATCATAAATACACTCCTTTTTAATTAACAGTCTTCTTCGTTTTCTTCAGTATTTTCTTCTTCGTTAACTTCTTCATTGTTTTTTGCTTTTAATCTTGGCTTAACAACTTTCTTATATAATAATGTTCCCAATAAAGCTGTTGCTCCAACAACTAATCCAGCAACCAAACCTTTGTTAAAGTTAGTGTTTGATTCTTCTACCTCTGTTAAAATTTCATCAGCCTCATCAACTAAATTTAAGTTTGTGTTTTCTTCCATTTTTAAATCCCCTTTCAAATATAAAAATTTTATTCTTTCATTAAAGGCCTTGTAAATTTCGCGTATTTATAATAAATGCTGATAATTATATTTAGGTGATACTGAATAATCTACAACAATACATGGAGTATCATCTTCTGATAGTTGTGTGCTAAATTCTATTTCTACAAGGCTATCATTTACATTCCAACCTAATTCAAATCCTAATTGGGTATAAGGTAAACCAACTAAATCATAGAATTCATTTAATGAACAGTACATATCATTCATTAATTTTTTATTTATAATGTTTTCTGCTTTACGGATTTTATCAATATCTGATTTAAAATATCTTCCAGATATAGCATCGTAGCATAAAGTATTACCTTTTTCGGTTATTATAACTTCATTATTTTTGACTGGGTTCTTTTCTATTTTTTCTTTTGCTACTTTATCTCTAACTTCTTGTTCTTTTTTCTCACCAATAGTTTCAATAACTTTTTCTTTGTATTCGGTAAATGCATTTTCAGAAAGTTTATAAGCGGTTGCTAATACCGCATTTCTTTTAGAATTAACAGAAGTTGCACCTATCAAACATGCAACAGATACACCAGTTGTTATAGCTGTTGGAATATAGCATCTCCAACAAGTTTTGATAACATCTTTAGTGGTTAATTCATCAACATTTTCTTCTTCCTTCTTATCTTCAATTAATCTTAAAGCTTTAGGAGTTGCTTTTACAGCTAATACAGTGGCTGACAACATTCCTGTTATTCCTAATCCTGTTAATATTTCTGGACTGTGTTGAGATACACTTGTTTTAACATGATTGATAATTTTTGAAATTCCTTCTTTTTTCATTCTTAAATCTCCTTTCTAAAAAATAAAAAGAAAGAGCCTTTGTAAAGACTCTCCCTTTTGAAGTTATTTCTCATTAACTTTTTGAATTGCTTCCTGAACTTTTTCGTCAATAAGTTTCTCCATATTTTTATTGCTAGCCCATCCAGTTAAGGCTGTACCAGCCATTCCTAAAATAGTACCTGCAACACTAATAAGTTTAACCATATCGATATCTTTTTTCATAAACAAAATCCCCTTTTTAATTTTAATCTCTTCATTAAAGAACTTGTAAATTTCGCGTATTAATATTCCATGAAATCCATGGTAGGTTCAAATGGATAATTGATAATATAGCATTCTAGTCCATCTTCTAATATAACTTTTTCATGTTTAAAGTCTATCCATTGATATCCATATATTGTATAACCTGCATAGCTAGACCATCCGAGAACTTCGCCTAAGTCAGTAGTTTCTAATCCTAAAAATTGATAAAATTCATTTAATTTAGCAAAATCTCTCAATGCAAAGTTCCTGTTAAAATGATATTCAGCATATTGAACATCTTCTATAGTTGCTTCAAAATATCTTTCAGAAATAGGTTCGTAAAATAACTTCTTTTCTCTAGGTTGATTTGAATATCCTTTTTCGTAATAATTATCTTTAGCTATTTCTTTTTTAATTTTTTCATCAGCATCATCACCATATAATTCTTTTACTTTATTTCTATATTGTTTGTATGATTCATCTAGTAACATATAAGCACTTGTTAATGTGGCTTGTTTTTGTTTGTTCAACACATTTGCACTTAATATGCAAGCTATTGTAGACATGCCAATAACAATTGATGGAATGTAAGCTGGACCTGCAACACATATGATTTCGAATTTTGTAAGGTCTTCTCCTTTTTCGTCTTTAGCCTCGTCCAAAAGTCTAAGAGCCTTTGGTGTAGCTTTTACAGCCATGACTGATGTCCCTACAACACCAAATGCTCCTATTCCAGACAATATGGTTGTAGAATGATTCTTTAAATATAATTTTGATTTGTAACATATACCGTCTAATAAAGCTTTTCCTTTCATATTATTACTCCTTTCAAATAAAAAATAAAAAGGAACGTGTCGGACTCGAACCAACGACACCCGCGTTTTAATGCAGTGCTCTACCAACTGAGCTAACGTTCTCTTCATTAAAGGACATGTAAATTTCGCGTACTTATACTTCTTTTCTATCAAATACAGTTTCCCATCGTTCTCTAGGTATTGGCTTCATTTTTAAAGCCCACATTATTTGTCTAACAGTTACTGTTGGATACAACTCGTCCTTACACTTTCCTGAATGTTTTTCAAAATATGACTTAAATTTAGGATTAAGGTAAATATCATCAGTAAGCCATGGATCTATTTCTGACCACCAAGTATGTTTTAATTCTTCGGAATATCGTTGTTGTATCACAGCTAGTCCGTTATCACCTATTTTAAATAATGTACATCTGTTATAAACAGGATGATTGCAAATATAATTTTCTCCATACATTGATAAATATATTTTTGGTTTATTATAATGGTATCTCATATTTCTCCTATGCAAAAAATAAGAACCCATGTTATTCACACGAGTTCTAGTTTCTTTTTATTTATTTTCAGTAATGTCAACGCCAATATAATTTAAAAATGTATCTAAATTCATTACTTGACCACAATTTGGACATATGTACTCTCCGTCTTTCCATTTTATTTCACTATTACAATAATCACAATATACACTGTCTCCATCTACGTCATAAACATTTTCGTAAGTTTCATCTATTTCGTCATCTATATAATCTTTAAAGTCATCGTCTTCTAAATCGTCAAAATTTTCATAGTTTCTGCTATCTTCTTCATCATAAATTTTTTCGTAATCTTTATTCATTCGCACCACCTTTTCTAAAATTATTCGTATTAAGTATAACATCAATAGCAAAAATATGAAAGAAAAAAATAAGAATCAAGAGACCTTGTACGATCTCTCAATTCCTGAATCATATTATTTAGTAGTTTTAAATTTTTGAAATAAATTTCTAAATGTTGTTGATGTAAATGTTCCAGTTTCTTCAAATTTAAATCCTTTATTCATCCATCTAGAATAGAACATCAATGGCAATATAATTCCAGCTACATCTATACCTAATTTTAAATATTGATTTATAACATCTTTGTTCAATTTTTGTTTTTCATCGACTTTAGTGTCTTCATCCATTTTTATTTTGTATAGTTTAGTTAAACTTTCTACTGCTCTTGAGTGTTCTTCTCCACCTGGTTCTAAAGTTTTTAGATATTTGATTTCCTCCTCAATCTCCTTACATAATAATTCATTGATATTTTTTTCTTCCATTTTAAAATCCCCTCTCAAATATATTCTTCATTATAGAGGATGCTATTTACGCGTATCGTCTACCTTTAATATAATCTCATCGTTGTTCTTAAGATTATCTAAAGGTATTTTAATTTCGATACTATAAATATCTTTGTCTGGGTTGGTTCTATCAATTTTGAGAATACCGAATATTGGTTTAAATTTATACATCACCTCCCTTAATAAATATCCAGATAGAATTCCAATCACTAAACCATAACAGAAGTCTACCATGATAAATTCCTCCTTTACTAAAATATCATTATTTAATGTAACCTGAGTACGGTAAAATTTAAAACAAAAAAAAGAAAGAGCCTAAATATAGACTCTTAATTTATTGCCTAGCTTTGTTTAATAACCAAAAGAAGCGTCTGTAACGATCATAATACATATCTTTTCCGCAAGGTATTTCTAATTTAGTTTTAAGATGATTATATGATAATTCTTCAGTAACCCCTCTTAAGATATAATAACCTATTTCATTATCAGCTTCGTAAGCTGTTTTTTCTATAATATCAATTCTGTTCGCTAATAAAGTTTTTGCTATTGCATATTTTTCAGTTAAATTTGATGGAACATTAGTGCATGCTGGCACTTCTGAATAATTATTTATCTGTGTTCCCATTTCGTCTAATATATTATAAGCTTTTTTCCACATTGGGTATTGAAGACAAAAATGCTTTAGTTCATAATAACGATGTTTATCAATCCAATATTTATTCTTTTCTGACAATTCTGCACGTAACTTAGTAGCCATTAATGTTTTTCCCCTTTCCACACGTAACCAGTATCTTCCCATAATTTTTTAGGAGATATATAGAAATTTATCCTTCCATATTTAGAATCCATATCCTCTATTTTAGTAACAAGTTTATGATGCCTTGTTGCTTTTCCAATTGGCAGCCAACCAGCCACGATTCCAGCTCTAACCCAAGATGCATCTTTTCCATAAACTTTTGCAGCTACTGCTACCGGAACTGAACCTTTTACAAATTCTTTCATATAAAATGCCCTCCTTTAGGTATAAGTTTAATACGAAAAATGTTATAGGTAAATATAAATTCTGTAAGAACCGTACGTAGGTTACAGAAAAAATTAATTAAAATTTATGCCTTCTTGGATATAATTATTTATATTTAAAAAATTACTTTTATTAGATATTGTGTTGTTTTCATATTTTTCAATTTTGTAGTTTTCTACTCCTAATTTCCTACATAAATCTTTTATGTTGTTTTCTAGAGATGCCATAGCATTATCCATAATTTGTTGCTCTGTTTTTAAATAGTTCTCGGTTTCTTGTGTAGAAAAATTAGCCATAGCGTTTGTTTCATTAGAAGTAAAATTCTTAGCTAATAAACCGTTATTTTCGTCTACATACGCTGTTTTATAGTCAATACGAACATCTTCTATTGATAAATTTGTCTCATGTAGTTTTATCTTTAATGCATCATCTTCATACACAACATTGATGTTTTTAAAATCGTAAGTAACATTGTAATAGTATTTAGCTGTAAATATGACATCTTTATAGGTTAGTCGGTTCCATATATTTTTGCATATATTTGTTACACTATCAGCCATAACTGCTTTACACTTATTACTAAATCTATAAGACGTTTCTATTGTTCCTCTAGCTACAATCATTTTGTTCATTGATTTAAATGTTTCATTGAGTATATTTTTATCTGTGTACATTTCTTTTATCTGTTGTTCAGCATCTTTAATTTGTTTCTTATATTCTTCTATTAGCTCTTGTCTTCTCTGTTCTTCCTGACGCTTTTGTTGAACATAAGTTGTCGCACCGATTGAAGTAGCACTAGTAATAACCAATAAACCAGCTATAGTTTTTCCTTTCATATTATAAAACTCCTTTCAATAAAAAATAAAAGAAGAGAGCGTAACCTTCGCGAACCTTCGTCCCCACGCTACTAGTAAACTCCCTCTAGACGTAGCACCGAGTCATTTCTCGGCACGAATTTACACTTGCTTCGAACCTTCGTCCCTACACTACTAGTATACTGTTCCTAGATGTAGCACCAAGTCTTTTCCTGGCTAAGCTTAATTTTATCTCTTCATAATAGGAGATGTAAAAAGTGCGTAAGAAAAAGTAAAAGGGCTTGTATATCACGATAGCGAATCGCTCTCATCTTATCTCAAGGTCATTAACCTTCTCATAAGCCCCACGGTCAATTCCGCACAACTACCCATATACTCTAACATCGAATCGCTCTCATCTTATCTCAAGGTCATTAACCTTCTCATAAGCCCCACGGTCAATTCCGCACAAATGTCAGTTTTTAATCTCTTCATAATAGGAGATGTTTTTTTCGCGAAAAAAAAGAAGATGTATGAATCACTGTCTCACTACCCTTACCTCAAGGTTTTTAACCTTCTCGTAAGTACTATGTCAATTCATAGCCGTTTATCATACTTAATTAATCTTCTTTTCATAATAGTAGTTGTATTTTTCGCGTAAAAAGAAAAAGGAGCGGTAAAGCTCCCATTATAGAATTATCTTAATGCTTCTTTAACATTTATAAAATCTGCTATTGTTTCTATGATTGCTTGTCTATCTGCTTCTTTTTCTTTTAATACTATTTTTGTTGCTTCATCCATACCTTTATTCATAAGGTTAGTGATTTTATTCTCAACTCTACTACGTTTTAGTTCTTCATTTTTGATAAGCCTATCGATTAATGGACCACCAACTACTCTTTTAACTAATTCTGCAGTTTCACCTTGTTGTATTAATTTCTCTGCCACTCCTTCGTAAGCTTCTTTGTATAGTTCTTTATCCATCTTAAGAGCTTTGACTTCTTTGGTTTGTAAATAATACAATACACCTAATCCTGTAGAACAAACTATTCCAGCTGTTGATAGTATTGTTAATCCAACCTTCTTATCTTTCTTTTCTTTTCCGTTAGTTTCATTTTTCATAAAAATCTCTCCTTTAATAAAAATAATATCTTTCATTAAAATCAATGTAATTTTCGCGTATTT
>JBJFGS010000013.1:20331-23814 GCA_051892935.1 Candidatus Coprovivens sp.
CTCCTTTAATAAAAATAATATCTTTCATTAAAATCAATGTAATTTTCGCGTATTTCTAATCTAGGTTAAAATATAGCTATTCTAGATTAAAATATGTGTTATAATATGTAATAAAAGGAGGTAATATATTGAAAAGGAAAATGAGATTACCGAATGGTTTCGGACAAATAACTAAAATCAAAAATAAACGACTTCGCAATCCATATAGAGCTATGATTACAGTTGGAAAGACACCAGAAGGAAAACCAATATGTAAATTATTAAAACCCCAATCATATTTTCGTACGTATAATGACGCATACGCTGCATTGATAGAATATAACAAGAACCCATATGAATTAGATTCTTTACTAACTGTCAAAGAGTTATATGATAGGTGGTTACCAGAGTATTCTAAAACTTTAAAGTCTGACTCAAGTCTTAGGACAGTTACTTCTGCTTGGTCATATTGTTCTGAAATATATGATGTAAATGTTAGAGATGTTCGTGCTAGACATATAAAGAAATGTATGGATGATGGAACTAATGTAGTAAAAGGAGAAATACGTCATACAAGTCCTAGAATTAAATCTAGAATAAAATCATTATTTAATTTAATGCTCGATTATGCTGTAGAATATGAAATTGTAGATACTAATTATTCTAGAAATTTTAACGTATCTGATAAAATAAGAAAAGAAGAAAAAATAAACGCCAAAGGTCATATGTCTTTTACTGATGAAGAAATAAATATACTTTGGGATAATGTTGATAAAATACCATTTGTAGACACTATATTAATTCAATGTTATTCAGGATGGAGACCTCAGGAAATGGGTCTATTAAAAATAGAAAATGTAAATTTGGAAGATAGAACTATTGTCGGAGGTATGAAAACTGCTGCTGGAATAAATAGAATCGTTCCAATACATTCAAAAATATTAAAATTGATTGAACAAAAATATAATGAAGCTAAATCGTTAGGTAGCGAGTATTTAATAAATACTACTAATGGATATAATGGTGAAAGCGGTTTAAAAATGACATATAGTAAATATAGATTCAGATTTATAAAAGTTATAGAAGAATTAAAATTGAATCCTGAACATAAAAGTCATGATCCAAGAATGCACTTTATAACAATGGCTAAAAAATATAATGTTGATGAATATGCTATAAAATATATTGTAGGTCATAATATTAGCGATATAACTGAGAAAGTTTATACAGAGAGAAATATCGAATGGATGAAGGCTGAAATAGAAAAAATAAAATAAGATGTAAAAGAAGTGGTGTATGAATAGTATATGAATAGTGTACATTTTTATACTATTTTCCACTTCTATTTACTCTTATATACTGTTTGGCTAAGCCATTTATCACCGTATAAATATGACTGTAGTCTCTTATACAGCTGCTACATTTGTTATATTATCAGCTATTAAGAACATCAGGTGTATGAGTAATATACGAGTAAACAACTTTTTACCACATTTTACTGCGATTGATTGTTTTCGTTCATGACTTGTCTAGTTGTACTTTGACCAAAGTAATATCCAACTATTAAAGTTACTACATTTGTAAAAACTGATGTGTCAACTTTATCAGCTATAGCTAATCCACAAAATACAAACACAACTGTTAAAGCAATAAGTTTTTTAACTTCTATTAAATTAGTAAGTTTTAATAAAAATTGTTTCATATCTATCTCTCACCCCTATTTTCAACATCATCTCGTATATGATAGTGTTCGTCCAAACGCTCAAATCTTCTGAATAAGACTTTTGTTTCATTTTCAACTATTATAAGCCTTTCGTTCATGTTTTTTAATTGATCATCTCTTAGTCGGTCATTGAACTTTATATCATCAATACCTCTTTGAATATAATCTAATTGTGCTTTTTTTTCAGCATCCGATTTAGCTCTATCCTCAATATCTTTTTTATTATTCCTTTGAAAGGTGAGGAAAGAAATTATAATACCAAATACCGTACATATTAAAGCTATGCTTATGGTTTCCATATTTCTTACCTCCTATTTTATTACTCTACTAATTGCCATCCAGCTGGATAATCAGTTGGAGAATATACGTTATTATCTATTAAACAAATATATTTATTTCCTTCAAATGTAACTTTATCATCTTTCATATAAGCTGTCTCAGCATTTGTAGGTTGGACAAATTCTGGATATTCTACAGCTGGATCTGATATTTCTACGAATAAAGAAACAGCTATATCAGGTGTCCAGTCTTCTTGAGAAGTGTGGTCTAATAAAACTTTGTAAAATTTATCTTGATATATAATACGTTCTCCAACTTTATAATCGACCCCAATTTCAAATTCAGGATATAACATTCTTAACTCATATGCATCTTCGTCGCTAAGACTAGGTAGAATATTAGATTTAGCTAATTCTTCTAATTTAACATTGGCTTCTTGTATTGCCTCTTCTTTTATTTTGGCAGTAACGTAATTATTGTATTTTTCTTCATCAAATATAAGATGCTTCTTACGATCGTCTCCAACCTCTACTTTATATCCTATTAATTTATTAATATTAATAATCGGATCATCTTGAATAACGGCTATACCTGTTCCTGGTATAGTAGAATATCTAATTACATCACCTTTATCGTTCATCATAACATATACAGTTGGTGTATTTTCCATATATTATAACCTCCTATTTATCTTCTACTTCTTTATTTTCTTCATCTATTTGTTTTTTCTCCTCTTCGACCATTCTAACTATTTCTTTTCGTACATTAGTCATTACATTATCTATTATTAGACCGATTACTGATATAGGTAATCCCATTTGCAATTTACTATTTATAAAATTTAATACTTCCTCTTTAGTTTCCTCGACTGCTGTATTAAATCCTTTATTCATTTTAAAACTCCTTTCAATTAATACGATTTAATTATTTAATAAATATTCTAACGCTTCGACCTTTGCTTCTAATATTTCCATCCGTTTTTGTTGATATTGGTTGTGCTTCCATAATATTGAAGCCATAACATAGATGTCTATGCCTTCTGTTCTTTCTGGATGTAATAACTCTTCAGCATCTTCTGTTAAATCTTCAATAATTAATCCAGCTTTTGTGTTTATTTTCAACATCTCGTCATCTAATATGATACCCTTATCATCGGCTTCTTTCTCTAATTCTTCTATCTCTTCTCGTTCACTTATAAGATTATAAGTTTTAATATCGTTATCCATTATAATATCTCGTATTTTGGTTTCAGATATATCGCTTATATTCTCTTTAAATTCTCGTTTTGAACCATTTGTAAACGCACTAGCAACTATTTGAGTATAGGCATTATCGTCATAGTTTCTTACTTGAAGCTGAGCGGCTCCTCTTAACCATTTCAAATATGTGGTTGATGTTGAACCTATAGCTATTCCGCCATGGCTATCACTATCCACCCAACATTTGAAAAAATGATCAGATTCATCATTATATTTCAAAACGTCACTTTTAATTTCTAATCT
>JBJFGS010000014.1:0-25881 GCA_051892935.1 Candidatus Coprovivens sp.
TTTTCATTAATTCGTCAATTTTAGCTTCTTTTTCTTGTAAATCTTTTTGTTTATTAAGTAAATTATTATCTTTTTGATCTAACATTGCATCTCTATTATTTAAAAGTTCTTCTCGTTTATCAATATTCTTTTCACGTTGCAATAATCTATCCTCAGAATCTTTTAATTCATTTTTTTTCTCTTTAATCTCTTTCTCAGTTTCTTTTTTTAAACGATAAGACTCTTCTTTTATTTCAAGAAGTGCATCTCTTTTTTGCTTTTCAGCATCTTTTTTTGCTTGATCAATTATTTTTGTTGCTTTATTTTCCATTCTTTTTCCACGGAAATAACCAACAACTAGAATTATAATAACACCTAAAACAATCCCCACAAGAAGTGCTAAAATGGCCATTAAAATTTTGTCCATTTCATACCTCCAAAAATCTATTTTATAGAAAAATTATAACAATCTAATCATCTATAAACTTATTATAAAAAAAATTACATACTTTTTCAAGGAAAAAGAAAAAAGCTTTATTATTTACCAGTTTTTTTTAACACTTAAAAATATCATTATAATTCTTTTTAAAAAACATTTATTTATTTTTTATTTCACAATATTGTAATGCTAATTTTCTCACTTCTTGCCTATTTTTACCATATTGATTAATAACTTCTATAGTAGCATCCATTTCTTTTCTAGCTCTAGGATCATCATCTAAACAATCATAATGTAGCCCACAATAATCAACAATCACATACCAATCTTCGTTAAAAAATATTGCATCATAATAACCAAGCCTAGTTTTTTCAAAAAACTCCTTATTTTTACCTTCATCTAAAAACTTAGTATACCTAATACTATCTATAATTCTCTGAGCCTTTCTTTGTAACAATACATTTTCACTATCATATAAACAAGCCATTATTTCTTTTCGAGGATCTAAATACTTTTGTTTAACCTCACCATACCTTAACCCACGCAAGTTAACATCACCATCTTCATAAATAATAAATAATTTTTTATGATAACAATCAGTATTACTATATAATGAATCTTTTTTTTCATATATCGTAGGCGTTGGTACTGTACTAGGCCAAAATTCTCCATCAGGTTTACGAGAAGAAGAACTACCTATAGTAGCAACTTTAATACAAGCATTTTTTTCAGTAATCTTACTTACCTTACATATTTCTTCTATTCCAACTTTAAACGCTTCAGTCATAGGAACAATCGAACTATCTTCTTTATCAATCGCTTCTATACTATTAGCAATTAATACTTCTCCATTTCTCTTTAATGGTGAAAAAGAAGCAATAGTTCCATCAGGTTTATAAGTAAGTAAAATTCTGCCATTCTCACATAACAAAGCATGCAATAAATGATTATGAGCTATATCTTTAGTTCTAATGCAACATCCTGCTCTATAACCAAGTACAAAAGCTATAGCAGATTCATGCCTCATCACTTCATACCCCCAATCGCTAGATAATATACCTTTAACATAAGGGATAGAACAAACAGTTCTTCTAACTTGTTTTCTATGAATTGTACACATTTCATCGTATACTTCCTCATTAGAATAATGAGTTTTATTACCTAAACCGGCTTCGTATAATATTTTTTCCAATCTATAACAATCTGGTTCTAAATCATATCTTACCGTATTAACTTGTTCTTTTAAAATAGTTTCAGCCTGAATTAAATTAACATGTCCCTTACATAAATCTTTTATCATATCAAAATTATTATATAAATAATACCAACTTGAATGTATTGCTGTATCTTCATCAAATAAAGAATCAATATTATTAGCAGCAAACATAAACCTATTAAAATCTTCATGATACACAGGCAAGTATTTTTTACCTTCTGCTTTCATTTCAACTTTAGACACATTCAATTTACTAACATTATCTAAAAACACTTTATTTATCGGATATTTACCACTCAATAGTTCAATACTTCTTTCTAAACCAAACACTAAATACATCTTAATAGCTTTTGAATAAGAATCAGATAATTCATCTTGTTCAGGATCATATAATAATTGAACTATTTTATTAATATGTTTAACATTAATCTTCATTAATTGTCTTACATCTATACCATACAAGTAATCCATATTTCTTGCAGTCAAATTAAATCTTAAAAAGAATACACTTTTTAAATCATTAGGGTAACTAAATAAATCACAAATTGTATCTTCAGTAGCATATACTAGTGCATTTTTTAAAGATATTAACAAAGCTCTTTTTTCCAAAGAACTAAATTCAGTGTTAAATAAAACCCCATATAAATATTCAAGCATTTGATCTTCATATAATGTATTACCTATAGATTTATCAATAACAATTTTAAACAATGATCTTTGAATAGGAACATCCAAGTGAGAAGTATCTAAATATTTCTTACTAAAAATAGTTCCATCTTTAAAAGAATCTTCTATTAAATCTCCTAACAAATCATATATTAATTTTTGATCAACAACTCCATTAGTATCAGATTTTAATACATTTAACTCTTGCAAATTTAATAGCTTTAAAGATTCAATTGTAAAATTAATTTTCATTTTTTTATTACTTAAACTATATAACTTGCTATGTAACATCGATGCAAGAGTTTTCTTATCATCGCCATAAAACCAAGTTGAAAAACTCGTAGAAGGCAAAAATAGATTTTTTGCATCTGGTGATAATAACAACTTAGAACAATTATTATTAATTTGTTGCAACCATAAACATTTACTATGAGAATCTGCTAATCTATATATATTTGATTTAATCACTTCATTAAACAATTTTTCAACATCAAACATAGTATAAAAAGAATCAGGTACTTTTTTACTACATAAAAGTATCATATAAAAATATTGATTATAATATAATTGTTCTTTTATATTTTGACTTTTAATATATCTTAATAAAACTTCCAATGCTCTAAGTTTAACCGGATTATAATAAAATTTTCCCTGTTTAGATTTTTTAGCTAAATCTTGCATACTAAAAAATTTTTTATTAATGATAATTTCATTTAACTCCTGATCACTAGTAGTACCCAAACCTAATAATATCTTTTGAATATTCTTATTAAACCATATTTTTTCTTGTACTTCAGCAGGAACCGCTCTAAAAACTGATGCCATCGCATCATAATCAGTAACTACTTCTAATTTTTTTAATATATCATCACTAAATAATTCAAAGACTTCCTCAGCATTAAATCCTTTCAACATTTTAGTAAACTTAGAACCACCAAAATGAGTTGAACTTTTACTTAAATAATCTTTCATTTCTTGTATTTTAGTATCATCTTTAAAAACTACATCAACCATAATATCCCTCAATCGTAAGATATTCTAGCATAATAAATATACAAAAAAAAGAAAAAGATAACTTTTTCTTATTCAATAACTTCGCCAGTTTCAGGATCAATTTCAACTTCAGTAGAATTATCTTCCACTTTTATAGTAGTTGTTTTCTTCGATGCCTTAGGTTTCTTCATATTACCTACTATATCATAATGCTCACGTATTTTATACTCCAACTCATCCCTTAATTCAGGATTATCTTTAAGCATAGCTTTAACATTTTCTTTTCCTTGACCAACTTTTTCTCCATTATAAGAATACCAAGCACCACTTTTTTCTAATGCACCTATCTCAGTTGCTAAATCAACTATTTCTCCTTCTTTGGAAACTCCCTCACCATACATAATATCAAGAGTAGCTGTTCTAAAAGGTGGAGCAACTTTATTCTTTACAACCTTGACATTAGTTTTATTTCCAATAACTTTATCTCCTTGTTTTATTTGTTCAGCTCTCCTAACTTCCAATCTAATTGAAGAATAGAATTTTAAAGCTCTACCTCCAGGTGTAGTTTCAGGATTTCCAAACATTACTCCTACTTTTTCTCTTAATTGATTAATAAATATAGCAGTAGTTTTAGTTTTATTTAAAGTACCAGACAACTTTCTTAAAGCCTGACTCATCAACCTAGCTTGTAGACCAACATGAGCATCTCCCATTTCGCCTTCAATTTCAGCCTGCGGTACCAAAGCAGCAACTGAATCAATAACCACTAGGTCAATAATTTCACTTCTAACCAAAGCCTCACATATATCTAAAGCTTGTTCACCAGTATCAGGCTGTGACAATAATAACTGATCCAAATCAACTCCTAAATTCTGTGCATATACAGGATCTAATGCATGCTCAGCATCAATAAAAGCCGCTCTACCTCCAGCTTTTTGTATTTCTGCTATAGCATGTAATGCAAAAGTAGTCTTACCAGAAGACTCTGGACCATATATTTCAATAATTCTTCCTTTTGGATAACCACCAGCTCCTAAGGCAATATCAAGAGTAATAGAGCCCGAAGAAGTGGTTTCAATGTTTAGATGAGCATCAGAACCAAGTCTCATAACTGAACCTTTACCAAATTGCTTTTCAATATCAGCTAGAACTTGTTCCAAAGCTTTATCTTTTTCTTTATCTGTTTTCATTTATTCTTGTCCTCCCACGTTTTTTATGACACCTTAATTTTATAACACATTTACCATAGTTGTCAACACATTTTCGAACATTTGTTTTTGTTGCTTATTTTTCCAACAAAAAAAGAATTTCAAATAATTAAATAATTGAAATTCTTTAAAATTACATTTCTGAAAATATAAAATCTTTATTTGCTAAATAATACTGACAAGCAGACACCACGCTCATTATAGTAGCTATAAATATAAATAGATAATCTATTCTAATACCACCACCAATAAAAGCAAAAGGCATATTATAGAAGAATACTAAAGTAACTCCTATCATCATACAAATAGTTTTAATTTTTCCAGGCCAACTAGCAGCAACAACTTTTCCCTTACTTCCAGATACCATTTTAATAGAATCAACAACGATATCTCTAGTAACAATTATAACAGGTACTATCAAAGGTATCATCCTATTATAAGCTAAAATAATCAATACACCATTTACTAATACTTTATCAGCTATAGCATCCATAACTTTGCCAAAATCGGTTACAATATTATTCTTTCTAGCTATGTATCCGTCTAAAAAATCTGTAACAGAACCAACGGCAAACAATATACCGCAAATAATGTATTTCAAATCAACATTCTCAACACTTAAAACACTATATACAGGAAATTTAACTCCCATAGAATTCCAAGGTAAACATAGCATAACTAATACTACAAAAGAAATAAATAATCTAACACAAGTAATCTTATTAGGTAAATTCATACCCTTCTTCTTTACACTTTTTTCCATAAACACACCTTATCTACTACTATCAACGTAGCTAATCATATTTGTAGCCATATTATCAACAGCAATCTGATTAATAGACCATAACACAACCAGTATAATTAAAATAGCCAAAAGAACAAATAATGCAATAACTAATATATTATTATTTTTCTTGGTTGATGTTGTATAAGGAGATACTATTTTATTATCTAATATCTCATCTTTTTTTTGTTCCTTCATTGCTTTTTCGATATCTTCAAGCGGTATCTTTGAAGTATAATCAAATAAATACTCATTAAACTCATCAATTATTTTTTCAGGTTCTAAACCTAAATACTTAGCATAATCATAAATATAATCTTTAAGAACGAAGATATCTTTAAAACACCCAATATTTCCATCTTCAATATTTTCCAATATTAGCGTCTTAATCTCTAAATCACCACTGGCCTCTTCTAAACTTACCCCTGATTCCTCACGAGTTGTACGCAAGAGCTCGCCAATTTCATTCAAGATTGTTCACTCCTTTTCTTTGAAATAAATAAAAAATAAAACTTTTAATAAGCCACGTTCTGTACCCATAAAGGGCAGCAAATATTTATCTACCTATAAGGTCCTTTGCATCGTTGAATTCCTAGCAAAGACTCCCCTACCAAAATTTGGGTTTCTCACTTGCGGGGTTTACCACGTTCCACCCTAGAAATTACTTTCTAGACTCGTCTCTTTGGCACTTTTATATCTAATCTAATCCCAATAGGACTATTTCGAAGCCGTTAGTACAAAGTACTACCTAAGGTTATTTTTTCCCTTAGCACAAACACTACAATCATCTCAGATTGTGTGAGCTTGGACTTTCCTCTACATAACGAATATGCAGCATTTGCTACTAAATTTTATTAATTATTACTCTTCATTTTTACCATAGACAACTTTCTCAAGTTGACTCAATCTTCTAAGAAGGTCTACATTACTAACTGAACTATTAGAAGATGATCCTTCAGCAGCTTCAATATTAGCTCTTATTCTACGAAGTTCATTCTTCAACTTAGTATTTTCGTCATTAACATAAGCGATTTCCTTTTTTAAACGCTTAATTTCAGTGATAAACTCATTATAATCATTTATAACTAAATCTAAAAATTTATCTACTTCTTGAGGTCTATATCCTCTTGCATCAATTTTAAATTCCTTATCCAAAATCTCTTGTGGAGTAAGTGTTACTTTATCATTATACATAAACAAATCACCCTTCTTATGACATAAATTATATATCTATATACCTTTATTGTCAAGGTTGCGAGCCTCCGCATATATATCTCTTTGAACTTCGTTTACCATTTCTATCATTTCTTGTAAAAAATAACTAACTCGCATAATAAATCACCCTTTCATCAATATATTACAAGAAAAAAACAAAGTATTCATTAATTTAGACAAAAATAGAAAAAACATTTTCACTTTATAATATGCAAAATTCACGTAAAATAGCATAACATAACATTCCGTAACACTATATTTTATACCTATTATATAGTATAATTAATTAGGTGATTAATGTGCAATATCCAAATAACATCCAAAAAAACTATACGAAATTAACAATATCACATAGTAATCGTGGAATGAACTTAGAAAATGCACTTAATATAAGTAACGAATATTACTTACAGCAAGACAAAGCCTTAATATATAAAAAGCCTACTCCGATAGGTGTGGTAGACGTTTCTTATAAAAATCACAAAAAAATAATAGAAAAAGCTTATTTTAAAGAACAATCAACCTTAGATTATAATGGATTATATCGTGGTAAATATATTGAATTCGATGCTAAAGAAACTCAAAATAAAACAGCTTTCCCACTATCGAACATTCATGAACATCAAACAAAACAAATAAGAGACGTTATAAAACATGGTGGAATAGTCTTTTTAATAATAAGAATGAATAATATAAACTATCTCCTAACTGGAGAAGATTACATTTACTTCATTGACAATACAACAAGAAAATCTATTGATTATTCCTATATACAAAAAAAAGCTCATATAATAAAAGAAAGCTATCGACCACAATTAGACTATTTAAAAACTATTGATGAAATATACTTTAAAGGAGAATAAAAAATGGAAATAAAAAAAATAAATTCCAACAAAAAAGGAACATCATCCAATGCTTTAACAACAAAAAGTAAGAATAATAACCAAAAGAAATCTAATAGCATATTAGAAATTAAAAAAAATAATAAAGCAACTAATAAGCCACAAAATAATAAACCTGTTACTTTAGTAAAACAAACAAAAACAAAAAATAAAAAGAAAAAAAGTAATAGTGGCAAAATCATAAACTTTGTATTATCGATGATAATGCTTCTATGTATTGCAGCTATGATTTGTATAATAGCATTCTGTGGATATATAGTTCTATCTGCTCCCGCTTTCGAAACAGATAAACTATATAGTCAAGAAGCAACAATATTCTATGATAAAAATGGTAATGAATTTGCCCGTGTTGGTGCAGAACAAAGAGATTTAGTATACTATGAAGACTTACCACAAGTACTAGTAGATGCTATAGTAGCAACAGAAGATTCTCGTTACTTCCAACATAACGGATTCGATGTAGTCAGATTCATAAAGGCTGCTCTTGGTCAAGTAGCAGGACAATCAGGTGCTGGTGGTGCATCAACTCTAACAATGCAAGTTGCCAAAAATACTTTCTCAGTAGCCGAAGATGGTACAATAGCAGCTAGTGGATTTGCCGGTATAGTAAGAAAATTTACAGACATATATATAAGTATTTTCTTGATAGAAAAAAATTATACAAAAGAAGAAATAATGGAATTCTATGTTAATGCTCCATTCCTAGGACAACAAACATATGGTGTTGAACAAGCTTCACAAAAATACTTTGGAAAATCTGTTAGAGATTTATCATTAGCAGAAGCTTCTTTACTAGCAGGTATTTTTAATGCTCCATCATCTTACAACCCATTCTTTAGTACAGAATTAGCAGAACAAAGACGTTCAATAGTATTAAACCTAATGGTTAGACATGAATATATAACAAAAGAACAAGCAGAAGATGCTAAAGCAATCAGCGTTGAATCACTAATAGTAGAACCAACAGCCACAGAACTAAACAAATATCAATCATTCATCGATATTGTATGTGATGATATATATGAACAATTCCATATGGACCCATATGCTGTACCAATGGAAATATATACAACAATGGATCCAGATATTCAAGATATTATGGTAAAACTTAATAACGGTGAACTAAACTACAAATGGAAAACATATAAAGCAACTAATAATAAAGACATCATTCAAATAGGAGCAATAGTAACAGATGTTAAAGATGGTTCAATTGCTGCTGTTAATGGTGGCCGTCATCAAAATACTCAAAAAGCTTTCAATAGAGCAACAGATATGAAAACACAACCTGGTTCTACCGCAAAACCTATATTTGCTTATGGTCCATATTTAGAATACAATAACGGAAATACAGGAACAGTATTCTACGATAATAAAATGACTTATTCAAATGGACAAGAACTTACAAATGCAGATAAAACATATAAAGGTGCTATGACAATGCGTCAAGCTCTTGCTCAATCAAGAAACATTCCTGCAGTACAAGCTTTCCAAGCTGTTAGTAAAACAAAAGTTTCAGAATTTGTTAACAATTTAGGAATAGACTACTGCATATATGATTCAAATGGAAATCCAAAAGATTGTAACCTTTATGAATCTTATGCAATAGGTGGTGGACTTGAAGTAAGTCCAGAAGAAATGGCTGGTGCTTATGGAACATTTGCTAGAGGTGGCTATTATATAGAACCATATTCATATACAAAAGTAATATTCCGTGAAACAGATGAAACATACGAACACAAATATGAAAAAGTACAAGCTATGAGCGAAGAAACTGCATATATGATTACAGATATGCTAATAACAGCTACAAAACAAGGCGTTGGTGGAAACATAAACGTAAGTGGTACTGAAGTAGCATCTAAAACAGGAACATCAACACATAGTAAAAAAGGAGTTCCAGATAGCGCATCAAAAGATAACTGGGTTATCACATATTCACCAGATTATGTTATATCATTCTGGTATGGAACAGATTACCTAACATCAACTGAATATACAACTGCCCTAGCAGCGGCTAAAGAAAGAAAACTAATATCTGCTCAACTCGCTAATAACATATACAAGAAGAATTCAACATTCAAAAAACCGAGCGGAATAATATCTGCTAAATATGAAAAAGAAACATATCCAGCCCAACTTCCATCGGAATATACACCTTCGAATCTAATATCAACAGAGCTTTTTAAGAAGGGGACAGAGCCAAGTGAGATATCAGATAGATTCAGTCAATTAAATAATCCAACAAATGGAAAAGTAGAAATAAGTAATAGTCAAATAAATCTAAGCTGGAACGAAATAAATACACCAAGTGCTATAAACACATCATATCTTCAAGGATTCTTCAGTGAAAACTATGGCCAATTTGCAACAACATATTATAATAAGAGAATTGAATACAATAATAGTAATATCGGAACAATTGGATACCAAATATATTTGCAAACAGATAGCGGTCTTCAATCATTAGGTTTTACAACCAATCCATATTATGTATACAATGCAACTACATCAGGTACATATACATTTGTAATAAAAAGTTCTTATAGCATATTTAAAAACAATGCAAGTTCAGGAATAACATTAACAGCAGACGTCACTTCAGGTTCAGTACCTTCACTTCCAAATAGTGGTGATAATACTGAAAATAATCCTGAAAACGTGGAGGTCGCCCCGTAACACCTAGTACAATTTGCATAAACGGACAAAAAGGAAAGATTAATACAAAAACACTATTTAATCCAATAGTATATGCTGATAACCAAGACATTACAAATAAAACAACAATCAAATATTCACCAACAATTATTTCTTTAGAAAAAACAAGTACATACACAATCAACATTAGTACAACATATAAAAATAAATATGCATTCACAAATGCAACTATATATGTATGTAGTGGTGACTACAAATGTAATACAAGCGGAAATGGCTGTACAAAATAAGGAACTATTTAGTTTCTTATTTTTTTGCAAAAAAAAGATTAAATCTTTTTTTCCTTACTAGTACAGTCATCATAAAAAGCACAATTCATACATTCAGGTCCTCTCGCCTTACAAATATATCTTCCAAATAAAACCAACTGGTGATGACTTCTACTCCATAATTCTTTAGGTATTATCTTCATTAATTTTTTTTCGACAACCAATACAGAATCTCCTTTTCGAGCAATCTTAAGCCTTTTACTAACTCTTTCAACATGCGTATCTACAGCAATACATGGAACATCAAATAAATTAGACAATACAACATTTGCAGTCTTTCTTCCTACTCCAGGTAAATTCTCCAAATACTCTCTATCATTAGGAACAACACCATTATAATTATCAACTAAAGATTTAGCTATTTCTATAATATAAGATGATTTCTTTGTATAAGAACCACAACTTCTTATAATTCGTTCAATATCCTTCTTATCAGCCTGCGCAAGACCATATACATCATAATTACTAAACAATATTTTAGTAACCTCATTCACTCTTTTATCAGTACATTGAGCAGATAAAACAGTAGCAATAAGTAACTCATAATCTCGATTATAATTAAGCTCACATCTCGCATCAGGAATCATCTTATCTAATTTTTTATTAAAATCTACTATCATCATTGATTATTCAACCAATCAAAATCAACTATTTCTTGTTCCTTTTTACTAATAACCTTATCTTTAGATTTATCATCTCTTCTGCTCATCATATAATTACTAACATCATCCATCGATTTAAAGCCTTTACGCTCCCACTCATAAATTATTTTATCAATATACCTAAAATTACTCACACCATTATAAACAGCTTCTCTAAGAGCTCCTAAAATGATATCTTCAGAAGTCCCACTAATCAACCAACCATTAATTAATTCCAATTCCATAGGTGACATAGTTCGACCTAACTCTTTTTCAAAAGACTTAAAAATATCAACTTTAATATCTTCATTAGTTTCAACCTCAGTATTTTCAATAACAGAGGCATAAACACCATCAAGCCTTACAACCTCATTAAGTCTATTTTCAACATCTTTAACACTCTCTAAAGTAACTAATCCTTTAACCATCAAACTATTAAACGCTTCCATTGCTAAATTAACATCAATACCTAAAGTACTACTAATTAAATCAACATCAAATACATTACTAAAACTATTATCATAATAAACTAGTACTAAGAATTCTATTAAATTCAAATTATTACTTAAAGCAACCTTAATTAAATACTCACTTATTACTAACTTCTTAGAATTTAATACCTTATATAACTGCTCCTTCATTCAACCACTTCCTCCTATTATTAAATATATACTCTTTAATAGAATCATTATCATTATTTAATTGTCCACTCAAAATAACATTTTTTAAGTCTTCATAAACATCACTTATTACTTTACCTGGCTTAGTATCAAGAACTTCACATATTTCCTCACTACTAATATCAATATCTTTATATCTTCTAATAACAAGCTTTTTATCAATATCAACAATTTTATCTTTATCAACCTTCAATATATCTCCAGCTACCATAGACAGATAAAGTCCATAACTAAACAAAACATTACTATCTATTGTACCATAATTTATTATTTTTCTTATTATTTTTATATTCTCTTTTTCTTCTTTAGAAAAAGGAAAATCTTTTATTAATTCCAACTGACTATACATCCCACATATATCAGAAACTTGAACTATAGAATCACTATAAGAAATACCTATATAAGGTAAAAAACCCAAATCATCTAATATGTGTAAACCAATTAAAGCATTCTTGCTAACTAATATCTTAGTCAATTCCTCTTTTATTCTTTCCCTAGACAATTGATCAATTAAATATGCATATTCTTTTAACTTCTTATATAATTCCTCTTCAATAGTAAATCCCAATGTAGTAGAAAATCTAACTGCTCTAAGCATTCTTAATGGATCTTCATTTATTCTATCTTCTATATTACCAACACATCTTATAATTTTATTTTCTATATCTTGTTGTCCACCTAATATATCAATAATATTTTTATCTTTATTCATGCATAACGTATTCATCGTAAAATCTCTTCTATTAATATCATCAATTAGATTATCAACATATTCTATTTCAACTTTTCTCCTATCACCATTATATCTTAAATCTCTTCTATATGTAGTAATATCAAGTCTTAGTTTATCTGTTACAATTTTAATAGAACCATATTCATTAACTATAACATTTATATCATTAAATATATCCAATAGTTCTTTAACTCTAGCATTAGTACAAATATCAATATCTCCTGACTCTATACCTAAAAGATAATCTCTAACATATCCACCAACTATATAAGCTTCGAAACCATTTTCTTCAATTCTTTCTAATACATTAACAACATTCATTTAATCAATTCTCCTTATAAATATTATATCACATATAATTTTTTATCCCACTTATAAGTCATTTACTATACACAAAAAAAGATAAGAAATATCTTACCAATAACTCACTTTACTAATCCTTTAATAGGAACATATTTATCGATTTTTTTTATATTATTTAAAGTAATAAAAGTAAATATCAAACTATAAAAAGAAATTACAAAATAAACTTGTATACTAATATCTCTTGTATCAGGATTAACTACATCATTTTGTTCATCATTAATATCATAAAATACATAAATACTCTCTGTATTAGAAACACTCTCTATATAATCATTATCTCTATCTATTATTAATACCAAACTAACTATAAAGCATATAAACAAAACTAAATATTTATTCATAATATTCACCATTATTTATATTGTTTCCAATTATTACCATAATATACAAAAAAGATAAGTATCACTACTTATCTTAAAGAATCAATTCTTTCATTATAATCAGCACTCTTACATACATAAGAACCACTAACTACCATATCTGCTCCTGCATCTTTAACAAGTTTAACCGTCTCATCATTAATACCACCATCAACATTTATTAAATAGTGATATCCGTTTTCTTCTCTTATATCTCTCAAAGTTTCTATTTTATATAGAATATCCTCCATAAATTTTTGACCACCCTTACCAGGTTTAACACTCATAACAAGAACCTGATCCAAATGATTGAGTAAAGGAACAATATGACTTACTTTAGTTTCTGGGTTAATTGCTAATCCAACCTTCATATTAGTATGTCTAATCATATTAATAACATCTATTGGTCTTCTATGTGATTCATAATGTAATGTTAAATATTCAACATTACTCATTTTAGCAAACTCTTTAACATACTTATTAGGTGAACAAACCATCATATGTACATCGAGTTTCTTTCTACAATCTTTAAACATCTTTTTTAAATCTTGAACAGTATAATTAGCATTTTCAACAAATATACCATCCATCATATCTACATGAATATAATCTGCATTAGATTCATCAATCTTATTAATTGTTGTTTCTAAATCATAATCACTACTAATAAAAGAAACTCCTACTTTCATTTTTCAACTTCCTCCAAAAACAATAAATAATTATTATATCTAGATTGTAAAATCAACTTATTGCCTAAAGCATCCTTAACACCACAATCTTTTTCCTTATTATGCATGCAATTTCTAAATTTACAATCATAATCTTTAAACTCCACAAAAGTATCACGCAATTGTTCTCTATTCATATCTTTTAAATCTATAGCAGAAAAACCAGGAGTATCTGCTATATAACCATCAGATATTTCATATAATTCAACATGCCTAGTAGTATGTTTACCTCTTCCTAATGCTTCACTAATTTCATCAGTTTTAATACTTAAGCTTTCATCTAATAAATTAATTAAACTACTTTTACCAGCACCAGTCTGCCCTGCCAAAACTACAATGTTATTATTAAGTAATCTCTTTATCTCAGCTGTATCCGTATTATAAACAACTTCTATACCTATCATTTCATAGTATTTCTTCAAATTATCAATATTTTCTTTTTCTACAGGATTTAATAAATCTAGCTTAGTAAAACATATAACTGGCTTTATACCATTAAATATGATAACACTAATAAGCTTATCCAATAAATTCAAGTCCAAATTAGGTTTCTTAGTACTTGTCACTATAAAAGCCATATCAACATTTGCAATAACAGGTCTTTCTAGTATATTTTTTCTATCCAAAATATCCTCAATTACATTATCATCAGTATTAATAATAACATAATCTCCAACAACAGGACTTATATTATTTTTTCTAAATTTTCCTCTAGCTCTACAACCATAAAGCATATCTCCAACTTTAACAGTATATAAATTACTAATTTGTTTAATTATTTGTCCTTGCATTATTCTAAGTTTCCACTTTCATCATCTTCTAAAGAAGAATTACTACAATCCTCTAATTCAGGATCACAAACTTCCTTATTATCTCCAACAGAACTATCAGAAACCTTTATAGTTAAAGAAGTATCACTTATAACAGTATATCCTTTAGCTCTACTTTGATAGAAAATGGTTCCATCATCACTACTATGAACTTCTCTCTTAATATTCAATGTTACACCATATTCCTCACAGAACTGTTCAACATCTTCTACTGTCCAAGTTCCATCAGTAAAATCAGGATATTCAGTAACTATATCAGGAACAACTAACTCAATACTATCTCTTGCACTTAATTTCTGACCAGCAGCCACAGATTGTTTTATTATTTCTCCACTCTCATAATCATCAGGATTTTTTACTTCTTCATAAACAATATAAACAGTAATTCCTTGGGCCTCTAAAGCTCCTTTTACTTCCAAACAATTTCTACCAGTATAATCCTCAACAGTTATCTTAGAATTACCAGTAGAAACAAAAATTGTAACAGTAGTTCCTTTTGTTCTTTTAGCTCCACTAGGTGGATTAGTTTTAACAACTTTGCCTTCTGCTATCTCATCATCACTAATCTCTTTAGTTTCATCAGCAACTTCAAAACCTAAATCTTGTAACTCAGCAACAACTTCACTAACAGTTTTACCAGCCACTTCAGGAACAATAATATCCTTTTGTTGTAAAATACTAGGTAAAAATAATACAAAAGTTGCAACAAGTACCACTAAACAAGCAAATATAATACCAAGAGTAACCAATATTTTATTCTCTTTTTTTACTTCCTCATCAGTAACTTGTTTAACCACAACATCACCATTTTCCTCATCTTCTTCAACACTTATTGCTTTTTCAACTTGTTTAGTAAACTTTTTATTATCATTATCTAACTCTGGATACTGATATTCCCATTTTTCCTCATTTACTCTAGATTCATCTAAACAAGTTTTCAAATCTTCATACATAGCTCTAGCATCATTATATCTATTCTTAGGATTCTTTGCTGTACTCTTCAAAATAATATTTTCAACACTTTGAGGTAAATCTTCTATTTCATCCCTAATATTAGGAAATGGTTCTTTTAAATGCTTTAAAGCTATTTCAACTGCATTATCACCTCTATATGGTAATACACCAGTTAACAATTCATACATTAAAATACCCATTGAATAAATATCACTTTTTAAAGTAGAACCTTTACCACTAGCTTGCTCAGGAGGTAAATAATGAACAGAACCCATAACTGAGTTAGTTTGTGTAAGTTGAGTAGCATTCATAGCCATAGCAATACCAAAATCAGTTATTTTAACTAAACCATTTTCTAAAATCATTATATTTTGAGGTTTTATATCTCTATGTATAATATATGAATCATGTGCAACAGATAACCCATCTGCAATTTGACTCATAATATCAACAACTTCTGATACTGTAAGCTTTCCACGTTTTTTTAACAAGTCCTTAAGATTCTTACCATCAATATATTCCATTACTATAAAGTATTGACCATTATCATCACCAACATCATATACTTCAACAATATTAGGATGACTTAAACTACTAGCATTTAATGCTTCTCTTTGAAACCTTCTAACAAATTTTTCATCATTAGATAAATCTCCACGAAGAACTTTTACAGCAACATCTCTATCTAAAATAGTATCATAAGCTAAATAAACATTAGCCATTCCACCTTCACCAATAGATTTAATAATTTGGTAACGATCATTAATTTTTTGGCCTTTCATTATCATCATTCTTCACCGCTTTCACAATTCAAATAAGCTACTGATATATTATCAGTTCCACCTCTTGCATTACTTTTTCTGATAAGCTTAATAACCTGTTCCTCTATTTCTAAATCATCATCATTCAATACTTTTTCAATTTGCTCTTTTGTTAACATCGAAGTCAAACCATCACTACATAACAATATACCATCTATATTAATATCAACATCAAATATATCTAACTCAGCCTTTTCACTACTACCTAAAGCTTTCATCAAAACATTTCTCTTAGGATGATATTTTGCTTCTTCCTCTGTTAAATCACCACTTGCAACCAACAGATTAACTAAAGTATGATCTTTTGTAACTTTAGTTAACTTACCATTCTTATACACAAACCCAGAGCTATCACCAATATTAGCAAAAATTAAATATTCACTAGTTAATAATGCCATTACAGCAGTAGTTCCCATTCCTAATGCTTCAGGATGTTTTTTTGTATAATCAAGTATTTCTGTATTAATCTGACATATATTATCCTTTAACCAATTAATAGCATCAATCTTACTACCAATTGTTGACAATTCTCCAAATTTATCTCCCATATGAGTAACAACCATAGAACTAGCAACCTCACCTGCTCTATGACCTCCCATACCATCAGCAACTATCAATAAATGTTCATTATTAGCATTTTTTAAAATTGTAACCGAATCTTCATTATGATCTCTAACTTTACCAGAATCAGTTAAATAAAATGTTCTCATGCTTTCACCTCTTTACTTCTAAGCTGTCCACAAGCAGCATCAATATTACTACCAAATTCTTTTCTAATAGTAACATTTATTCCACGCTTCTTAAGAACATCATAAAACTTCATTATTTGCTCTTTACTAGTACGTTTAAATTCTATATGATTTGTTTCATTATATGGTATTAAATTAACATATACATTTAAACCTTTCAATAAAGATGCTAACTCAATAGCTTGTGTTTCATTATCATTTACTCCACTAAGCATAACATATTCAATGGTTACTCTTCTATTAGTTTTTTCAATATATTCTTTTATAGTATCCATTAAAACAGGCAATTTATACGCCTTATTAATTGGCATTATCTTATCTCTAAGTTGAGTATTAGGAGCATGTAATGATAGTGCTAAATTAATTTGTAAATCCTCATTCATTAATTCTTTTATCTTAGGAACTAAACCGCAAGTAGATAAAGTAATATGTCTAGCCCCAATAGCAATACCTTTAGGATCATTTATTATTCTAACAAAATTCATAACATTCTCGTAATTATCAAGTGGTTCACCAATTCCCATTACTACAACACTAGAAATCCTCTTCTTTATATCTTCTTCAACAAGTAAAATTTGTTGAACAATCTCATAAGCTCCTAAATCACGTACTTTTTTTAATCTACCGGATTCACAAAATGCACATCCCATATTACAACCAACTTGACTACTAACACAAATAGATAAACCATAATCATGTTGCATTAATACAGCTTCCACAAAATTCCCATCAAATAACTTAAACAAATACTTTTTCGTAAGTTTATCTTCTTGTTTTTTTACTATACTGATTATTTTAAAAGAAAAATCTTTTTCTAATCTTTCTTGTAATTCTTTTTTTATATTTGTCATCTCATAAAATGATTTAACTTTATGAATATAAAGCCATTCAAAAACTTGCAAAGCTTTAAACTTTTTTTCACCTATATTTAAAAAATATTCTTCTAAATCTAATCTTTTAATACCATATATATTCATTCTAATACACCTATTTTAATTATAACATAAATGATAACTTTTATAATAGTTATTTTACATTAAATAAACCACCTTTTTTGAAAGATAACACTTACTTTACTAAAGATAAAAAACCACAAAAGTGGTTTTATAATTGCTCTTCAAAAACAAATCTATTCTTTTTATAAACAATAGATACTCCTCTTAAAACATTTAGTGTAATAAATACTGCAATAACAACTACAACAACATATTTAAATAAACCAAATAATTCAATATTTACACCATCAACTATTTTACCAGCTTCATTAAGAGCTTCTAATTTATCGAAAATAATATTAATATATCTAAAATATCCAAAAGAAATAACTACATAATAAACAATATTATATATAGTAATAAATCCATCGTATATATAAGTATTTAGTTTACTTAAATAGTTTTTCTTTAATACTTTTTTAATTGAGCCATTAATAAATAGCTTACTAATAAAACACAAAATAACTAAAGAAACACCAAGTATAATCCCCACTTTTTTAAATTCATTCCAATATACATCTTTTGTTAAATACTCATTACCTTCAAAACAAGTTAAATCAATATCAATTTTTAAATATTTATATATTAAATAAACAATCCCCAATAATATAGTAATTTTAAAAATTGAATTTAAAACAGTTTTAATACAAGCAGGAACAATTCCAATTTCATTTTTAATTCTGCCATTATTCATTCCGGCCGAATTATTATTAAAATCAAAACTATATTCATTATTTGAATTATTTAAAGAAGTCAAAGAAGACCCAGGTAATATATCTTGTTGCTTTTTATAAGAATCAGAACTATTTACATTACTTTTAAAATCTTTTTCAATTTTAACAATTCCCATAAATACACCTACTAACTATACTCTAAATAAGTATAGCATAAATATTATTCTATTCCAAATGCAATTTAAGTTTTCTAATTACCTTCTTCTCTATTCTCGATATATAAGATTGACTTATCCCAAGCAACTCTGCAACCTCCTTTTGTGTAAACTCTTGAGTATTATTAAGACCATATCTCATTATCATTATTTGTTTATCACGATCATCTAATTCATCTATAGTATCCTTAAGTAATTTAATATCAACCTTTTTTTCATATTCCTTATATGTTATATCTTCATCTGTTCCCAATATATCCTCTAAATGTAATTCATTGCCTTCACCATCAAAAGATAAAGCTTCATCAAAACTAATATCAGCCATCCTCTTTTTATTCTTTCTTAAATACATCAAAATTTCATTAGAAATACATCTAGATGCATAAGTGGCCAATCTAATATTTTTATCTATTTTATACGTATTAATACCCTTTATAAGGCCAATAGAACCAATACTAACTAAATCCTCTAAAGTTTCTAACTTACTTTCATACTTTTTAGCAATAAAAACAACTAATCTTAAATTATGTTCAATTAATTTATTCCTTGCTTCTATCTCACCTTTTTGAGACTTTATAACTAATTCAATTTCTTCCTCTTTATCTAAAGGAGGAGGTAGTATATCAGTACTACCAACAAAGAAAAACTGATTAAACTTACTAACAACTAAAAGATATATTTTTTTTAATAATCTAAGCACTATTTCAATCCCTCCATTACGATACTATTTAATATACAATCTATTCCATCAATATAGAAATTTTTGTCACTAATACCAACCAAAAACCTATCAAAAGTCTTACCATCTATTTCTAACTTAAAACCACTATAACAAGTTAACAAACCATGATTATTTAAAGAATTATATGGAACATAAACTGGACTTCTTACATTTAAGTCTTTTATTTTTATTTTATCAACCAAAATAATACTTTTATTACTATAAGGATCTTTTAATTTATTACCAGTATCTAAAAATGCATTTAATTCAATAATATTCTTATTATCAAAATATAACTTACATCTAAAATAATTACTATAATTATTCTTTAGCTCTATAAAACACTTAATATACTTAATAAAAATAAATACACCAACTATAAATATCATTATATAACTTAAACCCAAACCATTATCAATAAATAGTAAACCATTATTACTATACTTAAATTGATTACTCAAAAATTCTATTCCACCTCCTAATAGCATACTCACCAAATAAAAATATAAAATATTTTTTATAGTATATTTAATATCTCTAAACCCAAAAGAAATAACTATAATAAAAAAAGATATCAATAATTTAAATATTAACAAAAATAAATTATCAATTTTAAAAAACAATATTATTAATGAAACATTACCAAACAAACTACCAAATACTAAACGCCACCATTTAATGTTTCTTCTAAGTATATAATTAACACTAAGCAACAATAATAAATCTATAAAAAAATTAACTATTAATACTAAGTCAACATATACTTTCATATAATCACCTTCTAAAAAATATCACTATTTAAAGATGAAAAAAGTCAAAAAAAAACGATTACATTAAGAATCGTTTTTAACTTTATTATAAGCTGAAACAGCAAACCTATATGTATCAAATAATAAGCCTTCATATTTATTAGCATAATAATATTCAAAATCAAACTTAGCAATATTACCAGCAGAAACATCGTTATTAGAAATACATTCCGCTCCTACTATAGACTCATTACTATAATATAAAATACACAGTTCCAAATGATCAATATCATCATTTTCATCAATATAAGAAACAGAAATAGCTTCTCCAGTATCATTAATAACAAACTTATTAGTATCAATTTCTACTGGTATTAGTTCGTAATCATTGACTTTAATATCTACTTCATATCTTTTATATCCATCAACAATATTATACTTATTTATCTTTATTAAAAATTTAGTATAAGGAGCAGGATAAGCATATTCTTTTACACTACCCAATAATTCATCATTATCATCATAAAAACTTATAATAAATTCAACCGCTGAAACAACATTATTATTATTTTCGTATGTAAATAATAAACTACCATCATATAAAACATTTTCTGAAGCTAAATCAATATTTTCTTTCATTTGTTGAGCTTTTTCCTCGCGTTGCTTTTCGTAATCAATAATACTATCTTCTACTTCTTTTCTAATCTCTTCTTGCTCTAAACTTTTTCTTTTTTCCTGAATTTTTTGAAAATAATCAAAAGAAAAAAAGCCAACACCCGCGATTATTAAAAATGCCAAAAAAACAACAACTAACTTCCAATTTATTTTAAAAGTTTTCTTTTCTTTATATTCATTTTTACTACTTTGATTATTGTAATTTATACTAGGTTGAACATAATTTTGATTAGAAAAAGAGTTTTTCGAAACATTCTGAACATTACTTTTATTATATCCAATAGATACTTTAGGACTACTAAAAAAATCTTCAGCATTAAAATCTTGCTTATCAAAAAAATTAGAATTTATGGATGAGATTTTTTTGTTTTTATTATGACTAAAATCATCCATTTGAAAACCATTAGTAGAAACATTACTATTGTAATTTACTTCATTATTCTGATTATTATTATTTAATATTGGAAAATCCACTTTTTTATTCTCAGAAGCATTACTAATAGGAGTTTCTAAAACTTTAGCACCACAGACAGAACAAATAGAATCAGTTGGAGATAATTGAGAACCACACATATAGCACTTCATATTATCACTCCTATCCTTACAATAATTATTATATCATATTTAAAATAAATCTTTAATAAAAAAAACGATTTATTAAAAATCGTCTCTATTTCTTAAGAATGGAGGAATGTCAACATTATCAAATTCATCCTCATCTCTCATATATGCAGTATTTTTAGGTAATTCATTGTCTAAACCACCACCAATTTGTTCTCTAGCATCATCAAATCCAGTAGCAATTACAGTAACAATAACTTCATCATTTAGATTTTCATTAATAACAGCACCAAATATTGTATTAATATCAGTATTAGCAGCATTTCTTACTACTTCAGCAGCATCTTCTGCCTCAAACAATGTAAGAGTATTACCACCAGTAATATTAATAATAGCATCAGTTGCTCCATCAATAGTATTTTCAAGTAATGGAGAAGCAACAGCTTGTTTAGCAGCTTCAATAGCTCTATCTTCACCAACTCCAATACCAATACCTATTATAGCATTACCTCTATTTTGCATTACAGCCTTAACATCAGCAAAATCAAGATTAACAAGTCCAGATACTGCAATTAAATCAGATATAGATTGTACACCTCTTCTTAGAACATTATCAACTTCTTTAAATGCTTCAACAATTGGTGTAGTTCTATCAATCATATCTCTCAATCTATCATTTGGAATAACAATGATTGTATCAACATGTTTTCTTAATTCTTCTAAACCAACTTCAGCCTGTTCCATTCTCTTACGACCTTCAAATTTAAAAGGTTTTGTAACAATAGCAACAGTTAAAGCTCCTTGTTCTTGTGCAATCTCAGCCACTATTGGAGCAGCACCAGTACCAGTACCTCCTCCTAGTCCACAAGTAACAAATATCATATCAGCTCCTGCCAAAGCTTCTTCAATTTCTTTTTTACTTTCCATAGCAGCTTCTCTTCCAACTTCTGGATTAGCTCCTGCTCCCAAACCCTCTGTTATATTTTTACCTATTTGTAATTTAGTTTCAGCATTACTTGCATTTAGCACTTGTAAATCAGTATTAGCAACTATAAAGTCAACTCCACCAACACCAGATTCAATCATTCTATTAACAGCGTTGCAGCCACCGCCACCGACACCGATAACTTTTATTTTTGCAATTTGATCTCTCTCTAAATCATGCATCTTATATCCTCCCATCAACCATTAAAAATGTAACCGAACAACTTACCAATAACACTATCATTTTGATTAGCTAAATTTACACCACTTAACTCTTGCTGTTCATCTATTGAAAATATTGAATAATCCTTATCTTTTAATTTAGCGTTATAAGCATAATACTTTAAAAGTCCTAAACAAGAACTATACTTATTATTACGAACACCTATTTCCATAATACTTCCAATTATAGCATCATTACCATAGATTTCTTGTAAAATAAGCTTAAAGTCTCTACATTCCGTTAAACCTCCTGTAAATATTATATAACTTATTTCTTTTTTTGTTAAGTGATTTATCTCTTTCTTGCATAAATTTAGTATTTCACTAAGCCTACTCATAACTATTTCACTAATTTCAAATTGATTAATTTTAATTTTATTAGAAAATTGATCAACTACTTCTACAATATCAGACACTTGAGCCATATTTTTATGAGCTAAAGCAAACTGTTCTTTTAACATTTTTGATTGTTTCAAAGGAATCTTATAAATAAATGATACATCATTATCTATATTTTGACCGCCTAATAGAACAACACTAGTGTTAGTTAATACCCCTTTATTAAAAACTGATAAAGTTGTAGTTTTATCACCTAAATTAACAACAACTCCAACTTTCTTATCTAGTTCTTTATTCTTAAATTCAAAATAATCTCCTATTGAAGATAATGTAATGTCTAAAACATCCACTCCTAATCTCTCTAAACAAGCTAAAATAGGATAAATATTCTTCTTAGGTGTCGACACCATAACTCCCCTAACAGCCAATGTTTTAGAAGTTAACCCTTTAGGATCTTTAACAATTCTATCATCATCTAAAGAAAAACTAGTTGGCATCATAGATATATATTCCATTTCGTTACTCTTTTTACTTTTCACAGCTTTTTGAAGTACACGAATAACATCAGTACCATCAATCATATTTCCATCACTATTTATAGCGACACTTCCAGTTACAACAGCAAAAGTAGCATTATTAGCTGGTACAGAAACTATTAATTGTTTTATCTTCAATCCAATTATTTCCTCACATTTTTGTATAACATCTTTTAAAGGATCCAATAATAGATTTGGCTCTTCAACAATTCCATTTTTTACACCTTTTGATGGAGAATCAGCAACAGCAAGTATATTCAATTTTCTCTTAACCATTTCACCAACAACGCATTTTACAGTGTCTGAGCCAACATCCAAACAAGCCATTATCTTACGCATCTTCATCCCTCCATATTATACTAATCACAATTATACATTAATTTCTCAAAATATTCAACAATACAAAGGGATGAAGTACATAATTAAATCATAAAAGAATTGATATTATTTATATTTTATAAAATAATTTACATTTTTTTAATTTAAACATAATAATTAAAGCAAATAAAATCAAAGACGAAATAGCTAATAAAGGTATAAACGATCCTGTATTAGGATTCTTTAATTCAAATTCAACTTCAATTAAAATATCTTCAGTAACGTTTTTAAAACCATCTAAAACCATATATTCTTCATTTGTAACATCAATATTCTCTCCGTTTACTCTTATATAAGTTATAGCATAATCATCTGCTGCCCTAATAACAACACTATTGGAATTACCATTATACTCAATTTCTTCACCGCCAGTAATTTCTCCATTTCCAGAAATAATCTTAGTCTTAATAGATACAACATTTTTCTTATAATAATAAATAAATTCTTGAATATCTGCACTAAATACACCTTGTTCCACATCAGGTTTTTTTACTAATACATAATTATCTATATTTTTAGAAGAAATATCAAAAGAATCATCAATTAATCCAGTTACTTCAACATCATCACTTACTTTTGTTTCAGTACCATCAAGATAATAATGTATAATAACTTTACCATATTTTTCATTAATCCATTGAGCTACATATGTAACAGAACCTATTACTTTATTACTAAGACTTGGGGACCATCCATCAAATCTATAACCAGTTCTAGTTGGTTCTGCTATCTTAGGTAAATCCACACCATATTTTAATTTATAAATTAACTGTTCATTAGATGTTCCACCATTTAAATTATAAACAACATCATATAAAATATCCTCACTATTAAACAATGCAGTATAAACAGCATCTCCAGTTACCATTTGAATAGTTGGACTCCACCCAGAAAAAGCATAAGTAAATTCAGCTGTTGCATCTCTAGTAGGAGTTTTTCCATCATAATTTGGAACTTCCCCATACTGAACATTTAAATCTTCTTCTAAAACTGTACCATCATAATTTTTCCATAATATAGTATATGTTTTTGCATTACATACTGCATACAATGTTGTTGTACCTGTTATTGCACTTGTTGATGCACCACTTGCATATACAACACTTCCACTTGATGATGTCGCCCATCCACATGTATATCCAGTTTTTGTTACTGTTGCTAGGGTATCTGTGTTCTTACTCCATTGTGCATAAATCGTTGTATTCGAACTTCCCATTGTTGTAGTTGTACTTACTTTTGTTCCTCCTGTTGTTGCTGTGTACCAACCATTTAATGTCCATGTTGATGTTCCTGTTGTTGAACTTAAAGTTGCACTTGTTCCATTTACATTATAAGTTATATTAACACTTCTAGATGCACTTGGTAAAGTTCCATACGAAGATCCATAGTTTACTTTTTTAGTTGCAGTACTTCCAGTTCCAGTCCAACCTGTAGTAGTTGTAATACTTCCACCATTTGAGTTAGCAGTTAACGTATATTCATTTGCAGTACATACCGCATACAATGTGGTTGTACTTGTTATTGCATTTGTTGATGCACCACTTGCATATACAACACTTCCACTTGATGATGTCGCCCATCC
>JBJFGS010000014.1:25981-81183 GCA_051892935.1 Candidatus Coprovivens sp.
CTGTAGTAGTTGTAATACTTCCACCATTTGAGTTAGCAGTTAACGTATATTCATTCGCATTACATACTGCATACAAAGTATCAACGATCTTATATACATAAGATCCACTTGCATAAACAATACTTCCATTAGCACTAGTTGACCATCCACATGTATATCCAGTTTTTGTTATAGTAGGAAGAGTAGGAATAGTCCAACCAGCTACTAATCCATAATAATCAACTCCGTAATAACTATAATAATAGTTAGAATTAAAAGAATCTGTAGGATTAGCAATTACTGAAAAAGTTGCAAACGCACTATACATACCATAATACCATCCACTAAATTTCCAAGAAAGAGATAAAGATTTAGTACCAGTAGTACCATTAATAGCAGCTCCAGTACCATTATCATTAAATGTAACCGTTTTATTAATAGATGTAACCGGAGAACCATTATAAGTAAAACTAGGTAATTCGCCAAGAGTACCAGATGTATCAGCACCAGCCTTTATAGCATAATTATAAGTCCACATTACCGATTTACTCCAACCAGTAGGTAATACAATTTCTACACCCTCTGGTACTCCACCATAATAAGCATAAATATCTACAGTTTCAGGTAACTCAGCAGACTTAGAAATATTATTCACTTCATTAATAAAAAAATTCCTTTTTGAAATTATAAAAATAGTTAAAATAGTAACAAAAAATATTAAAGCTAAAAAACATTTTTTAAAAATAGAATCTTTTACCCTACACATAACTAACTAACTCCTATCATCGCTATTATTAAAATAATTATATCATATATATAAATAAAAAAACAATTAAATAAAATCTATTTAATTGCTTTATTTAAATATACAACATTTATTATTTAACTAATGCTTCTAATAATTCAGCTTTTTTCATAGAAGTGTAATTTTCAATTCCTTGCTCTTTAGCAACTTCCTTTAATTCAGCAACTGTCATTTTAGAATAGTCTTTTGTTTCAGCCTTTACTTCTTTAGCAACATTAGAAACATTTTTTCCTTCTAAAGCTACTTTAGAAATATCTACTAATTGAGTAAATGCTTTTGGATCATCAATAGCTATTGTAGATAACATTTTTCTATTAACTTCAACGCCAGCTTTAGTTAAACCATTTATAAATTTTGAATAACTAATTCCATTTTCTCTACAAGCAGCATTGATTCTTTGAATCCATAATTTTCTGAAATTTCTTTTATTTTGCTTTCTATCTCTAAATGCATAAACTCCACTATGGAAAGTTTGTTCTTGAGCAGTTTTAAATAATCTATGTTTAGAACCAAAATATCCTTTAGCAGCCTTTAAAACTTTTCTTCTTCTATTTTTAGCAACATTTCCGCCTTTAACTCTTGTCATCTCTTACTCCCCTTTCCTATTAGATGAAGTCTTTTAGACGTCTAGCCATACCATCAGCTAATACGCCCTTTCTTCTTCTTTGTCTAACTGCTTTAGCAGTATCTTTACCAGTAATATGATTACCATTTGATTTTTTATAAACTAATTGACCATTTTTCTTAGCTTTTAGAACTTTACTAGATGCTTTATGTGTTTTTTGTTTACATTTTCCCATAATCTACTTCCTCTTTCTTAATATTATTTTTTTGGTGCTAATAGCATTATCATAGTACGACCTTCTAATTTAGGCTGTGACTCGATAACAGATACATCGCTTAATTCATCAGCAAAACGAAGCATAACTTCTTTTCCTAATTCAGGGCGATCTATTCTTCTACCTTTAAATCTAATAGAAACTTTAATCTTATGTCCCTTAACTAAATAATCAGAAGCATTTTTCTTACGAGTATTAAAATCATGAATATCAATATTTGGACTTAATTGATACTCTTTCATATCTTTATTACTCTCTCTTTGTTTCTTTTGTGATTCTTTAAGTTTTTTTTGCTTTTCATAACGGTATTTATTATAATCCATAATTTTTCCAACAGCTGGAACAGTATTCCCATTCATTAGAACCAAATCTAACCCAGCATAATTAGCAAGTGTCAAAGCATCTGCTATCTTCTTAACTCCCATTTGTTCTCCATTTGGACCAATAACCATTAATTCAGCCACTCTTATTTGCTCATTGATTGGCATTTCGTTTTTATCCTTTGCTATAGTAAGCACCTCCACACAATTAAAAAGGGCGAACATCTAGTATCCACCCATAAAAAACTAATAAATAATATATTATATTTTTATTTAGCCTTTAACCTACTGAAACTCACTTCAATCAGGTGGATGTGGATACATCGCTTTCTTTTCAATAACAAGATAGATTATAAACAACTTTTCCCTAATTGTCAACTATTTTTTCTTTTTATATGCCGAATAAATACATTTTATTACTTATTCAAAATCTTTTTATATACAATTTCATTATTGGCAATTAATTTATCAGTAAAAGATAATGGCATAAATAACATATATTTAATTTCTGTATTAGGTTCAAAATATACTCTCAAATGATAAGCTCCTTTTTTTCCTTGACCTTCAACAAGCGGTGGAACAAAACAATAAGAATCAACAAAACTAAAACGATTCTTATGAGTATGACCAAATACATCTATATAAGAATCATCTCTACTTCTATTTATATGTCCATATATTTTATTTAAATATTCATTTAAACCATCTGTATCTATTCCATTATTCTTTACACTAATTGGAAAGAATGTTTGCGGATGATGTAAATCAAATTGGCCAAGTATTCCACTAAAACCACTTAATGCAATTGTACTATGTGTAAAACCCAAATTGATAAAATCGTCTCTTTCTTGAGCCAACATTTCAAGAGGATTAAATCCATATCTTAAAATATTTTTATCGTGATTTCCACCCAATACTGCATGATAAATACCATCAGCTTTTGGAATTAATGAAATTGCTTTTTCAGTTAGTTGATAATTCTGTTTAGCATCCTCATAATCAAATACCCTACTTCCACCAAATCCTTCAAAGAAATCACCTAAATTTAAAATTAACTTAATATTATTATTAATACAATAATTATTAATTGCATCCATATCACTTAAAACACTCTTATCAAGATTTGAAATATGAAAATCAGATACTAACAAAATATCATAACATTCACAATCATAAGGAACCTCTATTGTAAAAGTATCATCAGTCACATATCTAGGAATTAATAAAGAATAAGAAGGTTCAGTAGCAAATGAATTACTAGCTATATTAAACTTTCTTTTAAGTTGAACCATCAAAGATTTAATCTTTTCAGGTGAAACATTCATCCCTTTAGAATCTTTTAAATAACTTACCAATCCATTAATAGTTATTTTTCCCTCAATTAATTGACTATATATTAATTCCATTAAATGTTTATCTTTATTTTTATCAGAATTTTGCTGAGCTTTTTCTTTTCTTTGTTGTTCAAATTTGTCTGTTAACTGATTAAATTGTTCTAATAGATTTTCATAAAGTTCCCTGTAACCTTTACATTCCTCAAATTTTTCGTTAGAAATACGTAATTGTTCTTTTATTTCTAAAAATTCTTTAACTAACGCTTCATACAATTCTTTATAAGGTCTTACATTAGTCAACTCAGTATCAGATAGTTCTAATTTAGCTTCTAATACTCTAACTTTTTGTTCTAACTCATTTATACTTTTATTTAAATTTCCAATTATTCTCTCATTATTAGAAATAGTATTAAGTAAATTAGATACTTCTGATGACTTTTGATTATAAGTATTATTAATTTGTTCCATCTTTTTTTGTACTAAAGCATGAAGCTGAGCCAAATTATCGTATTCTCTTTTTAAAATTTTAAGTTGTTCTTTTAAATCGGAAATTTCATTCAAATACTGAATAACAGATTCACTTTTCTCCTCTTTTGGATATAATTCATTAACGGTCTTTAATAGCGAAGCTAAATAGCCATCAGTAAATTCTAAATCAATATCATTATTAGTTCTATTTAAATACTCATCATAATATTCTTCAAAACTTCTTATTTTATCAAGTATCACTTCATCTACTTCAGAACCTGCTTCATGTACCCATTCTAAAAAAGATTCTACTGTAACGACTAACTTACTAACTTGTTTAATTGATATTTTTTCATTTTTTTTAAACTCTTTAATTACTGCTTCAACAAAAAATTCTAAGAATTCTATATCTTTAATCTTTCCTCTTTTTCCTAAAGCATCACACAAATCTAAATAGTATATTTCACCAATTGGATTTTCTCTTAAATATTTCATTATCTTAACTTTATCAACAGGCGTAATCGACATAATTCAAAATCCCCCTCAATAGCACATATAATATATCAATTATAATTAAAAATATCAAACAAAAAAAGATTATAAAACTATAATCTTTCTTTATATTATAATTTTTAATCATAAACCTAATACTTCAATATCACTATATTCATCTTTCTTTTTTCTTTTCTTATACCAATTGAATATTGATACAATTAATAATAGAACAACAATAGCAACTAAAATAATAATCACAATATAATTACTAATTTTATTTTCTTTTACTATTTCCCATTTAGCATACAAAACAAGTTCTTGATTTTCTGAAAGAACATATCCTTTTTCTAAATCTTCTAAATATTTTGCATTAACTTTTTTAGTATATTCTTTATCATAATACCATCCTACAAAATTAAATCCTTCTTTTGTAGGTACTTTTAACTCTGTTTTATTTCCACAATTATAACATATGCCTTCATTTGATAGTTTTTCTCCACCATCTGTATCATAGATAATTGTAATTTTATTTTCATCATCTTTATCTGTTTTTTCATTTTCGGTATCAGGTTCAATATTTTTGTTCCACTTTGCATACAAGTTAACTTCTGTTAACAATAAGCAATTATTTTTATCATATTTTTGTGTAAATAATATTTCAGAAAAATCCGTACCAGAAACCTTTTTAGTTAATTCTGAATCATAATACCACCCATCAAAAGTATATCCTTCCCTATCGGCATTAGGAATTTTCATTGTTAATATATTACAATTAGAACAATACAAAACAGGTTCAATATTAGTACCACCATCAGTATTAAAAATAACTTTTAAATTATTAACCTCATTTGAACAAGTATTATCTTCTTTTTTTATTTTAGTCCACTTAGCATATAAGTTAACAATAGCTTGTGTCTGACAACCATTAGCATCATATACCTTAGTATAAGTTACCTCTGTTGCATACTTAGTATTTACTTTACTTTTAAACTTTGAATCATAATACCATCCTACAAATTTATAACCTTCTCTTGTTGGTGTAGGTATAACAGGAGTTTCTGAATAATAACACCCTCCACAATGTGAAAATGAATCTATTTTATTACCACCATTAGTATTATAAATTATCTTATAAGGTGAAATTCCAACAGGACATATAGATTCTTTATATTCAAAATTATTTTCCTCCCATTTTGCATAAAGAGTTGTCGTAACTAATTTTGTACATCCATTTTCATCATATTCTCGTGTAAATGGTATATCAAAATAACTATCTACATCTACTTTTTCAGTTAATTCTGAATCGTAATACCATCCTGCAAATAAATAACCATCTTTAGTTGGAATTGGTAAACTAGTATCTGCCGGTTTCATAGAACTAACATAATCAGATTTTTCTTCGCTACCACCATTTGTATTATAAACAATCTCATGAGAAGCAACTCCCAACGGACACTGAACATGTGAACCACTAACCTCATCAATTATATCTGTAGCATAACTAATCCCCAAACTAAGAAACAAAATTATTAATAAAATGACAAATACTTTTTTCATAAAAATAAACTCCTACTCTTCTATCATGAAAATATCACTCTAATAGTAGAAAGTCAATCTAATAGAAAATCTATTTACAAAAAAAAGTAATATTTAACATACTACTTTCTTAAAACAGAATAAACTATTAATTCATGTTGTGCTCTAGTACAAGCAACATATAACAAATTCTTTTCATTTTTTAAATACTTACTATTTAAATCACTATAAACTATAACACTATCAAATTCTAAACCTTTAGCCAAATAAGCAGGTAAAACAACTAATTCTTTATTAAATTCTTCACTTTGACCGTTTAATAGAGAAATAGGGAAAATATCTTTAATACTTTCATACAACCTTTGAGCTGTATTACTATCTCTAGTTATAACAGCAACTGACTTATATTTTTTCCTTAAATACTCGATATCATCAAGTAATTTATTACTATCAGTTCTATGTATTAATGGAACTTTATCCGTTTTTCTAATAGCACACACATGATTAAGACCTAATATTTTATTAGTAAACTCTATTATCTCAGGACTAGATCTATAAGTTTTAGTTAAACTTATACATTTACTTTGTTTAAAAATATCAGCAAGAACATCTAAGCTTTCATATTTATAGTAAGGATTAATAGTTTGATTAACATCACCCAATATTGTAAAATTACTATTTCTAAATATTTTACTTATAATTAAGTATTGTAAATAATTATAATCTTGAGCTTCATCTATTACAACCTGCCTAATATCTCTTTCATAAGGAAAACCCTCAAGCAATCCTTTTATATAAACAAACAATATAGCATCATCATATCCTATAATCTTACTTTTATTAAATTTTTTTATTTCATCATCATTAAATCTTATTTTACAATAAGGACTAGAAAAGAAACCTAAATAAATATCTTTATAATCTTTTTTAAAACTACTATTCTCCATAATAAGCTTTCTATATGTTGGCTTCTTTTTGGAACTTCCCTTATAATTTGCAGAGCTCAATTTTTCCGCAATAACATCTACTCTTTCAAAAAAAGGCAGTGTATTATAACGATTATGCAACAAATCATTTAATTCATCTTTGTATATAGTATAAACTTTATTCTCAGTAAAATCATTTATTACTCTTGCTTTACGAATAAAATCTTCTATGTAAAGATTAATATCATTAATAATCTCATCACTCTGCTTATATTTAATTAACTCAGGATTAAAAACTTTTTCAGAATAAAATTTACCAATAAAATCCATAAATGGTTCAACTTCTTGAAATTCAGTTATACTAGTACTTAAATAATCATTAAAAGTAGTTTGTAAAGTATTATCTTCACCTAATTCAGGTAATACATTAGATATATACTCAGTAAATATTTGATTAGGTGAAAAAATAAGAACATCATTACTTGTCAAATTTTTTATCTTATATAATAAAAAAGCAATTCTATGTAAAGCAACACTAGTTTTACCGCTACCAGCAATTCCAGATACAATCAAAGTTTTATCTCTAACATTACGTATTACATTATTTTGTTCCTGTTGAATAGTATTAACAATATTCTTCATTTTATCATTACTATCAGTTGCTAAAACTTCTTGTAACAATTCATCATCAATATTCATAGAATTATCAAAAGCACTAATTAACCTGCGATTAATTATCTTATACTGTCTTTTTCTAATAAGTTGACCTTTAACAGGTCCACCAGGAGCAGCATACGCACAAGGACCTACCTCAAAATCATAGAATAAACTACATATAGGACTTCTCCAATCATATATAATATTACCATAATCATCATCTTTTAAATAAGTTAAACCTAAATAGACACTATATCTTTCTTTATTTTCATCTTCAAATATGACAGAAGCAAAATAAGGATTATCCTTAATTCTATAAAGTTTTTTAAAATAGTTTTGCTTCATAAATATTTTATTAGCTTCAAATTCACTTTCGACAGTAGCTTGATTTAACTCTTGAGCATCCATCGCTCTCATATTATCCCAAGTATACTTCCTAAATTCTAAAAACTTATCTTCATTCTCAAAAATATCTTCCCCCATAGAAGCTAATTTATCATCAAGTAATTTAATTACTTCTTCAAGCCTTCTTTCTTCAAGTTCAAAATCTCTTCCAGTTATTGCCATAATTCCACCCTCACTTCCTAGCATAACAAAATTCCACTATAAAATTAAAATAATAGCGGCATTCTTCAAAAACTAATTGTCAAAGTAAAAAGTCTATTTAAGTATACAATTAATTATTAAGTATTTCAAGTAACAAAATAAAAAAAGTGATTTACAAATCACTTTTTTATTAATAATTACTTTGTTCAGCAAATGGAGTAAAAGGACTAGGATTAGTAGAAGCATTTTCTACATTAGCTCCAGCATTAGCGTTTTCTTCTTCAATAGAAGCAACAATTTTATTAAGTTTATCTTTAAATGCTCTTTCTTCTTCATCTTCATAACCTAAGAAGAAAATCTTATCAATTTGATCATGATCGAATAAGCATACTTGATTGGAACTTAAGTAACCTTCTGGATAAACACAACCACTATAGTCATAAATCTTTTCTTGATTTTCTTGAGCTACTGAACAAAAACCAGTAATCATAGCTCTTTTTCTTCCACCTTTTAATAATACAACAGTACCAATTGGTAAATATTTTTCTTTCATTTTAATCCTCCTATTATTCTATTACATATTTACAAATAATTGATTTATTAATGACTGATCAGAAGCTTCATTATTTTGTGGATCACTAACTCCATTCATGTTACCTAAATTATCTGGAGATGTTTGAGCAGTGCTTCCATTATTTGGAGTAAATCCAGTTTGAGATTGAGCCATTTTTCTAATTTCATCATAATATTCATCTTCAACTTTTTGTAAATTAACCTTAGCTTCAGAATAAGCAACCTTAGCTTTTTCAGCAGCTTCAACTTCTTCATTTGCTTTAGTAACAGCTGTGTTATAAGACTCAACAGCTTCATTATATTTTTTAATTTGATCTTCTGTCCATTTAGATGTATCGGTTCCAGATACACTTTCAATAGATGATTTCAATGTATCTAAATCACTCTTAGCTTTAGTAGCATCCTCTATATATTTATTGGCATTTTCAACAGCAGTTGAATAAGCAGTTCTAGTACTTTGAACTTCTGCTTTAGCAGCAGTTACAGCCTCACTAGTATATGGTGAAGTCAATTCAATTTGAGCATCACCATCAAATAAGTCTGTGTAATCAGGAGCATCATCATAAGAAGTATCAAACGTATCTGAAATACCATATTCCTTAGCAAAATCTTGAGCAATTTGCGTAAGTTCTTGATTTTGAGATCCTAACATAAACGCTGCAAGTCCAACATCTTTATTAGTAGCAGCAGCAAGAGCTTCCTCTGGACTATATCCCATTTCAACAAATTTGTTAACTAAGTCATCTTTATTTTCTTGATTAAATAATCTTTCAAACTCTTCCATATCAGCACGCCTACGTTCTGCTAAATCCTCAGGAAGAGAATATTTATCATAGAATTCATCTCTAGCAAGAGCATCAATATCTTCATCAGTAAACTCTAATTCAACTTTTTGTTCAGGTAATTTTTCTTCAACTATATCAACAATTTCTGGAGTTGATGGACTAGGTGAACTACCTGGATCACTTGGTGAACCACCAGGAGAACCACTAGGAGAACCGCTAGGAGTACCACTAGGAGAACCACCAGGAGTAGTTGGTGTACTAGGCCAATCAGGTTTTTCTTCTGTAGGAGTAGTTTCTCCTTCTGGCGCAGTATCCTCTTCTGGAGTTGTTTCTTCCTCAGGAGTAGTTTCCTTTTCATTTTCGTGTTCTTCAGCAATTTCTTTAGCTTTTTCCTCAGCTTTCTCTTGTCTAGTATTCATATCTTCGGTATTTTTATCAGCATGAAGAGCCTCGGTTCCTCCCTCTTTATACATACCAAATCCAATACCTGCAGCAGTAGCAACACCACCAGCAATTATAGAATTAACGCCAAGAGTATCAAAAATATCTTCATTAAAGCCATGATTTTTCATGAAATCATCTAATTCATCTTTATACTTTGAAACAATTTCATCAGCCGACAAAGTAATACCTGCTTCTTTAAGCAATCTATCAATATTACCATCAGAAGCAACAGAATAAAAACCTTTACCAAGTAATTGATAAACACCATTACCAAGACCAGCAATATAATTACTTTTTAATTTAGCTCTTTCATCTGGATCAGTAATCCCCATTTGATCAAGCATATATTCATCTGCAATAGTACCAGCTAAAGCAGTACCAGTATAAGAGAAGAATGCATTAACCATTTCAGCAATAGTAAACTTATTACCATCACCATCAATATAATAAACAACATCAATAGAAGTTCCATCTTCCAAAGTAATAGCTTGAACATCAATATTAGCACCAAGCTCACCAGATATAGCTTCAATTACAGCTTGAAGAGATATTTCAGCAGCAGATCCTTCAAAAGTATTAACAGCATTCTCTAAAGCAGTCAATAAAGTTTGAACAGAATTTAGTCTAGTATTTGCTTCACCAGTTACTTTATTGCAATCACTAACAGCAGAATCAGCATACCCTCTATATGCAGCTCTATCAGCGGTAATTGCAATCTCATTAGCTGTAACAGCTTCAGAATGTGAACTATAAGTACCACTAGCCCATTTAGCTGTAGAATAATCATAAACATATGAAACAGTTCCATCACTATTATCTACTCTTTTATCGTGATCCGTAACATCATTTTTGTAAGTTTCTACCCAGTTTTCAGATATACTATAAGCAGAATTTTTAAAATTAGTAACACAATTATCAGAGCTAGTAACCATAGGAAGTGCAGAAGATATTTTTCCTAAACAAACACCTTTTTTACCAATATTATATTTAACAAATCCCATTAATCACACCTCCTATCCACCATATTTCGAAGCAATAGCTTCCATCGGAGCACCATACTTACTAGGAAGGGTAGTTTTTGCTCCCTCTATTTCATCAATTACTGTTTGCAAATATTCTTGAACTTTTGACCACTGATCATTGGTTTGAGCTAAAACTTCATTATTACAACTACTTTTAACTGTTTCAATAGCCTCAGATAATCTTCTTAAATTTTCAGTTGTATCATTAAGTGTACCATAATCCATTTATATCATCACTCCTAATCTTTCCATTCTGTACGTTGATCAAGTAACTGATCATATGATATAAATCCACCAAAATAGGTATCAGAAGTATCATAAGAACCATTACTATTTACAACATAATATCCATTTGCATCAGAATCATAAACCAAATATTTTCCACTATCTCCACCAGAAATAGTATTATCATAAGTATCCCAAGGTTTATCATAAGTAATTTCTTGACCAGGAGCTAAATATATAACATCAGGTTTTTCAGCAGTTCCTGAATACAATGCACCTCTATCTATTGAATCTAGTGTCGCTCTATTACTATTTAAATAGTTCGTATCATAAGTAACATACGAGGTGCCAACATTATTTTTATTTACATTATCAGTAAAAGAAGTATTTATTTCTGTTCCCACAGAAGTATAAGGAGATGTACCATTATTAAAAGTTTCATTCCATTGAACATCCAAATTTTGTCTATAACTATTAACGAAATCAGTTCTAGAAACAATATCACCATTAGAGTAATTAGTATATGGAACCAAATTACCATTTTCATCTAAAACATGAACTTGAGCATTTGGGTCAGTGGATAAAGTATAATATCTTTTTCCATCATGTCCCATCAAGAAATAGGCATTTTTTCCATTGATATTAACTGCTTGTCCTGAAGAAACTGTAACTCTTTCAGCAGTTGTTTCTGCAGTTGGAGCACTAGTTGGAGCCTCAGTTGGAGCTTCAGTTGGAGCCTCAGTTGGAGCTTCAGTTGGAGCTTCAGTTGGAGCTTCAGTTGGAGCTTCGGTTGGAGCTTCGGTTGGAGCTTCGGTTGGAGCTTCGGTTGGAGCTTCAGTAGGAGTTTCACCAGTAGTTCCACCATCTTGAGTACCTTCATCTTTCAACGAACCATCATCGTTAAATGTTCCAGGATTATCAATTGGCTTACCATCTTTGTCTTCATATTTTACATTGCCATCAGGTGTAACAGTAGCTTTATTACCATTTTTATCAGTACTTACAACTTCTGTCACAGCACCATTTGCATTACGTTTTGTTTCAACAGAAGTAGTATTTCCCTCAGCATCCTCAGTAGTAACTTTATGAGTAGAGCCACTAGAATTAACCGTTGTTTCAGTAGTAGTTGAACCTGTTTTAGTACCACTTTCATCGTAAGTAGAAGTAGTTGAAGTAGTTTTATCTCCGTTAACCTCAGTTACAGTTTCTTGACTACCAGTTACATTACCATCATTGTCAGTAGTAGTTACAGTAACCGTTGTTGTAGAACCAACAACATTTCCCTCAGCATCTGTAATATCCTCAACTTGACGAGTAGTAACTTCTGTTGCAGTAGTAACATTTCCAGCACCATCATCAGTAGTAATAGTTTTAACAATAGAATTATAACCAGTAACATTACCAGCTGCATCCACAACAGGTACACTATATTCATAAGATTCAGTAGTAGTTACACCATTTTCAACTGTAGTAACACTTTCAACCAATCCATTATCATTATACTTAGTTTCTTGAGAATAAGTAACAACGCCATTTTCTTTAGTTTCAACTTTAACAAGATTTCCATTGCTATCATAAGTATTTTCCGTTGAAGATTTAACATTACCAGCTGCATCTTTAACTACAGTAGAAACAAGTCTTCCATTTTCATCATAAGTATTATTAGTAATAGTAGTAACTCCACCTACAACAGATGTAATAGCAACAATACGTCCAAAATCATCAAACTCAGTAGTAGTTTTTTCAAGAACATTTTTACCCTCAGCATCATATTTTTCAACAACTAACTGACCATCATCAGTATAATATGATTTTTCAATACCAATTACATTGCCATTAGCATCCAATGTTTTAACTATATAATTACCATCTACATCGAAATAAGAAATGGTCTTATTGCCCTTACCATCATCTCCTACAATAGCATTGTCATCATTAAGGTCCTCACGTAGAGCATAACCTGTCGCATAATTAACACCATTAGCAGTAGCAGAAATAGTTAGTGCATTATCACTAATCTTTCTATTATTATAAATATCGCTAGCTACATTGGTAAAATCAGAATTCTTGGCAGTTATTACTGCTATAGCAGCAGACCACTTTTCAAAATTAGCATTAAATTCATGAAAAGTAGATGCATTTTCTTTCCATAGGTTTATCAATAAATTACCATGTTCACCGAAAACACAATGTTCACAGCTAACATTAACATCAGAAATAACTCGATCATTTGCTTGTTTTAAAATATCGGCAAAATCATCAAAACTACCCTGTAATGTAGTTATATTAGCTTTAAGTCCCTCTAAATTAAAAACTCTCTCTTCATTAGCAGAATCGAATTCTCTCTTTTCATATTTTATATCACTATCACCAGTAGGTGTATCAGCAACGCTTGCCATAAAAATACCTCCTTATCCTATTGCAGCGAAAGCAGCATTAACTTCACTTTCAAGTGTTGAATAATAACTTCCGCCAGTTTGCCCTTCTAGAATTTCTGCATAAGCTTTTAATATTAAAACCAAAGTATCCAAAGAAGATTTAAATCCTAAACATTCATTCCAAAAAGTTGTATAACTTTCATCATACCAATTTTCCTTAATACCATTTATATTGCTGTATATTTCAGCAATTTTAGCTTCAACTTTACTAGCATAACCTTTTAAATCCCCGGCTAAAGCCACTAGTTTTTCACTATCAGCAGCAAAATCATACATATTCATCCCTCCTGTACTTCAAGTACATTATAAATAAAAGATTTCCATCTTTTACTTATAATATACTGCGTGTTAACGCAGTACATAAATTTAAGAAATTAACCTCTTTGAGAGTAAATTCCTTGAGTAGTTGACTCAGCAGCTGTACTTCTTTTAGCGATAGTTTCAGCTCTGTTCATAAATGAATTAACATTTGTTTTTAAATTTTGATATGCTGTTTCATTTTCTGCTTCGAATGTTTGTAAAGCAAGTGCACCAAGTGAACCAGCCATTGCAGATCCAGCTCCACTTAATTGACCTGTTACTCTTTCACGTTCAGAATTAAATGCAGAACATGATTCTTCGATTGATTGAGCAGCTTTTTTTAAAGCAGCAGTAGCAGCTTCGGCGTTAAAGTTTTCTGTTGCCATATAATCAGTCCTTTCTGTATTGTATTTTTATTAATTAATATCATTAATTACATTGTTGCTGTTTTAACGTTATCAGCACTATTTGAAGCCATTTCATCTTCTACCATTTGATTTTGGTTAATAAAATGGTCAGCAGTAGCTAGATATTCTTCAGCAGGTTTAACAACTTCATTTTCGAATGTTACAAGTAATGCTTCAGCAGTAGTACCACTCATACCTGTAGCCAACAATTCATCTCTTAATGTTGCTTTAGTATTTTCAAAAGATTCAGATTGTTTATTTCTTGAAGTTTGTAAATCACTAATAGCTGTTTGGAATTCACTTTGTTTATATCTAAAGTTGTCCATATTTGACATAAATTCACCTCCTATAATAGTATTAGTTTTGTACCATTTAAAATGTTGTTTTCCAAAAATGTATTATCAACATTATAAACAGTACCATCTTCAGCATTTATTAATGATAAATGTTCACTCATGGCGTACGCACCATCTGTCATATCATTAATAGCTTTATTTAATAAGAATATAATTTCAATAGTCTTCTTATTAACAGGAATAAAAACATTGTATCTTTCTTCAATGCCAGGTACAATCAAATCTACACAGACTTTATTATGATTCATAATAAAACCTCCTATTAAATATCGTAGATTTAAGAATATATGATAGCCTTACCATTTCCGAACCAATTCCCCATTACTATTCACTACACTCTTATATAACCATAATACTCTAATTCAAAATCAAAGTCAACGAAAGTTAAATAAAAAAGACAATAAAATCGTCTTTTTTATTAAAGCGTTTCATACACTTCCTCTTCACCCAATTCAGAAATATATTTAACAAGAACTGTCGTATTTCCATCCACATAATATCCAAAATTCTTATCAAGTTTAGCACCTAATATTCTAGAAGATAATGTAGATTTTAAGGTGTATTGAGTACTTATTCCGTTACCAATCCAAATACCTTTGGTACCAGAAATAGTATCTTTATACCAGCTATCAAATTCACGTTTCTTAAAGTTATCGCAAGTATCAATTAGTACAAAATGCATCTTAGGCATAGATTTAACCATTGAAACAAGCCCACTGTAAGCTCCATCAAATTCACTACCTAAAACATTTTTAAACTTTTCAAGTCCAACTATAAAACATACATACTCGCCTTGTTCTTTTAAAACTCCAGCATCAAAACCGGCATCTTTATACTTATTAAATGAATCAAAAACAAACTTACCAAAAGATTTAAAAGATTCCAAAATATTAGTATCATGATAAGTAACATAAGATTCATAATCTTTATATATTTTCTCTAAATCAAATACATAACAATTCTTTCCTATAATGTTTGAAACTTCTTTAATGAATAATCCACCAAATGTTTTTATGTCATTAAGTTCCATACCAGTAATAATATGTACAAGGTTCTTAGTAAAATCAAGAGTTCTTACTCTTAGAGATTCTTTTTCAATTCCAACAGGAACAGCTTCTAAACCTTTTATATTATCAGCTAAATCAGCAACAGTAACAACTTCTGGTAATACAGGAACTTTTGGAGCACTATTTGGAAACTTAGTAGTCAACTCTTTTATTTTTTCCATAACAACAGTATTTAAAGTTTCTTTTTCAGCTGGTACAGCTGCTTGGAATTCATAAACAGCATCAAGTTTTACCAAACCTCTACCACTTATATCAGCAGGCTCAAGTTTAGTTCTAGCAAGTAATGAACTATAATCATACTTATCATTCATTTGGAATACTAAATGATTAGGTAAATATTGAGCTAATCTAGATCTGATACCATTTGATGTAGTAGAAGTCATTACAAAGTAAACACCATATTTTTGACAATCACGTGTAATTGTCGCTAGTAAATCAAATGTAGCATCTCCATAGTTTTCATTATACAATTCAAAACCATTTATAATTACTAATATATTTGGTAAAACCTTACCAGTAGCTTTTGAATAAGATATATAATCTCCACCATAGTCAGCAAACATTTTCTTTCTACCTGCAATCTTTTCAGATAACATTCTCCATAAATTAGTTACTTTATCAGAATCATTTTGTAAAATAACATCTCCAACTTGAGGAGCTTTTCTATATATTTTTAATGTTTCTGCACCAAAATCCAATAGATACATATTTAACTCCATAGGAGTATATGTAGTAATACAAGAATATACTAATGAATTAATCATTTCTTCTTTACCACTATCTGCCATACCATAAATAATCCAGTTACCACCTTGGGTAATAGGCAATGTAAGCAATCCTTGTTTTTGCAAGTTTGGTGCATCATATTCACCAATAACAGGATTAATATCACAATCAATTTTTCTAAAACTATATTTTTCTTTCAAACCATCAATAAAAATAATTGGTGCCAAAGAATTAAGCCATAATTGTTTAATAGTAATACTTTCTTTTTTAGCTATTTCAACTAAATATTTCATTATATTAGGTAATTCTTCACCTTTTAAAACACCAGTAAAGTTTTGTTTTCCATCATCAACTATCTTAAAAGGCATTCCTAAATTATCAACAAAGGTTATTGTATTATCAACTTTTTTCTTTCTAACATCCGATTCATAATATGGCGCACCTGTCCAAGCAGATTGACCTAATGCAAAGTATTCATCATAACCAACTTGTAAATAGAATCTACCTGTTTCTTTAATAGAAGCAGCATCTGGTCTTTTAATCATTTCTTGACTATCCGAACGATCTTGTACCTTTAAACAAACTTTAAACTTAGAGTTTGCCCAAATTTGATCATTAACTACACCACTAGGCTTTTGTGTTGCTAAAATCAAGTGAACTCCTAAAGAACGACCAATACGTGAAGCAGAAATAAGCTCGTTCATAAAATCAGGTTGTTGTGCTTTTAATTCAGCAAACTCATCTGAAATAATAAACAAATGAGCAACTGGTTTATCAACCTGACCACTTCTATATAGTCGTTGATATTTATATATATCAATAGTAGATTCACCAACTTTATCTCTAGCTTTATTAAATACAGCTTGTCTTCTTTTTAACTCAGATTGCAAAGAAGCTAATGAACGATTAATTTCTGAAACATCTAAGTTCGTAATTGTACCTGCCAAATGAGGTAATTTTAAACCAGTTTCTCTGTTTTCAAAAGCACCAGCTAGCCCTCCACCTTTATAGTCAATTAAAACAAATTGAACTTCATAAGGATGATAATTTAAAGCTAAGCTTAAAATGAAAGTAATAATAAATTCTGATTTACCTGAACCAGTCATACCAGCAACTAAACCATGAGGTCCATGAGCCTTTTCATGTAAATCTAATTTAAACAAATCACCATACTCATTAATACCAATAGGTGCCGCAAGAGTATTAATTGGATCACTTTCTTTCCAACGTGCTAATGCATTTAATTGGTTAACATTTGAAACATTATACATTTCCAAAAAAGAATATGTAGAAGGTAATTGAAACTTACCACCATTTAAAGCAATAGGAATATTAGATACAACATAAGCATATTTTTCTAATGAACCATACATAAAATCAGGAACGAAATTAATTCTCTTACTATCAGTAAGCACTCTTTCAAATACTCCACCAGTTCTTTCATCAACACTAATAAAATGTTCTACTTCATTTGGTAAAGAGTTTAATTTTTCAGTAAATATTAATAAACTAATACCAACATATTCTTCTGACTCAATCAATGAACGAATTAAACTAACATTTCTTACTAAGTCAATATCATCAGTAATAACCAAATATCTAGTAGGTAATTTAGCACTCTCTTTATTACTAGAAGCACCTCTTTCTTGATTAGCTTCCCTTATTGCACTTAACATTTCTTCAAAATAAGAACTAATTTGATTGATTTCATCACTATTAGTACCAAAAAATCTTAAAGTTCTTTCATCATTCCAAAAATATGGACAATCTTTTATATCTTCCCAAAACTTTTCTTGTTCCCTATTAGTAAAAACACATACCTTTAATGAGTCATATCCATGATAAGCAAAAATTTGTAATAACAAACCTCTTAAAAACGGATTAGTAACATTTTTATTACCTATGACAGCAGTAATATACTTATTAACAAAAGAATAAGTAACAGGAACGTTTTCAAGCATACTAGTTTCTTTTTCAAGTTCTCTTAAATATCCCATCAAATTATCTTCATCATCCATTGAAAAGTGTTCATCCGGATAATTAATTGTAAAAAATGGTGGTATCGCACCAATACCTAATCTTAAAGATAAAAAATCATAATCACTAATATTCTTTTCCCATAAATTACGTTTTTTATAAAGAATAATATCACCAACATCTTTTAACGGAATATACTTATCAATTAAAATTTGTTGTTCCTTTTTCATTTCTGTTAAAAACTCTTCACGTTTTTTATTAACATACATACTATAAGTGGCTTGTCTTTTTCTTTCATAAATTCTTTTTTTATGTTTAGTATACATCTTACTTAAAGTAGGTAATACTAACATACATGTCAACATTGCCCCGGCAGTAAGTAAAGAAGGCCATGCATCAGATAATTTTTGATTACCATTTAATACATTTGTCAATGTTATGACTCCTGTCATAACAGAACTCATACCCATCATCATCATAGAACCCATTGTAAAAATTGCTGGCATTTCATCTTGATTTTGAGCAGATGGTGGTGGATCTATAACCAATACTTTTTCCTCTATTTTTTCATCAAAACGTGGTGGCTTCAAAAAATAGTCTTCTTTTTTATACATTTCAATAACAGCATCAGGTTCATTTGATATTTTAGAATAATCTAAAGTAGGAATTTGCCTTAATGAAAACACTTGAGAATCAAATTTAACTAATTTATTAGGATTATTAACATAAAAAATATCATTAATAATAGTTAACTTAAATCCAAGCATAAAAATATTATCACCATTTTTTAAATCAGCACTATCACAAGGAATTCCATTAATATACATCGGTAAAGCTGTATTTAAATTATATACAGAATATCTTCCTGAATTATAAGCAATTTTTAATTGATTTCTTGCAATACCAGGCTGTTCATATGAAATAATATTTGGATAATTAGACGCATTATCTTGTGAACCATTGTTACCAATATACCATGCCGAAGAATTCTCCATATTATTAAAATTCATTCTAAGTTGTAAAGAGTTTTCATCATATACCGGACAGGTATAAATCACATAACTTTGACCCAATAAAATATTCTTTAAAGTATAAAATTTTTCATTTTCAATCAAGGCTTCATCTACTGCAGTACCATTTCTAAAAACCTTAACCTCACTATTACTTTTCAATACCCAATTATTATCTATAGCTTGAACACCAACTAAATTTTCTTTATCAGCATTAACAATCCAATAATTACCAAATATTTCATTAGGAAGTATCAAATTAACAAGTTTAGTAGCATCCATTAACATAATTTTCATACCGGCCACACTCCCATATTCTATATAAAATTATATCTTAAATATTATTTAATTACAATACAAAAGGATTCTATTTTTATAATAAGAATCCTTTATACTACACTATTTCTCAGAAGTACTATTATATTGCTCACCATATATTATTTCTTCCGCAGATTGAAACTCCTTTGGCTCAGAAACTTTTTCTTGTTCATCTTTTACATCTTCAACAATTATTTCTTCACTTATTATTGTAGCATCATCAGGAGGAGTTATTTCATTACCATTTTCATCAACATATACTATTTCTTCTTGATATATAACATTTTCTTCTGAATCAGTTGGAGAAGTAGTTTCTTCCAACTTTTCTTTTTTATCTTCTTTATTAATTTTTTCTATTATAATTAATGATTCTAATTTTCTTCGTTCTTTTCCTTTTTTTATTCTAAACGTTGTATAAAATAGAATAATCGCCAAAACTAATAGAACAAAAATAAGAATACTAATAACATCGAATAATTTCAAGGCCAAAGTAAAAGCAAATACACTGACTGAAACACCAGTAGCTACTTTAACTTCTTTCTCATTTTTAGCGATTAATTCAGCGTATGAAGAATCACCTAATATTCCACCAGGAGCATCTACTCCTAATTGTTTATCCATATCTTCTACTCTTAATTGTTCTTGTTTTTCTACATCGATATCTGTTCCTCTAGATTTAGCATTAGCAGGAGCACCATTATTAGAACTTCCTTTTCCTAAAGTATCAGATTTCATAGTTGAAGACTCTGTTGAATGTGTAGAAGTAGCAACATTAGAATTACTTGCAGAAGCACTATTAGTACTATTACCTGAACTTGAAATAAAGCCAGAATTTGTTGCAGAAGAAGAATAACCACCAGAAGAACCTCCACTTTGCGAAATAGTAGACATCGAACTTCCATAATCAACCGCTGGAGCTGAAGAGCCCAAATTAGGAACAGAAGCACTAGATATTGGAACATCAGGCGTAGAAATACTACCATTGTTACCACCAAGAATAACAGAAGCACCCAAGCCCGCAGCACCTACAATAGCACTACTACTCTTCAATTCGTCACTATCTAACTTAGGAAGTTCAATTTTACTATCTCCACTACTTTCAGATTTTAAAGTAGGATTATTCTTCTTGATTATAGGAACATCTGGCAACTTAGAAGGCTTATCATCAACACTAACTACTGAATCATTATTCTCTTCACTTATTTCAACCTTTTCATTAGGTTCATCATTTATTTCTTTATTAACATCTTGACTAGGTGAATCTTGTTGCGGCTGATTAGCAGAAGATGTTTGATTATTTTGTTGTGTCTGTTTAGAAGAAGATGTCTGATTATTTTGTTGCGTTTGATTATTTTGTTGTGGTTTTTCTTGTTTTCCCGAAGGAGGATTCGATTTTTCATTCTGCGAATCGTTTGGAACACTAGGCTTAGCTTTATTATTTACAGCCACATCAGCAACATCATTAGCACCATTTTTAGCACTATCAGCTATAGAAGATCCAATATCAAATTTTCCTTTTTCATCATCATGTCCAGATTCATCATCTTTTTTATCAGCATTTTTATCTAAAACAAGCTTAGTAACACCTGCAACAGCACTACTAAATGATAAAATAGAATCTTCTAATTTACCCAAAGAAGCATCAACCCAGCTTCCATCATCTTCTTTATTTCCCAAAATATCTCTGTACTTAGATTCTCCCTGAAATGGTAATATACCATCCTCCCAAATTTTACCTGAAGAAGAAAAAATATCATCTTTAAATTTTTCTTCACATTCTTCTTTCAAAATTTGTCCAAAAGGAGTACTAAACAATGAAGACAATTGTACCGATAATAAATCGCCAACTTTTATTCCATCAACAATAATATCTCCATTATCATCTATTCGATCAGACAATCTATCAAAGAAATAAGTCATAAAGTCAGACACAGTCACATTTTCTCTTTCGCTATCACGATTAGATAAATTAGCAAGACTCGTCCAAACTTTTAAACTATTATAAGAATCATCTCTATATAAAGAACTAGAATCATCCAATAAAGAATCACCAAATAATCCATCACCCTTTAATGAAGACAAAGTACTAGCTGAACCATATTTATCCAAAAAAGAAAAAACACCATTAGAAACTCCAGCTTCACTTTCAATAGATACATCATTTTGATTTTCAAATTGTTCAATCAATTTAGTAATACTTTTTAATGCCGATATTACCTTAGATATACTATTTGAAACACTAGAACTAATATCATTAACCTTTTTATAAGCGCTATCTGCTTCACTATTATATATTCTAGCCTTAGAAGTAAAATCAGCTATAAGTTCATTTTCTTCGTCAAAAACCTTTAGGAAACTACTATTAAGATTCACTTTATTATTAGCAAAATATGTAGCCATACCACTTAATGTAGAATCGATATCTTTTCTAATATTAGTTAAATTATCTACTGCGCTTTGAGCTAATTCCTTATCAAATTTTACATATGCCATAATTCATCAACTCCAAAACTTTTTTTGTGCATTCATATTTGAAACATTTTTTTCTAAATCTGCTATTCCATTATTCAATTCGTTCACAGCTTTATTAATTTCTCTTTTTAAATTATCAATAGAATTATTATCATCATCTAATAATGCTGAAGTTAAATAATTAGTTTGAGAAGATAATTCAGAACTCAAATCTTTTAAATTTTCTATTTTTTTACTTAAATTCATAATAACTCAGCTCCCCTATGATCATTTTCGCTATTTTTACCCTTTAAACTATCATTTAAAGGAACAGCATTATCAAAAGTTGGTGATTTATAAACTCTTTCTATTGTTTCAGCAGTTTCAGAAGAACGATTATAAATACTTCTCATCGTTTCACTTGTATCGCTAAAAAACCTTGAATAATTCAATAGAGGAACACAATTGTCCATCCACTCTTTAAAAAGAAGATTACCCACTTTTCCTCCGATTGCTCCAGATGATGTTTGTATATTTTCAGCAACTAAAGAATCCATAGATGAAATAGATTCAAAAACTTCTTTGCCTAATAAATCAAACTCATCTATCATTTTCATAACTTCAGTTGCATTAAAAGTTTCTATAACTTCAATAGTACGAGGACTATTTTCATTACCAATTGCCATATTATCACCTACCCTAGATCACATACACTTACAATATCAGAACACAAAGTCGATGCTGAATCTTCAATCTTTGAAAGTATATCCTTATATGCTTTAAGATATGCTAAAGCAACATCATAAGACTTAGCACTAGTATCATACTTACTTTTTAAGCTATTATATGCTTCACCAGACCATTTAGCATCAACATCACCTTCGCCAAAAAAAGATTTCAATTCACTAACATCTTCTTCTAAAGTTTGATAATAACTATCTAATCCTGTAATCAAATCTTCCAATTTACCAGTATCTACAATAAAATCATATCCTGACATACTACACACCTCGACTATACTATATACATAATATCATCATTTTCTTATTTGTTCAACAAACAATAAAAGAGAAATTGTTAAAATTTCTCTTTTATATCACATAACGAATATGAATTCCAAATTACTTATCATATCTTACTTTATTAAGTATATCATTATTTAAAAGTTCAATAAATTCATCTAAAGATACCGTAGTTGTTTCTTCACTACCAGCTCTTCTATAAGAAACTAATTTATCATCAACTTCTCTTTGTCCTATAATCAACATATAAGGTATCTTCTTAATAACAGATTCACGTAACTTATAACCAAGTTTTTCATTTCTATCATCAAGAGCCACTCTAAATCCAGCAGCTTTTAATTTTTCATATATTTCCCTAGAATATTCTTCATGATATTGAATATTTACAGGAACAACTTCAACTTGTTTAGGTGCTAACCATACAGGTAAATAACCTTTTGTTTCTTCTAAATAATAAGCCATAAATCTATCTATACTACCAAATATAGCTCTATGCAATACTACTGGAGTTTGTTTATTACCTTCCTTATTAATATAGCCTAAATCAAAACGCATAGGTAAACAGAAATCTAATTGACAAGTAGATAATGTATATTCAGGCCCAACAGCTGGTTTAACTTGAACATCAAGTTTAGGTCCATAAAAAGCTGCTTCACCAATCTTTTCAACATAATCTATATTAAGATTATCCAACACTTTTCTCAAAGTATTTTCAGCATTATTCCACATATCATCATCAGGATAATATTTAACCTTATCCTCAGGATCTCTTAAAGATAACTCAAATCTATAATCCTTAATACCCAATTCTTTGTATACTTCTAATATTAAATTAACAACCTCTGAAAACTCAGCTTGAATTTGTTCAGGAGTTACAAATAAATGAGCATCATTTTGACAGAAAGTTCTAACTCTTTCAATTCCTTTTAAAGAACCACTAGATTCAAAACGACAATCTCTTGCAATCTCTCCTATTTTAATTGGCAAATCCCTATATGAATGTACATTATTACTATAAACAACCATATGATGAGGACAATTCATTGGACGAAGAACAAACTCTTCATCTTCCACTTTCATCATCGGAAACATATTTTCTTTATAATGATCCCAATGTCCAGAAGTTTTATATAACTCAACATTTCCAAGTGGTGGAGTTAATACATGTAAATAGCCTAATTTTCTTTCTTTACCTTTAATATATTGCTCTAATAAATCCCAAATTAAATAACCATTAGGTAAATACATTGGTAAACCTTTACCTACTAAATCACTTATCATAAATATTTCTAAATCTTTACCTATTTTTCTATGATCACGAAGTTTCATCTCTTCTAACTCTTTTAAATGAGCATCAAGTTCTTCTTGAGTTGGAAAACACACACCATATACTCTTTGAAGCATTTTCTTAGAAGAGTCTCCCTTCCAATAAGCTCCACTAAATTTTATTAATTTAAAATACTTAATCTCTTTCGTATTATCCATATGAGGACCTCTACAAAGATCAGTAAAATCTCCTTGAACATAACAAGAAATTGGTCCTTCTTCCTCATCCATTCTTTCAATTAAATCAACTTTATATTCATCATCTTTAAACATTTCTAAAGCTTCATTTTTAGATATTTCTTTTCTTATAATATTTTTAGCTGATTTAGAACATTTTTTCATTTCTTTTTCAATACGTTCTAAATCTTCCTCTACTAAAACATCATCCCCTAAATCAATATCATAATAGAATCCTTCTTCAACTACAGGTCCTACCCAAAATTTAGCTTGAGGATATAAATGTTTTACTGCTTGTGCAAGTAAATGTGCACAACTATGATTTAACTTATTTAATTTTTCATCTTCTTTAAAATTTATCATTTTTTATCTTCCTTTCTTAACTTTTGTTACATCTATCAAATCCGAAAATCCGAATCCAACTTGACCATTAGATTCCTCTATTTCCTTTAACAATGCATCTATTTTTTTTTGAACTATCTGAGCTTCTTCAGAAATTTCTAATAATTCATCTTTATTATTTTTCTTTAAAGCCATTTTAAACTGTAAATTAAACACAACCTTTTTCAAGGTCTCAACTTCCTCGGTTCGATCCATTACATCAACTCCCCTAATAAATAAAAAAACCACACAACTTGCAAGGAGCAAAGTTATGCGGTACCATCCTTTATTTAACTTAATTAAGATAACGGCATATAAACCGGGTTTTATTAAACCTCTCAGAAGATAGTAATTATTAAGGCTTCTATTCGTTTCCACCAACCACGAACTCTCTATTAGCAAGCATTTTAATAATCTTGTTCTTCCTCATCGAATTAACTAAATATTACTCCACTTTTATTGATTTGTCAAATAATTCAAATTTTATTAACGCCTTTTCTTAAGAACCGAAACATCATTGTTAAATTCTCTTTTAGCTTTTTCAACATCAATCTTATCTTCCAAATTTAAATGTTTAATAGCGTTTTCAAAATCTTTAGCTAAAGATTCCCCTTCAATTCCCATTGCTCTAGGTTGATCAAAGAATATATCATTATCCCCTAATTTCAATGCCTTTCTTACAAAAGTCTCACTACAAGTACTACCATAACCATGATACCAGTCTTCAGTAACATCTAAAGTTTCTAAAACACGAAACAATATTCTTCTTAAAAATTCCACATGACATAAAGACTTATATAAGGTAGACATATTCATTTTTTCTCCATGTCTTTTAATTTGTACAACTATATAAACAAGTTCATTTTCTTCTTCTGATAATTCAAATGCATTTAAATCAACACTATAACCAGCATTTTCTAATGCCTTTAAAATATTAGTTATAATAATTGCTCTATGAAGAACCTGTTTCTTTGTAGTTCCCCAATAATATGATAACGTAATATGTATTCTTACGAATTTTGGCTTAACAACTCTTTCTTCTGTTTCGTAACATAAAGGATTACCAGCTGAATAAGCTGGAACATTTAAATGTCCACCAGCAACAGTTCTAACAGTTTGATATTTATGTATAACGCCCTTTCTTGCATTATTTAAATCTCTCTGTAAACTTAGAAATTCTTCATAACCAGGATCTACTTCATTAATTAAATCTTCTACGGCTTCATCATATGATTTACCAGCAAAATCACTATCATCCTTAACACTAGCTAAACTTCTAAAAACAACTCTATTAATTCCAGGATTATCTTTTAAATAATCATATAATTCATATAAATTATTAAATCTAGCATTATACATAACATAATTATATTTACCAATTTTTCTTTTTTCTGGTTCAAATATATTATTAGAAAATCTTAAATAATTATGAGGATATTCTTTTTTTTGAGGAATAATACCTTCAAGTAACTCATCTTTTTTTTCTTCCATTTCATCTATACTAACTGGTAAATTAAGGAAAAACAATTTTCTAAGTTTTTCTCTTATTTTTTCTATAAACTCTCTAATATTCATTATCTTCTACCATTCTTAATAGCGTCTTCACATGATAAGATTAATCTCATACCTAATTCATCACCAGAAATCTCACTAAGCTGTGAATAGCTTCCTACTTCATTGTACACTTCGCCAAAACCATACATTTTTTTAGCTTGCTTAATAATATAATTCAAATAACTATCACTCTTAGTTTGTACAAACTTTTCTCTCATTATCTGATCAACACTCTTACTATTATGTCTAATATACTTAGTAATTGCTGAAGCATCTCTCGTTGTAACTATTCCTGGAGGAACATCAAGACCTTCTGCTTTAGCATAACCATCACATATTTTCCTGAAATTTACAAATAACTCATACCAAGATTCATATTCACCAAATATTCTTTGTTCAACTCTATTATCATAATTTATTTTTTTAGGAGTCATTCTTTCTTGAACAGATTCATCCATTTTACCACGTGATGAAAAGATAGCATTTTCTCCTTCACCAGAAGTATTACCAGCACTTATCATTCTAAAATTAGGATGAATTGGTACTGTCATATCTTCCGCAAATGTAACAAATCTTTGTCTATCTGGCTTTTCTAATACATCAAGTAAACCTGAATATAACTCATTTAATACTACTTGAGTATCAGGATTACCATTATCAAATTCATCTAATAATAGCATTTTCCCATAAGTTAGAGCAACAAAAGCCTGTGTAGCTCTAAAATTACCATGTGGATCATTATATGCCATAATACTATACTTATCAGTAATCTTTCCATTATCTATTAATTCTATTCCTAATAAAGAAGCAACCTGTTTAACCAAATATGACTTACCACATCCAGAAGGTCCCCACAAATAAGGCCAATCTCCTTCCATAAGACAAATAATTATCTCTTCAGTCATCTCATGGAATATTTCACCATTTTCTTCTCTTCTTCTTTTTTCTAATAATACTTTTTCAAGCCTAACATCAAATGGAATAGATTCATCAAAAGCAGGTAATATTACAATATTTTCAACTTTCTCTGGTACAACAACATTAGGATTAGCTGGAATAACCAATCTATCATGTCCAGGTATTAAGATTCCTGTTTGAGCATTTCCTACTACAGCTCCACTCATTGCTCCTGCATTTAAAGAACTAAATTGCAATAAAGCTTCTCTAATAGAACTATCATTACTAGCTTTTTGTAATAATTCTTGTAATTTAGGTTCATTTTCAACATAATTTTTAAGTCTATCAACACTATCTGCTGAAGCTTGTTGAATTCTAATTAATTCAGAAGTAGTTGCATTAGTTAGCCCCTCAGCAGCTACCCTAATCTGTCTAATTTTTTCTTGGGCATCTAGAAGAATTTGATTAAATACTTTATCACTGCTTTGTTTTAAAGTAAGTTCTAAAGAAATTAAATATTCATCCAATTGTTTAAGTAATTCTGTCTTAGCTTCATTAACAGATTCCTGCATTTTATTAATCGATTCTAATGAATAATCACCAATCTCTTTTTTACTAGATACAACTAAATCTCTAATATCTTTTCTTCCACTATTAACTAATGAATCAATTGTATCTTTAAATTTATCAATCTTTTTTTGCATTACTTCTAATTTAACAATCAAAGACTGAGCTTTTTCTGCTTCTGCTGAAATAAGAGCCAAAGTTTTCTCATCAACTGGGAAAATACCTACACGCTTCCTTGCATCGCTTATTCTTTGTTTAAAATAATCATCAGCTGAACCAACAACACCTTTTAATCCATTAATACAAGAAACGACTTCACATCTTAACATAGTTTGATTAGGTATATAAGGAGCTACTTCTATAACAAAATTAAATATATCTCTATATGAACAAGGTAAATTATCATAAGAAGAAATTAAATCTATAATAAACAAATAATCATATCTTGAACTAAAAACAGAATACAAATTTTTATCAAACAAACCTTTTTTTATCAAACTATTATTACCAATTAATTTATTAATAACCATATTTTTAATATTCTGATAATCTTCTGTTTCCATTCCCTCTGGTAATAAAAATTTAACTATTTCTCCTAGTTCATCAAAAATTGATTTAAATTCTACATAATCTTCAAAATGTGTATCCAATAATTCCAATAATACTTTTTCTAAAAAATCATATTCATAAAAATCATTATTTATTTCTTTATCTCTAATTTTTTCTACATAATCAACTAGATATTGTATTGTTTCCAAATCAATTTTTTGGGCTGATTTAATAACTCTTATTAAATTTCTATATTTTTTTTCTTCTTCAGTTTCATTAAAAAATCCCATTTTACTCACCCTTAACCAATCTATATACTTTTGCTTTATTAAATAAATCTACACCACACAATATATTTTTTTCCTTACTTACTGGAATTAATCCATCTCTTGAAATACCATTAATCCCATCACTACTTTCTACTAAATGATAATAATAATTACCAGCTAGTTGAGAAACATAATAGCCATTTTTTTGACCAACATCCAAAAAAGTACTTTCCATTGCATATATCCCTTTAACAGAATCAATACATATACATGATATATTCTTTTTTACTTCATCAAGCGTAACATCAATTGCATCTACGCTAACAGTTCTATTCCTACAATAACTCTTTGAAAAATACTCTCTTATAAAAAATGAATCATCTGAAGGCAGTACAAACATATTATGTCTATCAATCACTTTTTCTGTATCACTAACTTCATTAATTGTATTATTAATACCATAAATACCACCAAAAGGTAATTTAAACCATTTAAAACAAGTATCACTATCTATATCAGTTATATTACTAATATCATTATCAACTTCTTTTAAATCTCTATTTTCATAACCAATAGGAACACCATCTTTTTTTATAGTATGTATCTCCTTAACTACATCAGAACTAACTAAATATAAAGAAGAACAACTAATCATATTATCTCCCATACCTAAGCTAACACAAATACTATCTTTCAAAAAATCAATATCTATATTAACAGGAATTCCTTTATCTACTAGTCCCTGAATAGATACCTCATATCTATTATCACTAACTTTATTAAAGCTTAATATAAAATATTTATCTATTCCATTTACTTTTCCAGCTAAAGAATAGAAATTTCTATATCCATTTATTTCTTCATCAAAAGAAACAACAATATCTGACATATTAAACACTTTCTTTATATGAAACTTTATAATTGGCAATATTAATTTTAATTCATCTATTTCAAACAAAAGACTATTAGAATAACTATCTTTTCCATCATAAAAACTATATATATCATTAATTTTTTCAAGTACACCACTATCAAGTATTCTCTTAGTTCTATCATCTATCCTTATTCTTTGTCTTAATCTAAACGGATCAGTCAAACTATCTTCTAAAATATTATTTTTTTCATCATTATATACTTCAACTACTTTTTTTACATAAATATCAAAATATTTATCTCTTGCACATAAATTTAAAGTTTTTCCTCCATCATAAGTAATCATTATTGCAGGAATTACTAATATTTTAGAGTTTTCTGTTCCATGTAAATCCCAAAAATTAACAAATTCTAAATTACGTATATTATATATATTTATAAGTTGCTCATCCATAGATTCAAATTTCATAAAATTCCCCCTAATAATCTGTTTTATGATAAACTTAACATCACTTTTTGTCAAATAAAAAGCACTATATTAGTGCTTTAAATCAGGTTGACCATCAATATCAAACTTATTACTAACATTTAAAATAACTAAACTATTATTCTCTTTATCTACCTTATATCTCATAGGAAAACATTTAAAATGCCTTTTCTTATTATACTCCATAATTTCATTTACCTGATTTTCTAATTCCTCTCCAGAAAAACCATACGCATCTCTATACAAAGCAGTTATACCTGCTTTAAACATATTACCATCTATAACATGATTATTTTTTTGAACAATTCTTTCTCCTATATCAAGCAATATTTCTTGAATTTCTTCTTTCGTAAATTTTTTATTATTTTTTGAAATATCAGGATACTTATTACACATAAAAATATAGAAATCAGAATCTATTTTTTTAAAACAAAATAACAAACTACTAATTACATTAGATTCATCTTTTTTTCTATTTTTATCCAAATATATATTTATCTTAGTATAAAAATCTTCCAAACTATGTGTAAAAAATAATTCACTAACCCCATATATATTATAATAATTATATCTATCTAAACCAATATACTCTTCTTCAGTCATTAAAGCATAATTATAAGTATCATGTTCCATTTCATTATCCCATGTAGGATCAGCATAGTAATAACCATCTATATCATATTTAGAATCAACTAAGTGAACTCTCCTTCTAGAATGACCTACTGATTCAGTTTCAAAAGATTTTAACTCACCTGTTTTTTCATCATAAATAAAATCAGGCAATGGTTTATCTTCATTAGGAATAGTATCAAAACCAATATCAACACTTACAGAATCTTCACAATTTTCTATTCCTAACTTATCTAATAAATCACCTAATAATTTAGAATAAGCAACGCAAACCATAAATTCATTATCAAATATTTGATACAAATCTCTCGCACTTGTTCTATCATTTTCATTTTCTTTATACTTTTTAAAATTCTTTACTACATTATATGCAAATAAATATTTTTCAAAGGGACTAAGATTAATAGCTGGCATAATAAGATCTAATAATTTTTTTTCATACTTCATATAAGTAGTCAAACTATGAACACTTCCGCTCAAAGAGATAAAAATATCTTCTGAATGACTTATATCATCAAGATTGTAAAAAATATAATTATTTAAAAGATTCTTATCATCAATACAAATAGTTATTTTACCAGTATGACCTACTTCTCTTAAAGTATTAATACATCTAAAAACATTTTTATAATCATCAAAAGAAAATCTAATATTGGCATTTTTTTTAACATATTTTAAATTACTTATTTCTTCCTCATTTAAAGAATTATTTAAAAACACATTATCCGAATTTTGCAAACTATCATAAGTATCAAAACCTATTAAAGTTCTACGTAAATTATAACCGATTAAAGGATTAAAATTATCTTTCAGTTCAGGAGAAACATCATAAGTTATTATAGAAGTAATATGTGTTCCTTCAAATCTTTTATAAATATCTTCAGTAAGAACAAACTTATCTTCTCTAGATCCCAATGTAATTTCTTGTAAATTAGGATTATCTAAAATTGCATCTAATACTCTTTCTGTTATCAATACAGAATCATCTATCTTTATACTTTTTTCTTTTGTATTTTTACAAATTCTAACAACCAATTCATCAATTTCTTCATTATGTAATTTATAATAAGTTTGATCAACACAAAAAGCATTTTGATAAAAAAAATTATCAACATACATAATTGGATTATCATAATCACACATTAATATTTTCTTATCAGGAAACAACAAACTTCCATCAATAGTAATCTTTTCTATTTTTAAATCATCTATTTCAGATAGAGATACTTTTTTGCAATTAAACTTAGGTAAAGAATATCCTTTTATCTCTTCCATATCATCACCTACTATACTAAATTAATTATAACAAAAAAAAGATGATTATTCATCATCTTCATCTTTACTTCCTCTATTTTTAAACTGTAATATGATTGGTGTACCAGTAAAATCGAAATTATTTCTAATCGTATTTTCTAAATATCTCTCATAACTAAAATGTACCAATCCCTTATTATTACATCTAAAAGTAAACTTAGGTGGACACATACCTGTTTGACTACTAAAATATATTTTTAATTTTTTACCTTTATAACCAGGAGCTTCATGTAATTTACAGGCATCTGTAATAACATTATTTAAAATAGATGTTTTGACTTCTCTTCTATTATTTTCATAAGCACTTATAATCTCTGGCATTAAAGTATGTAGTCTTTTTTTAGTTAATGCTGATAAGAAGACTACTTTAGCCCATGTCATAAATTGAAAATCGACTTTCAATAGTTCTTTCCATTCTTTTATAGCTTTATCTTTATCTTCAATAACATCCCATTTATTAACAACTAATACTAATCCTTTTCCAGCTTCAATAGCATAACTAGCTATATGTTTATCATGTTCTATAATGCCAGTAGAAGCATCTATTACAAGAACGCACACATCAGATCTATCAATAGCTTTTAAACTTCTAAGTAAACTATATTTTTCAATATTTTCATATATTCTACCTTTTTTTCTCATCCCAGCCGTATCAATAACAGTATATTCTTCACCATTATATTTAAACTTTGTATCCAAAGAATCCCTAGTAGTACCAGCAACATTAGATACAATTGATCTTTCTTCACCTAAAATAGCATTAACTAAACTACTTTTTCCAACATTAGGTCTTCCTATTACACAAAATTTTAATGTATTATCAACAATTTCTTCATTATTATTAAAATCTTTTGTAACTTCATCTAATAAATCATCAAAACCTAAATTATGTGAAGCAGATACAGGTATTACATATTCGAATCCTAATTCATAATAATAATATATTCTTTCTTGCTGCATTTCTATATTATCAAGTTTATTTAAAGTAACAATGACTTTTTTATTAGTTTTCATTAACATATCACGAATATATAAATCATTACTTGTTAAATCTTCACGTCCATCTACAACAAATACTATTACATCCGATTCTTCTACAGCAATTTCAGCTTGAGCTTTAATATCCTTATTAAAATCTCCTACACCTAAATCAATACCACCAGTATCAATAAGTAAAAAAGTTTTTTCATTATATGTAACATCACCATATATTCTATCTCTTGTTACACCAGGATCATCTAATATTATAGATTTATTCTCTTTAATTAATCTATTAAATATCGTACTCTTACCAACATTAGGTCTTCCAATTAAACAAACTGTTTTTTTCATTACTATCCCCTCCACTTCACATGTATTTTAACATATTATTGGCGTTTTTTAAATCACATTAAGGATTATAAAGTAAATAAATAAAAAAAGCAAATATAACAATTAAAAAAGGTACTATTTAGTACCTAAAGATTCTTTAATTATATTATAGATATCTTCTTTACCTTTTTTAGTAACAGAAGAAAAAATAACTATATTATCATTTCCTTTCAAAGGAAATGATTCTTGTAAATACTTATCACTCTTAGCTTTTTCTTTCTGTGTCATCTTATCGCTTTTCGTAGCAACTATCGTTACATCAAGATTATAATATTTCATAAAATTATACATTAATTCATCATCTTCAGTTGGTTTATGTCTATAATCAACTAATAAAAAAACCCTCTTTAATATTTTTCTATTTTTTAAATACTCTTCAATCATTAATCCAAACTTATGTTGTGTATCTTTATTAACAGATGCATAACCATATCCTGGAACATCAACCAAATAAAATTTATCATTAACTAAATAAAAATTCAAAGTTTGTGTTTTACCAGGTGTTGCACTAGTTCTTGCGAAATTCTTTCTATTAACTAAAGTATTAATAAAAGAACTCTTACCAACATTACTTCTACCTACTAATAAAAACTCTGGATTATTATCATCCGGATATTGACTTGTTCTAACAGCCATTGATTTTAACTCTACCGATTCAATTTTCATGAATATCACCTACGTGCCATAATTATATAAAAAATAAGTACCAAAAGTCAAATTGCATCTTTTAAATAGTCAAAAAACAACTTATATTTGCTCTTTTTAAAAAAATAATTATAATAGTATTCACTTAAAGGGGAAATATATATGTCTGAACAAAAACTAACCAAAGAACAAGAACAAAGACTTAAAGAAGATATAATAGCTACACAAGAATTAATGCTTCGTAATAATGGGCAATATGGTATTATTGAACAATTAAAAGGATCATCACCATTTACAAAAAATACTCACTATGAAAGTCTTTATGCCTTTGCAACAGAAGATATGTCTTCATACTTCAAAGAATTCAAAGTAACAAATTCATTTCTAACCATTGGAGCCAGCGGTGATCAAGTAATAAACGCAATTAATAGTGGAGCTAAAATAATAGATGTCTACGATTCTAATAGATTATGCCGTCATGCTATGCATCTCAAAATTGCAGCTATAAAAGCACTAACATATGAAGAATTTATTGATTTTTATAATACTTTCACACCATTTTTATTCATAAAAATAGCAGATTCCCTACCATACGAAGAATTAATGTATTGGGGTACACTATATAGTATGTATGGACCAAATAATATAAAAGGTGGCGACTACTTAAATAGTCTTCTATTCACATACAAAAGATTAGATCAAAATCTTATAAAAAGTATTAATCCATATCTTGATCCAACAAATTACAAAAAATTAAAATCAATAATTAATAATGTAAGTATTAACTATATAGATAGTGATTTATATGGTTTACCAAGTCATATTGAAGGAAAAACATACGATGTAATAAACCTTTCTAATATCTATGAATATCTAAATTATAGTAATGACACGAGATTTAAACACGCTCGTAATTTTAAGACTTTTGTTATGGAACAATTATTTCCACATCTAAACCCAAACGGAACAATATTAGTTTCATATTTATATGCATGGTCAAAAAAAGCCTATGAAGATTTTAAAAAAATGTATAAAAAAACCAATGGTAAAGTAGTATCAACAGGAGCACTAAATTTCGAAGATTACTTTAAATACTATTTACCAGGACTTACAACACAAAATCTATCATATCATTATTTATTAGAAGCATTTAAAGACACTTGCATAGAAAAAATACCTACATCACATGTCCAGTTTGGTCAAAGTACAGATATGTCTCATGATATGGCAATAATTTTAAGAAAATAAAAAACTCATTTCTGTAATAAGAAATGAGTTTTTCATATCAATTAATTAAAGAACTTTTTATCATTATTATCTTTAGTTAATTTAGAATCATCACTATAACCATTTTTTATTTGGTCAATTATTTTTTTCTTAACATCTTCTTCATTATTAACTATAGGTTTAGAATTAAATTTTAAATTGCAATAATCATATATATTCAAACCTTTTTTACGTTCTTGCTCATTTTGTTCTTCTAATTTAGCAATACCAAAATAATTATAAGCAAAATATCCAGCTATTATCAAAACAACAAGTATTAAATTAAGAATCCAATGTGTAATATCAAAAACACTTAACAATCCTACAAAACCAATTGCAACTATTCCAACAACAGCTGGAACATAATCAAACATTGGCAATATTCTTTCAAACAACTTAGTAAAGTAATAATATAAGAACACAACTACTAAAACGGCAAACGCAATTACATAAGACAAAGTAGGAGCCACATCTAAACAAGTTAATAAATATATTAAGAATTGATTAACTAATAAAGCACATACTGTATAGAACTTACCAAGTTTTACTCCCATAGTAGTAATAACAGCTGTTATAGCAATTGATAAACCAATTAATACAATAGTTACATTAGTAGTAATATTTAATATTGAAGCTATTGAATTAGCAATTATTAAAATAGTTAATAAAACCATTGAAATAATAGTACCAATCCTTCTCTTTTTATATTGCTCAGGAGTTAAAGAAGAATCATCATCATATTCATAATCATATACTCTTACTCCATCATTTATTTCATCCTTAGTGCGTTTCATAGTTGCAGCAGCATTTGCTGCAGCAGCACCAACAGCAGCCATTCCTCCAATTGCCAAACTAGCTGATGAAACATTTTTATCTAAATCTAAATCTAAAGAATCAACAGCATTTTCTTTATCAGGACCATCCAACATTCCAAGGAATGCATCTTCAGCCATCTTAAATTTTTGTGAATTAATAGCATCAGCAAATGTACCATCTAAGAATGGATAAATAACATTTCCATTTTCATCGTAATACATAATATTACCATCTTCATCAACCATCATTTTACCCTTTTTCAACAATTCATTTATGAAATCGATATCAGAACTATTAGTACCATATTCGTAACCAGGAATAACATTTTTATCTGGTTTTCCATCGCCATCAGTATCAACATTAATATCTGGAATACCATCTCCATTTAAATCAATATTAATATCAGCATATCCATTTCCATCAGAATCAATATTTAAATCTGGTTTTCCATCGCCATTTGTATCTATATTAATATCAGGAATACCATCTCCATTTGTATCCACATTTAAATCTGGTTTTCCATCGCCATTTGTATCTATATTAACATCTGGAATACCATCTCCATTTGTATCAATATTTAAATCTGGTTTTCCATCGCCATTTGTGTCTATATTAACATCTGGAATCAAATCGCCATTTGTGTCAATATTTAAATCTGGTTTTCCATCGCCATCAGTATCTATATTAACATCAGGAATTTTATCGCCATTTGTATCAATATTTAAATCAGCTACGCCATCACCATCAGTATCAACATCAACTTTTGGAGATTCAGTTGGAGTTGTATCACTAGTATCATCACCAGTACCATCGCCATCTCTAACAGTTGGATCTTCAACATCAATTCCAGAACCATCTCCAATTCCCAAACCACTACCAACTCCAGCTAAATCAACAGGGACTTCTGGAGGAACATCCAATCCTCCAACAATAGCATCATAATCTGGAGGAGCTGATGGTAAAGATTCATAATTTAAAACTGCAGCTTCAATATTTTTAACTTTCGTATCAACAGATGTTACATTAGAATTAATAACCTCCGATGCAGCACGCATTCTTTGAAGATTAGTTCTAGCATTAATTAAACTGTTACCATAATTATTCATATAATAACTATAATTTTCGTTTGTTAAAGATTCTATTTCGTTTCCATAATCATCAGTCTCTATAGACATTTTTCTTACTTTAGCTTGTACTTCTTCCGCAGTAGGCAAATTCCTATAATAAGTAGCTAAAGAAGATGTAGCAGAAGATATCTTTGTTTCAGCTGTTTCTAATTTTGATATAATATCACTACAAACAGAACCATCAAATTTCAATTTAGACATAATATACCTCCTACAAATTTAAAACAGCACGTTTAGCTTCTGCAACATCATGATTAGTAACAACATCTGTTCTTATTTTTTCCAATTCTGAAACCCTTTTTTTTAAAAATTCAATCATTGATTCAGTAGATGACTCATTATCATCTAATACAGCCAAGTCAGGCAACAAATCATTTATAACAGAGTTTAAACAAGTTATTGCTTCATCAATATCTTGAACAACACTCGATATAGAATCCATGCTTATCACTCCAATCAGTTTCCTATCATTATATATTTTATTTTACTATATAATTAAAATAAAATAAAGATAAATAATAAAAAAGCCAATATTAAAATATTGGCAAAACAAAATTTATTTAATTACTTCTTCTACTTCATCACTTATTTTATCAATCAGTGCCGTTACTCCACTTTCAAAATCAGAAGTAGTTTTTGTAACATTTAAAACATTGGCATAATAATTATCAAATTTTTTCTTAAAATTTTCAAAAGTTAAAGCTGCACTATTCCATTTAGATAAAAAGTCGCTTCCTAATTTCGAAGATAACGCCGAATCATCACCAGCATTAAAACTTCCTTCAATTATCTTATCTAAACTATCAACCAAACTATAATAAGAAGAAAAAACACCATTTAATTCCTCCATAGTTGATTTAACTGTCTCATAAGATAAATATTCACTTGTTGAACTATTACTCATAAACTACCTCCTATTGTTTAGCTTCCACCGATTCTGATGCACTCGTTACAGCATCAACACTTTCAGTATTATATCCTTGTTTTAAATATTGAGAATACGTCATAAACTTTGTTTCTCCATCAGCAGTAGTTATTTTAACCGAATCAAAGCCATTATCATTTTTTACAACTCCACCATAATCACTATAAGCTTGATTCTGTGAAAAAGTAGAAGTTGAACCAAAAATGTTATTATTAATTTGTTGTCCTTCTGAAACAAATTCACTACTATTAAAAGCAACAACTCCAGGTGCTATAACTTCAGTACCACCTTGTGAATTTTCTGCAATATTATAAGCCGCTTCCATTGCTGTTTTAGAAACATTGGTACCATTAAGAAACAAATCATAACGATGATCTGTATCAGAGACAGTTCCAACTAAAGAAGAACTATCTGTAACAACAGAAACTGGTGTCAAATTTGATATTGCTGCAACAACACTTCTTAAACCATCTGTAGCTTCTTCAAGACTATCACCATATCCAAACCAACCATCAGAAGCTTCATGTATTTTACCATCTCCACCATTTCCAGTTATTAAATCTATAATATCAAGACTAGATTCAGCTGTTAAACCATCAACAGTATTATAAGCTTCCATATATTCTCCCAAATAACCATTAAGATCTTCAATTTTTTTATTAGCTTGATTAATCAAAGCATCATATACAGCTGGATCCATCTTACTACGATTCGCTTCTAATGCTGCAAGTGCATCTTTCTCATTTCGAATTTCACTATTTATAAGTTCAATATCGTAATATAAATTATCACGAACTTCAATAGCTTGCTTATAAGCATCTTTAGGAGTTTTAACATTAGAAATATCAGGAGTATAAGACAAATTACTTCCATAATAATCTCCAATATCCTCTGCTTTATAAACACTATCACCAAGAGTTATTAAAGCACTACAATCAAGATTTGCTGCCACATCAGCAACCAATCCATTTCCTTGTTCTTCTAACTCACTTACAGTATTTGAGTACTGAGAAAATAAATCTACCAATTCCTCTAATGCCGGTTTAAAATTAGTAGCATCATTAACAAAGGCATCGTATGAAGGACCTTTCCAAGAACTACCAAGACTAGCCACTTTTTCATATATTGTAGTATTATAACCTTCTAAAGTCGTTGATGCTGTTGATAATTTTTTCTTAATATCCTCTAATTTAGCAGAATCCAATATAAAAAAGCCATTACTCACAAAAAATCATCTCCTATTTTATAAAAAAACTTAATAAGTAAAAAAACTAATAAGTATTCTATTTATCTACAATAATCATAAAAAAAAAAGCCCTCAAAGTCAATATAATAGATAATATTTAATAAAAAAATACATCTATTAGATGTATTATTTTTCAGAATAATAAACTGATGTTGAAGGACCTACAGGAGAATTATCTGGAGTTCCTACATCTTCTTCCATACCCAATTGAGCAAATAATTCTTGAACCTTATCTTCAAAAGCTTCATTTGTTTTTGTTGCCAACTGAACATTGTCTAATGTTTGAGTTATATACTTTGAGAAATTAGCAAATCTAGTAGTTAATGCATTCCATCTTGTATTAACATAATTTGATGCTCCACCTCTCATAGCAGCACCATTAGTTCCAAAATTAGTATTAACTAACTCTGTTCCAGACTCTAAAGTTTTTAAAGCATTTGTTGTATCAGTTCCAATTTTTGTACGACTTGCAGAAACTGCAGCAAAATCCATTCTTTCTTGAGAAGAACTTCCACCTTCTCCAGTTGCTGCTATTTCAAACATTGGATAATTTTTATATTTATTCATCATTTTTTAACCTCCTAATTTTCAAAATAACCTGCATTAGTAGCAGAAGTGCTTTGAGCTTCACCTGCTAATTCTTGTAATTTAGTAACCCAATTTGAAATATTAGTAATCAATGGATCAATTGATTGTTTCTTATAATTTTCGCAATTTGTTTTAAATGCATCATAAGATGGTCCAGACCAACTACTATTTAAAGCTGTTACATCTCCATATAAAGTTTCAACATCTGCTTTAAAAGTTTCAAGTATAGTTGATAAATCTTCTGCAGCAGTACTTATTTTAGACCAATCATAGAATACTTCTCCATTTGCTGCTCCAGCATTTCCAGACATATTTGCCATTCTATTCACCTCCATAAATTTAATAAAAGAAATAACTCGTTCATAATTCAATTATTTGACCTCTACGTTATATCCTTATCTAACAAAATCATAAAATAAAATTATTATAAAGTCAATAAAATACAAAAAGTTGACATTATTTTTATTCCACAGTAACACTTTTTGCTAAATTTCGAGGCTTATCTATATCACAACCTTTTAATTTAGCGACATAATAAGAAAGCAATTGACACTTTACTATTACAAGTAATGGACTAACTAGTTCATGTACTTTAGGAATAAGAACTACATTACTATAAAGATCTTTATCAATTTCTCCATCATTAGTAATGATGATACTTAAAGCTCCTCTAGCACAAACTTCTTTTATATTACTTATAGTCTTAAACTTAACATCATCATCAGTAATTATACTTATTACTGGCGTATTCTTTTCTATTAAACTAATAGTTCCATGTTTTAATTCCCCAGCTGCATACGCCTCACTATGAATATAGCTAATTTCTTTTAACTTTAAAGAAGCCTCCATACTTAAGGAATAATCAACTTTTCTTCCTAAAAAGAATATATCTTTCTTTTTATAAATCTTCTTAGCTATTTTTTCTATTTCTTTCGTATTTTTTAATACATCATTAATTAATACATCAATATCATTAAAAATATTAAGAATATCTTCTTTTAATACTTTTCTTTTTATTCCCAAATATGTTGCAATTAAAGACAACATTATTAACTGACAGCTATAAGCTTTAGTAGTTGCAACAGCAATTTCAGGACCAGCCTTAATATATAAAACTTTATCAGATTCTCTAGCTATTGAAGAGCCTACAACATTAACAATTGATAAAGTATCAATTCCATTTTGCTTAGCTTTTCTTAAAACAGCCAAAGTATCAGCAGTTTCCCCACTTTGACTAATCAATATGATAAGATGTTTTTTACTATATACATAATCACTATATCTATATTCAGATGCAATTTCAACATTAACTGGGATATTTGCATATTTAGTAATTAAACTCTTTCCTACTAATCCAACATGATATGCACTACCACAACCAACTATATCTATAGCATCATATTTTTCCAAACCATTCATTTTTTCATTTAAATTATTAATATTAGATATATAATCTTTAATAGTTTCTTTTAAAACATAAGGTTGTTCAAATATCTCTTTTAACATAAAGTGATCATAACCATTCTTCATTGCTGATTCTTTACTAGCTTCAAATGTTAATATATTTCTACAAACAATATCACCATTCTCATTATAAATAACAACATCATCTTTATCTAAAACAGCATATTCATCATTATATAAAAGATAATACATATTAGTATATTCTAATATAGCAGGAACATCACTAGCTATAAAATTACCATCTTGTGATATTCCAATTATAAGTGGACTATCTTTTCTAATAGCATAAATCTTCTCTTCGTTATCAACTAAAATACCCAAAGCATAACTACCTATTAACTTACTTTTCAATTCTTTGAGAACTTCCAAAATATTATTCTTTTCTCTATATAGTTTATCAATATAAGCCGCAACTACCTCGCTATCTGTTTCACTTAAATAATTGTATTCTCCTACTTCTTTCTTTAAATCATTATAATTTTCAACGATCCCATTATGTACTAACGTAATATGTCCAACTTGATGAGGATGACTATTTTCATCACTTGGCTTACCATGAGTAGCCCATCTAGTATGTCCAATACCAACATGACTATTAATTGTTACATTTATTTCTTGCTTTAAATTATCTATTCTACCTTCTTCTTTAATTATTTCTATTTTAGAATCAGCTATATATGCAATACCTGCACTATCATACCCTCTATATTCTAGTGATTCCAAACCATTAATTATTTTAGGAATACATTTATCTTTTCCAACATATCCCACAATTCCACACATATAAAAACCTCCATACAAAAAAATATGGAAGATTATCATTTGTTATAATATTGATTTTATTTTTTGGATAATCTTAACGCTCCCACTATCACGTAGTAGCACCCGCCGAATCTTTCGAAAACTACTAACCTCGTCATCCCACAGGACCTGGCGCTATCCATATGCACAAAACTCCTTCTAGCATTAGGATTTAATTAATTATATGCAAAGCCAATCATTTTTGTCAAAATAAAAAAGTAAATCAATGTCAATTTACTTTTTCTCTACCATATAATTCTAAACTATTTAACATAGTATCAACACTATCTAATACTATATCATAATACTCACTATCTGCTTGATAAAAAACAATTACAAGCAAAGTATTCTCTTTATAAATATTAACTAATACTTGCTCATTATCTTTCTCGTATAAGTAAGAATAAGATTCATACTTATCACTAGGATTATCAACAACATTTATCAAATTATACTCTCTATTTTGTTCTTCAACAGAATATATAACATCATTAATAATATCACTCAGTTTTATATTAATAAAATTTTTTTCAAGTAACTTAACTTGAATATTAAGAATACTATCAGAGGCTTTATGTTTTAAAATCAACTTATCTTTATTATCAATCACTTTCCAAGTTGTATCATATTGTATTTTAAAATATTCATTATCATAATCACGTAAATATATTTGTAATGAAAAAGCCACTCCAATAGTAGTAAGAACACTGATAATTATTAAAAATACTATAATGCTTTTATTCTTTTTCATACTAAATCTCCATAATAAGAATAATTAAATAATTTAAATTATCTTTAATAATTATCTTATAATCTTTATTAGAGTATATCAATTTATTAGTATCCTTATAAATAAGAGTATAACCTTCACTAACTAACTCATCAGTAAAAGATGAAACTAAATACAAAGAATCTATCATGTTACCAACATTATTCTTATATCTTAAACTCAATATATCATCAACATAACTTGCTTTAACTAAGTCTAATTTAATATTTTTTTCTAAATTACCAATTTTCTTATATTTATTCCAAGTTTTACTATCTACATTGTTAATAACTTTTTCTTCATAAATATTTAAATAATACTTTTGTTTAAAAGTATCTAACAAAGTATATTTTATATTAGCATAGGCACTATTAACTAAAATATCTTGTAATTCTATTAAATAATCCGTACTATTTGCATAAGACAATTCAGAATATAATTGATCAGCAACATTAAATCCTATTACTTCACCACTTACATTAAATAATGCACTTCCAACATCACTTTCACTTAATGCAAATACATTTTCAATTCTTCCATTACCATTAGAAAGATTACTGCCATAATTAATACTAAAATTATTATTACTCTTACTATTAATAGTAAATACTTTATCTCCAGATTTAATACTATCCGATTTACCTAAAACAACTTTTTTTCCTACTTCTTCAGATATTTTTAATACTACAACATCATAGTCACTTTGAGCCGAGACAATTCCCAATACTTCATAAACATTACCATATACATCATTTACATATATATAATTACTATTAGTTAAAAATTGTAAAAACAAAGACCAAGTAGTTACAATAACTCCCTCTCTTATAAAAAATCCACTACCATAAGTATTACTACCTGATTCATTCATACCTGTTATCTGAACAACCGAATTTTTATTATTTTCATATAAACTAGTTAGCAAATTTTCATCAACACTTACATCTGTAGAAGACATTGTCATTTTATTATAAGAATCTCCTATAAATCCCCCATTCTCCTCTTTTTCAATCAAATTATTAAAATAACTATCTAAATCATTACTTATTGTTATCCAAGGATAAAATAATTTAAAACTAATTTCATCATTACTTTTTAACCAATATGTAACGACAATATCTTGTTTCTTAGAATCTACCAAAGCATCTTTTAAATAAATAAAAACCATTCTTTCATCTTCATTAAAAATAGAAATTTTTATATCATCTATATACTCAACTTCAATTTTTTTATTATCTATTTCTTCAAGATAATATTCGATAAATAATGTTCCATTTAAAGTATCAAATCCACTAGTGGTACTCATATGCATTTTATCAACCAATTGTTGTTTCTTAACAGACAAAGAATTATCTGAAAAAGAAATTTTAAGTAAATCTTTAGCATAATCAGAAATCTCTTCATCATATATTATCTTATTACTAAATTGATCTGTTTCTATTTTATAAGTTTTATCCAAATTACTTATAATACTATCACTTTTTCCTCTAATATTAACTTTATCCATATCTATAGAAAAAGCATTAACAGTATTAATAAGAATAAACATCAAAACAATTGTATATATTACTTTTTTCATATAATACCTCCTTATAATTTACTTCTTAATACTTTAACTATAGATAAACTTGCTAATTTGGCATTACTACCATTTAAATAAAAATCATGAAATGCCTCAGCAATAGTCTCATCATATATATATGCTCCAGAAACATCTTTCGCAATAGCATATTGTGATATACTAGCTCTAAATTCATAAAAAGATTCAGTACTCCCCGTTTCAATAACATAATTATCGAATGCTTCTTCAAGTAGCTTTCTACTAAAGCTACCAGCATTAAAATCATCATATACATCATATAGTAACGATGATTCATTTGCTCTAACATAATTAAGTTGATCTGTTTCATAATAATTCAACAACGCAACATATGAAAGATAATGACCAAATTCATGAGCAACAGTACTGCTTCTTGTAGCATTAGGTGGAAAATAACCGCTCTTTGAGCCATAACTAACCGAATTCTTTATTTTTGAACTATTTAAAAAATATTTAGCATTTAAGATAATTTGCGTTTTTGTAGCAACTGGATAACCAGAGGTAGAATTACTTGTTGAAAATGTAAAGATAGGCATAAAAGCTGCAATAAAAGTATTGTTATCACCAACATTTGCCAAAGTTAAATTAGTAAGATAATTTCTCGCACTTGGAAACTCATTATAAATATACTTAACAACATTAGCCAACTCTAATGCAAAATCTTCATCCATCTCACATAAATTAACAGCTGTAATCCCATATTTTTTTATAATACTATCTTCAATCTCTTTTATATTATTAGGGCAATTATTCTTTTGTTTCATACTATCAGTACTTATTAAATTATAAACATCTTGTTCTGTTCTAATGGTAAACTGTGATAAATATTGATTATCATAAACAATTGATGTATATCCCTCGCTTGTAGAACCACCAGATTGACCTGATTTAGAAACACCTTTATATTCCTCAAATCCATTACTACTTTCAGTATTTTCAACATAATTATTTCCTTGCTTAAAATAAAATGAGCTATTAGTATTATTAACTAATAATATAATAGCAATAATCCATAAAGCAAGTACAACTGCATAAGACAAGAAATTACTTTCTTTCTTAAAATTACGTTTACCATTTTTAGAATCAATATTTATAGTATTAAAACTTGATTTATTAGAATTATCATCATAATTAAAAAACTTTGATGATTGTGATTTACTTCCAGCTATATTAACTATATTATTAGTTGGTTTTTGTGATAACTTAGCACCACTATTTTCATTAACACCAAAATCAGGTTTTTTTAATAATGCCCATCCAATTTTAGAAGAAAAATTAACTTTATTAGAAGGTACTACTTTACCAGACATATCTTTTTCATTGAAACTTTTTACATCTTTTAAACTATCTCTAATAAGTTGCTCTTCTAATCTTTCTTTAGCTTCTTTATAATCTATATAATTATTATAATTTTTTCTATCTATAGTTTTAACTTTTTTTGAAACACTAGTAGGAGATTTTTTTTCTAGTTTAATAAAAGTACCATTTCCTTTACTAACAACACCACCTACTAATGAAGAATTATCCTCAGTTAAATATTTATTCTTACTTCCTTTAGTTGTCTTACGATATTTGACATTTTCTTTTTTCTTACCTATTTTTGTAATACTACCATTATTTTTAGTGACAATTCCACCTACTAATGAAGTACTATCTTCCGTTATATACTTATTTTTACTACCTTTAGTGGTATTACGATACTTAGTACTTTCCTTTCTTTTACTAATTTTCGTAATTGTACCTTTACTTTTAGTAACTTCACTACCAACTAATTCTGCACCACTATTTTTTATATATTTATTACTAGCTCCCTTATTACTAGAACCAATCTTAGTTAATAGCTTATTACCGCAATGAGGGCAGACAGAACTATTATCAGAAACTATTATATTACATCGATTACATTTCATATCCACACCTCCACTATCATATATAATTATATCATAAATTTTAAAAATTTTACTTGTTTATTAAAAAAAGAAGAAGATTACTCTTCTCCCCTACTTTGACCATCTTTTCCAAGTAAAACTTCACGTGGTTTACTTCCATTTTGTGGTCCAATAATTCCACGTTCTTCTAATAAATCGATTATTCTTGCTGCTCTATTATAACCTAATCTAAATCTTCTTTGTATTAAAGAAGCGCTAATCTTTCCAGTTTCAATCGCAAATTCATATATTTCATTATATAACGGGTCATCAAAAGATTCCTTATCCCCACTAACAGGATTATGTTCTTCTTCTATTGCCTTATTAAGTGAATCATCATACTGTACCATTTGTTGACCACAAACATAATCTATAACTCTTTGAATTTCTTCATCAGTAATAAAACATCCTTGAATACGTTTTGGATTATTTTCCCCCATTGGCAAATAAAGCATATCACCTTTTCCAAGTAATTTTTCAGCTCCCCCCATATCCAAAATTGTTCTAGAATCGATTTGTGATGCAACTGCAAAAGAAATACGAGATGGAATATTAGCTTTAACAACTCCAGTAATAACATCTGTACTAGGTCTTTGTGTAGCTACAATTAAATGGATACCAGCAGCACGTGCCATTTGTGTAATTCTCATAATTGAGTCTTCAACTTCTTTAGATGCGACCAACATCAAATCAGCAAGCTCATCAATAATAACTACTAAATAATACATTTTTTCTTGATTAAATGATGGATCTTTTTCCTTTTGTTTATCAATCCACTCATTATACGAACCGATATTTTTAACTCCAGTATCACTAAAAGTTTCATACCTATCTTCCATCATCGCAACTACTCTTTGCAATGCTGTATTTGCTTTTTTAGGATCAGTAACTACCGGCCATAATAAATGTGGAACACCATTATAATTTGAAAGCTCAACCTTTTTAGGATCAACTAAAACTAACTTAACTTCATCAGGTCTATATCTCATTAACATAGTAGCAATAAAGCTATTAATACATACGGATTTACCTGAACCAGTAGAACCAGCAACCAATAAATGTGGCATCTTAGCTATATCTGCTGTTTGAACTCTACCCATTAAGTCTTTTCCTAAAGAAACCAAAATTTTAGATTTTTCAGCCTCTTTAGGAATATTTCCTAAAACTTCTCTAATTTTAACTGCTGTAACTCCTGGATTTGGAATCTCAATACCAACAGTACTCTTTCCTGGAATAGGAGCTTCTATACGAACATCTTTAGCTGCCAGCGCTAAAGCAATCTCTTTATTAATACTAAGTATTCTACTAACTTTCGTACCACTAGGTATAGCAACCTCATATTGCGTAACAGCAGGTCCAACATGTATTTCAACAACTGTACCTCTGATTTGAAAATCATTTAAAACTCTCTCCAAAATAATTTTATTACTCTTTGTAAAATCATTATTAACTTTTGAAGCTCTAGGTACTTCATCTAATAAATTAATACTAGGTAATGTATAAATCCCTCTTTTAGAAGCATATGAAACGGAAGCTTGTACCTCCTCAGCCAAATTATCCATCTGAATAGTAGTCGATAATTGTACCGGAGATAGCTCCTTTTTAGGAATATCTTGATTTATAGAATTATCTTTAGGTAAATCAGCAACAGATACTATAGCACCTTTTTCATCACCATAATCTTCGTCATCCTCTTGTTCTTCTCTTCTCAATCTAGCTTCTTCACGTTTTTCATCGATTGATGACTTAATCCTCATAAATTGTTCACCTAAATCAATATCAAACAACATAACTATAGCCAAAATTAGTAAAGCAATCAAAACAATTATTGTACCAGTACTTCCAAATAAACTTGCAAAACACCAAGAAAAACCAGCTCCAATAATTCCCCCACCAACATTAATGCTCTTTTGACCACTAGTTAATATGCCAGCTCCTTCTTTAATAGTTGAAATTCTACTTTGATAATTAGCTAAAGTCGAATCAATAATATCAACAGTTTTATAATTTTGAATAAAACCAAAATGAGCAGATACCAAAGCTACTATTATTAATATATATAAGCCAAGCAACTTAGAATTAAAAAAGTTTGGCAGTTTTCTTTTCACAATCATAAAAGATCCCATAAAAAATAATAACAATAAAATACTCCACCAAAATTCACCAACTAAAAACATTGCAAACTTTTTTAATATAATTCCAACTGGACCAAAACCAAAACCTAATATTCCAATTACTATAAGTAAAATACCAATCAACTCAGCACTATATGTAAATTCTTTTTTCTCTTGTTTTTTAGATGTCTTTTTCTTTTTCGCCATACTATCTCACCATACTAATTATAACAGAAGTATCTATATAAAATCAAAAAGAAAAAGAGGTCTTTCCTCTAATTTAACAGAAAATAAAATTACAAAGTATAATACTTATCAAAATGTATACAATAATAATTGTAAAACTATTATAAATGTATTTACTCTTTTTCTTAAAAAAACTAGATATAAGCCCCTACTATAATAATTAATAGTATAAATAGAACTAAGATGATAGCAGGACCTAAAGCATTATGTCCACAATTATTCATAAATCATCCTCCTTTACTTGTCTTTTCACTATTATTCTATGGTTAGATTGGCTTTTATGTGAATGTTAATCTTGTTTTTTATAAACTACGTTGTTATAATTATAAGTATGTTAAGGAGGAAAACATGAAAAAGAAAATAATTGTGCTAGCCCTTATCGTAACATTATTATCAGGGTGTGGAAGTAAAATACCAACATTATCTAATGGTGACGAAGCGGTCGTAACACTAAAAGACGGTTCAATGATTAGTGCAAATGAACTTTATGAAGCAATAAAAGATGATTATGCACTAGATACAATGATTACTTTGGTTGATAAAAAAATATTAGAAGACAAGTACAAAGACAAAGTTGAAGAAGCTAATGAATATGCAGATTCAAATATTAGTCAATTAGAAGCTTATTATGGTGATTCTCTACTAGATGCAATAAAACAAAATACAAGTTATACTAGTATTGAAGGATATAGAAATTCAATTTATATAAGCTACCTACAAAATTTAGCAATTGAAGATTATTGCAAAGATCAAATAAAAGAAAAAGACATTAAAAAATATTATGAAGATGAAGTAGTCGGTGATATCAAAATTAGTCACATTTTAATTACACCAGAAGTAACAGAAGATATGACTGATGATGAAAAAGCACAAGCTGAAACTGAAGCTAAAGACAAAGTTGAAGCAATTATCAGTGAATTAAAGAAAACTGATAAAAAAGAAATAGCAGAAAAATTTGCTGAATTAGCTGCTGAAAAATCTATGGATGAAACTACTAAAGAAAATGGTGGTTCTCTTGGATTCATCAATAAAGATACTTTAAGTTCTGATTATGATGAATTAGTAGATGCAGCTTATAAATTAAAAGATGGCGCATATAGTACTAAAGTTATTACAACTGAACTTGGATATCATGTAATATATAGAGTTGAGACAAAAGAAAAGGCTGCTTTAGAAGATGTAAAAGATGATATAATAACAAAACTAGCAGCTGAATATCTAGAAAACAATTCAATCGCTGCTATCAGAGGATTACAAGCTGTTAGAGATGAATACGATTTTGAAATAGTTGATAGTGAATTAAAAACTCAATATGCAGAATACATCCAAAGTGCATTAAATTATTATCAAGAAAAAGATAATCAAAGTACAAATTAATTAATTGAACTAAAAAAGAACTTCATTAACTATAAGTTCTTTTTATTTTGTACAAAATCATCTATATCAGAAGTATTAAATCCTTTTTGAATTAATTTAACCTTAATTTGATAATACAAAACACTACCATCATACTTCTTCGATAATTTATTAAATAACTTATTATATTCTTTTCCTAATAAATCACTATTATCCTTAAATTCAGTATTATGAATAACTTCTTCAACCATCCACTTATAAAAGCCAAGATTACATAAATCATAAGATATTTTTTCTTTTAGTTTATTATTTCCTAAATTTCTATTAGCTTTAATTTTTCTTACAACTAATTTATTAATTTTTTCAAACCAAACATCATCTGATACTTCTTCAATATATGGTACGATTTCTTCTTCAGTATATCCTAAATTAACTAAATCTTTTTTTATTCTATTTGGTCCCACTAAATTCATATGAATTTGATCTGAAATAAAACTTTTTAAATATAATTCTCTATTTAAATAACCATTTTTTTTAAGTTTATCTATCGTATCCAAAATTATACTTTTATCATAGTCTTTCTCTAAATATTTAAATATTTCTTTTTCTGTACGTAACTTTCTTGTAATGTACTTTAAACTTTTATAATAAGCTTCTAATTTATCATTATATGAAGTAATCTCTTTAAATAATTTATCATCTATTTCTTTCAGTCTTAATAACTCGTATTTAACAATCACATCATCATACAATTTAATATCTAAATCATCTATTTTAACAATATATCTATTATCTTTTAATTTAGTATATTTCTCTATTTTCACTCTATCACCTTGTTTTTTATTATAACAAAGACTATCACCCCCAATCAAGAACATTTGTTCTTGATTGACAAAAAAAGTGAACTTAGTTCACTTTTATTCAACATCATTTATCTCTATTTTATATTTACGACAAACTTCTTCTAAAGCATCAAGCAATTGTGGAATATCCTCCTTATTACGAGTTCTTACGCCAGAAGCAAATTTATGTCCACCACCACCATACAATGCAGCAGTATCATTAATAACAGGACCCTTACTTCTAATATTAACTTTATAAACTTCATTCTTTTCATCATAAGTAACAAAAGTCCATACATAAACATCTTTAATATTACTGAAATCATTTATCATATTAGATGGCGTAGAAGGATCTACCCCATATTTTTTTAATATATCAGGAGTTATATTTATATAAGCAAATCCATTATCACTAACATTTAAATTTTCAGATAAATATCCATGAAACTTAATCTCTTGTATTGGCCTTTCATATAAATAAGAATACAAGTTAGTAAAATCTATTTGGCTCTTTTCAATTAATCTAGAAACCAGATTAAATGTTTTTGCTGTCGTATAGCTAATCAAAAATCTATCACTATCAGATACTACACCTAAATATAAATTCTCTGCGATTTTTCTATCAAATTTCATTCCTGTTTCTAGTAATAACTCTATTATCATTTGACAAGTACTAGAAGACGTCTCATCAACCCAATCACATTCACCAAAAACTTCATCTGTTGGATGATGATCAATTTTAAATATTTCTTTAAATGCCGATTTATCAACACCATCTATTCTGGAAATATTAGGTACATCAAGTGCTATTAACAAAGCATCATCTGTAAAATTAGTTTCATCTATTCTATCAAGAGCACCATAGTACTTAAACTTTGAAACACTTGTCCCAACAGCATAAACTTGCTTTTTAGGAAATGTTAATTTAATAGCATCTCGTAAAGAAATTTGACTTGCAACAGCATCAGGATCGGGGCTGATATGACGTGCAATCACAATTATATCGTATTGTTTTATTTTTTTTAATATTCTCTTCAATTCTAGTTTTAACATAGCCCTCATCCCTTTATCTCCTTAAATATTATTTCACCAATTCGTAAGTATCTTTAATAATCATTAACTCTTCATTAGTTGGAACAACCCAAACATCAACAGTTGAATCAGAAGAACTTATAATACCTTCATTTTGTTCTTTATAAGAAGCAATACAACCATTAGCATCAACATCTACTTTTATACCCAAAGGAGCTAATTTGCTTAATATATCAGCTCTTGCTTCTATACCATTTTCACCAACTCCAGCAGTAAATACTATAGCATCTACTTTTCCTTCAAGTTCAATATAATATTCAGCTATATATTTAGCTATTCTATTATTATACATAGTAAGTGCTAATATAGCATTTTCATTTCCTTCTGCAGCGGCATTTTCAACATCTCTACTATCAGAATATCCAGCTACTCCAAGCAATCCACTTCTCTTATTTAAATCATTAGTTATTTCTGCTACAGTTCTACCTGTTTCACTACATACATATTCAATAATAGAAGGATCAATAGAACCACTACGAGTTCCCATCATTAATCCATCAAGTGGAGTAAGACCCATTGTAGTATCATAACATTTACCATCTTTAACTGCACTAATAGAAGCACCACTACCAACATGGCAAATAATCAAATTAACTTCTTCTTTACCTAATTTTTCTTTCATTTTAGTAGTTATGTATTTATGACTAGTTCCATGAAATCCATATTTTCTTACACCATACTCAGTATACCATTCCATTGGAACTGGATATAAATAATTCTCTTTTGGCATTGTTTGATGAAATGCAGTATCATAAACAGCAACCATTGGTACATCTGGTAATGCCTTCTTCATAGCTTCAATTCCAGCTAGATTACCAGGATGATGTAAAGGTCCTAATTTAGTTAAATCCTTAATACTTTGAATAACTTCATCAGTAATTATAACTGAATCAGAATATTTTTCTCCTCCATGTAAGACACGATGTCCTACACCTTTAATTTCATCTAAACTTTCTACAGCTTTGTGAGTTAATAGTTCATCAATTAAAACTTGAACAGCTTCAGTATGATTCTTTAAATACTTAGCTCCTTTAATCTTTTCACCATTAATTTTTGTAGTCCAAAAACTATCTTCTAATCCTATTTTTTCAATATAACCACTGATAATTACTTTTTCCTCTGGCATTTCAAATAATTGAAACTTCAATGAAGAACTACCAGCATTTACACATAATAATTTCATTTATTTCACCTCTAGTGCTATTATACAAAAAAAAAGATAGAATATCTATCTTTTTTTGCCTTATTTCCCGACTTTATCGACAATCACTATTCTTATGGCGCTTTATTTGTAAATCAAAATCAACCACCTGATTTTTACTAGAATCCATATTAAAACCAAATTCATTTAAATACTCATATCTTTTTTTATTTAATGGATTCTTATTTCCAATTTCTCCAGTTTTATAAAAATAATCACAACTACGTCTACGCATATTATCACCTATTACTATTATGCGTATATAAATCATTTTTATACTAAAAAAGAATTTAAAGCAAATCTTCAAATTCTTTTTTATCCGGAGTAGCACTAATTCTTATTACTTCATGATTTTTAATAGCATCATATATCATTTGTTCAAAATCAATATTCTTTTCATATTCTCTTGCATTTTCGAAAGTAGGATTTATAACAGGATGCTCAGGAACAAATATTGTACAACAATCTTCAAAAGGCAATATACTTGTATTATAAGTATCTATTTTTTTAGCTATATCGATAATTTCTAGTTTATCAAAACAAGCAACAGGTCTAATAACAGGTATTCTAACTACTTCATTAATGACATTCATACTCGTTAACGTCTGACTAGCAACTTGACCAATACTTTCTCCATTTACTATTATCTTACAATTATTCATCCTTGCAATTCGCTCAGCAATTCTATACATCATTCTTCTCATTATAGTAATTAAATACTCATGAGGACAATTTTGATATATAGCTGTTTGTATATCAGTAAATTTAATAACATGTAACTTAACATCATTATTATAAATAGCTAATTTTCTTGCTAATTCTATAACTTTATTTTTAGCTTCAATACTTGTATGTGGAGGACTTTCATAATAAATACATTCAAGTTTTACTCCTCTTTTAATAGCCATATATCCAGCAACAGGCGAATCAATTCCCCCAGATAACATAAGTAATCCTTTACCAGCTACTCCTACTGGATATCCACCTATTCCTTTTTCACTATTAAAATACACATAAACAGCATCTATTCTAATTTCTACATTAACCATTAAATCCGGATTATGAACATCAACTTTTTTATTATCTAAATTCTTTAAAATAACGCCACCCATTTTACGACTAAAATCCATACTATCAATAGGAAATTTCTTATCACTTCTTTTAGTAACTACTTTAAAAGTATTAAAGTCATAATCTCTTATTAATTCGAGAATACTATCTCCTATCTCATCAGGATTTCTCGTATCCAATCTATAAGCGATATTATATTCATGTATTCCAAAAACATTTTTCAGTTTATTAGAAACACACTCAAAATTATCTTCATTAAATGTTATAAACATTCTACCTTTATCAAACTTAATATCAACATTCATTCCAACTAATGCTTTTTCAACATTAACTTTTAATTGTTTTAAAAATAAATTAATATTAGCTTTTTTTGTTGATAATTCTCCGTATTTAACCATTATTAATTTTTCCATATTATCACCACAAATTCACATAAAAGTATACCATAATTAATAAAAAAAACAATAAAGAGTTAACAATAAAAAAACTTACAAAGTAAGTTTTTTACAGAGTGTAGACAAACCCCTAGATTTTTCTAGAGGTTTTCTTATGAATAAATTTTTTTGTTTAAGTTTATGATATTTTTTAATATTTTTGTGAAATTATATAGAATTGATGATAATCTAAGTGGTTTCTTTCCTACATTATCATTTTTAATTGCTATATTTTTCATATTTTGGGCAG
>JBJFGS010000015.1:0-23039 GCA_051892935.1 Candidatus Coprovivens sp.
GTTTGATGTCCAAAATGAACTCCAGCTTCTAATAAATAACTTAAAGAAACTACGGCCATAAAAAATTCCCTCCTTCGTTATACATCTGCCCGCTTCAACTTTATTGCTCACCTCTTCGGCACTCGAGTAATAAATCCACGTTCATGTTTATTTGCTTTTTAAAGCCGCAATTATTGTATCAAAAAAAAGTACTATAAACAAGTACTTTTCGGTTTTTTTCCTAACTTTTTCGGAATAATTTATAATGTTAATAATTTTTTATTATATTATAAATATAATAGAATTATTTCTTTCTTGGAACTAATCTAAATGTTGCTTCACAAAAACCATTTTCATTTAATTGAGCATTATCTTCAACATCACATATTAGTGTTGTTCCATATATATTTTCATATGGTAATGTATCAATTTCTTCAACGTTAACTAGTTCAAAACTGTCTACATTAATTATTTGAATATTGCTATAATCACTTTGGCTATTAGCTGGAACAATTTTTGTTACAGTTCCTGTTGTTGTTTTAACATATGAACCATTTTCTAATGTATAGCCAGCTGGGGCCATATATATTGTTGTTCCATTATATTCTTGAGCAATTGGTTCAGCTGTTTCTTTTCTTGTTATTTCATATGTTAGAATAGCAATTTTTGATCCATCATTAGTATAATAAGTATTATCTATAACACAATATGCAGCACTGGCAGCTTGTAATTGTTCTACAAGTTTTTCACCTTCACAGAATTCTTCGTCATATGCTTTATCTATTAAGAAAGTTTTTGGAACGGTAACTAGATAGTCTTTATCAATGTAGTTTGCAACTATACTTTCTGCTCTTTTTGTTTCTCTATAATCATTTACAGCTTCTATTCCTTTATATACACCTAATGCTGTTAATCCTAGCATACCTAATATAGTAATTGTTGCTAGGACTTTTTTAGCTCCTGTGTGGTTTTTAGGCTCTTGTTTTATTTCTTGTTTTGGTTCTTCAAAACTATAATTTTCTTCTTCCATTTTAAATCCCCCTTTTTTATAAGTGTTTTAATATTACTATATTTGATAAAATATGTCAAATTTTGATTAAATATTTTTAGTTTATTATTTTTTGATATTCTTCAGTTAATATTATTTTATTCTAGTCTAACTAGAGTTATTTATAAATTAATACTTCAATAATGAATCCACCTTTTTTAGTAGTTTTTACTACTTTAGAAAATTTATATTTACCATATTTTCTAATACTGAATATATCGTTTTCTTTTAAAGTACGAGTTGGTTTTATGTCTTCTTCATAATTAAGAAGTATTTCTTTATTAATAAATTTATCTAGTATTTGGTTTCTACTATTATTCGTTATAGTACTTATTACATTATCTATTCTTAATGATGTTACTATAAATTGTTTAGATATATATTCTTGTTTAAATTTTTCAGTTAATAGAATATCTTCTTCTATTAAGTCTATCTTATTATTCTTAATATCTGTTAAATTATATTTAAAATAATCTACTAAATGTGGTAATAAGAATATATAAAATGAATCTTGGTATTTAACTATGTCACCAAAAGTATCTTCTTTTAAACCTAATGAAAATATTGTACCTAATATATCTTGGTGACGTAATTCTACTTTAGAATCTATTCTAAATAGTTTTATTTCTGGAATATTCTTTTTATATAGTATTACTTTAGTGCAATCTTTGTATGGTTCATATATTTTGTATTCATTTTTATTTAGTTTACCTTTTATAAGTTTTAAATCAGTTGGTACTATAAAATTTGTATATCCCTTGTTATATAAAGAATCTATTATTTTTTCTATATTATAATTATTTGATTTCATTATTATGTCTTCTTACAATTTTATATATTAAATCATTTATTATTTTACTTAGAAATACTATTATATAATTAAAGAAACTATATCCGAAAAATATGTAGTAAGTAAGTGTATGGTTATTAGTTGTTAGATAATAAGATATTGTTAATAGGACAATAAATAGAATTATTAAAATAGTAGTTATATCTTTATTTCCTATTTTATATTCAATGTTATTTTTATCATAGTATCTATTAAAAAATAAATATAAATTTATAGATCCAAATAATAGTACTTCTACTAACCAAATTTGGTTAGCTTTGTAATAGTTTATTGAAAAATAAACAAATATGCCTATTAATATTAAATTTTCAAAGTGAAATATCTTAAAGAAGTTATTTTTTATCCAAGTAAAACATAATTTATTATCGTTTAAGTCTTTAATAGCGCTTTTACATAGTGATGCAAAATATAAAAGCCATGGAATAAAAGTTAATAATACAATTAATTTAGTCATAATTACACCTCTTTTTACTAAATTTATTATATTATAATTATTCTTTTGTTCAATACTTTGTTAAAGTTACTTTACAATTAGTTTTCCACTATATTTTGACTTGTAATCATTTATTAAGTCTTGTAATAATGATATATCATAATAAGTGTCATTTAATATATTAATTTCTATATTGTTAATATGATATGAATCTAAAATACGATACATTCTTCTTTGTAGATTCTTTATTAAGGTAAAATTAATTCTATCTTCAATATTTATATACAATGTATTATCAGTATAAATCATTTCCATATTATCACCGTTACAAATATAACAAAATTATTAAATTGATACTATGACTTCGACAAAATATGTAAAAAGTTGTATATTTTTAGAAGAGATTATAATATTTTTGATATAATTTACTTAGGTGATTTTATGAAACTAAGTATAATGATATTTATTAATAAACTTATTACTAAAATATGTAAATTATTTAAGAGGAATGGGTCTGTTTATCCAGGATTTATTATTTATGATGTACTAAAGCAAAAAAAGATATTAGAAAAAGTTAAATATCCTAAATTGGTAATAGCTATTACAGGTTCTTCTGGTAAAGGTTCTACTACTCATCTTGTTAATCATATATTAACAGATGCTGGATATGATGTTTGTTATAATGCTAATGGTAGTAATGGAGTTTTAGCTGCTACCACTTTAATTTTAAATAATTGTAATTTAAAAGGTGAATTCCTTCATGATGTATTATTACTTGAATGTGATGAGAGACATTTAAAATTAATATTTGGAAAAAACAAAATGACACATTTAATTGTTACTAATGTTACAAGAGATCAACCAGCTAGAAATGGTGATCCTGATATAGTGTTTAATGATATATTAAAAGCTATTGGTAAAGATACTAAATTAATAATTAATAAAGATGATCCTTTAGTTAATAGACTTTCTTATTTATTTGATAATGATTATGTTAGTTATGGAGTTGCTAAAACAAATGATAGTTATTTAAAATCTAGTATAGAGGCAGTTGATTATGCATATTGTCCTAAGTGTCATAAAAAATTACAATATGAATATTATCATTATGGACATATAGGTGATTATACTTGTCCTAATTGTGATTTTAAAAGAGGTAAAGTTGATTATGAAGTAACAAATGTCGATTTTAAGAAACATAGTATTAAGATTAATGATAATGACATATATTTGAATAAAGATGTATTATATGCTGTTTATTATACTGTAGCTGCTTATGCTTTATGTAAGTCAATTGGATTAAGCGATGAAGTTTTAAATGAGGCTATTAATGGAGATAAATTAGTTTCTAAAAGAGGTAAAGTGTTTAATTTAGATGGAAGAAATTTAACAATGTTAGAAACTAAGAATGAAAATAACCTTTCTTATTATCAATCTATTAGATATATTAAGAATCAAAGCGGTAAAAAGACTATTATATTAGGTTTTGATAATGTGTCTAGGAGATATCAATTTAATGATTTATCTTGGTTATGGGATGTTGAATTTGAATTATTAAACGATAAAAATATTGATAAGATATTTTGTATTGGTAGATTTAAATATGATGTTGTTACAAGGTTAGAATTTGCAGGTATTAATAGTGATAAAATTGTATTAGTTAAAGATTTAAATAAACTTATAACAATGGTTAAAAATGATTCTGTTGGTGATATATTTACGATGGTATGCTTTGATATGACTGCAAATATTCTTAAATTAATTGAGGATGATGAAAATGAAAAAAATTAAAATTGCTCATTTGTATTATGATTTAATGAATTTATATGGAGAAAATGGAAATGTTAGATATTTAAAGAAGAAATTAGAACAACAAGGATTTAATGTAGAAGTTTATTTTCTAACAGTTGATGAAATTATTGATTTTTCTAAATATGATTTTTATTATATTGGTACTGGTAGTGATGATAATAAACAAATAGTACTTAAGGATATAATAAAATATAAAAACGATATTAAAGAAGCTATAAATAATGGAAAACACTTCTTAGTTACTGGTAATGCTTTAGATTTATTTGGGGAAGGTATTATTAGTTTAGATAATGAATTAAGTGTTGCTTTAGAAACTTTTAGGTTTCAAGTTAAAGAAGAAGATTTTAGAATAGTTGGAGAGCAATACTACTCTACTTCATTTACTGATAAAAAAGTTATAGGATTTCAGAATAGAGATTCTGTTATGATAAATGTTAAAGAAGAAAAATTATTTGATGTAATTAAAGGAACTGGTTATAAACCTAATGATGGTACGGAAGGTATTCATCTTAATAATTTTTTTGGTACTTATTTATTAGGTCCTATATTAGTTAGAAATCCTTATTTTACTGATTATATTGTTAAAGGATTATGTGATACTTTAGGATGTGAGTATAAAGAAGATAAAAATGATATAGCTTATAAAGCATATGATGAATACTTAAAAAATTTTTATGAGAATCAATAGATTCTCTTTTTCTTTACTTTTTTAACTTTATTTAGTATTATATCTGTACTTTTGGGGTGATTTAAATGAGTAAAGATCATTTGAGTGCTAAAGATAGAGAACGTAGGAAGGTTACAATTCTCCTTCATGGAGCTTTAACTACTATACTCAATGCTTTAGAAATAAAAGATTATCCAAATATTATTGTTAGTACAAATACTTCTAATTTAAGTAATATATTATTTGATGAAAATAAATTTATGGAACAGTTTATATTAATGTTTCAAGATGAAGATAGAAAATTAACTGTATTTGATAAAGCACTTTGTTTAGCTATGGCTTTAGAAAGAAATAAAGTTATTACTACTAAAAATTTGAAAGGTAGAGTTCCTAAGAGATTAACAAATTTAAATGAAAAACTTATCACTGAAGCTGTGCTTGGTTATATTGGACATTCTAGTTATCATGTTAGAAGAACTGATATTCAAGGAGATTTTTCATATGATGGTTTTCAAAATGGGCATAAGACTGAGTTAAAACATTTGAAAGATATGCTAATTGAAGAATTCGTTAATGTTAATTTTGATTATAATAAATGTCTTGTTTTACTATATGATGTTTATTTTAGGGGTGTTTGCTATGGTGAGGGGCTTTCTTCTGAAATGATTACTGATTTAAGAAAGAAGACTACTATTATGGAAAGATACGATTCACCAGTAGTTAGTGTTCAAAAATCTAATACATATAGTGAGTTTAGGAAAAATTTTAGAAATATGAAATAAAAAATACTGATTGTTTAATCAGTATTTTTGTTTGCTTTTTTAAGCTCTCTTTGTTCTTTAGAATAAATACAGCCGCAATAGTCTTGTCTATATAAATTATATTCTTTTGATAGTTCTATACTATGTTTATAGCCATTTTTTTTCTTGAAGTCAGAAAATAAGTATTTTATATTATATTTTTCACTTAGATATTTTCCTATTTCGTTTAATTTATTACTATTTTTTAAAGGACTTACAGTTAAAGTAGTTGCAAAATAATCATATTTTTTATCTTTGGCTATTTGAGCAGTCTTGTCTAGTCTTAAATAATAACATTTTATGCATCGTGCTCCGCCTTCTTTTTCTTTTTCTAAGCCTTTTATGGTTTGGTGAAACAATTCATTTTCATGGTCACAATCTATAATATCTAATTTGTTTTGACTCGGGAATTCGTTTATGAAACGTATTTCTTCTTGTTTTCTTTTTTCATATTCTTCTTGTGGTTCGATGTTAGGATTATAATATAAAATTGTTATATCAAAATATGGTGTTAGTGTTGCTATAACATGAGAAGAACATGGGGCGCAGCAGGAATGCAAAAGAATAGAAGGTGTTTTTCCTTCTGCTACTATTTTTGATATTTCGTCTTCCATCACTTTATTGTAATTCATAATTACACCTACTATTCTGTTGCTTCTTCTTTTTTTTGCTCTTCTTTAGTAATTTCCTCTTCTTTTATAGTATCATAACTTTTAAATAATAATCTTTCATCTATTATAGTATCAAGATATACGATACCTTTAACTTTATCCATATCTAATGAAGCATATATAGTTGGATATTTATTTAAATTCTTAATATTTAGAATATCTATCATTACAGTATTATCATCATTCATTTTTAATGTAAATAGTCCTTCATCTATAATAGTACCATCTTCAGCTTTATATGGTGTGTATTCTATTTCATTTATCATTTTTATGATATTATAGTCTATCTTATTAAAACCGGCTACTAACTTATCAAATATTGTATCAGGTGTGAAATTAATTAATGTTGGAACACCATAGTATTCATTTTTATTTTCTATTGATTCGTTATTTGAAGTTATGTATTTACTATTATATTTATAAAAGAATAAAATATTTGTTTCTTCTACTTTAATTGTTATTTTGCCAAAGGGATTTAATGATACTTTGGCACTTTTTATAAGTGGTAGATTTGTAATATTTTCTTCAATTTTTTTTAGTTTTATATCTTTTACTAATGGATAATCTTTTATATTAGCAGCTTCGATTATTTCAACATCTAAAACATTATTGTTACCACTTATATAGATATTTTTGATATTTAGATTTAGATAGTAATAAATAAGTAAAGAGACAACACATAAGAATACTAGTATTTTGGCTAGTACTCTAACTTTTAGTTTTAGCTTTTTCTTTTTTGGTTGCCCCTTTTTTACCATTGTAATTACTCCCAATCTATAAATTCTTGTTCAATTAGTAAGTCGACATTTGTTTTTTCTAATACAACATTATGTACGTAATTTATTAATTTATATACATCTTGGCTTGTTGCTGTTCCTTTGTTTATTATAAAGTTCGCATGTTTTTCTGATACCTCTGCTCCACCTATTTTGTATCCTTTAAGGTTACATGATTCGATAAGGCGACCTGCAAAATCTCCTTCAGGGTTTCTGAATACTGAACCTGCTGATGGATACTCTAATGGTTGTGATGCGATTCTTCTATTACGACGATCTTCTATAATGTCTAAGGAATTTTGCTTTTCTCCTTCTTTTAAGAAAAATTTTGCACCTAAGATAATATATTTTTTTTGTTCTTTAAACATTGAAGTACGATATGAGTATTCTATATCTTCGTGTTCAATTGTTTTTATTTCTAGATTTTCATCTAGTACTGTTACTGATTTTACATAATCTAAAATGCAAGCATTATATGCTCCGGCATTACCATATATAGAACCGCCTACTGTTCCAGGAATTCCTGCGGCGAATTCAAGGCCAGTTAATGATTTGTTTACACTTTCTGTTACTAATTTTGGTACCATTGCTCCAGCTTCAGCATAGGCCATTTGTAATTCTGGATGAATTTCTATTCCACATAATTTGTTTAATCTAATTACCGCTCCATCATATTCGCGATCATTTAATATTATGTTAGAACCATTGCCTAAAATAAAATACTTTATATTTTCTTCTTTTAATATTTTTATTACATTTATAAGGTCTGTTATTGAATTTGGAGATATTAATAATTTAGTTGTTCCTCCAATATGGTAAGTATTTAAATGTTTTAAAGTTGCATGTTCTTCTACTTCAGCTAATTCTCTTAATTTATCTATCATTTTATCAAATCCTTTAATTTATTATATATTAAATCACTGCTATTATTCATACTCATTTTTTTTAGATTTTTTTTCATCTCATTATATTTAGTTGAATCGTTTAGCACTTCATTAATAATACTAACCAATCCTTCTGATGTCAAATCTTTTTCTTCGATTACTTCACCGCCACCATTATTTTTGATTTCCATTGCATTATGATATTGATGGTTATTTGCTACATATGGAGATGGTATAAAGATAGCAGGAAGATTTAATGATAGTATTTCGCTCATTGTGGATGCTCCAGCTCTTGTAACAATTAAATCGGTATTTTTTAGTAATGATGGTAGTCCATCTACATATGGAACTACTTTAACGTTTTTAGGAAATTTATTATCTTTTATAAAATCATCATATAATGATTTACCTGTTATATATAATACTTCATAGTCGTATTCTGAGGCTTTTGTTAAAAATTCTCTCATTTTCTCATTTATAGTTGCAGAACCAAGAGACCCTGCTACTATAACTACTAGTTTTTTATCTTTGGATAAGCCTAACTTTGACTTTGGCATTGGTTCTGCTAGTAGAGCACTTTCTCCACAAGGATTTCCTGAATAAAACACTTCGCCTTTTGGATTATTAAATTTACTAATACTATCTTTAAAGGATACTCCTATTAAATCTGCTTTTTTTTGTAACATTAAATTAGATTTACCAGGAATACTATTTTGTTCATGAATAAATGTTTTTATTCCTAATTTATTAGCAGCCCATATAACTGGATATGTTACATATCCTCCGATACCTAATACTAAATCTGGTTTAAATCCTTTCATAATATTAAGACATTTCTTTTTAGCTTTTCTTATTAAAGAAATGTTTTTTATATCTAGTAATATGTCTCTTTTAGAAAAGCCATATATTTCTATTTCTTCATATTTAATTCCTCTTTTAGGAATTATATCTTTTTCCATTCTATTATGTGTTCCGATATATAAAATTTCTAATTCTTTTTCTTTTTCTTTAAATTTATTTATTATTGCTAAAGCTGGATATATATGTCCTCCTGTACCTCCTGCTGATACGATTATTTTCATTGTAATCACCTATTACAATTATACTATACTATTTTATTTTTTTGACTAATAATAATACTTTTTTATGTAAAGAAATATAAGATAAATTGTATAGTTAGATAAATTTGACTCATTTATTAATTAGTGTTAGTATACGACTCATCAAGGGGGAATTACTATGTTAGAAAGCATTGATTTTAACACTCTAATTAACCATATTGTCTTCACTATGGATAGTTTATTAGTTAATAAGGATTATCCCCCTAAATTACGAGATTATTTATATTTAATAGCTACTGGTATGATACTTAGTTATGGTGATGAATACTTAGAAGAGATATATAAACTATTAACTACTATTAAATTTACTGATGAAAAGGAAATTGATAATTATTCTAATAATGGATATAAGCTATTATCATATGTAAATCCTACTAATCATAATTATTTAAGTAAGTTATTTGATTATTCATCTACTTTTCCTACAATTAATTATAATTATGTTTTAATTTTTAAAGAAATTAATTCTTCAAAAATTAAAACATTGGAATATTTAGTACATGAATTAAACTATATACTATTTAATATGAATAAGAAGTATTCTTTTATGAATTCTATAAAAATTAGATATAATTATTTAAAGAATGATTTAGATGTTGGTGATGATAAAGTTAATACTTTTAAAAGAGTACTTAATGTATTACAGAGTGAAGATATTATAAAAAGAGTTTTAGAATTACGTAATTATGAAATTAAGAATGTTAAATTTAGAAATGCTTTAAGTAATTTTGATAATATAGATCTTGATAATTATAGATTTGAAGGTTTGGATATGCTTGTTAACTTGTTTAGACCTTTATATAGATTTAAAGATACTAAATATTTTATTGATAAATCTATGTTTTGTGATAGTGATTTAATAGAAAATGAATTTGATAAAGTTTTAGGTAAGAATTCTTATAAGAATTTATGTGTTAAATTAGACTTTTTAAATGATTCTATTAATAATAGTGGAAAAGAAATGAATAGTTATTATTATTTATCATTAGATTATCTTGATATTAGAAATAATTTTGTAAAAAGATATATTGATATTAAATATTTAAATAAAGCTTAAAAAAGGCGCAATTTTATTGCGTCTTTTCATTTTTTGTAATTTCTTCTGAATTTAATTTTTCAACTATTGTGTCACTAATATCATAAAATGATTCAGGTATTGGTTCAAAATCAATATGTTCTTTTTCTTTGTTTAAGTATTTACGTAATACTCGTTCTAGTTCGTATTTTTCAATTGGTTTTGCTAGATAGTCATCGAAACCTTCTTCGATATATTTTTCTTTCATTCCTTCTATTGCATTAGCTGTTAAGACAACTGTTTTATCTTTAAATGTTGGAATTTCTTGTAATAAATGTAGTGTTTCTGTACCAGTCATTTTAGGCATCATGTCATCCATTAAAATTAAATCATAATGATTACCTTGTTTTATTTTATCTATACATTCAAAACCTGTTTCACATGAATCGACTTTTATAGAATATTTTTTTAGTAGTTTTTCAGCTACTTTGATGTTTAATGTATTGTCATCTACTACTAAGACTGTTTTTCCTTGAAGATTTAATTCTCCTTGAGTGTCGTTATTTTCAAATGAAACACTAGTTCTAGTAATAATTCTTTGCTTTAGATAAACTGTGAATTTTGAGCCACTTCCATATACTGATTGAACTATTATTTTACCACCCATCATTTCGACAAGTTTTTTGGTTATAGCTAAGCCAAGACCTGCTCCTTCGATTGTTGTATTTCGATCTTCATTGAGCCTTTCAAATTTTGTAAATAGTTTATCAATGTTTTCTGGTTTGATACCACGACCAGTATCTTCTACTGATATTACTAATGATGATTCGTTATCTTTATTTATACAATTAACCTTTAATTCAATAAAACCTTCTTTAGTATATTTAACAGCATTAGTAAGGATGTTGGTCATTATTTCTTTTATCTTACCTTTGTCTCCATATAACTTACCAGGTATATCTGGAGCAATATAGTATTTTAATTCAATTGGTTTTTCCCCTATACGTGGTTTTATTAGTTTTACTAGTTTTTCTACTTCTTCTTTAAGATTATATTCTGTATTAACTATTTCCATTTTGTTTGCTTCTATTTTAGATATATCAAGAATACCATTTACTATTTCTAGTAAGTTGTTGGATGCTGTTAAAATGTCTTTTGCATTTTCTTTAGCTTCTTCTAGTGTTTCAGCATCACTTATAGATTCTGAAAAACCTACTATAGCATTTAGGGGTGTTCTTATTTCGTGTGACATACTTGATAAGAATTCTGTTTTGGCGGCGTTGGCTTTTTCGGCTTGGTTTTTGGCTAGTTCTATCTTTCTTATAAGTTTTACATCGGGATTTTCAATGGTGAAGTACATTATTAGTAAGACGAATGAGAAGAAAAAATTTTCAAACCATACAGCAGGAAAATACTCTCTTAAAAATATTCCTACTATATATGATATTATCATTACTATGAATGGAATGTTTTTACTAAATGATTCTTTATTTCTTATGAATAATCTTAATGAAAATATAGCTGTTAGAATAAAATATACAATTGTTGCACATAACATAATGTTGTATGACATACCATTCCCATCAATTATGTCTTGTTGGTGAATTACATTTAATGGAGTAATTAAAATTGCCAGTGAAATAGTAGACCCTATAATTAATGAATTTTTTGCAACTTTTGCTTTTGTTTTATCATCAAAATCTATTATATAGGCATTATATATAAACATTAAGATTATCATAAAGAGCATTTCTATCATATAAATTTTTTGGAATATTCCGATTCCAACTAAATTACCAACTATTTTGGCATAAAAAACTGCTATAATTGCAGTTGCACAAAATAATAAGTTTATGATTAATAATGATGAGTAAATAGTTGTTTCTTTGTTTTTTATGTTTTCCTTTCTAAAAAACACGCATATTAATAAAATAGCTATTGCAATTCCAGCAAATGAAAGAAGCATATTTTCCATATTCTCACCTCTATTATAAGGTTATCATTTTTATAGTTTTTTTTCAATTAATAATTTATATTAACAAATGCACCACTTGACAATTTAAAACAATTAAGTCCATATTTATACTCATGATATGATGTTGCCATCTAATCAAACATTAAATAGTAATAAATATGAACTATCTACATCTTACCATAGTAAAACTTGCTTCTATATGTAATTTAAAGAAATGCAAATGAGTTTAAGAAAAATTAATAGAATTTTAAATAGAAATGTTTCAACAATTTCAAGAGAAATTAAAAGAAATTCTTACAAAAAACAATTAATTATTCGGTTACTTCCTATTCACCAGTTGTTGCTAATAACATATATAAAGAAAGAAGAATTAATTGTAATAAATCTCTAATAACTACTTATACATCGTTAGAATATATAAAAAAACAAAATAGAATTGTATTGGTCACCTAATTAAATAATAAATATAAACGATAAAACTAAACTTGATATTTTTCCTTCTTTATCAACAATTTGTAGATTGGTTTATTTAGAATATTCCTAAAGCAATATTGAACAACCTAGAAAAAAATGGAAAATTTAAGAGACTAGTAGAGACTCGTGGAAAATTAAATATTGGAAAAACTATAAAAATGAAACAAAAAGAAGTTTATAAATGTAATACATTTAGACATTTGGCGCAGATACAGTAGTATCAGGAAGATAATAAGAAAAAGCATTAAGTAATTACTATTTTGTAAGCTAGTAGAAAGTAAAACAAGATAGTATTTAATTAAATAGATTCCCTCTAGAAAAGAAGAATATTAATAAATGCGATAATAAAATTATTAAAAATTCTACTCTTGAGCTTTTAAACAATAGACCTAGAAAATATATTAATTATAAAACAACTAAGGAATTATTTAATGTATATTTATTGGACTATTACACTTGTTTTGATAAATTATCAATTAAAAAACGTGCTAGTTATCTAGTACGTCTTAAATATAATCCTTTGACATCTTCTGGATTCGTAATATTTTTGTCCTGATATACAGTTTCATAAACATCTTCTATTTTGTAGGCATAATCTGTTCTTCCCATAATTTCTGCCACAAACTCTTCTTCTGTCGGACAATCCACTCTGCTTTTTATACCTTGATATTCCCAAATCTGCCATTTTAGTGTTGCCATAACATCTCTTAGTCTTTCATTGTAATATTGGATTGATGTTGCTCCTCGATCAATTACTCTTATGTTTTCTCCTATGTTTACATAAAATTTTTTCCCATATTGTTCGATAGCCATTGGAACTATTTCTGCACCTGTTTCCAGTGCCATCTTTACTGTTCCAGGATACAACTTATTTACTGGTAAGTTTGGTGTTATATTCCAAACTCCTTCTGGGTATATCAATAAATTTTCATTTTTATTCAATAATTCGACTGCTCTATCGTATGCTATTTTTCTTTCATTTTTTACTATTTTTATAAATTCTTCTTTTTCTGTTTCTGATAGCATTCCCATATCGATTAATTCTTGAATAAAAGAATGTTGTGCTCTAGTTTCGAATGCTATCATTCCGTTTACGCTTAGTAATACTCCCTCAACCCTTTGATATAAATCTTCCAAATCTCCAATAAACAGATGTGCATGTTCTTTTATAGCTTCAAACGCTATTTGCACATCATCACCGCCTATGTGAGTACATGCATACAATATTGGTTTATCTGTGTTTTCTCTTTTATCACCAATTATGTGTAATTCTTGCTTAGCTAATTTTCTCATTATAATTATTGTAGCTAGTGGTATTGGGTGAATTGTTTTCTTTAATCTTAGACCTGATAAAGGTATACCATTTTCATATTCATATTTTCTTTTTTCTATGTGATATTTTTTTACTGCAGATAAAGGCATCCTTTGCAGCTCAAAAAAACTTTTATATTCAAAATTACTCATTCCATCATCCCCTTGAACTATAGTAATTATATCATTTTATTAGGCTTTTAACAAATTTTGCTATAAAAAAGTCAGTATATTAATACTGACTTTTAGCGTTTTCTATTGTTTTTTCTACTGCATCTTTAATTTTTGTTTCATTAAATGGTTTATTAATCATGTCAACTATATTATATTCAAATGCTTTTGATATTGCTTCTTTAGATGAGTCTCCACTAATTATTGTAACCGGCATTTTATCAAGAAGATTTGCTTGAGTCATATAATCTAATACTGCAAAACCATCTACTTTTGGCATATTTAAGTCTAATAAGATTGCTTTAATTCTTCCATCTTCTTCGTGTTCTCTTATGATACTTAAAGCTTCTTTACCATCCTGGGCAAAGGCTAATTCATAATCAGCATCAAAGATTTTTTTAACAAATATCCTTATTACTTCAGAATCATCAGCTACTAGAATTATATCTTCACATAGTGTATCTTCTGGTTGAATTGATTGGACTTCATCGTTATAAATTGAAGCGGTTGTTTTCTCATCTATTAAATAATTGCTTACAATAGATTGAACTTTATTTACTTCATCCATTAATTCTTCGTAGTGTTCTTTAACATATGCTAAATCATTTGCTTTACTTTTTACTTCGTGATCATAAGCTAAACTGGCTAGTTTCATAAAACCGAATGATTTACAATCACTTTTTAGGGAATGAACATAGATTGCATAATTTTGCATATCTCCATCTTGGTAGTAAGTTTCTAATTGCTTAATTTTTCCATCAATGCTCTTTCTGAATTCTTTAATTAATTCATTATATGTATCGACATCTCCAAATACTTCCAAGCATTTATTTAGATCAACGCCATTTTCTTTTAAATAATTGATATCTTTCATATTATCACCATATCCTATTAAAGTTTTATCATAATATTTCTATTTATTCAATAATGTATTTAGTAATTCTTCTAAATGTTCTTTGTTTATTGGTTTCGATAAGTAACCATCGAATCCGTGCTCATCAATCTTCTCTTGAACTTCATCTTTTGATGATGCTGTCATCATAACTACTGGTGTTACAAATCCATCTAAGGTTTTTAAATTATCTAATGTTGTACATCCGTCTAATTCTGGCATCATATCATCTAGCAAAATTAAATCATAGTTGTTTTCTATTACTTTTTCGATACATTCAGATCCGCTATTAGCTGTAGTAATATCTATATTATATTTTTTTAATGTAGTTAGAGCTACTTTTATATTTAGTTCATTATCATCTACTAATAGAATCTTTTTATTACTATAGTCTTCATTATTGATAGTTTTTAAAAGAATTGTTTTATCTAAATCTATTTCTTTTTCTAAGATAGAGTTTGTTGCTTTTGATAAGGAAGAATTTATATTAGTATTGTTAGTCTTATTAATATATTCTTTTATTACTCTTTCAAGTTCTTTCTTTTCTATTGGTTTTGCTAAGTAATCATCAAATCCAGCTTTTAGATATTCTTCTTTCATTCCTGTAATAGCATTGGCTGTTAAGACTATGACGGGAGTTTTGAAATCTGGATTAGATTTTAATTTTCTAACAGCTTCTTTACCGGTCATTTTAGGCATCATATCATCCATAAATATTATGTCGTATGTTTCGCCATTATTTATTTTTGATATGCAACTTAATGCACTTAGACATGAATCAATATTAAAGTTATACTTTTTAAGCAAAGTAGAAGCTACTTTTATGTTTAACTCGTTATCGTCTACCAATAGTATTCTTGCACCATTAGCATCAATATGTTTACTTTCTGACTTGGCTTCCTGTTTTGTTAGTGGTTTTTCTACAGAAATAATTCTTTGATCTATTGAAACTGTGAATTTTGAGCCTTTGCCATAGACAGATTGGACAATAATTTTTCCGTTCATTAAATCTACTAATTTTTTAGTTATTGCAAGCCCTAAACCTGTTCCTTCAATTGTAAGTTGTTTTTCAACATTTAGTCTTTCAAACTTAGTAAATAGTTTGCTTAGACTTTCTTCTTTAATACCTATTCCACTATCCTCAACAGAAACAATTAAACGACATACATTGTCTTTTATAACTGTAGAGACTGTAAATTCAACAAAACCTTCTTTAGTATATTTAACAGCATTAGTAAGAAGATTTAGTATTATTTGTTTTAATCTTGTATTGTCTCCATATAAAATACTTGGTATTGATTGATCAATATTAACCTTAAATTCTAAGGGTTTATAACCAATACGAGCTTTTGTTAATGATACTAGTTCATCTAACATACTATGTACATCATATTCTTTATTTATTATTTCTAGTTTATTTGCTTCTATTTTAGATATATCAAGTATTCCATTTACTATTTCTAGTAAGTTATTTGAAGCTATGATAATGTCATCTACTTTAGATTTAGACTCTTCTGATAGATTATCTTCTTTTAAACTTTCAGAGAAACCTACTATGGCATTTAGAGGAGTTCTTATCTCGTGTGACATGTTTGATAAGAAGTCTGATTTGGCAGAATTAGCTTTTTCGGCGGCTTCTTTAGCAATTGAAACTTCTTCAAGCATTTTGACATCTGGGTTTTCAATAGTGTTGTACATTAAGTACGTAACTACTGTCATTGGAAATGTTATCAATAATAATTGAATTCCAATTGATGTTAATATTAACTCTGCAAGTAGTATTATGATAAATACTACTAATGGTAATTTCTTTTTTCTTTCTATTTTTTTGCTATATATTGTAATTATGATTATATCGACAATTAATAATAATATACATATAATGAACATAATAGTTGGAGCAGCACCACTTGATCCTATTATTTTACCATTATCATATATTCTGGTTATTGGCATAATTATTAGTAGTAGTGCAATAAAAATCATTGTTGTAATTATTCCTATTTTCTTTTTATTATAACTCCATTCATAAATTTTATTTTTAGAATAAGATTTTATGATTGCAAAGTTATATATAGTAAGTAAATACATCCATATAACGTTAGAAATATAATATATCTTTTCAACTAATTCTAATATTATTGTTTCTTTATTCGTATTTAAAAACTTGTAAAATAGTAATTCTGCAATCAATGAGAAGATGTTAATTGCTACAATATAATTATAAATACGGGTTTCTGAGTTCTTTGCTTTTTCTTTTGGAAAGTATGTTATAGCTTGAAGTATTATAAAAATCAGACAAATCGTACTTACTGTTGATGAAATAACTTTTATTGTTTCTATTGCCATATTATCACCTATTTTAATTATAGCAAAAAAAATATAAAAAGAAACAGATTATTGTTTCTTTTTACTTAATATTTTTGCTTCTTCTTCCAGTTTTTTCCAGTCGACTTTACCCATATCGGTTTTGGGAAATTTGTCTTTTATATATATGTTGTTAATCTTAACATAGCTCGCTGCTTTTTCTTTTAATACTAATGAAATCTTGTTTCTAAGCTCTTCTTGAGTAATTTGGTCTGTTAAAGTTACAAAACAACATGGGACTAGTGCTCCATCATGTTCTGGATCTGGTTCTGCAACTATTACAACGTTATCTACCGAATCAATTGTCTCAATTAATTCTTCTATATCTAATGGATATACTTTCTCCCCTGTAAATATGAAAATTACTCTTTTTTTTCTTCCTTTTATAAATACTTTTCCGTCTTCGTTTAAGTACCCTATATCTCCAGTATGAAGCCAGATATTTCCGTCAGAATGCATTTTAAAAACTTCATTTATTTTATGCTCGTTACCGAAATACCCTACCATAAATGTACTTGATAACACACAAATTTCCCCTTCTTGACCATATTTCAATTCTTCATCTGTTTCCAAGTCAAAAGCACTTACTATTGTGTTGACAAGGGGTACTCCGACACTTCCAGGAGCACTTGTGGCTCTATTAAACCTTGATGTTGCAGCTGATGAATTTTCGGTCATACCATAACCATAAGTCATACATGATTTTATATTATGTTCTTGTAAAAATTCTTCCGCTCTCTCTTCGAAATCAGTTGTTACACCTTCGCCACCTATTCCTAATGTTTTTATAAATGATAAGTCTTTTCCTTTCATCATTCTGCTATCCATTAATACATTTATTCCTGATGAAATAAGTGGCATATGGGCTGGTCTTGAATTCATTACAATTTCATCTATTTTATTTATATCGAAGTATGGTTCTAATACTGATAACATGCCGTAACATAAAGGTAGGTGACTCGATGATACAGCTGCGGAAGCTGAGAATAAGGGCCATAATCTGACCCAACGATCACCACATGAATAATCTATTGGAGAGTTTAATTGTTGTTGAACTTGAAGATTGAAATTTTGGTCAGATAGTACTACACTTTTAGGTTTACCAGTTGATCCGCCTGTTTTAGCAATAAATAATGGTTCTTCTGGGTTTCTTTTGTAAATTGGCATTTCTGTATTTTCTGCTAATTTATCAAAATTTTCCCATGTTCTTAAATTATCTGATTTTACTTTACGTTCCCCAGTTATTGATGTAGTAACAATATCTATTGCAAAATTGTTAATTAAAGTATTTGGTTGTTGTAATATGTCATCTAAAATAAATAATTTTGTAGAATTAAATTCTTCCATAGTTTTTTCTACTTCTTGAAGTGGAGTGCCTGGGAAAATAAAATTCGCACATGCACCTAGTTGATCTATAGCATAAAACAAAAATACTTCTTCTGGACAAGCAGGTAACATGATAGTGACAATTTCTCCTGGTTTAACTCCTAGAGCATGAAGAGATTTTGTTGTATCGTTAATCTTTTTAAATAACTCTAAATAAGTCATTTGCTTACCTAAAAATTCAATAGCAGGTAAATGTAAATTATTGTTATTTAAAATTTTTAAATACTCTAATGCTGTTAATTCACGTGGAATAGGTGCTAGTATTTGCTCTTCTGTGTAGTATTTTAACCATGGCATATCAATACTAGGATATCCTGTTATTTCTCCTTGCATTTCTCCTAAAGCTATTTTTCTTCTTCTTAATTTATATAGTGCATCTTCATTGTATCTTATATTATTTATCATTTTCAACACCCCTGTTAACTAAAATAAGTTTACACCATTTTTTTAGAATAAGCAAATTTACCTATATATTTTATAAATAAAAAATAAGGCAAATGCCTTATTTATGTAGTGTTTTTAGTTTTTCTTTTACTTTGTTTAATATTGAAGATTGTTCTTCTTTAAAGTTTTTATCATTTTCTAATATACTTAGTTCTTCTTTGTTATTTATTAATCTTAGTATATTTTGATATGATAATATTAGGTTTAAGATACTTACTGTACCTGTTAAAACCATTGTCGCTACTGCATTATAATAACCATTATCTACTAATATCATGCTTGTTAATGATGAAATTCCCATACCAATTGCTGCATTTGTACTCATTGCTAAACTATTTTTTGTTTGTTTTATTCGATGTTTTATTTCATCTATTTTATCTTTTGTACTATCTTCTTTATCTCCGATTGATTCTAATCTTGATATTTCTTGGTTATTTAATCTTGATTTTATTATATATCCTATTATGTATCCAGCCATTGCAACTGTTGTACTTATATTTTGGATAGCGATTAAGTCATTTCCTATTACATAGTTTCCAATTGCTACAGTTGTACCTAAAGCTGCAGTTGCTCCTGCTAATGTAGCTAGTGTTTTATTTGTTTTTAAATCATTTTCTAATGATTTTATTTTATATTCATTGTAATTATTATTTGTTTCCATTTTTTTCCTCTATAATCATTTTTTTAAGTTATCTTGTTTTTTTCCGTGATTGCGAGATTGATTATATAAAATTTATTCGGAATAGTCAATTTTTGCTTTTAATTAGCGATAAAATTTAATATTAGTGATATAATTATTTCTTTTTCTTTGGGGTTTGATTCTGCTATTAGTAATGTTAATGCTGTTAAGGTGTTGTTATCTATAATTCTAGTGTTATTTTTATATAAAATGTTATTAAATTGAAGAAAATAAATAAACAATGTAGCTGCTACTCTTTTATTTCCATCGATAAATACGTGATTTTTTACGATTAGATATAAGAAATTAGCTGCTTTTGATTCGGCTGTATCATATACGTCTTGTCCATCGAATGTTTGATATATATCGTTAATTATTGATTCTAATCCTTTGTTTCTTTATAAAGCAAAGATATTGCTTGATTCATTAAATTTTAATTCTTTGATAATATTAAGACATTCATTGTATTCTATTTTTAATTTTGATTTATTACCTTTAGGTTGTTTTAATGTCCTATGATCATAATCGTCTAGTAAGTCAAGTGCTTTAGAATAACTACCAATTACTTTTAAAATACTTTTTGCGTCGCTATCTTCTAATCTATCATCCATTCTATTTGCTATATCTATTAGTTTTACTGTTTTTTCTAAGTATTCTAGTCTTTTTTGATTGATTGCATATCCTTTTATCATATAATCTTTTAAAATTTTGTTAGCCCATTTACGAAATTCTATACCAGCTTGTGATTTTACTCTATAACCAATTGATATAATCATATCTAGATTGTAATAATTCACCATATGAGTTTGGGTTTTGTTTGGCATAGAGCCGTGTTGAGTGGTTGTCGCAAATTTTGCGACTACCTCTTCGTTTTTCAATTCTTCATTAAGTGCGTTGCTAATATGTTTTCTGATTGTTTTATAATCTCTTTCGTATAATTTTGCTATTTGATAAGCAGTTAACCACACTGTTTCATCTTTCATATTAACTTCTAGTTTTACATTTTGATTTTTAAATATTATTATTTCGTTTGTTTTCATGTTTTCTTTTCCTCTTTTCTTTCTATTAATCCCTCCAATACCTCTATACGAAAATTATTATAACATACATTTGTTCGTTTGAGCGATAAAATAAAAAGGATTTTACTCCTTTTCTATTATTTTTATTGCTACTTTTATACCGTCTACGGCGGCGGAGGTGATACCTCCAGCATAACCGGCACCTTCACCACATGGATATATACCTTCAATGTTAGACATTAATTCTTCGTTACGAAGGATTGTTACTGGAGATGATGATCTCGTTTCTACTCCAGTAAGGATTGCGTCGGGATTAGCAAAGCCTTTTATTTTAGTATCAAAGTATAGAATACCTTCTTTTAAAGTTTCTGATACAAAGTTAGGAAGTATTTCTTGAAGGTTACATAAAGTGTAACCTGGTTTATATGATGGGATTATACTACCGATATGAGTTGATTTTTTGTTATTTATAAAGTCTTCGACACGTTGAACTGGGGCATTGTAGTTACTACCAGCTAAAATGTAAGCTTTATGTTCTAATTCTTCTTGGAATTTGATACCTGCTAGTGGATCATCTCCTATAAAGTCATTTGTTTGTATATTAACTAGTAGTGCACTATTTGCATTTTCTTTATCTCTTTTAAATGCTGACATACCATTTGTAACTATTGATTTTTCTTCACTAGATGAGGCGATTACTTCGCCTCCAGGACACATACAGAATGTGTAACAACTTCTTTCTTTTCCGTGATAGACTAGTTTATATTCGGCACTTGGTAAGTTTAGTTTAGTAATGTTACCGTATTGGGATTCATTTATCATAGATTGTTTATGTTCGATACGTACTCCTATAGAGAAGTTTTTTCTTATCATATTAAGTTTTTTTTCTTTTAACATATATAGAGTATCTCTTGATGAATGTCCTATTGCTAATACTAGGGTATCTGTTATAAATTCTTTATCTTCACATATTACTTTTATTTCTTGATTTTGTTTTATAAAGTTAATAAATTTGGTATCAAAGTAATATGTTCCTCCTTTATTAGTTATATATTCTCTAATATTTTTTAAGATATTTACTAGGTTATCTGTTCCGATATGAGGATGACTTAAGTATGTTATTTCTTTAGGAGCTCCAAATTTATAAAAGTAATCTAATACTAGTTTTATGTATGGGGATGATATTCCGGTAGTTAGTTTGCCGTCGCTAAAAGTTCCGGCTCCACCTTCACCAAACTGAACGTTACATTTAGTATTTATTTTAGCTTTTGTTTTATATTCTTCTACTATACTAATTCTTTCTTCGACACATGAACCCTGTTCTATTATTATTGGTTTATATCCGTTATCAATTAATGTTAAGGCACAGAATAGACCGGCAGGACCAGAACCGATTATTATAGGTTGATAATTTGATTTACGATTGTGGTTTATTATAGGAGGTTGTTTTTCTTCTACTTTTTTGATATTTGGATATTTAGATTCGTTTGATACTTTGATATTAACTGCATAGTTATAATGAACGTTTGATTTATCTCTGGCATCGATAGATTTCTTGATTATGGAAAAATCTATTATATCTTGTTTATCAATTTTATATTTTTTTATTATCTTTGTTAGTAGTTGTTCTTCAGTTAAGTCTTCATATATTTTTATATTGTCTATTCTTAGCATAGTAATCACCACGTATTTATTTTATCATATTATATAAAAAAGAAGATAATATTATCTTCTTCTGTGTCTTAATTGTATTTCTGGATTCTCTTCTTTCTCTTCCATTACTTGAAATATAGGAAGTGAATCTTCATATTTTAATTCATCTTCTTGATTTGGTCCGTATTCAATACCTTTATTTCTTAAACTACTTCTGTAGTTTTCTATATTTCTTTGAATATTTTGATATTCTTCTTTCTTTAAATTTGCTCTTCTTGCAAATAACGCTGCTGATACTACTCCTGCTAGTGTTATTGCTGAAGCTGTTACTGTTGCTTCAGGATTTGAATACATTATTAATCCATCAAGCGCAACTATTCCACTTAATACTGATATGTATGAAGCAGTTAAAGCTTGTTTTTTTGTTTTTTTTCTTTTAACACCTAAGTCAATTATTTGACCGGTCTCATAATCGCCTTGCATAAAATTTCCTTTCTTTCCTTAATAGGCAAGATAAATTCTATCACTTTATGAAAAAAAAGACAAGTTTTGTGCGCTATATGATTATCTAAGTTTTGTCAAATTGTAAAAATTATGATATTATAATCACGA
>JBJFGS010000016.1:0-22233 GCA_051892935.1 Candidatus Coprovivens sp.
TATGTGTCTTTTTTTATATCCTCTTCGGACACTTACTCTTGCTATTTATAGATTAAAGCATCTTCTTTAATAAAACTTGACAAATTAATTAAAATGAACTAATATACCTCTCTTAAAAACAAAAAAGGGGGATATTAGTCATGATGACGATAATGAATTCAGTTCCAAAAACTGAAATAAAAGATATATTTGGAATAGTATATTTATCAACAAATGATCCAATTACTTTAACTAATAATTATAATAGTATATTATCCCAAAGAGGTTATTTAATAAGTAAATTATATTATTTTTTAGATAATAGTGCCTTATCTTCAGTATATCCTCTAACAATATCTGATATAGACTTATTACTATTTAACTATACTAGTAATCCCCTTAATAAATGTCAATACAATCAATATTATAATTATGAAGAACTAAGTCTATTCAATTTATTTAAAAAGATTATAACTAATAAAAGTGAACTAACTAATGAAGACTATTATAAATTATATACATTTACTAAAAATAGAAAAAGAGCAGAAGATATAATAAATAATTCATCTTATAATAGATTATTACTAGATAAAAAAACAGTAGAACAACTATTATCTTTAACTACTAGAAGAACTCTTACTAATGGTCATATTATTAGATTATATGAAAATATATGTCATGACTTAAATCTTAATACTTACGATACATCTCGTAAACTAGAATATAAATATAACAATTAAAAAAGATAAAAATGTTTATCTGGTTGTATTATAAATAGAATATTATTCTATTTTTTTATTACCTTATTCAATATTTATTAACCTCAAGCATACATTATACTAGAGGTGATTATTATGTCTAATTATAAAGAAATCCTGACTAAAACAGTAGTTGGTAAAGGTAGAAAAAACTTTAAATCAGATTATTCTTTAACACCAGAAAATACTCCTAACACAGTTTTAGGTTGTTGGGTAATAAATCATAACTTCAGTGGAACTAATACTAAAAATGATGTAAATGTAAATGGTAGCTTCGATGTAAACGTTTGGTACTCATATGATAATGATTCTAAAACAGCTGTTACCACAAGAAACTTTACCTATAATGAACTATTACGTTTAAGAGTTAAAGATATGGATGCTCTTTCTAATAATAATGAAATCATTGTTAGAAGTTTAAAACAACCAACAGTACAAGATGTTAAGATAAAAGGTAATGAAGTTCACTTAAGTATAGAAAAAGAATTAGGAGTTGAAATAGTAGGAGAAAGTAAAGTAAAAATAGCAACTTTAGAAGATGAATTACCATGGGATGAACTAGATGACTCAAACGATGAAATAGATAGTATAAATGAAACATATATGGGAGAATAATCTTACAATTAATAGATTATTCTTTTTGTTTACAAAGATTTTTTTAAATGTTAACATTATATTAGAATAATAGAGGTGTATTATGAGTAAGGTTTTATATAAAATATTATTCTTTTTTCTACTATTATTGTTCTTTCCTAATGCAATAGTAATTGCTGATGATATTACTATTAATAAAGTAATTTTATATATGGAGGATAATAATCTTTTTGAAGATAAAGAATACTTTCAATTATTTGGTCGTATCTTAAATGGCGATAATGAATATGATATTGATAAATTTGAATACACAATATATAAAGAAGATGAACAAATTACATTTTATGTTAAATTAAACGATAAAAATAATGGAATTATTGAACAAGAAACTACTATGACAGTTACAGATAACCAGATAACATATATAAACACCAATGATATAAAATCTTTAGAATCTAGAGTAGATACAATTTTATTTATACAGATAATATATTCTATCGGTGGAGCACGAGGTTATAATAAATTATGCTTAGTAAATTGGATGAACCAAATAGACTTAGACAATTTAACTATTGAATCTGGTATAGTTGGAGAAACAGAAAAATTAAAGTATAGCTATCAAGTAGATAATTCAACTTTTGATTATTATATTAATATTCCTAAACAATATACAATTGATATTAATAAGATAACAGATAACATACCTGTATCCAATTATATTGTGATTAAAGAAGTAAAAAAGGAAGTTACAAGTATAACGCTAAGTGTTTATGCTGAAGAACATTTAGATGAACAATGTGAAATATATCGTTTAAATAATAATGAAGTCTATGAAAAAGTTGGAACTACTAGTTGTAATAATGGTGAGTTCACTGATAATAATTTAAAAGAAAATACTACCTATACATATCAAGCAACAATAAAAGATAAAATAACTTGTTCAGATACTAAAAAAATCACTACAGAAAAGGTACCATCAACAGGTTCAAATATTGCTCTATATTGCCTAGGTTTCCTGACAATTTTAAGTACAATACTATATACACTATATAAAAAATTTAATTTATTTAGGAAAGTATAAAGTGATAACTATGAAAAAAAGAACTATATTTTATTTAAATGTATTAGTAATAATATTTTTGATTGTAATTATATTTTCTGTAAATACTAAAACTAGTTTGATTAATAAAATTTCATTTAAAAATGATAAAGTAGTTGAAAACAATTACGAAATAGAACAAGTAAAATTATTTGCCATTACTTTAGAAGCTCAATCAGAATATATAGAAAATATAAAATCGACACCATTAACATGCAATATCAACGTTGAACGTATTACAAAAATTCTGTACATAGATGAAGATAAACAAATAGGTGAAAAAAGTATAATCTACAAAGAACCTGTCGGGAATTTAATGCAACCAATAAAAAAAGGTTATACATTTGAAATGTGGACAAATGAGAATCAAGAAACAATCAATGAGCAGTCTATTATTGATTCAACAACCGATTATAAAATATATGCTAATTGGAACATAGTTATTAGTAATTTAATAGTTAATCCAAATGGTGGTACATGGAATGAAAGTGTAGGAGAACAACTATTTAGCTTAGAATATAGTGAAACAAAGGAAATACCAGATCCAACACGAATAGGTTATACATTTGATAATTGGGAGATAACAGGTGCTGACAGCGTTATAGAAAATAAAATTTTTAAAATGGGTACTGAAAATACAACTATTAAGGCAATATGGAATGTTGATGAATACAAATTAACAATAAATCCAAATGGTGGGACATATAACAACTCCACCAATTTAACAGAAATGACTGTCGCTTATGACTCTAAAACAAAAATAAGCACCCCTACAAGAAAAGGATATACTTTTATAGGATGGACTATTAGTAATGGTATATTAAATGGTGATGAATTTACCATGAACTATACCGGGGATGTAATTATAACAGCTAATTGGCAAGTAAATAATTATAAATACATAGTTTATCATAAACAGCAATCAATTGATGGTAGCTCCTATAATATTGTTGCTGATGACACGATAACGGGAATATTTGATTATGGAACAACAATTATTCCTAAAATAAACGATTATACTGGATTTATCAAACCCAATACTCAAAGTTTAACAATTGATGTAGACACAGATCCACCTGTTAAAAATATTGTTAATTATAACTATAATCGTAGTCAGTTTATATTAACAATAAATCCAAATTCTGGTATATGGAATGGCTCGTCATCTACACAAAAATATAATTTGTTCTATCAACAATCTTACACTATAGTAAATCCAACTAGAACAGGCTATAATTTTATAGGGTGGAACAAAGATGATCCGTATAGTAATTTAGAAGATCAAATATTTACAATGAATCTAAATGATACTACTTTAACAGCTATCTGGGAGGCCAGGAAATATACATTAACATACTCTGTAAATGGTGGTAACGCTATAACTCCGACAAGTAAAACAATAACATACGATTCTCCATACGGAACATTGCCAACTCCAACTAGAAAAGGTTATAAATTTGAAGGTTGGTATACATCAGCAACGAGTGGAAGCAAAGTTACAGAAGCGACTATTCATAAATCAGAAAGTAACGTTACTCTTTACGCACATTGGAGCAATACAGCTCCAACAACGCCTGTAACTACAATAACATATTTAAATTCTGGAACAACAGAAAACGGAATATTGAAAAATGGAAAAGAAACCGCAACATTAGTAGCAAAATCAACCGATTTAGAAGATATATCTCCTACAATTAGTATTAAATGTGTATCAGGTAAACTATGTAAATCATTATCTATTACTACAACCAGTGTATCTTCGGGACAATCAATATTCAAAATAAATTCTACTTCGATTGGAGTAGGAGTAATAGAAATAACTGCAACTGATAAGGCAGGTCTAAAAAGCTCAACACGTATTATAATCATCATTTATTCAGAAGATAATGGAGAATTAGTAGAAGCTAAATACACTGTTACTACTTATGATAGTGGATGGCTAGATTATTTAGAAGGTTTCTATATTTCTAACTTTACATTTGAAGTAAAATTTGCTAGTGGCCATAATAATTCAAGTAATACTGATACAATGGTTGTTTATGGAATGACAGAATCTGGAAAAGAAGTAGTACTATATACTTGGACTGGTAACATGCAATCTACACTACACGAAAGTAATTTAAATGTTTTAAATAATCTAGGTGAAAAAATTAGGCAAATACGTTTCTATACATATTCACCACATGATAACTGTGCTAAATCAGCTACAATAAAATATTCAATCTATTATAAGTTTGATCCTGAATTAATGGAAAGTGCTTATGAACCTGTAACTTAATGATGTTAACCAAAAAAGGTTGACAGCATTAAAATATTTTGTTATATTAGTATCGCTAAACAAAGGAGGGAAATACTATGGCAGTTAAATTAAGATTAAAAAGAGGCGGTTCTAAACAAAGACCTTTCTATAGAATAGTAGCAGCAGATGCTCGTAGTCCAAGAGATGGTAGATTTATCGATACAATCGGTACTTATAATCCAATCCCAGCTGAATACGAAGTAAGCATTGATGAAGAAAAAGCAATGTATTGGTTAACAAATGGTGCTCAACCAACTGATACTGTTCGTAACCTATTAAGCCAAAAAGGAATTATGGCTAAATATGCTGAATCTAAAAAAGAGGGTAAATAGTTATGGATTTAAAAGAATTTACTGAATACTTAGTAAAAAGTATTGCTAAAGAACCTGATATGGTTAGTGTTCAACAATTTGGTGGTGAAGAAGATTCCACTATCTTAGAAATCATTGTTCATGAATCAGATATGGGAACAGTAATTGGACGTAACGGAAAAATGGCTAGTGCTATTCGTACACTAGTACAAGCTCATGCATATATTTTAGGTTTAAAGAAAGTTAAAATAAATATAGATTCATTTTAAAAGAAACATTTCCAAAATGTTTCTTTTATTTTTATAGTATAACAAACTAAATAGATAATTTCTTAACCTTAACATCTCTAGGTTTAATATGTTTTTTATATTCATCTATATCTTTTTTTAAAGAATTTAATCTTATAATTGAATCAACAATTATATTAGCTTCTTCATCTTTCAACCTTCTATCATAGTTAACAAACTTTTTATAAGTAATAGGACTAACACCTATCACTTTTCTAAATATTTCTGAGTAATACTCTAATGAATTAAAGCCACTATTAAGTGCAATCTTAGTTATAGAATCATCATATTTATAATACTTTAAACTATTATAAATTTTAAAATAATTTAAATAATTAATTATAGAAATACCAACTTCCTTCTTAAATCTTTTCATAATATAAAATTTATCAAAGCAAAAAATACTACTAATTAAATCAATAGTAATCTCAGAACACATATTCTTTTCGAGATAATTAAGAATATTACAAACTAATTCATTTGCATACATAGTATCTCTCCATTCGCAAATATCATAACATAAAAGCCATTATTGTTTAAATTTATCTAAAAAAATTATAATATAATTAACTTATCAAAGGAGGAAAGAATATGAATTATGCACAATGGAAGAATATGTCAGAATTAAGAGAAGAACTAGATAAAATAGGTAAAGACTTTAAAATTGAAAAATCTGGTATTCCACTAACATATGACGAAGAACACTTATATTTTGATAGAAAGGATCATCATACATTAGTAATAGGAACAACTGGTTCAGGTAAAACACAAAGTATTGTTTTGCCACAAATAAAACTAGCCATGCTAGCAGATGAATCGCTAGTAATAAAAGACAATAATGGTGAATTATATACTGCTATAGCAGGAAACTTAGAAGAAAATAATTATAAAGTATACACAATCAACTTTGATAATTCTAATTTAAGTAATAATTGGAACCCTTTAACATTGCCTTACCAATTATATAAAGAAGGTAATGTTGATGAAGCCCAAAAAATACTAGAAAACATAGGTTACTACTTATTTAAACAATTAGATACTAAAGATGTAGATAACTTTTGGTCAACATCTGCAACTCAATACTTTGTTGGAATATCTTTATACTTGTTTGAACATGGAAAAGAAGATGAAATAAACTTCAATAGTATTTACGATATTACATGTGTTGGTGAAGATAAAAAAGATGGCGAAACGTACTTCAAACATATCCTAAATAGTCTAGAAAGAACATCTCCAACTTATATAAATTTAGTTGGTACCCTAGATGCACCAATCGAAACAAGAGGTGGTATACTTTCTGTTTTCAAACAAATAATACGTCTAATTGTAAGTAGACAAAATTTATCAAGCATGCTTTCTACAAGTGATTTCGATTTACTAAACATTCAAAATGAAAAATTTGCAATATTTATGATAGGAGAAGTAAATCCTTATACTATAAGACTAGAACCTTTATTCATAAATCAACTATATAATAGTGTATCTTTAAATAAAAAAAGCTTACGCCGTATTAACGTTATAATAGATGATTTTGAATCATTATGTCCACTAGATAACTTTAGTGCCTTACTAAATTCATCTCGTGGCTTAAATTTAAAATTTACTATTATAATCAAAAGCCTACTAGATTTAGAACGTCAATATGGAAAAGAAGATAGTGAAATACTAAAATACACAATGGGCTGTATTATCTACTTATTAGCAAATGACTTATATACTTGTGAAGAAATATGCAAACTATGTGGTAACAAAGCACCAGGAGTACCTTTAATTACTCCAGAAGAATTAAAACTTCTTCAAGTATTTGAAGCTATAGTATTAATTCCAAGAAATTTACCAATAAAAACAAAACTATTACCAGATTATCGTATTCCATGGAATATTAACAATATAGAAAAAGAACTTCCTGAAAGAAAAATAATAAAACATAATGTGTTTGATATCAAAAAGTACATCTAGTGTACTTTTTTTCTTCCTTGCTATTAAAAGATTATGATAGTATAATTTATTAAGAAGGATTGATGAAAATGGAAAAAAATTATCCTGAACATGTTGCTATTATTCTAGATGGCAACAGAAGATGGGCTAAAAGAAAAGGACTTCCTCAATTAAAAGGCCATCAAAAAGGATTTGATAATATAAAAGAACTAGCTCCATATATTATTAATAAAGGAGTAAAATATTTAAGTGTATTTGCTTTTTCTACTGAAAACTTTAAAAGAACAGAAGAAGAAGTAACATACCTAATGGATTTATTTACAAATCTATTTAAAAATGAATGTAATAAAATTCATAATGAAAATATAAAAATAGTTTTTTCAGGACGTAGAGACAATTTAAGAAAAGATGTTTTAGAAGCGATGGATTATATCGCTTCTAAAACAAAAAATAATACAAAAGGAGTTTTTAACATATGTTTAAATTATGGAGGTCAACAAGAAATAGCAGATGGAACAAAACGAATAGTTAAAGATGTTCAAGATGGAAAAATATCTATTGAAGATATCGATGAAAAACTACTATACAAATATATGTACAATGAATTACCACCAATAGATTTACTAATTAGAACAAGTGGCGAAGAAAGAATTAGTAACTTCATGATTTATAACTTAAGTTATTCTGAAATGTATTTTCCTAAAATATGTTTCCCAGATTTCGATAAAGAAGAATTTGAACGTGCTATTGATATATATAATAATCGTGATAGAAGATTTGGAGGTAATAAAAAATGAAAAAAAGAGTAATATCAGCAGCTATAATGGTTGCTATCGTAATCGTATTATTTCTTCTACCATCAACAATAGCAAAATATGCAATTGCTGTTGCTGTAGGTATCCTAGGTGCTTTAGCATATAAAGAAACACTAGGTTTAACAAAAAGTCATAAAGAATATCCAAAAGCTATAATAGCTATAGGATTTATATCTATGGAATTAATGATATTTAACCGCCTTAACCCAATGTATCTTCACTATGGCCCTTCCCTAGGTATAATAGGTATAATAATGTTATTAACTCTTATACCATCAATATTCTATAAAAAAGACAAGTACACTACAAAAGATGCTTTCTATTTATTAGGAACTATCCTTTTAATAGGTATATTCTTTAATGTCCTAATGCTACTATTTATTGAAAATAAATGGTTATTATTATACTTAGTACTAGTAGCAACAATGACTGACACATTTGCCATGTTAATAGGTTGCTTAATAGGAAAACACAAATTAATACCTGACGTATCTCCTAAAAAATCAGTAGAAGGCAGTATCGCTGGTTTAATAGTTGCAACAGCAATATCAAGCATTTATTATGTTAATATATTAGATAGTGGAATAAACATAATACTATTAATATCTATGACTATTATTCTATCAATATTAGGTCAAATAGGTGACTTATTCTTTAGTAAAATGAAAAGAGAAAATGATATAAAAGATTTTTCTAATTTAATGCCAGGTCATGGCGGAATACTAGATAGATTTGATAGTTTAGTATTTATTATTCTAGGCTATGTTATTATTTTCCATATATTGTTATTAATTTAAGAAAGGTGATCAGATGGGAACAATACTAAATATAATATTATTTATAATTATCTTAGGAATTTTAATATTCGTTCATGAATTAGGTCATTTCTTAACAGCTAAAAAAAGCGGAGTATTTATTCACGAATTTTCTCTTGGTATGGGACCTGTTATAAAACAATTTAAAGGAAAAGATGGAATAAACTACTCTATAAGAGCTCTTCCTATAGGTGGATTTGTCCAAATGGCTGGTGAAATATATGAAGACGATGAAACAAACACAGTTCCAAAAGAAAAATTCATGTGTAATAGACCATGGTACCAAAGATTAATTATTTTAGCAGCTGGAGTTTTCAATAACTTCCTTCTAGCTATTATTTTATTATTTGTAATAGCACTAATATGGGGAGCACCTTCACTAAAACCACAAGTATATAATGTTACAGAAGAATCAGCTGCTGAACAAGCAGGTATGAAAGCTGGAGACATCATAACTTCCGTAAATGGTTCTAAAGTAAATACATGGGATAAAGCCCAATTATTACTTTTATTAAAAGATAAAGATGGTATATACGAAATAACTGTTAAACACGAAGATGGTAAAACAGAAGAATTAAAAATAAAACCTAAAACAGAAAAAGATGAAGAAGGTAACGAACGTCAAGTCTTCGGTATTGAAATAAGAAGTGAAGTATTAAAAGGTGATAATGCCTTAGAAAGAGTAGGCATCTCAGCTAAATATGCTTTTCAAAAATTTGGTAGTACTCTAGAACAAATGTGGTTAACTGTAGTAAATTTATTTACAGGAAAAATATCTATAAATAGTTTATCTGGTCCAGTAGGAATCTATACTGTTGTTGGTGAAACGAGAAAAGCCGGTATTGAAAATGTTATATTCTTAATTGCATACTTAAGTATTAACTTAGGTATTATGAATATTCTTCCAATTCCAGCTTTAGATGGTGGACATATTCTTTTCTTACTAATTGAATTAATTACTAAGAAAAAAGTAAATGAAAAAGTTGAAGCAATAACAACGACAATTTTCTTTGCTTTACTAATGCTTCTTATGATATACATTACAATTCATGATATCATAACATTAATACTTTAAGAGCTATATAGCTCTTTTTAATTGCTTACAGAATAATAATTTGTTAAAATACATAGAAATTAAGGGGGATATACATGACAGAAATAGAACACGCCACATACCAAGCAACTTGTTTTTATGAAGATGCCGAAAGATTTAAATATGATATAACATTTCCTGAGTTACAATTCAGTAAAGGAGATAGAAACTATAAACGAATTCTAAATAGATTAGAAAAAATAAATTTACCAGATCCACTATCATTTAAGTACACTAACTTAACTATAGAAGAATTAAAAACTTATCTAATAGAATTACTAAGTAAAATACTAGGTCCAGAATATAAAGAAGAAATAACCAAATACAATAGTATCCTAAAAGCAAGAAACATTACTAATCCATTTGATTCAGTAATTGAAACAAATCTAGATGGACCATCCCCAGTAATAGAAGGAATTATAATTAGTAATCAATTCTCATCTATTCAAATAGCAAGTACAGCTCATGAATATGTACATGGCTTATTAAATAAGTATAATAATAGTGATTATAATAGAGTATTATCAAACATACACTACAAAGAATTAATAAGTATATTAATTGAATATATTATATGTTACGAATTAAGTGAACTATTTAAAGAAGATCAATTACAAGAAAAACACAATATAATAAGATTACATAACAATCAAGCCCATGCCCAAGAACATGCATCATGTGAATTAATAGCAGTAAAAATAAAAAAAATGTTTCCGATAATAGCTCAAAGTTATAAACTTTATATTGCCTATGAAAACCATTCTTCATTTGGATATATCACATCTGATATTTACGCTACTCAATTATTTAAATATTATCAAGATGATCCTAAAACACTATTATTATTTATAAAAAGAATAATAGATGGTGAAAAAAGTATCAAAGAACTATTGAGTCATTACAATGTAGCTCTTAATAATACAGATACATTTATAACTTACAATAAACGTTTAGATAATATTCCTAAACTATAGGAGGTAACCATGATAAACTACTATTCACTAAGTAAATTAATATCTCAAGGTCACAATATAGAACCTATAATAAATGAAATATTATTAGTAACAATTGCATCTAAAACAACATATCCTGAATATACAGAATGGTTTATAAATAAACACATACCAGGTATCTATCTAGGTACTAGAGATACCATAATAGCAGTAGACAATAATAAAATAATAGGTGTATCTAATATAAAACGAGAAAAAGAAAACAAACTATGTACAGTTTATTTCGATCCTAAATATCGTAAACAAAAACTAGGTCTAACTTTGGTAGATAAATCTATTGAATTAATAGGAGATAGTAAACCATTAATCACAATGCCATCATCATATCTTCCTCAATTTAAAAATATTATAAAAAGATATGACTGGCAACTAACAGATTGTATAGATAATTGCTATTTAGAAAATACAAGCGAACTCATTTTTAATGGTGAGCTAACTAGTTTAAATAGAAAATTATCTAATGAGGAAAGAATTATTCTTGCGTATAAACACACAAAGGATAAAAATATTCTTAAATTACTATCATTTTCACCTCTAAAAGTATTATCTTTTATAATAAAACATCAAAATATCACAAAAAAATCAAAAAAAGTATTGTCAAATTAAATTAAAAGTGTTATATTTAATTTGCTTACTTTTATGGCGCTGTAGCTCAGTTGGCTAGAGCATCCGGTTCATACCCGGCAGGTCGTGTGTTCGAATCACACCGGCGCTACCAAATTGTTTATAACTAGATAGCAATATCTAGTTTTTTATTTACTGAATAATTAAAACATTAAAACATTGAAAAATAATATGATATTTTATATAACAACTTAAGTGATACCGAAATAGGTAAAATCTTACCATTAATATTTATTCATTTAACAAATGAATTTATGAAAAAAAAGTTATAAAACAATTAATAAATACATGATTATCAAGGAAAAAGAAACTATTATTTGTCATAATTTACATCAAATGCTATAATACCACTCGAGTGGTGAAATATATGAGAAAAAAAGTAGAACACTACCAAGGAGAACAAATCAACTTTATAATTATTTCTAAACTATTTGCAATTAGTGCTGCACGAGATTTCAAAGTTGAAGGAATAATTCCATATTCAGACATAGATACACTTGAAGAATTATGTGAAGTATATGAATGTAATCCAGATGAATTTCATATCATATTAGGTGCTGACTGGTACCTAACATACATAACTAGACCGGAAAAAACAGAAATAATAGAATGGGTTAGTTTAGAAAATAGAAAAGACAAAATACATCAAACTTTAGAAATGATGAAATACTTAATTCAAGTATTATTGCTATCAAAAGAAAAAAAAGTAACTTCAACAATGCGTCATTCAACCTCGTATAAATTTTATCAACTATTAATAAAAAATGGCTATATAAAAGAACAATACAATAATCCAGGAATGGATACTTCTATACCAGATGATATACAATCTGAATTAGACATAGCTATCGAAGATAATATTAATATCAAGTATTATTTAGATAATCCAAACAGGAACACAGAATACGACGAATACTTCTATCATGATATCTCCTTCACATTAACGAATAAATTTCTAACTAGATATGATAAAACAATAAAAAAATAAAATATTATCAAGAACTCTATAAAATTTCTTTATAAAGCTCTTTTTTTGTATATTAAAAAAAATTACTGTGTTAAAATAAATATTATGCAATAAGTAGGGTGGTTTTATGATAATAACAAGAAATAAAGGATCAGAATCAGGTTACGACTATTCATTTACAGAAGATAATAAAACACTTCACATAATGTTTTGTCGAAATCTTGATTTATATTGGAGTCTAGAAACAAATAAAGAATATGAAACATATGAAGAAATGATAAAAGAACTTTATGAAACGTTCATAATTACAAAAGAAAACTATCAAATATATACTCTCTTTAAAACATTATTAGATGAAATAAAAGAAGCCCAAGTTTATACTCCATCTAAAGATTATATAACAGAAGATGATGAATTAATAGAACTACCTCCAAGTCCTGAGGAAATAATTCAGACTGAACAAAGAAATAAAGAACTAAAAAATGAAACTGGTTATCAAAGAATAATAGATGGAGAATCAATTAATTGGCATAGTGATGATGAACCTTATGAAATAGCTGACGTACTAAGAATATCAGAAGAAGATGATAAAATTATTCTTGAATTTTATCGTCCAGAGTTAAAAGGTGAAAAATTTTCGATGCGTCAACCAGATACAATAACTATTAGATTCCGTAATTCTGGCAGCTATTACCTACCATTTAATATCGTATTTATGAGAATGTATCTTAAACTTCAAGAATTTGATCCAAAATTAGATCAAGAATATCATCAAATCCATATTGAAGAACTTCCATATCAATTAGAAAAGAGATTGTCATGAAAATAACAAAAACTAAAAGCGAGATAGGTACATATGACATTCGTATAGAAGAAAATGAAGATAAACATTTAGATGTTATATTTGGTGGTAATGGAGATATTTACTGGATATATGATAATTTCGAAGTAGCTTATGCCGAAGAAGATTCAATGTATGAAGCGTTCACAATTCCTATTCAAGAAGAAGGTTTATATAATATATTCAATGAATTATATGAAGACTTAATAAATTGTCGTATCATGGTTCCAGAACCAAATGAATTCTATCCAGGTCAAAGAAAAGCTGATGAAGAAAGATGTAATAAGTCAAATGAGGAATTAAAAAATGACAATCGTTATAAATCACTAGTTAAAGACGGCGTTATAACTTGGTATAGTGATGAAGAATATCATAGTATTGCAGAAATAGTTCGCATAAGCAAAGTAGAAAATGGTATCTTATTAGAATTCCTAAGACAGTCTTTAAAAGATGATATGGGCTTTAAAAGAATGCCTGGCTGGTACTCAATAAGATTTAGAACATCAGGAAGTACTTACACACCATGTGACCTAGTCTTTTGGCGTAACTTTGATAATTTACAAAAATATCAAGAACAACCAAACAAAAAAGATAAACAAGAATTAAAATTAAAAAAAGGAGAATAAAATATGAATGTAAGAAAAGAACAACATGACTTTGGAGCAACATATTACTTAGAACAAGATGAAAAGTGTTTAAAAATAATATATGGTGGTAATCTAGATTTATACTGGCACTTCTTTAATAAAAAAGCTCGTCAAGAAAATGTATCTCCATATCAAGACGTCTATGAAAGTATGCTAATAACAAAAGAAAATTACACCATATATAGTTTATTTGAAAGTTTAATAAGAGAAACTAAATCAGGACAAGTATTCTTGCCTGAAGAAGTAACATTAGAGCCAACTTTCTACGATGAATTTGATATCTGCGATATTTACGACATTGACCAATATTCTATAGATGATGAAGATAGAGAATCATTAACTCAAACCTATCGAATAAGTCAAGCTGCCAAAACAAATGAAAAAATCAAAAAAAGCGACAGATATCAAGAACTAACTAAAGATAATGCAATAACATGGCATAGTGATGACGCTTCATTAGATACTGCTGATATTGTAAGAATAACAGAAGTAGAAGAAGGAATCTTACTTGAATTCACAAGACCAAACTTAGATCCGGAAACATCAGAACTACACTTTCCAGGAACACTAAGCATTCGTTTTTCTAACTCTGGTAGTAGATATGGAGACTTAGTAACACTATTTATTAGAATGTACAATAGACTTAATGAATACGAACCAGATTATCATCAAGTACATCTCGAAGAAATAGCATATCAAAAAAAACTAACTTCACCTAAAAAAGACAACTAAATGTCTTTTTTTTCTATTTTCTTTTTTTAATAGCTAAAATATGTTAAAATAATAAACAGTTTTGTAAAAAAACATAGAATTTTCACATAATAGATATAATCTAAAAAAAGAAGGAGGACTTTATATGCAAAATAAAAAAACAACAATTATATTCCTTATAATAACCATAATTCTTATAATAACAAGTATAGCAATTAATATAAATACAATATACCAAGCTAAAGAAAGAATAATAACCAATATTAATGAAACAACTACTAATATAGAAGAAACTAATAATGTTGAAAATCAAGATAAATCAGAAGAAGAAATAGAAAAATCAACTACTATAATAGACACATCTAACAAATATACCAAAAAAGAACTAATTATTATAATAATAACTTCTATAATTATAACAATCTGCTTATTAAATCTAATTGTTACTAAATTTGGAACAATATCTCTAAGCCAATCTTTAAATACCAGTAAAAAACTAATATATTATTCTATTATACTAGTAATTTTATCTACAACATCTACAATTTATACTATAACTACTACTGATAATAAAATTCTTAATGGAGATGACACTAAAAAAATTGATGAAAAATCAGTAGCTATAATAGAAATAACAGAAAACAAAACAGATAATTCTCTATCAAAAGAAAGTCAAATAGAAGATACCTCTGTTATTCAAATAACTAATAGTGCTGAATATATAGGAAATAAACTAGAATTACTAAAATCTAAAGGAAATACAACTGATAAAGAAAGTAGTTTATATTATGGACTTAATTCAGCTTTCTTAGCCAAAGATAGTAGTGTAGTAGAACTTAATAATAGTTACATTGCAACTGGAGTTGATTACTCAGCAGCTTTATTTGCAAGCGGTCTTAATACCCAAGTAACATTAAATAATACACGTCTTACAACTTACGGAAATAACTCCCCAAGTATATCTGTATCAACAGCATCTATAATAGCATCAGATATTGAATTATCAACATCAAAAGATAACTCCCCAGCAATCAATATACTTAATAACAATAGCAAAATACAAATAAAAGACTCATTGTTAAATACATATGGACAAAACTCTCCTATAATATACAATAAAGGCCAAATAACAGCTGATAATATTACAGCGACAACTAGTAATAGTAATATTATCAATATGAATAGTACAAATAATTTAACTATCACCAATAGCGAATTGAAAACTTTAAGAAAAAAAGAAGAACCTTCTTCTTCAGCAATATATTTATTTACTGAATTAAATAAATATGAACGAGTTAATTATACAAATAGCTTTGTATCAATCGAAGATTCAACATTAATAATCGATAAAGAATCACCTTCATACAAAGAATTACCATTATTTTATATAACTAATATAGATGTAAATATAAACCTATCTAATACTCAAATAAAATATGGAAGTAATATTCTATTTCAAATAACTGGAAATAATCAATATGGTGAAATAGGAGATAATGGTGGAAATGTAATATTTACAGCAACTGATCAAACTTTAAAAGGAAATATTCTATTAGATGAACAAAGTAGCATTGCAATATATCTAAATAACTCAAACTATAAAGGACAAATAAATCCTGATAATAATTCTAAAAACGTTGATATTGTTTTAGATAAAACAACAAAGTGGGAATTAACAGGTGATTCTTATATAAGAACGTTAACGCTACAAAATGGTCAAATAAGTAGATTGAAAAAACAAATAAAATCCAATAATCATAATATATACTATAATGCATATCAAAATGATTGGTTAGAAGGGAAAACAATTAAACTAGATGGTGGTGGACGTTTAATTCCTATCTATGAAAGTTAGTATATACTTATTTTTAAAGTGTTATAATAATTAAGGAGGATTAAAAATGAAAGAGAAATTAGAAAAATATGCTAAAACAATTTTAGTAACATGCTTAAAAATTGAAGAAAATCAACCATTATTTATTAGTGCAAATTACGAAAGAAAAGACTTTGTTAGAATACTAGCTAATGAAGCATATAAATTGGGAGTTAAAGACATATATTTTGACTTAACAGATGTTGAATTAAAACATGATGCTTTACTTAATTTAAAAGAAGAAGATTTAAAAAAGCTTCAATTTTGGAATAAAGAAAAATGGAATGAATATGCCAAAAATGGTGCAGCATTTATTATGCTTGCATCAGAAACACCAGGTTTAATGAAAGACATTGATTCTAAAAAAATAAGTGACCTAACAATTCATGCCTTTAATACTCGTAAAGAATTTGATGATTTAAGAGATAAATCAATGGTACCATGGTGTATAGCTGCAGTCCCAACAGAATTATGGGCAAAACAAGTTTTCCCAAATAGTAAAAACCCATTAAATGATTTATGGGAAAAAATATTTGAAATATGCCAAATTAATAAATCAAATCCCGAAGAAATATGGAATAACAATATTGACAAGCTAAGTAAACGTTCTGAGAAACTAACATCATATCAATTTAAAAAACTTAAATATAAAAATTCTTTAGGAACAGATTTTGAAATAGAACTACCTAAAAATCATTTGTGGTGCTCAGGTAAAAGTGTTCTAAAAAATGGTAAAGAAGTATTAGTAAATTATCCAACTGTTGAAGTATTCACCTCACCAACTAATGATTCAGCAAGTGGAATAGTATATTCTGCCAAACCATTAGCATATCAAGATAATATAATAAATAACTTTTGGTTAAAGTTTTCAAAAGGAGTAGTCACTGATTGTGGAGCAAAAACAGGTGAAGAAACATTAAAAAATATAATTTCATCATGTGAAGGTGCAAACAGATTGGGAGAAGTAGCTTTAGTTGAATACGATTCACCAATATCCAAAACAGATATTACCTTTTACGAAACATTATTTGATGAAAATGCATCTTGTCACTTAGCTCTTGGTGCATCATTCCCAGAATGTGTAATCGATGGCCCAGAAATGTCAAGAGAAAAATTAACAGAATTAAAACTAAATGATTGTACTAACCATGTTGACTTTATGATTGGAACAAAAGATTTAACAATCATTGGAATAACTGAAAATAACGAAGAAATATCGATTTTTGAAAATGGAAACTTCACAGAATTATTCAAATAAAAACAATGTAAACATAAAATGTTAATATACACTAAAAAAAGAGTCGAAAAATTAAGTGATTTGACTTAGTATTAATAATAAAGTAAAATTAAATCATACAAAGGAGAATTTGTATGAATAAAAAAAGACATAAACTACGCCTTAGAAAACAAGTGGTAATATGCCTTCCGGTTCTATTAATAATTACTTTCATTACCCTTGGATTTGTTATAAATAAAATGGGTATTTTTTCAAACGAAATATCAAAATCTCAAATCTTAAAATCAAATACCTATGAAGGAAAAAAACTATCAGATTTAGAATATTTTAAAAACTTAAGCGAAATGATTGAAAAAAGACAAAAAGACAATACGGTCATTTACTATGCTCAAGCATTTAAATTAGATGTTGAAAAAACCTTGGATTTAGCACATAAATATACAAACAACTATGAAGATGTAGAGTTTAATAAAACCTTTGTTATAGGACCAAATAATATAAAAAGCAAAGTCGGTTCACTTAAAAATTTTGAAGCTGGAGTTGTTTACTTTGTTAGAGACCTATATCGCTATCCTGAAAGATATGGCTCATCAATTGAAGAAATACGTACAGATGAAACTCCAACCCTTAAGATTAAATCAAGTGATGGTAATATATATATGGATAATGGCTTAACATTCGAACAATACATCGGTAAAATATGTGACTTGTTCGAAGTTGATAAAACAACAGCTTTAGCAATTTCATATCAAGAATCCGGAATAAAAACTAGTAACCTTTTTAAAAATAGTAACAACATTGGCGGTCATCGTGGATATGATGGATGGATGAAATATACAACCTTAGAAGCGGGCATAATTGCTCATATTATCTCAATTAAAGCTATGCAAGATAACTATAACTTAGATTTATCTACCGAAGAAGGTTTACTATCACTTTCAGGAATATATGTTAATGGTAACATTTCCAAACCAAAATATACTTGGTTTGAAAAAGTATCAATCTTTAAAAATAGAATAGAAGAAAAAGATTTATTCACAATAAAAGAATAAGTCTTTTTTAATTTTATAAATTAATTATTGCATTTTTTAGTAAAAATTAGTACAATAATACTCACATTTATTGACTTTATCAGTCAAAAATAATATAATTAAATATATTATGTCTTAAGAAAAAGGAACCGGTGATTCTTTGGAACAGTATTTTACAAACAATCCTAATTTAAAAAGTGAACTACGTACTATTGTCTACAAATACAAGGGGCTAACTATGTCCTTTTTTAGCGATAATGGTGTTTTTTCTAAAGACAAATTGGATTATGGAAGTACTTTGCTTCTAGAAACAGTATTTGATAAAGTTAATAAAGAAAATTTAAATATATTAGATGTTGGTTGTGGATATGGATTTTTAGGAATATCCCTAGCTAAAATAATGAATGCACAAGTAACAATGTGCGACGTTAACAAAAGAGCTCTACACTTAACAGAAAGAAATGCTAAAGAAAATGGCGTTGATGATTCTGTTAAAGTGATAGAAAGTAATATTTACCAGAATATTACTGATATATATGATTTAATCATAACAAATCCTCCAATAAGAGCAGGCAAAGAAGTTGTCTATGGAATATTGGATGGAGCAAGAGACCGTCTTAAAGCGAAGGGTGAGCTGTGGTTCGTTATACGAAAAGATCAAGGAGCTAAAAGTACTATAAAACACATGGAAGAAAACTATGATGTTGAAATAGTAACTAAAAGCAAAGGCTTTTATATAATAAAAGCCAAAAATCGTTGACAATGAACTTTACATCACTTAGAATTAATCGTTAGTGACGTATTGTTTTTTCGGCGAAAAACAACACTAAAAATAGGTATAGGGGTGAAACACAAATGGCAAAAATGGCACAATTTGGAGACCACGCGCAAAGAAAAACATTCTCCAAAATCAAAAACACCTTAGAATTAACAGACTTATTAGAAATTCAAAAGAAATCATACCAAAGATTTCTAGAAGAAGGAATCAAGGAAGTATTTGAAGAATTATTTCCTGTAGAAAGTTTCACTGGTAACATTTCACTTGAACTAGGAGATTACTATTTTGAAACTCCTAGATACACAGTAAAAGAAGCTAAAGAACGTATGGTTAACTATGCAGCACCATTAAAAGTTCAAGCTCGTGTATTTATTCACGAAACAGGTGAAGTAAAAGAACAAGAAATATTCCTAGGCGATTTACCATTAATGACTGAAGCTGGTACATTCATTATCAATGGTGCTGAACGTGTTATCGTTTCTCAATTAGTAAGAAGTCCTTCAGTTTACTACAAAAAAGAAATTGATAAAAATGGAAGAAGAATAATTTCTGGTGAAATAATCCCTAACAAAGGTACTTGGTTAGAATACGAATTAGATGCAAGAGACATCTATTACGTTCGTATCGACAGAACTCGTAAAGTAGTTATTACTGCTTTCTTAAGAGCTTTAGGTTTATCTTCTAATGAAGAAATATTAGAAGTATTTGGTGAAGACAAATACCTAATTAATACTTTAGAAAAAGATAATACTAAAAACTCAGATGAAGCATTAATCGAAATTTACGAAAAATTAAGGCCTGGAGAACCTGCAACATTGGATTCTGCTAAGAACCAATTAATTACAAGATTCTTCGACAAATTCCGCTATGATTTACAAAAAGTAGGTCGTTACAAATTTAATAAAAAATTAAATGTATTAGACAGACTTTTAGGTCAAAAAATAGCTGAAGACATCAAAGATGGAAAAGAAGTAGTAGTTGCAGAAGGTACTGTAATTACAAAAGAAATTCTTGAACAAATTCGTCCATTATTCGAAGCTGGTTATGGTGTAAAAGAAGTAACTATTAACGAAGAACTAGATGAATACAATAAGATTCAAGAAATAAAAGTATATGATAAAGATGATGAAACTATTATTCACAAGATAATTGGTAACGATCAAACAATTGATTCACGTCGCCTAACAATTTCTGATATTTATGCATCAGTTTCATATTATTTAAATTTACAATATGGAATTGGTAATGATGATGAAATCGACCATTTAGGAAATAGACGTGTTCGTCAAGTTGGTGAATTGATTCAAACTCAATTCCGTGTTGGTATGTCTCGTATGGAAAGAGTTATTAGAGAAAGAATGACTACTCAAGAAATTGACACAGTTACTCCAAAAACTTTAATTAACATTCGTCCAGTAACAGCATGCCTAAAAGAATTCTTCGGTTCATCACAATTATCAAAATTCATGGATCAAATTAATCCAATTGCAGAATTAACAGATAAAAGACGTCTATCATGCTTAGGACCTGGAGGTCTATCTCGTGAAAGAGCTGGTATGGAAGTTCGTGACGTTAATCCAAGTCACTATGGACGTATCTGCCCAATCGAATCTCCAGAAGGTCAAAATATCGGTCTTATTACATCTTTAGCATCTTATGCTAAGATAAATGAATATGGATTCATAATGACTCCATATAGAAAAGTAGTTAATTCAAAATTAACAGATGAAATAGTTTATTTAACTGCTGATGAAGAAGCAGACTATTATATTTCACAAGCTACATTACATATTAATGACGATAACGAAATTGTAGATGAAAAAGTTATTGCTCGTTTAAATGGTGATACAGTTATGGTGTCAAAAGATAAAGTTAATTTTGTCGATGTTGCACCAAACCAAATCGTATCTATAACAACAAGTTGTATTCCATTCCTAGAACACGACGATGCAACTCGTGCCCTAATGGGTGCCAACATGCAACGTCAAGCTGTTCCTTTATTAAAAGCAGAAGCTCCAATAGTAGGTACAGGTATGGAATATATCGCTGCTCGTGATTCAGGTTCAACAATCGTATGTAAAGCTGATGGAGTAGTTGAATACGCTGATGGTAAAAAGATACTTGTTAAAACAGCAGGTGGACAAGATACATATTATCTAGCTAATTTCGAAAGAAGTAATGATGCTTCTAACATTAATCATCACCCACTTGTAAAAAAAGGTGATAAGGTTCATAAAGGTATGGTTATCGCTGATGGACCATCAACAGAAAATGGTGAATTAGCATTAGGTAAAAACATGACAATAGCTTTCATGACATGTAATGGATATAACTATGAAGATGCTGTTGTATTAAATGAAAGATTAGTTAAAGAAGATGTCTATACATCTCTACATATTGAACATTACGACATAGATTGCCGCGATACAAAATTAGGACCAGAAGAAATCACAAGAGACATTCCTAATGTTGGTGAAGAAGCTCGTAAAAATCTTGATGCTAATGGTATCGTAAGAATTGGTA
>JBJFGS010000017.1:0-22032 GCA_051892935.1 Candidatus Coprovivens sp.
TTATTCATAAGAAAACCTCTAGAAAAATCTAGGGGTTTGTCTACACTCTGAAAAATAACACTATTTCTTATAGTGTTATTTTTTTATATAAACAATCTTCATAATATAATACATTTTTATTAAGAACAATCCCATACTTATTTAGTATATCAAATATATTATATTGATTTCCATTTAAAATAATATCTTCTAATACTGCCAATGCCTTTTTTCTATTTTTTTGATAAATTACATATAATTCAACAGCAATTAAATAAGGTAGTTGATAAGAATAATCTTGTGTAATAGATTCTTCAAGTAAAAAAACAATATCTTCCTCACTAAAATCATACATTTTTAAGCATCTTAACAAATCATCTTCTTTTAAATGCTTATGCTTATTAACTAAATCTAACAACTCGTTTTTATCACCTAAAAAAGATGCTTGAGATTTAATTAATGTATGCAAAAAATTTTTCCTTTGAAAATTATCATCAAATAAATTATATTTTTTGCTGATAAAATCAGTAGCAATTAATTCCATAAATATTGCTGATGTTTCTCTTATGACAAATGAATCTAAAAAATATTGATTAGAAAAAAAATCTATAGCATGTTCTAATTCATGAATTAATATGGTAAATTTAGTAATATTAGAATAATTAGGAACAAAGATAAAAGCTTCGCCGGTACTTTTTAAAGTGAGAGTTTCTCCAGCAGTATCAGTTTGAGGATTAATAAATTTCAAATGGTCTTCTGCTTCCTCTTGAAAACTGCTAAAACCAGAATAAAAGAACTCTCCTTGATTTCTAAAAAACATTTCAGCATCTTCCGTAGCCTGTCCATCACTTATTGGAAAAAAAGAGTAAGAAGTATTAAAAATTAATTCACTTTGAGAACGACCTATATTGCTGAATTTTTCCGAAAATGAATAAAAAGGTTTATAAAAATGTATATCACCAGCATCATCTAATAATCGTTCATATAAAGATATACTTTTTTCAGAAAAATTTCTTTCTAATCTTTTAATATAATTGGACAATATACCTATATCTGCCATAACAACAGGATCACTTGAATAACTTTTTAAAATATTAAGTAACTTTTTTAAATCTTCAATTCTTATATCGTAAACTTTTTCCATCTTTTAAATCCCTTGCTTTATCAAATAATATCTTTAAATATTTTTCAAAATTTTTACCAGGTTCTAAACCCAAACTTTTTACATATTCCAAATAACCAGCTGAATGCTCATTTTTACTATTAATAATTTTATATAATAAATCTAAAGCAAATTGTTTGTCATATTGATAAATAATATACAACTCAATTGCAGTTAAATAAGAAATAATATAATGAAAATAATCTCTCATATAAGTGTTTATAACATCTTTTACACCTATTAAATTATATCCTTCTTCTATAGACAAGTACTTTTTTACAGTTCTCTTATCATATAGTTGCCTACTAGTTAAAGTATTATACATATTAAGTTTAGAACAAATTAATTGAGCAGAATATATATAATCTTTTAATACTTGTATACTAATATCGAATGAATCCTGTTCTAAATCTAATTTATCTTTTAAATAATCTACTCCCAGTATTTCGAAGAATAAAGATTCTAATTCTATGAAACAATATTTTCCAAAATCAAACATTGCTAAAGGATTTATAGTACAAGAAATACCATGTCCAAATTCATGAATAGCAGTAATATAGTCCTGTGCAGTATTATTAACACCTAGTTCTATAAAAGTAATATCTGTATTGTAAACAGAATAAGTTTGACCACTTTCTGCAATATTAGGTGACAACTTATTAACAAAAAGAGTATTTTTAAATCTACTTGATAATAAAGTATATTTTTTACTAAAGACACCACCAATAGAACTATAAAAATCTTTACTAATAGTTAGTACTTTAGATATAGAAGTATCAATAGTAGGTAACTTATCATTTGGTTTTATTATCAAAGATTCACCAATATCACTAATCTCTCTAATATATGGACAATAAATACCATATTTATCTATAATAGAAAAATCATCTTCAATAATACATCTAAAATTAGAACTTTCTCCCTTTTCTAAAAGGTGCCTTCTAGTATGAGTAAGTTCATCATATCTATCTATTATATCTAAAATAGAGTTAGCTGTACTTTCATATTCCAATGAAAGAGTAGGATCTGCTGTTTCACATGCTATACTATAATATTTATGATATAAATCTTTTAAATAACCAATATTCCATCTTTGCATATTAAAACCTTCTTTTTTGTAATTTCTTATTGAAATTATTTAATATAATCCCGACTTCTTCTTTAGCGTGTGAATTTAAAGAAAGATTTTCTATTATAAACACCAATAAATCTTCATTAGCAGGAAAAGCTAAAAATTTTTTAAATAATTCTAAGGCTTTCTTTTTGTCGTTTTTATACATGTGTAATAATTCTAAAGAAACAATAAAACTTAAAACATATACACCATCGTCTTCTATTGTAGTAGATAAAGCTTTTTCAAAACATTCTTCATCTACTTCATAAGACTCTTCTAATTCAGAAAAAAATCTATTTGACATAACAAATTTATTGTCAGCCCAAGTATTAACAATAGGAGTATGAAGAGTTAAAAATTCAGCTAAATCAAGATAAGTTACAACGTTTGTATATAAATGATAAGCGACTTCTAAATCATCAAAATTCCCTTTATTCTCATACAAAGCCACAAGCTCTGGGAAAATAGCAGCCACCTCAATAAAGAAATCTTCGCGATCGGTATATGACACATTAGGATTGACTATATTATGAATAGCATGGCCATATTCATGAACAGCACAACCATAATTTTCTAAAGGGCTTATATCACAAATACTAATAAAATTTTTATTAACCCCACCAATGAATAGCGTATTGCCGTTAGATTTTTTGTCATCATTTTGAGACCTACTTAAGAACTTTATATTCTGCTGTCTTTCTTTGTAAATAGAAGAAAAGACTTGATATAAATCTCTGTCAAATGCACTGTAAAATTTATCAACAAGACTTAACGTTCTAGAATGGTTACTAGAAGCACCAGTATGTAAAAAATAAAAATTTCCGTTTTCATCAATTTCCTCAAGACGATTAGAAATATCGTCAGCCAATTCTAAATGATCAATACATTTATCTAAAAAATTTCCAATAATAGAGTAATATCTTCCGTAAGTTAATCTAGCGTTCAATATACTAGAAAGCCTTTGTCTAGCAGTATCCTTTGATGCTTGAAAATTGTTAAAATTATCATGAAATAATTTATCAGTAGTATCCGCAATCTTTTGAAGATAAACTTTTCTTTTTATATCAGATTCTTTCTCGATTAATTCGTTTAACTTCCTAATTTCTTCTACAAACTCATCGTATCCCCAATTATAAGCCATAGTAATCCCCCATTAATTAATGAAATATAATAACACATGAAAATGTAAACTGCAAATGTTAAAAAAATATTGACTAAAAATATTAAAAAGTATATACTTAATATAGTAAGGAGGTATACAGAAGACGAACAATTCTTTAATACCTTAAAAATATGGTTTAGGGCATAAACTTGAAAAATAGTGATAATATAAAGAAATTTATATTTCGTTTGTGAAAAAGTATATCTAATAAATGGTATTAAAATCGATAGTCCGCAAAACTATCAAAAAGTTCATTACCGCAAATAATGAATCATATAACTTGTAACATGTGTATTTGCAGTACATTTGTATATTAGTAATAGTTTACTAAGCCAACAAGTTATTTCCAGCATGAGAAATCATGACTGAAGAGGGTATATGTTACCAATATACTCTATTCGTCAACTGTTAGTCGTTGTATGGTTTTAAAACTCATCACCATACGATTACTATTCAAGCAATTGGAGTATCAATTTACCACTATGGTGTTATTAATAGTTAGCATTTTCTATTTGCCAAAAAGGATGATAACATTTTAGTGAAAATGATGGGGAGCTTTCATACTAGTCCAGATATATTAAAATATATCGCAAGTATGTTATGCATTATTGATCATTTTTGTTAAAATATGATAATAACTACCTTACTTGAATTAGAAATGTTATCCTGATGAAAAGCATATGGGAAACAAGTCTTTGGGATTTTAAGGAAAAAGTATATCATATAAAAAACAATCTGTCCGCGTTTAAAAATTGGGGAATCTTAAACTTGTCTTGCAAGAGAATCAAGCAATCCAAATGTTGAGTGAAAACCTTTTCGGTTAGCTGCTGATTAGTGAGTCACAATATGCTATATCGTGTGTGCGCGTATAAATAAAATTTAGCGATGAATTGGAGAATTCTTATACAAAAGTATAGTTAAACGTGAATGTGTTAATGTTACTTGGAATACAGGATGGATGACGTCGTGTATTTATGAAACTATCAAAATAGTATGTCAAACCATTCAGCTATATGGAAGTTAATTTTCAAACGAATAAATGCAAAAAAGGATTAATATATCCGAGAAAAGAACGATTAATGTTCTTTTTTTTTGCATTCAATTCGTTTGAATATAAGTAAAGCTAAAAACGTTATATATTGATTAAAAACCTAAAAAGGTATAAAATATAAAATAAGGAGGATTGTAAAATCCCATCTAGCGTGTCTAGATTTATTGCATAGAATAAAAAGGAGGAATTTATTTGAAAGCAATGGTAGGATCAAGTATCCTTAGTAACAGTTATGAAGCAGGTGCAGATACTGCTAAAAATGCATTAAAAGGAATTAAAAGTCCTAAGATTGGTCTTTTATTTACTTCAGTCAAATACGATCAAGACGAAGTAATTAAAGGCATTAAATCTGTAAATCCCGAGTTAAAAGTTATCGGATGTACTTCATCTGGTGCTATTATGACTCCAGATGGAATTATCTCAAGTGAAAATGGCTTCGCAGGTATGATGGTACTAGAAGATAATGAACTAAATGTTGGAGTTGCAGCTTCTCCAAGAGGCCAAGATCCAAGAGCAACAGGAAGAAAAATTGCTAAAGAAGCAATGGAAGATGCTGGTAAAAAACATCCACCAGTAGCATTTGCAATGTTTGCATCACCAGCTGAAGAAGAATACTACCTAAAAGGTATTCAAGATGTAATTGGAGAAGTTCCAATGTTTGGTGGCTCTGCAGCTGATGATGCAGTTGTAGGAGAATGGAAAGTACTTTGTGAAGACAAAACATTTGGAGATGGATGTGCAGTAGCATTATTCTATACTACAAAAGAAATTAAAAATGTCTTTACAGGTGCATACAACGAAACTGACAACGTTGGTATCATTACTAAGGTAGAAGATGATCGTAAGATTGTTGAAATAGACCATGTACCAGCTCTAAAAAAATATGCTGAATGGACAGGATTAAATGCCGATGAATTAATGGGACAAAACCTATTGGTAGCATCAATACCAATGGCATTAGGTGTAAAAACAATTCAAGGAGACTTAACTGCTGTTCGTCACCCAATGATTGGTAATCCGGATTACTCATTCAACGTTGGAGCAAAAATGGCTGAAAAAACTGCTATTATTCAACTTGAAACAGACGTTGACGGCTTAATAGGTGGCGCAGTATCTACAATTAAAGAATTAAAAACAGACTTCAAAGCAGGAGCAATGTTCTTAGTTCATTGCGGAGGAAGAAAATTACATATTGGTGATAGAGTAGATGAAGATTTCGTAGCAATTAAAAATGCTGCTGGAGAAACTCCATTTATAGTAGCATTCACTTTCGGTGAATATGGTCAAAATAACCACTCTGGCGCAACAATTGGAGGATTGTCTCTATCATTTACAGGATTCTCTGAATAATAGGAGGACAAAATGGCAAAGAATTTAATAGGTAATAAATGGCTTGATTCAGCAGATGGCAAAGTAATCACAATTACAAACCCTGCAACTGGTGCAGTAATTGATACTGTTCCAGAAAGTACTCAAAAAGACTGTGATACAGCAGTACAAGTTGCAAAAAAAGCTCAAAAGTTATGGGCAAAAAGACCATTACATGAAAGAGCAGATATTTTGATGAAATTCGTTTCATTAGTTGAAAGAGATAAAGATATATTAGCTAAATTACTAAGTGATGAAACAGGTAAACCAATTACTGAAGCATATGGTGAAATAGCTAATGTGTCTGTTGGAATACCAGCTTTTTGCGAAAAAGCAAAACATGAATATGGTAATATGATTCCAGCAGGTCAAGAAAAAGGTAATGAAAATACCTTACAATATACAGTTCAAGCTCCATTAGGAGTAGTAGTAGCAATTATCCCATTCAATTTTCCAAGTGACTTATTCTGTCAAAAAATACCACCTGCATTATTAATGGGAAATACTGTTATAATGAAACCATCACCACATAATCCATTAACATTAACTAAATATGCTGAATTACTTCTTGAAGCAGGAGTAGATGAAGGTGTTATTAATGTTATAAATGGAACAGGTGGAGCAGCAGCTCAAGCATTAGCCGCTAATCCTGGTGTTGCCTTAGTAAGCTTAACAGGAGCTACTAAATCAGGAATGGAAACTATGAAAACTTGTAGTAACAACCTTACACATGTAATGTTAGAACTAGGTGGAAATGATGCCTTTATCTTAGATAGAGATGGCGATGTTGATTTAGCTGTTGAAGAAACAGTTTGGGGAAGATTCTATAATACAGGACAAGTATGTTGTGCTTCAAAACGTTTCTTAATTCATAATTCAGTTAAAAAAGAATATATTAAAAAATTAAAGGATAGATTATCTAAAATCAAAAGAGGAATGCCAAGTGACCCTACTGTAGAACTTGGATGTCTAGTAAGTGAACAAGCTGCAATTAGAGTTGAAGAACAAGTAAATCAAACGGTTGCAGAAGGAGCTACCATTGTTATGGGCGGCAAAAGAGATGGAGCTTTCTATGATCCTACAATTTTAGATGGCGTAACAAAGAACATGGCAGTTGCTAAAGATATGGAAATCTTTGGCCCAGTAGTGTCAATTATCGGATTTGATGATATTAATGAAGCAATCAAAATTGCTAATCAATCATCATTTGGACTATGTGGCTGCATAATTTCCCGTGATATGAATAATGCTATCCAAGTAGCAAATCAACTTGAATGTGGTGGTGTAATTATTAATGGGGCATCATTCTTCCGTTCATTTGAAATGCCATTCGGCGGATGGAAACATTCTGGAATTGGTAACGAAGGTGTCATGTCTACATTAAAAGAAATGTCACGTACAAAAACTGTTATTCTAAAAAACATTCTAAAATAAAAAAGATAACTAAATAATATATTTAAAGAGCAAAAAATGTATTAACTTTTTGCTCTTTTTTTAATTGCAAAAAAATTAAAAAAATCAAAAAAATTAAAAATGTAAATTTTATGAAAATCGATTTTTTTAAAAAAAGTAAAAAAATGTAAAATTGAAATAAAAAAATAAAAAAAGTGAACGAACCCAGGTAAAATAAGGAAAAAATAACTTTTATATATAACTGATAATATCAAAATCAAAAAAACAAAAATCCCTAAAAATGGGAAAAATTCAATTTTTTAAAAAATGAAAAAAATGAAAAAATTGAAAAAAAATAAAAAATAAAACTTTTCATTATATGACATATCATTTATAATGAAATTAGGAAAAGGTAGAAGGAGAGTTTTGAATATGGCAAAAAGTAGAGAAGAAGTATTTTCTAATTTACAAGTAGTAAAAAGAAATGGAAAAAAAGTTGATTTTAATGAAACAAAAATTGCTATTGCAATAAAAAAAGGTTTCGATGATGTAATAGAATCAGCAATGGATGAAGAAACAGGAATTGCAAAATATTCTGAAAAAGACATGCAAAAAATATTTCAAGATGTTTTAAATAGAATTGAAAAAGAATATGCAGATAAAGACAAAATAAAGATAGAAGAAATTCAAGATTTAATAGAAACTTCATTAAAAGCAAAAAAATATGATGAAGTGTATGAAGCTTTTGCAAATTATAGAGAAAAAAGAGCGCAATCAAGGGCAGCTTTTACAGAAGATAAAAGATCTCATAAATTTTTAAAAACTTTGGAAGGATTAGCTCTTAAAAGTGCCTCTGAAGATGACACAAAAAGAGAAAATGGTAATATAGATGGTAACTCAGCAATGGGTACAATGTTACAATTTGGTTCAAATGTATCTAAAGAATTTGCTAAAACATACCTAATGAAAAAAGTTTTTGCTGATGCTCATGATGAAGGAGATATTCATATTCATGATATGGACTTTGAAGCAATGGGAACAACTACATGCTTACAAATAGATTTAGATAAACTATTTAAAGGTGGATTTTCAACAGGGCATGGTTACTTAAGAGAACCAAATGATATAATGAGCTACTCAGCACTAGCAGCAATCGCTATTCAATCAAATCAAAATGACCAACATGGTGGACAAAGTATACCATTATTCGACTATTACTTAGCACCAGGAGTTATCAAAACATTTAAAAAACAATTAAAAATGACTATTCAAGATTTATTAGATTATTCAGATTTCGCATCATTTATAAATATGAAAACAGTTGAAGATGTAATTAGTAAATTAACAACTATAAACACAACAGTCGAAGTATTTGAAAAATACTATAAAGAAAATGAATCCTTAAAAAGATTATTCTCTATGGCATTAGAAAAAGCTGTAGCTAAAACAGATAAAATAACATATCAAGCTATGGAAGCATTTATTCACAACTTAAATACAATGCACTCAAGAGCAGGAGCACAAGTTCCATTTTCAAGTGTAAACTTTGGAACTGATGTTTCACCAGAAGGAAGAATGGTAGTTAAGAATTATTTACTGGCAGTTGATGCAGGACTTGGACATAGTGAAACACCAATCTTCCCAATATCAATATTTAAAGTAAAAGAAGGTGTAAACTATAATCCAGGTGATCCAAACTATGACTTATTTAAACTATCATGTAAAGTTTCAGCTAAACGTCTATTCCCTAATTTTGAATTTATAGATGCTCCTTATAATTTACAATACTATGTTCCAGGCCGTCCTGAAACAGAAGTTGCAACAATGGGATGCCGTACAAGAGTTATGGGAAATGTTGTAGACCCTGATAAAGCAGTAGCTCCAGGTAGAGGAAATTTATCATTCACAACTATTAACTTACCAAGAATAGCTATTAGACATGGTATAGTTGGCCCAAATAATGGTGCTAAAAAAGCCGATATGAAAGCATTCTATGAAGAATTAGATGAAAAAATAGAATTATGTAAAGAACAATTACTTGAAAGATTTGAAATTCAATGTAAAAAGAGAGTATACAACTTCCCATTCTTAATGGGACAAGGCAACTGGATGGATTCAGAAAAACTAAAACCTAACGACAAACTAAAAAAAGTACTAAAACATGGTACATTATCAATTGGTTTTATAGGATTAGCTGAAAGTTTAGTTGCTTTAACTGGTGAACATCATGGAGAATCAGCAAAAGCCCAAAAATTAGGACTTGAAATAATCGGTCATATTAGAGAAAAATGTGATGAATATAGCCAAGAATACAAATTAAACTTCACTTGTCTAGCAACTCCAGCTGAAGGATTAAGTGGAAGATTTACTAAAATAGATAGAGCAATTTATGGAAAGATAAAAGGTGTAACAGATAGAGATTACTACACAAATTCATTCCATGTTCCAGTATATTATAATATTTCAATAGCTAAAAAGATTAAGCTTGAAGCACCATATCATGCATTAACAAACGCTGGTCATATTAGCTACATTGAACTTGATGGAGATGTTACAGAAAATGTTGAAGCATTTGAATCAATAGTTAGAATGATGAAAGAAGCTGGCATCGGCTATGGAGCAATAAACCATCCAGTAGATAGAGACCCAGTTTGTGGATATGTTGGAGTAATTAAAGACGTTTGTCCAGGATGTGGCCGTCGTGAAGGAGATCCAATTCCAGCAGAATTACTAAAAAATTTAAATTTTAATAAATAGAAGGAAAAAGAGGTAAAAGGTATGAAAACAGAAAAAATCGAAAAAACTGCAGAAGCAAAAATTGAAAGCAAAAAAATGGTAGGAGAAGGAGTAGGCTTTGAAAGAATCAGAAGAATTACTGGTTATCTTGTTGGAACAGTAGAAAGATTCAACGATGGAAAAAGAGCCGAAGAAAGAGATAGAGTAAAGCATACATTCGAAAAGTAGGAGTAATCCTACTTTTTATATATTAAAAATATAAAAAATGATATAATAAAATAAATAATATAAAACAACATAGGAGGAATAAAATGGAAAACTATGGTTTAATGTCAAAAAGCGTTGGAACTAAATCAAGCAATATAAACGATTCATTATCCGGTGTTAAAAATATTTCATTTGATGGTGTATGGAGTGGAGATGCATACAACTCTTTATCAAGCGCTCTAGAGCAAACACTAACCAGAGCAGATAATGTAAAAAGTGATTTAGACAAGTTTTCAGCTATATTAACAGAATTAGAAAGATATAAAGCATTAAAAGAAAGAATCGACAAGCTAACGGAAGAAATAAACTCAATTTCTATTCCATCAGAACCAAAAGCAGCCGCTGCTGCAGAAAGTAGAAGAAACTTCCTAATTGCTCAAAGAGACAAATTAATAGAAGAAAAAAAACAACTAAGACAAAAAATAGAAAGTGAATTAGCTTCGTTTGAATCTATAGAATCACAAGTTTCAGTAATAAACTTTAATGTTGAAGATCACAAAGAATACCTAGACTATCTAGAAGAACTATATAAACAATTTGGTGGTCAGATGACATCAGAAGAATTTTTAGCATATTTAAATATGTTAGGTATAGGAAATCTATTACCCAAAAATAATAGTGATATTGCTCATAGAGGAAGTCATCCCGGAGGCATATATGAAAATTCCTTAGAAGCTTTTATAGCTGCTGGAGAAAGTGGATTCTGGGGTTGTGAAACAGATGTAAGATTTGATGAAAATGGTAACTTAGTATGTAGTCACAATGCAGTTAAAGATGGAGAAAATCCAGTATCATTTGAAGAATACTTAGACATATGCAAAAAATATGGTATGACAGCAATAATAGATTTAAAATACGCAAATGGATTAACAAGAAATCCAGATACAGAACTATCACCAGCAATTATAAAAATAATAGAAGAAAAGGGAATGCTAGATAGTTGTGTTCTTCAAACCAATCATTTTAATGATATTCCATATATAAGATCACAATCAGATGATGTTAGAATTTGGTTACTTGGACATAACAATGTAACAGATGAAAACATTAAATTAGCTCTTGAAAATAACGTAGAATGTATTAATTTCAATAACTCTGAATATAACGTTAGCAGAATCAAAAAAGTAACAGAAGCTGGATTAGATGCGTGTGTCTGGAATGTTCAAAGTGAAACAACAAAACAACAATGCTTAAATGCTGGAGCAACATACGTAATGTCAGATAATGTTCTTGGAATAACTCCTTATAAAGAGGGAGAAACTGATTTCAATGCTGTTAAAGGAAATTACGTTAATACTCAAACAAATTCAACATATAATATTGAAGGAATAAAAGAATTATTAAAAACAACCTCATCATCAAGCTCATCAAGTAGTAGTACCTATAAATATAATGGTCCTATATTATGTGCTAATCCTGATGATCCAACTATTAGTGGAAGACTTGATTATGTAAGATCAGATGGAGTTACAGTTCAAGAAAGTTGGTGTGATATAAACCTTGAAAACACTAAAGAACTTAGTGATTTCTACAAATTCGATGGTGAAAAAGTCGTTGAAGGTACTAAAATAAAAGATATGAAATACTGGGTACGTGATGATGGAGTTCAAATGATAGGAGATTATGTCGCTGTTGCAACAGATGTTATCCCTCGTAAAACTTATGGCATAGATGATAATATGGGTGGTTGGAACGGAAAAACATACAACTACGGAGATGTTGTTGAAACAACACTTGGAAAAGGAATTGTTATGGGAGTATGTACATACGCAGTTGGTTATCGAGAACAACATGGAGATATGTATACAAACTTAGAAATATATACTCTTTGGAATACACCAGGTATCTCAAATAAAGTATGGTCAGATGACTATGTTCCACCAAACTATGCTCACGATCCATTATTGATAAATAAATAATATAAGTAGGTATAATCCTACTTTTTTATTTTCTAAAATAACGTTTTATTTAGCTTTTATGTTATAATCAGTACTGGAAGTGATTAAATGAATTACTTAAAAAAGCACAAAAAATTTATTGTCATATATAGTATTATTATCTTAATATCTACATTATCCATAATATTTACGTATAATAACCATAACTTCTATAATAAAACAATCGCCAAAATAACTAACATAGAAGAAAAATACTTATCAACAGAAGAAGTTACATATGGTTACAAAGATACTTTATATAATCAAATAATAACAGCTAAAATACTTAATGGTAAATATAAAGGAGAAGTAATTATAATAGAAAACGAATATCATAATGGAGAAGCTTATACCCAAAAATATCATATTAAAGATGAAATATTCATTTCAATAAATGAAAGTCAAAACACAATAAGAAATGCCCATATTGAAGGATATAAAAGAGATAAATACATTGTAATTCTAGTAACATCACTTATTTTAATAATAATATTAGTAGGACAAATAAAAGGCTTTCTATCTATAATAAGTGTAATATTAAATATAATAATATTCAATATAATAGTTTATCTTAATACAAAAGATATTTCTTTACCAATACTTTCTTATATTGGAACAATAATATTCTCAAGTATATGTTTAAGCCTAGTATCAGGAATAAATAAAAAAACATTATCAGCCATAATTAGTAGTATTATAGGAGTAACAATAACCATGTTGATAAGCCTAATAGTTATTAACATAACAAACTATAGTGGAATAAGATTCGAAAATATGGAACTACTGACAAGACCATATGAAGGAATCTTCATATCTGAAATAATTCTAGGTGGTCTAGGAGCTATTATGGATATATCGATTAGTATTTCCTCATCCTTAAACGAACTCCTTGAAAAAGACCCAAAAATAACCAAAAAACAATTAACTAAATCAGGATTTAATATAGGAAAAGACATAATGAGTACAATGATAAATGTTCTATTCTTTACTTATATATGTACTTCAATACCTAATTTAACAATCTTATTTAGAAATGGTATATCTCTAAGTACTTTAATAAACGAATACATAAGCCTAGAAATGACAAGAGCCCTAACAGGAGCTATAGGTATAACAATAACTATACCTATAGCAATATATACAACAGTATTACTATATAAAAGGAGGGTAAAAGAATGATAAATATACTATCCCTTATATTACTAGTACTACTAACTATCATAGGAGGTAAAAGAGGAATAAAAACATTCTTCACTATATACTTAAACTTAACCCTATTATTTATATTAATAATCATAGTAGGATGGGGATTCAATCCAACAATCCCAACCCTAGTAATATGTACAATAATAAGTATAATAATATTATTCTTCTTAAATGGTTACAACAAAAAAACAATATCTTCATTTATATCAGTAATAATAACATTAATAATATTTACCTTTATAACAATATTATTAGGAAAGAATATATATATACATGGTTATACAGAAGAAACACTAGATACTATAGGATATTTAATATACAATACAGGTCTAGATATGCTAACACTATCTAATTGTATAATTATAATAGGTCTAATAGGTAATATAAATGATACTTCTATAGCTATTTCTTCAGCATTATATGAGATACATGAAAATAATCCAAAACTAAAACCTAAAGAATTATTTCTATCAGGAATGAATATTGGAAGAGACATTTTAGGTACAACTACTAACACCTTATTCTTTGCCTACTTAGGAGGATTTATGACATTATTTATTTACTTTCAAGACTTTCAATATAGTTTTACTACAATAATAAATTCAAAAATATTTGCCATAGAATTCACAAGAATAATTCTAAGTGGTATCTCATCATTTCTAATTATTCCATTAACTTCTATAATAACAACAATAATATGTAAATTTAATAAGGAGGATATATATGAAAAAATTAAACATCATTTACGAAGACAAAGAACTACTAGTAGTAGAAAAAGAACCCCACTTACTAACTATAGCAACAGATAAAAAAGAACAAAAAACGCTATATAGTGAAGCAAGTACATACGTGAAAAAACAATACCCCAAAAACAAAGTATTCATTGTTAATCGTTTAGACAAAGATACATCAGGAATAGTAATATTCGCTAAAAACCAAAACAAAAAACAATTTCTTCAAAACAATTGGTCTAATGTAAAAAGAGAATATTTATGTATTGTCGAAGGAACCCCTTCTAAAAAGAAAGACACTTTAAAAAGCTATCTTGCTGAATCCAAAACTCTAGAAGTATATTCAACAAAAGACAAAACAAAAGGGAAAATAGCTATAACAGAATACGAAGTACTACAAACTAGTGGTAAATATTCACTACTAAGAATAAACATAAAAACAGGAAGACGCAATCAAATAAGAGTTCAACTTAGTGATATTGGGAACCCTATTGTCGGAGATAAAAAATATAATAGTAAATCTAATCCACTAAAAAGACTAGCTCTCCATGCAATTCTAGTAGAATATACCGAAAATGGAAAATTATACCATTTTGAAACAAAATACCCAAAAGAATTTATCAAGTTATTTAAGAATATTTAGTAAATTCTTTTTTTATGATATAATCTCAATATAATAAGGTGATAATATATGCAAGCATTATTTAATTTAATATTTGATAACTTTATCTTAGTATTCGTAATAGGAGCAGTATACTATATATATAAACAATATAAAGATCTTCAAGATCGAACAAACAGCATAAATGATATTTTTATTAAAACTTTAAATAGTTATTTAGATCAAAAATTTACAGAAGCTCAAAAATTAGCTGAAGAAATAAAAAAAGAATATGGACATATTGATCAAATAGCCACAGAAATAGATCGATTGCTATTTATAGTTGAAAAAGCTTCTACTAAAGATGTAAACGACATAGTAGCAACAAGTAATGCATTAAATAAGTTTAAAGTAGATAAAAAAATAGATATAAAAAAATATCCTCGAATTATAGAATTAAATGAATTAGGAACATTTGATGAAGAAGAAATGGAATCTTTAGACAATGGTATAGCCATAGCCAGAAAAGAATATAACGCTCAAGCTTTTAGATACAATGAAAAAGCCAGCTCATTTCCAATTCAATACTTAACAAAAACACTAAAAGTAAAGAGTCAGTTTAGTATATTTGATGCTCCAAAATCATCTACATACGAATTGAACTACGAAGTATTCGAAGAACAAGAACCAGAAATAAATTCCTTAACAATGTTAAATTATTCGAAAGAAGAACCAGAAGATATTAAAAAAGACACCAAAGAAGATATTCAAGAAGATGAAAATAGCCAAATCGAATTAACTAACGAAAAAGGTAAAGAAGATTAGATAATATCTAATTTTTTTTATGTAAAGATTGAAAAAATATATAATAGAAACTTAAAATATGATAAGTATTATAATATAATAGAAAAAGGTGGTTAATATGAAAAAAAATAAAAAATACGATATAATAATATATAGTTGTTTAGTAGGAGCATTTATATTTATACTTCTTGGATATTGGGATAATCTTAAAGATTTAAAAGAAGATGGTCTAAGTTTTTCTCTTAAAAATCAGGAAACAGAAGAAAATAGCTCAACAGAACAAAAAGAATATGATTTAGAACCAAAGGAACTAGTTAATGCTGATAAAAACGGAATTATAAAAAAATATCTAGATTCTTTACTAGATCGTATTGATGTAGACCCATTAATATCGTACAACATGATTAATACTTGGGAAGAATATGAAATATTAAATATAGAATATGATAGAAAAATAGCAGAAAACTATTATGCATATATAGTAGATATTAAAATAAGTAATAAAGATGCAGTAATTCCAACAAATAAAAACGAAAAAATAAGTACGAATGAATATATAGTGATAACTCTAAATGTTAATATAGCTTATTCTGAATTAAAAAATGGATTTATAGTTAAAAAAATAGATAAACCAGTAGAAAATTAAAAAAACTACTGTTTTTTTTAAAAAAAAATCAAATTTTTTGTTGACATTAGCCGTGAGAATGATATAATTAAAGAGCAATGCCTGATTAGCTCAGTCGGTAGAGCGCACGGCTGTTAACCGTTAGGTCGTAGGTTCGAGTCCTACATCAGGCGCCATTGTTAAAATAACAGATTTTAAAATCTGTTTTTTTTATTTATAATAAATTGTCAAAATATCGTAAAAAATAAAATCACATTTAATTACCATTCTAATATGTGATATAATAAAAAAAATAGAATTACCACACTAGGAGGGAAAATAATGGCAACATCATATAGCGATATATCAACAAATGTCGATACAGGAAAAGGAAATATTAACTCATCTATATCTGATATAAAAAATATCTCATTCGCCGGTGTATGGAGCGGAAGTGCTTACAATAATTTATCAGGAGCTCTAGAATCAGTACTATCAAGAATGGAAAAAGAAAAGACAAATATTGAAACATTTTCTCAAGCAATGACTAAACTAGAAAAATATAAAGAAAATAAAGAAAAAATAGCTAAATTAGAGGAAGAAATTGCATCTATAGTCATACCAACAGATGATGAAAAAGCTGCCGCCGAAGCATCAAGTAGGAAAGCTGCACTAGAAAGAGAAAAACAGGGCCTTGTAGATGATAATAAAACTCTTCGTGCCGAAATCGAAAGTTTATTAGCGACAATAACAGCCATTTCTCCAGAAATAAGAACTATTACTTTTGATCCTAACAACTATAAAGATTATATGGAATATATAGAAGACTTAGCAGAATTAAAATCAATATACGATACAGCCGGCCGTTTAAGAATGCTCGGAGAAAGTGATTCATTATATAATTATTATAATGTTTATGATGAAAATGGTAATCTTGTAATGAGCGGTCAAGATTACGTAGAAGGAGTAATAAAAGATATTCAAGAAAAATACTCTGGACGTGAAGCAGCAGTAAATTCTGCAATTGCTATACTTTCATTAGCAGCGGACAAAGGAATAAGACTAAATTATGAGCATTCTGGAACAGATAGTGACCCATATGTTCGAACATCAGATGTGGCCACTGGTGTTGACTGTAACCCATTTGTATCGTGGTGTTTAGATAAAGGAGTACCAGGTGGCTTCCAATGGCGTCCCGTAGGAAACTTTACAAGCATAGGTAAAGGATACTCATATGAAAATTGGGGCAATGCCAAACCAGGAGATGTCCTATGTAATGGCGGACATGTAACAATTATTCTTGATAATGATCCTGCAACAGGACAATTCCTAATTGCCGAAGCTAGTGGTCAAGTAAATGGTATTAGAACAAAAAGTGTCACATATCAAACATTAAGAAATAATGGATATACATGTAGAGACATGACAGATATCTATAATGGAACTGTAGATAGCAATAGATGGAATGATTTCTACTGGGTAGATAAAAACACTTATGTAAGAGATTACATATAAAAGAGACTATGTCTCTTTTTTATTTGACAAAATAAAAAATATAGTTAAAATACCCTTTACAAGAGGTGATACTATGACATTAGGAAATCTAGATATCCAATTAGCTAATAATCCACTAAACTATCGAGATATTTTAACAATTCCTACTAAAACAAATATAGGTTTAGAACTAGAACTAGAAAATGTTGATATTAGAATAGTTCACCAGGATGTAATCACTGCCCTAGGACACAATTGGATTACTAAAGTAGATGATTCATTATTAAAAGGCAAGAGTGCTGAAATAGTAACACCAGTTTTCCAAAATAGAAAACAAACATGGATACTTCTAAAAAAATTAGGAGAAATATTAGAAAGATTAAAACCAACTTATGATAATTGCAGCTTTCAAGTAAACTTTGATGGTAAGCTTTTGCCTAAATTAGAAGACAGAGTAAGATTTATAAAACTATATGCTATGTACGAAGATATAATATATCGTTTTTCCCAAGGAGAAGATAATAAATATCGTGATTCATTAGAAATATATGCTTCTCCAATAATCCTAGCTTTAAAAGGATGTCAAGGATATAGTAAAGATACAATAGTAGATTATTTTTCTAATAATAAAAGATACGGATTAGTGTTCAAAACAAATGGAAAAGACCTAATTGAATTTAGAACCCCCAATGCAACCAGCAATTCAATACTATGGCAAAACTATATAACAACATTCTATTATTTAATAAAATTTGCTACTAGCAATAAATATCCTAAAAAAGAAATAGATGAATATATTGATAAATTTATGAGTATCTACCTATTAGAAAGATACTCAGTACCAAGATTAGAAAAAGCATTAAAACTATCTAACATGATATTCCCTCATAAACAAGATCAACTATATTTCATGCATCAATACATAGGTAAATCTAAATAATTATAATAACTATTTGGGGTTCACTTCAATTAGTTCTTTTTTTAAAAAACTCTAATATCTATCTAAGAATTTCTAAATATTTATGATATAATTAATTAGGTGGTATTATGTCAAAAGAAGATACAAAATTAAATAATATAGAATTTGAAATAAAATGGGAAGGTAAACCATCAGGATTACTAGAAAGACTATTAACTCTTCTCCATTTAAATTTTACTGATTATCAAATTACAAAAGATGAACTTATTATTAAGAGAGGATTTTTCTTTCAAAGAACAAACACAACAGAATTATATATGTTAAAAGACCCAGATATGACAGTTAATTTATATCAACGTTTAATTGGTGTAGGAAATATATCTGTTATAATAGATACATCAAGTAATAATCATCGAGCTGGTGAAAAAATAATCCTAAAAAATGTACGTGATTGTGAAAAAGTAAGAAAACTACTTAGAGATAGTATCGAAGAAGATGTAATGGAAAGAAAGATTACCTACTTTGATAAAGTATAGAAAGCGTGATTAGTATGTATGATAACCAAGAAAAAGGTAAACCAATTAAATATCAAATAGGTGGGAATAGAAGTGGTATTCCAACTTTTTCTCAACAAGCTCCCATTAATGAACCTATTCATCAAGTAGCTAATGAAACTCTGGAGCAATTAGAAGAATCTATAGTAGAAAGTCCCATAACTCCAGTTAATCAACCAGTTGTAGAAGAAGTCGCTACTAAGATAGAAGAATCTAACGAAGAAAAAGAAATCTATAATGGCTTTGTTAGTATCTTAGATAGATATGCTCAAGAATTAACAAGTAGAGAATATATTACTGATCCATCTATCGGTCGTGATGAAGAAATAAAGCAAGTTATTATGACACTTTTAACTCCTGAAAAAAGTGCTTTGTTAGTAGGTAAAGCCGGTGTAGGTAAAACATCCATTGTTGAAGGAGTAGCATATCGTATTCAAAAAAAAATGGTACCAAATGCTTTACTAGGGTATAAGATTTACAAATTAAATGTAACATCATTACTTGGAAAAACAGAATCAAATGGCCAAATAGAAAGTAGAGTAGACTTACTTGTTAAAGAACTAGCAGCTCGTCCCAAAACAATTCTATTTCTTGATGAAACCCATGTATTAGTAAATAAAGATGGAGGCGAAGGTGGGATTGACTTCGCTAACATGTTTAAAGCAGGACTAGATCGTGGAGAAATAAAAATGATAGGAGCAACAACAGATGAAGAATATGAACAATATATTCTAAAAGATCGTGCCTTCTTAAGACGTTTTCAAAAAATAGATGTAGTTGAAGCAGACCAAGCAACCTGTGTAAAAATACTAATGGGAACATATCCAAAAATAGAAAAGAAAACAGGAGTTCATTTTGAATACACAGATTATGTTATCGAAAGAATAATGACTTTTATAGTGGATATGACAGATGAATATAAACGTATTTACGAAATATCATCAAGATATCCTGATATTTGTTTAACAATAGTATCAAATGCCTTTACATATGCTTTATTTGATAATGAAAATGTATGTCGTATTAAACACATTTATAAAGCTGTATGTAATGCTAGAAATGTTTACGAAGATGCTAAGAAAAAAGCAATTGAAAAGTTCAAAATAGATTTTGCGGATTTAATAAGTGAAGAAAATGTCGATTTAACAGAAACTGAATAAGAGTAGTGTAAAACTACTCTTTTTATTTAATTAATTCCCAATAAATTTGATATAATAAAAATATGATAGGAATGGTGAAAATGGAAAAAGTAAGAGTATACCAAATAGGATGTGGAAAGATGAGTGTCTATACAATGAGATATGTATATGAACACGGAGCAACAATAGTAGGTGCTGCTGACATCAATCCAAATGTAATAGGAAAAGATATTGGAGAATTAATGGGTACAGAACACAAGAATGTAATCGTTAGTTCAGTAAAAAACTTAGAAGAAAGCTTAAAAGAAACAAAACCAGATATTGCTATAGTAACAACTATGAGCTTACTAAATGATGTACAAGAAGTTCTAAGAACATGTGCATTATTAGGTATAAATGCCATTACAACATGCGAGGAAGCATTCTTTGCTTCAAATTCTAATCCAACAGTGTGGAAAGAATTAGATGTTCTAGCCAAAGCTAACAAATGTACAATAACTGGTTGTGGATATCAAGACATATTCTGGGGAAATCTAATATCTGTTCTTGCTGGAACAACTCATAAAATAGCCAAAATAAAAGGATCATCTTCATATAATGTTGAAGATTATGGAATAGCTTTAGCTAAAGCTCATGGTGCCGGCTTAACATTAGAAGAATTTGATAAAGAAGTTGCAGCTGCTGATAGAATGACTCCAGAAGAAAGACAAAGAATAATAGACTCTGGTAACTTTGCTCCTTCTTATATGTGGAATACTGTAGGATGGTTAGCAGATAAACTAGGATTACATATTACTTCTATGAAACAAGAATGTGTACCTAAGACAAACGATCATGACTTAGAATCATCTACTCTTGGAATGAACATTAAAGCAGGAGATGCAACTGGAATGAGTGCTGTAGTAACAGCTGAAACAGAAGAAGGAATTATACTTGAAGCAGAATGCATAGGTAAAGTATATGCTGAAGATGAATTTGATAAAAATGAATGGACAGTTATCGGAGAACCTGAAACAACAATAACAGTTCAAAGACCAGCAACTGTAGAACTAACTTGTGCAGATATAGTAAATAGAATACCTGATGTAATAAATGCAGAACCAGGATTCGTTCCAACTTCTAGAATGCCAGAACCAACTTATAGATTAAAAGACTTACATGAATATTTAAAATAAAAAATAAAAATTCGTAAATTTTTAGACTAAAGTCCGTTTTTTAATGGATTTTTTTCTTATTCATATTTATTGCCGTTTTTTTAGCTATAAACGGAAATAAGGTTGATAAAAAAATTAATTTTAGTGATTATTTTGATAAATTATTCCACGACGAAAATACGGAGGTTATTTCCGTTTTTTAAACTTATTTCCGTTTCTTTGTAGTATTTTTTATTGTTGATAACAAATAAAGATGAACTTTATTTGTTTAAATATTTTAAAATATTATTATTGTCAATGATCAAGATGAACTCACTATCGTTCGTCATTGACAATATCAAAAATTTTATCAAATAAATCTTCTCCATAAACTGCAATAAATGCATCTTTAGGAGAATTTCCATCTAAAGATTTAATTGGTGTATTTAATAAAGTTAAATTATTATTTTTTACAGTTAATTTTGTATGAGTATCTATTGATTTTCCTTTAGGAAAAAATTTTCTAATTTGCTTATTAATATTTTCAACATTCGGTTTTTGATTGGATACATACGGATCACAAAAGAATAATTTACATCTTTCTTCACCAGTAATCTTAGAAAAACATATTCCTTCAATATCATTAAAACAAGGATCTCTATCTGTTAAAATAACAGGT
>JBJFGS010000018.1:0-74752 GCA_051892935.1 Candidatus Coprovivens sp.
CTTTACCGATGTTTGTTATAATAACAAAAAACAAAAAGAAATCAAATTTTGAAAAGTGAAATCTTTATGTTCAACATTATACGTGATATAATTTATATGGTGATACTATGAGAATAACAACAATCATTATTTTAGTTCTAATTCTTTTAATAATTATATCTTCTGTATGCGTATATTTTTTCTTCAAAGAAAAAATAACTAGATTATCTATGAAAGTATTTGGTACAAAAGATATTATGGAAGGATTTAAAAATCAAGAATTAGAATATCAAAATACTCCTAAATCTGTTTCTAGTTTAGATTCAGTACTAAAACCCCGTATCATAAAAGACTTTCCAACTATTAACATTGAAGAATTAAAATCTATTGTTGAAAATACTATTACTTTATTATATAAGTCAATAGAAGAAAATAAGTTAAGAGAAACTACTAACATAACTTATAATTTAAAAACTAAAATACAATCTATTATTGAAAAATATAATAAAAATAATATTAAAATAAGTAATATGAGAATTCACCAAACTGTAATTAATTCATACAATAACAGAAATGGTTCATGTACTATAACATTTCAAACATCTTTAGAATATATAAAAGAAGAGAAAAAGAATAGAATAAAAGTTCAAGAAAGACTTAATACTGATTTAATATATATTTATGATGAAGAAGAAATAAAAGATACATATGGAGTAAGTTTAAATTGTCCAAACTGTGGAGCACCAATTAAAAACTTAGGTACTAAGTTTTGTAGTTATTGCGGAACAGGAATAATAGAAAATAACCAAAAAGTATGGAAAATTAACGATATATACAAAAAGTAAAGATTATAACCCATAATCTTTACTTTTCTTTTTCTTGCAATTCTTTAATCTTTTTAATATCAGAAGTATACATTGAATCAAATAACAATGAACTACCAATCATAATAGAACATATAATCATAAACAAAGGAATATTCTTTTCTGTAAAAAAAGCAACAATTAATAATAAAAAACCTAAATTTTGTGTTATATTCTTAGCAATCTTCCATATTTTTAAAAATTGTCTTAATTCCATTAAAGAAGGATTATCATAATCTTCACTACTTACTTTAAAGTTCTTCATATTTTTTAAATCATAAACACTAATATAAACCCAAAAGCAAATCAAATAAATACTTAAAATAAAATAAGCATCTATTTTAGTTAAATAAAAGAAAAAAACTAATACTACAAAAATTAATAAACCAGTTAAAAAAGATTTCATTCTATCAGATAAATTATTCATATATATCACCCATTAATATAGAATACCACAAAATACCAAGTATTTAAATAATAGTAATTTCTTTGTTCTAAAAAAAGTATTCATACATAGTATTAATTAGAAATGATAGGGGTGTTATATTGAAAGATAACAAAATATTAGAATCTATTTCTAAAAGAGGTAATGGTGAGATATATCTTGGTGTAGTAGGAGCGGTACGTACAGGTAAATCGACATTTATCAAAAGATTTATTGAAAACCTAGTAGTTCCTCATATCACAGATGAATACGAAAAAAAACACTGTTTAGATGAAATACCACAAAGTGCCCAAGGTAAAACTATTATGACTACAGAGCCTAAATTTGTTCCAAGTAACGGAGCAAAAATTCAAGTAGAAGAATTTACTACAAATATAAAACTAATTGATTGTGTTGGTTATGTCATCCCTGGCTCGAATGGTTACGAAGATGAATTTGGTAATCCTCGTATGGTTTTAACACCTTGGTTTAAAGAACCTGTTGATTTTGTAACAGCCGCCGAAATAGGAACAGAAAAAGTAATAAGAGATCATTCGACAATAGGTATTGTTGTAACATCTGATGGCTCATTTGGTGAAATAAAAAGAGAAAACTATATTGAGGCTGAACAAAAAGTTATTAATGAATTAAAAACAATTAATAAACCATTTATCGTTGTACTAAATACCTCACATCCAGAATCAGAACAAACTAAAAATTTAGCTCAACAATTAACTAAAGAACACAATGTACCAGTTCTTCCTATAAGTGTTGAAAGAATGAGTGAATACGAAATATACGATGTCTTAAAAGCAGCTTTATATGAATTCCCAGTAGTTAATATAGATATTAGATTACCAGAATGGGTTCACATTTTAAATAACGAACATAAAGTAAAAGAAGAATACCTTTCCAAAATAAGAACAAGTACCCTAAGTGTTAACAAATTAAAAGATGTAGATGAAATACTAGAATATTTTAAAGATAGTAAATATATTAGTAAAGCATACATAAGCAATGTTGATACTTCAACAGGTATAGTAAATATAAATCTAGATAGTGATGAAGAACTATATCAAGAAGTCCTAAATGAAATGATGGGCGAATCAGTAAAAACGAAAGCGGGAATGTTAAAAATATTTGCTTCCTATAAAGATTCAAAAGAAGAAACTGAGATAATAAAAACCGCTATTAAAACAGCTAAACAAACAGGTTATGGAATTGTCTATCCGACTTTAAAAGATATGCAACTTGCGACTCCACAAATAGTAAAACAGGGCAGTCGTTTTGGGGTAAAACTAAAAGCTACGGCATCTTCATATCACATAATAAAAGCAGATGTAGTTAGTGTCTTTGAACCAATTATTGGTAGTGAACTTCAAAGTAAAGAACTAATAAATTATTTAATGAAAGATTACGAAACAGATCCAACCAATATATGGCGAAGCGAAATTTTCGGTCGAAGTTTAGACATAATAGTAAAAGAGGGAATTCAAGCTAAATTATCAGTTATTCCAGAAAGTACTAGATATAAATTATCTCAAACAGTAACAAAAATAGTTAATAAAGGTTCTAATAATCTTATAGCCATAGTTATATAATTTACTATGGCTTTTTTTGTATTTTTATATTATAATTATAATAATAATAGGAGGAATTATAATGAATAATTGTCCAAAATGTGGTAATCCCTTACAAGTAGGAACAACTTCTTGTCCTATTTGTGGTACAAATATAGCAAGTGCAGTTCAACCTGTACAAAATGAAAATGGTAAAACAACAGTAACAGTTGCATCAGTTGCTAAGGCTGTTCCTACTTCAAATGGAGCAAATACACCAAATGTTCAACCAACGCAAGTAGCTCCCGTAGTCCAACCAACGCAACCAACTCAACCAGCCCAAACTCAAGTTGTCCAACAGGCAACTACAACTCAGACTACACAGCCACTTCCAGAGCAACCAGTTGCTTCTCAACCAGTCCAACCAGTAGAAAAGCCAGTAGTTGAACCAATCCAAAATGTTGCTCCAGTTGCAACAACAGAGGCTAAGGAACAAGTACTAATTGATCCTAATTCAATTGCTCCAGTCATCCAACCAATAGAAATGTCTAGCCCTGTTCCAAGTATACCTTCATCATTAAATGAAAGTAGTACAGTAGTAAATGCTCCTGTTGAAAATAAAAAGAGTAAAGAAACAAAAAAAATAAATAAAAACATCGTTGTAATAGCTGGAATATTAGCGGTTGTTGTAATAGCTGCAGTTCTTATGATGAACATGAAACCAAAGACTAATTTAAATAATAACGCTGCCAACAATAACGCTTCAACAGCTGAAATAACAGCCGTTTCAACAAATGGCTACAAGTTTAATCTAGAAAATGGTTGGTTAATTACTGAGGATGGAACAAACGTAATAGTTACTAATAAAGAAGAAACAGTAGCAGTTAAACTAAACTATACAAAAAACAACTTAGAAACAATATCAAAATCAACCATTGAAAGTTATTTTGCTAGTCGTACAGATTTTACAAATACTGAAGTAATTGATACAACAATTAGTGCTAAACAAACATACTTAGTTAACACTCAAATAAATCAAGCTATGGTTCAAGTATATTATATAAATGGTGGCTCTAATTTAACGCTTGGTGCAGTAGCAGTATATCAAAGCTCTGATACAAAAGAAAAATATGAAGCAAACGTTACAGAACTTATTGGATCTTTATCATACTCAGACGAATCATTAAAAGCAATCAATTCAATGGAAATGTATTCTAACATATTCAATGTGTATAACGGAGTATTCCAATACCAACAACAAAATATACCTATAGTAGAGGATAACAATAATAATCAACCAGTAGTTGAACAACCTACAGATAATCCAACACAAGAACAACCAACTGTTGAAAATCCAACAGAATAGAAAACATTAGTAATAAAAAACTAATGTTTTTTTGTAAAAATAAGCTTTTTTATAAGAAAATAAGCGTTTTATCTTGATTTAAATTTGTATTTTTGATATTTTTAATATGTAAGGGTAATACCTTACGAATAAAACAATTTTTATTGGGAGGTAAAGATTATGGGAAAACAAGAATTAGTAGAATTTATCGCAGCTAAAGCTGGTTTAACAAAAGCTGACGCAACTCGTGCACTAGACGCTGCATTAGAAGGAATTACAACTGGTCTTAAAAAAGAAGGCAAAGTTGCATTAGTTGGTTTCGGAACATTCAGTGCTAAGACTAGAGCTGCTAGAGAAGGAATCAATCCTTTAACTAAAGAAGCTATTAAAATCCCAGCTAAGACTGTTGCTTCATTCAAAGCTGGAAGCAAATTAAAAGCTGCAATTAACTAATCTAGTTAAATTATAAAAAAAGTCATAAATTGATTAATAATTTATGGCTTTTTTTTGCAAAGTTTATTATACTAATATAGTAGGAGATTGATAGTATGGCTAAACGAAAAAATAAAGAATTAAACATAAATATTATAATATTAATCATCTGTATATTATTCTTAACAATTGCAATTTTTATTAAAGAATCAACTCCAATAAGACCAATCTTATGGATTACAGCGATAATAATGCTTTCAATGAATATTGGTATAAAAAACAAATTTAAAATAACAAGTACTATTTTTTTTATCATAACATTCTTTTGCATTTCCATAATAACAGATGGAATAATAGTATATACATTTAAAAGATTACCTGTTTTCTCATATAATATTATAAATACTGAAAATTCTCGAGTATATCATTCCATTGGAATGAGAGTATGGCAATGTGATAAAAACAACTACGATAATTTAATAGTTGATCCATTCTATAAAAATGGATATATGTGTAATGCTTTAGATATAACAGCCATTGAATCAAACTCTTTTCTAAATTCAGTAGTAGAAAACCATTCTGAATACCATAATAAATACATTAAAATAAGGGGAAAAATAAGTAAAAAATCTGGTCAGAACTTAATTGAAATGCGTCCATACACTGAAACAAATAATAGTATCAATGGTTATGTAGAATTTGCTGATAATATTACACTAAGAATAATATTCAATAATTCAGAACCTGAATTAGATAATTATGATATATATGATGAAATAACAGTAGTAGGTCTCATAAAAAATATTGAAAACAACAATAGTAAATATATAATATATATGTATGATAGTAAAGTAGTAAGTACCATTAACTTAAATGAATATGCTATTACAATAACCTCATCAAAAAAATGCCAAAACGATCCTGTATTAATAAGTAGTAATGATAACAATGATATATATACATACTGCATAGATGATGCAATAGTATCTTATCCAGATAACAAATACGAACTACCTCAAGCTCTATCATCAAATAAAATTACAATAGAAGATATATATAGTAATAGTAATAAAGAAGAAAAAAACCCTGAAAATAATAGCATAATATATCGCTTCGATGATTATAGTGTTCTTGTTTGTGACAATTCACTTAGTAAAGACATATATATAGCTAATAAAAAATTATCTTTTTTAGATATTACATGTAAACCTAAAGTAGAAGAATAACTTCTACTTTTTCTTTTTCTTGTAAAAAAACATCAAATTATTTATACTATAAATTACGGGTGGTTAAAATGAAAAAAAATATTGAAAAAATATATAATATAAGTTCTTCAATATTATATATTACATACATAACAATAGCTCTAATCCTTTACTTAAAATTACCTAAATACAATATATTTTTCCCTGGATGGTGGACATTAATTCTAATAATACCTTCACTAGGAAATCTCTTATTTCAAAATAATAAAGGATTTTGCTTATATACTCTAATAACGGGAATACTACTATTATTAAGTAGTAACAGTATTATTACATATAATAAATGTTTTACTATTTTAATTTGTCTTGCTATAATATTTATAGGTATTGATATAATAATTGTAACATTAAGAATACCTGAAAAGAAAAAAAGTAATACCAAATATATTCCATTTTATTATGCTTTTTTTGGCTCAACAGATGAAAAAGTAGAGTCTAAGTTTTCGGGAGGCTATACTAAACTAGTATTTGGTCATCTGAGTTTAGATTTAAGTTCAGCCAAAATAGAAAAAAATTCTACATTAAAAGTATTAAGTGTTTTTGGTGAAACAGAAATAATTCTACCTTCAAATATTGAAGCAATAACAACTAATACCAATATATTAGGTGGAACAGAAAACCTAAAAAAATCATCATCTAAAAAAAGTAATAATATATACATCGAATCAATTAGTATATTAGGTAATACCAAAATTAAGTAAGGAATGATAATATGGCTAAAGAAGAAACAAAAAAAACAACTACAAAGAAGTCTCCATCTAAGAAAAAAGTTACTCCTAAAAAAACTAAAAAAGATACTCCAGTATCTGAAACAAAAAAAACTAAAAAAGTAACTAAAAAAAATCCTAAAGAAACAAAAGTAGTTCAGGAAGAAAATAATTATACTCGTACACTTATTGCTGCTATTTTAATTGCTTTTATCTTCTTTGGTGGCTACTTAGCCATTCAGTATAAAACAAATGGTGGTTTAGGTGAAAACAAAGAATACGTTCCAACTAGGGAAGAAAAAACATTTAAAGAAGATTATGAGAGTCTAAATGGTACTACTTCAGTTGATGGCATCAAATTTTCTAAAGTATCAATTATAAATGATAATAACATCAAATACATATCAATGGATGAAGCTTTAGAAATAATTGATTCAAAATCAGGAGTTATTTACTTTGGATATGCCTCTTGCCCATATAGTAGAAGCGCTGTACCAGTACTATTAGATGCAATGTCATCTTCTACATTAGACACAATCTACTACGTAAACTTAAGACCAAAAGAAGTAGGAAACTTATCTGGTACAGGCCAAAAAGAAAATGACTTAAGAGATACTTATACCCTTAACGCTAAAAATAAAGCAAAAAGAACAAAAGAAGCAGCAAGTGATTCATACTATGAAATTTTAACATCATTAGCAAATTACCTAGATGACTATATTTTAGTTACTGAAAAAGGTAAAAAAGTATCAACTGGTGAAAAGAGATTAAATACTCCAACAGTCATTTCAGTTGTAAATGGTGAAATAGTAGGATATCATGAAGGAACAGTAGATTCTCAAAAAGAAAACGAAAAAGGTGAACTTGAAGAACTAAGTAAAGATGAAGAAAAAGAATTACTAAATGAATATACAAAAATTATTTCAGCATATTTAAAAAACAAATAAAGGACCAAAAAGTCCTTTTTTATTGCTAAAAAATAAAATAAAACGTATAATATAGTGTATTCACAATTAAGTGAAGGTATTAGTCAAAGTAATACCAAACAAGGCGATAAAATAGTTTGGAGGTCAAAGTGAAAAATTATTTCTTGTATATAAAAAGGAGATAATTAAACATGGAAACAAATGAACAAGGATTAACAAAAGAAGAAAAAATCATGTTTGGTATTCTCGGTGTAATCCTTATAATTGCCATAGGAGTTTTATTTATCAATTCCTTTTCAGCAAATGAACGTCAAAAAGAAGATGAAACTCCTATAACAGAAAATAAAGGTCAAGATAAAGTTGAAGATGAAACTAATGCTAATAAACAAGAGCCAAGCTTAATAGAAGATGAAACTCTTGAAGTTATAAGTAAAAAGCCATCACCTAAACCAACTCAGACTATTGTAAAAAAACCAATTAAAGAAGAAACAACTAAAACAGAAATACCTGGAATTATAGAATGGTCTTTCAAAGACAATATGATAACAGAAGCTTATAGCAATGAAACTATAATAATAGATAAAAATGTTATTCTAAAAGATGGAACAGAAAAAGAAGCTGTAGTAACAATTAGAAAACTAATAGATAATTCTTGGAATATAATTGATATCAGCACAAACGAAATAACAGTAACTGAAGGGTTATATAAATATTATTATACTTATGGTAATCAAACCAAAGAACTGTTACTTACTGTCAAAAATAAACTAGAATTAGATAAAATAGAATTCTTAACTATTAAAGAAAACTATGAAGAAGATTACTCTATAACAGAAGAAGAATATAATAAATATCAATATACTTTATTAAATTCTAAAATATTAGATAATACTTATATAATAGAGACAATTAAGAATGATAAAACATCAAACATAATTCCAATAGTATTAACTGTAACAGAAGAACTTATTTCTCCAACAATAACAACATCTACATTAGGAATTATTCCTACTATTGAAAACAATAACTGGTACCAAGAACTAAATAATAAGGAGATAATTCTTTGGATAGACTTAGATATAATAGATTTAACTAATCCAGAAATAAACATTAATATAAATGGTACAGATTATTATTTCAATCTTTATATAGTTGTTAACACTTCATCAGAAGAATCTACAAATAAAGAAGAAAACGAAGATGAAAAAATAGATGAAGAAGAAATAGAAGAAAAAATAAAAGATGATCAAAGTGAAGAAAAAGAACAACCTTCACAAGACGAAGAAAATATAATAGATGATAATACAATAGAAGAAAATTCATTAATTGAAAACAATCAAAATACAAATGAAAATATAGAAAGTTTAGAACCCCTCAACGATATCACAATATCTCGGATAAATATCGGATAAGATTGACCTATAGAGCATGAAAAGACATGCTTTTTTTTCTTGGAAAAAAACATACTATAGTTTATAATACTAAATGAAAGAAGGTGGAATTATGACAATGATATCACTACTACCAGCAGATACATATACTGTAGTAAATAAATCAATCATAACTGAAGATGATAAAAAAAACATAATTTCACTATATGAACCAATTATAGGACCTCTAGCAGTATGCTTATATTTTACTTTAATAAGAGACTTAAGTATTTTAGAAATAATTAGTAAAGACTATACTCATCATCATTTAATGACTATGATGAAAAGTAGTATTGACACAATAAGACAAGCTAGAGAATCTCTAGAAGGAGTAGGACTTCTAAAATCTTATTATAAAGAAGGAGAACCTAATTCCTATGTATATGAACTATATTCTCCATTAAGTCCTAAAGAATTCTTATCATCTCCAATATTTAATGTAACCCTATATAATAACGTAGGTAAAACAGAATATGAGCAAATAAAAAGCGAATATGAACTACCTAAAATAGACTTAAAAGATTATCAAGATATAACATCATCCTTAAATAAGACATATCGTTCAACATCAATAAACGAAATAATAGATGCTAAAGAAAAGAATAATTTAAATATAAAATTAGATTCAAATATAGATTTTGATTTATTAATTTCAAGTTTACCAAAAGGTCTTATAAAAGAATCAATTTTCACTAAAAAGACCAAAGAATTAATAGAACAATTATCTTTTATATATGATATAGATACATTAAAAATGGTTGAAATAATCCGTACTGTAATAACAGAAAAAGGAACAATTGATAAAGAAGAATTACGTAAAACAACTAGAAAGTATTATCAATACAACAACAATGGAAAATTACCAACACTAGTATATAGAACACAACCAGAATACTTAAAAACGCCAGAGGGAGATAACTCACCCCTAGCTCGCATAACATATATGTTTGAAAACACAACACCATATGATTTTTTAAAAATCAAAAATAAAGGAGCTAATCCGACATCACGTGATTTAAGACTACTAGAAACTTTACTAGTAGACTTAAATCTTCAACCGGCTGTTGTAAATGTATTAATAGATTATGTTCTAAAAAAGAATAACAACAAATTAAATCAATCATTCGTTGAAACCATTGCTGGTCAATGGAAAAGATGCGGCATAGAAACAGCCCAAGAAGCAATGGAACTAGCTAAAAAAGAAAATACTAAATATAATAAAAAAATAGATAGCAAAAAAACCAAAACGACATCAAATAAAGATGAAGTTCCAGTATGGTTCAATCAAGAAATTGAAAAAGAAGAAATGACCCAAGAAGAACTAGCAGAAATGGAGGCCTTATTAAGTGAATTCAGATAATCTAGAAAACATAAAAATAAATAGTAACGTTAATGAAAAAGCACTAAAAGCTAACTTCAACGAAGCCTGTAAAGATCAAAAATTTAGAAGACTTTTAAAAACCATAAATGTTGAAGACAAAGTAGCTATGAAATATACTTCAAGTTTAGAAAATACCATCAAAGAATTAAATAATTGCAGCAATTGTTCTGGACTAATATATTGTCAAAACCATTTAGATGGACATGTTATGTACCCAGAATCTAAAGATAATCAAATAGTATTTTCATATGTTCCATGTAAATACGAAAAAGAACGTCGTGAAAAAGAAGCAAACAGAATGACAAGAGATAAAGAACTAGCAATGGCAAGTATGAAAGATGTAGATGGTACAGATAAAAAAAGAGAACCAGTCGTAAGATGGTTAATTAGCTTTTGTAAAACTTATGATAAAAATTCTAATCAAAAAGGATTATATCTTCACGGAACATTTGGTTGTGGTAAAACTTTTCTTATATCAGCAGTATTTAACGAACTATCTAAAAAGAGAATAAGTACAGAAATAGTATACCTACCTGAATTATTACGTGATTTAAAAAGTGATTTCGACTCCTTTGCAGATAAAATAGATTATCTAGAAAATGTTGATTTACTTCTAATTGATGATATTGGAGCTGAAAAAGTAACAGAGTGGAGTAGAGATGAAATTTTAGGAACAATCCTTCAACATCGAATGAATAACTATAAAACAACATTCTTCACTTCGAATCTTACTATTGAAGAATTAGAAGAACATTTAAAAATTAGTTCTAATATCGATGAAAATATAAAATCACGTCGTATTATTGAAAGAATAAAACAACTAACTGTAGACATGGAATTAATCGGTCAAAATAAAAGAAAATAATCAAGATATCCTTGATTATTTTTATTTGATATCTTCTATAAAATAGGATATTATATAAATAGAATAGGAGAAGTATAAATGAAAAAAATATTTTACTTAATAATTACTTTTTTTGCCTTTATTACAATAACAAACGCCAAAGGATGTCAAGTTATTTCAGGAAACGGCTTCAAGATTGGTGATGAAATAGCTTGTGGAAGTGAACACTTTTATGTAATGTCAAATGATGGGACATATGTAAAAATGTTAGCTAAATATAATTTATTAGTCGAATCAGATATGTATATATTAACGTTAAATGGCTTTTCAAGCAATCATTATAATGGATATTATGAAAATGAAGAAGTTAAAAAATTGTTACTAGAAGGATATTATGTTGATAGTAGTGATTATGATTATGATAATAATACAAATACATATTACAATTTTAAGATTACTTTACTTAGAGACTACTATATTGATAGTAAAGCTGTATTTTTCGATACAGAAAAAACAACTCTAAAAGAAGTATATAACGATGAGGAAATAAAAAAGTATTTAAATAATGACTATATATTAAAGAATACTTTTAATATTAATAACAAATATATAGGTGCACGATTATATAAATACTATGATAATGAATATGAATATAAAACGATAGTTTTAGATGGAACTCCCAAATCTTATTTTGAACTATATAACACAGAAGAAATAAAAACATTATTAGAAAATGGTTATTATATATCATCATACGAATATACTATATGTAATAGTAATTCAAGTTTTAATTTTTGCGATTTTTATGCAGTTATATTAAAAAAAAATATGTATTACGACTATGTAAGTATTTTGGCTGATATGGAATACTCAAATAGTACTGATTTAACAGAATATCTAAAAACTAATACTGATTATCAAAAATATATAGATGATGGATATAACTATGATTATTATAATTATTATAATAACTACGCTGGTGTATTATTATATAAGAGAATAAGTAGTGAACTTCATTACCAAAAAGAAATACTTCAAGATAAAACTGCCATAGGAAGTCATGGAGTTTCAAAAGAAAGTCCGACATGGCCGGCACGTGGAATATATGCAATGTCCTATTATGAAGACTATTATAATTATTACAATTATTACTCAGAAGATAAAGTTTATAATGATGGATTTTTTGATGTTACATTTGATACTGATAGCTATGCACTTTTTTATTTAAATATTTATAAAGATAGCTTAAATGAAAGTGGATATAATATTTCTAATATAGATTTGATTAGTGTTAAAGAATTGAATATGATACTAAAGGAGATTACTGGTAACGAACTACCATTAAATGAGTATTATCAGCAATTATTAGAATTATGGGAAAATAAAGAACTTGATTGGTATGACATTGTTACATTAGATAGTATAAAAGACAACATTAGTACTGAGTTACAAGAAAAATATAATTGGTTATGGGGAACGACTTATTGGACAAAAACTACAAGTTTGATGAGTAATCGTATATTCATGTACTATGTTGATACATTAGGTGACTTGTGTAGCGCAGGAAACTATTGTCCAGACCCAGTTCCAGTTGGATTAAGACCAGTAGTAACAATTTCTACAGATGATTTACTATATAAGATAGAAACAAAAACAGATGGTAATGGAAGTATAGAAACAATAACAGAATCTAAAGCTGGTAAGGGAGTAACTTTTGTCGTAACACCAAACGAAGGATATACATTAAAAGAAGTAAAAGTAACAGATGCTAATGGTAATGTCCTAACATTTAAGGACTATACATTTACAATGCCTGATTCCAATGTTTTAATTGAAGCTACATTTGAAGTTGAATCACCACCGACTACAACAGCTAACATAACTATTGCAATTATCCTAATTTGTATTAGTTTAATAATAATTTTAAAATACAAAAGAAAAGGAATTTGGCTTATTAATTAAAAAATAAATATATAATAACTATAATTTAATAAAATAACTTCAGCGACTAAATTTTATTCATAATACAACCAAAGAATCAAAGAAATATTGATTCTTTTTTTCATTTGATAATATTCATAAAATGAGATATTATATAAATAAGAATAGGAGAAGTATAAATGAAAAAACTATTTTATTTATTAATTACCTTTTTTGCCTTTATTACAATAACAAACGCCAAAGGATGTCAAGTTATTTCAGGAAACGGCTTCAAGATTGGTGATGAAATAGCTTGTGGAAGTGAACACTTTTATGTAATGTCAAATGATGGGACATATGTAAAAATGTTAGCTAAATATAATTTGTTAGTAGGGACTGATTATTTAAAAATTGAATTAGATAACATAGAAGGAACTTCATCAAGTGTTGTCTTTACAGATTCTAAAGTTCAAGAAGCCATAAAAAACGGATATTATCATTTGTACAATACTAATTGTACTATATCCGATTCAATTTATACATGTGATCAAGCTATATTAACCCGCTCATCAACATATTCGTCAAAAGTAATTTTTTTTGAAAAACCAATTTCTTCGATACACGAAGTATTTAAGAGTGAAGAAGTGCAGGAAATATTTGATGATGGCTATAAATATAATGAATGTTACTCTTACAATAATTTAATTTATGGTATTTCTTTTATAAATGAAAATACAAATATTTATGATTACAAAACAGTTGTGTTTGATAAAAATTCAAGAATAACATATTCAGAACTTTTCAAAAAAGAGGAAGTGAAAAAGTTATTAGAAGATGGTTATATTTTTTCAAAAATATATGGAGAATCCTATTATACATGCGGAAATGAAAGTGAATGTTCGACAAATGTATATGCTGCTTTATTATACAAGGATTCTAGATACGAATTTGTAAATATTTTTGCTAATACAATCTATAAAGAAACATCGGATTTAATAGATTATTTAACAAATAATGTCGCTGAGTATAATCAGTTACTAGAAAAAGGATATTATTTGAAAAATTATATTTACACTCCACATTCTATGTCTGGATCAAATATTGTATATACTTCTGATTTTACTTTAGGATTAGTTTTACAAAAAAAAGTTAAAAATCTAAATCTTTATAATTTAAGGCAAAATGAATTAGCCATCGGGGCTCATGGTAGTCAATATGGTAAACCAGAACCAGAAGAAATTGGAGTAATCAGTTCAGCTTTGATTTGGGGAAAATATGAAAACAATATAATTTATGATGAAGGATATATTGATGCTTACTTTGATGAAGATGCAGGTTATTACCTAAATTCCTATTACGATACATTAATTAATGATGGTTATGACATAGAGGATGTAATTGTTCCTAGCGTAGGGGATTTGAATGAATTAGCTTTTAAATTAACAGAAGCATATTTGCCATTATCTAAATGGTGGTATGAATGGGAAGAAAACTATTCGGATATGTTAAATAATAAGTACTATATAGTTGGAAGCATTAAAGATTATATTCCAGAGGAATATTCGTGGATATGGAGTACTACATATTGGACAAGAACTTGGGACCCAGATGGAAATCATGCATACTTTGTTGATACTTTAGGAAACTTATGTTCGGCTCATTATTGCAATTATATTGTAGGTGCCGGATTAAGACCATTAGTCACAATCTCAGCAAATGATTTACTATATAAGATAGAAACAAAAACAGATGGTAATGGAAGTATAGAAACAATAACAGAATCTAAAGCTGGTAAGGGAGTAACTTTTGTCGTAACACCAAACGAAGGATATACATTAAAAGAAGTAAAAGTAACAGATGCTAATGGTAATGTCCTAACATTTAAGGACTATACATTTACAATGCCTGATTCCAATGTTTTAATTGAAGCTACATTTGAAGTTGAATCACCACCGACTACAACAGCTAACATAACTATTGCAATTATCTTAATTTGTATAAGCTTAATAATAATTCTAAAATACAAAACAAAAGGAAAATGGCTTAATAATTAAAAAATTGTTAAATAATATAAAAAATAGCGATAATATCGCTATTTTTTGTTATAATATTTTTGGTGATATAAATGAGAAATACAAAAGTAATATTTATGGGTACTCCAGACTTTGCTGTACCAGTATTAGAAGGCTTATTAGAAAATACCAATGTTATAATGGTTGTAACACAACCAGATAAAGAAGTAGGTCGCAATCATGAAATAGTTCCGACTCCAATTAAAAAAATAGCTCAAGAACATAATGTTGAAGTATTTCAACCAATCAAAATAAGAAATGACTACGAAAAAATTATCAACGCAGGAGCTGATATTATTATAACTTGTGCATATGGTCAAATTATTCCTGAAATAATTTTAAACAATCCTCCTTTAGGATGTATCAATGTTCATGCATCCCTATTACCTCGATTAAGAGGCGGAGCACCACTTCACCATGCTTTAATCGATGGTGAAACAAAAACCGGTGTAACTATTATGTACATGGATAAAAAAATGGATACAGGTGATATCATATCCCAAAAAGAATATATTATTAAAAATACTGATAATGTAGGAATAATTCATGATACTTTAAGCATTATGGGAAAAGAACTATTATTAGAAACATTACCATCCATAATAGAAAAAACCAATAATAGAACTCCTCAAAATAACGAAGAAGCAACATATGCTTACAACATATCACGTGAGGAAGAACACATCGATTTCAATCGCCCAGCTAAGGAAATATACAATCAAGTAAGAGGATTATACCCTTGGCCAAAAGCCAATACAATAATAGATGGTTTAGAAGTTAAAGTCCTAGAATGCTTTATAAGTGATAAAGATTCAAATTTTTCATCCGGAACAATTTGTGATATTACCAAAGATAGTATAGGTATATGCACTAAAGACAAAGTTATTTATATAACCAAAGTAAAGCCATTCGGCAAAAAAGAAATGCTTGCCTTAGATTACATAAATGGCTTAAATAAAGAAAAAATACTACATAGTATAGTAGAGTAATTATATGAATAATAAAAAGTTTTTAAAAATATATGGTTTAATAATACTCCTTCTATTATTAGTTATTTTTATTATACCAGATGAGTTTTATTTAAAATTAGTAACAAAACTTCATAAACAAGAAATAACAGTTAAAGAAAGCAAAACATATACTTTTACCGAAATATCAAAGCAACAAGAAAAACTACTAACAGATAACTATCAATATGAATATCTTATGTTAGATAGCATTGGTGAAAAAACAATTACAGTAAGTTGTGAAGGTGAAAAAAAAGGTAACACTGATAACGGATCATGTACTCAATCAGAAGAAAAAACATATACTAAAGAAACAAAAAAAGATACAATTCTTAGTATGAATGTTAAATATATAGATTTAGAATATATTTTTAATGCAATAAAAGATATAGAACCATCTAAGATAACATATACTAAAACAAGAGAATTATTATATAAAACTAAATTATTAGAATTAGATACAGATATTACAATATATACAGATTTAGAAAATATTACACAAATAAGTATAAGCAACGCCTATATGACATATGTATTTAAATATATAAGTACCAACGATTGACAATTAATAATTCACTTGATATCATATGAAAATGAGGGGAAATTTTGGTATGAAAAAGGAAAAAGTTATTAAGATAGAAAAGGAATCTAAGTTAGAAAAAAATCATACAAGAAATAAAATATTAGTAAACATGATAACAGGAATCCGTTCTTTAGGAACAATTGCCATAATACCTATATTTCTGCAATGTGGTTCATTTACAACCGCTCTTGCTGCCGCAGGATTCTTTGCTACTGACTTCATTGATGGTTTTCTAGCAAGAAAATTAAAAGTTCAATCATTTTTTGGCAGTTTATTAGATGCCTTATCAGACAAAGCATTTGGAATAATTTGTCTAACTTTATTATCTACACTTAATCCTATATTTATAGCTATTATCGGTATAGAATTAGGAATATTTGCGATAAACTATCATAGTGCTCAAAACAACAACAATGTCAAAACAAGTCAAGTTGGTCGTGCTAAAACTCTATTATTAGCAGCCACAATTGTTGGAAGTCTCTTCTGTTATGGCGCACCCACATTAAAAGAAGTTCTAAATTATATTAATATATCTTCTTTTAATACATTACTAGAAACAAACCCAAATATTTTATCAACAATTCTTGCTATACCACTAATAGGAGCCAATTTATATGTTGCAAAAGATTATCTAAATACTGCTAAAAAGCAAGAAAAAAAACAAGAACAATCTAAAGAACCACCAACTTATGAAATAGCTAAAGATAGCCTTTCTACAAATTTAGAGCAAATTGCTCAAGAAAGAGAAAAACTTCTCGGTCAAAAAGAACAACTAAAAGTATTAAAGTCACGTGAAGAAATAATCCACGACTTATTTGATACAGAATTTTATCTAAAACACAAGGATGATAAAATAAAATCATTATTATATAAACGAAGGTAGTGAAGTCATGAACAAACAGGATATGCAGATTTTAGTAGAACAATATTTTAAATTCATTGGAATTTCTAAAAAATATCAAAAAAGAATATTTAATATATTAAGTTATTGTAAAGAAGTTAGAGATACTGCATACCCAATGAAGAATTCAAATGTAACAGAACTTCAACTAGTAGAGTTTACAGCTCGTAAAGAAAAAGATTTATTCTATATAAATGGTTCCTTATCTTTAGTAGATGGTGAAAAAAGTGAAAATAGAACTTTTGAAGCTTATGTATTTGAAGATAAAGAAGAAGGTAAAACAAGAGTATATATGGATATTACAAGATTATGCGTTGAAGATGAACCTAAAATGATTCGTACTAGCGAAGATATTATTGAAGATGAGCAAAACGTTATATCAGTAACAATGTATGCTTCAAGTGATGCTTCTGAAGAAAAAATGTTTTCTGCTGAATTCCCTAAAAACCCATCTGATGACTACGTTTTTAATCAAAAAGCCAAACAATTAAGTGCTCTATAAGAAGCACTTATTTTTATTTATGATATAATGAAATAGGTGATTTAAATGACACAAACAAAAAACATCGTTATTTCAATAATTCTTTTTTGTATAATAATTATCTTTAACATATATCAAAAAAAGAGAGTTAAAAATACATACAAAGACACTTTATATAATAAAACAAAGAATTTAAAGAAGATATTGTACATACTTAGTATTTTTACGTTTATTATAGTATTAATCCTAAATATAGTAATTTATGGAAACATTACAGATACAAAAACGACAATATCATATATAGTTAATGCCTTATCTATTTCTATACTAATATCTCCAATTACTATAAGCAATCTTTATATTTGTTATTTTAAAGATGAAGAAAAAATATCTCATATAAAAACAATAGTGACTAATAATATTAATTCCAATCTTTTAAAAAAATTTAAAAAAGCAGATATAAATATAATATATCTTTCTTCAAAAGAAAATGATTTTAAACTAAAAACAATAGAAGAAAAAGATATACAAAAATCTCTATTAACAAAAAGTATTCAAATAAAAACAGATAATCTAAATATAATAGATAATTTAATAAATAAGGAAAACACGATTAAAGAATATAAAAATACAACTGAATTATATAATAAAATATATAATGCTCGAGGAACACATGATAACTTTATAAGAGGATTAAAATATACTATAAGAACATATTTAGCTATAATTATAAGCTATATGCTTTTATTAATAATGGGATTCCCATTTACTTATAATCTTCTACTAGTTATCATTTTAAAAATATTTACTATTATAACAACCAATATAATATATAAAAAAATGCCCTACGATAAAGACATAATGGAAAGAAAAGTAAAAGATAAAAATGTAATATTAGGTAAACAAGAATTACTATTTACTATAATAGAAAGTTTCTACATATCATTTGTTATAACATTACCATATATGTATATTATGTCCCAAGGTGGAACTCAACAATTTGCTAATACAACATACTATTTAATCTTTATTTATTCAGAATTATTTATAATCTATTCTAATATAAGTGAATCATTTATCTTAATAAATATCTTTAAATCTTTAAAAAATATATATCTAATAGTATATAGTATATTTAATATACTAATAGTATTATTATTAAATTTTACAACAATATTTAATACTAGAAACATCTATTTACATAATAATATATCATGTTTATTATTTGGTTTAATACCAATTGTTTTTATTGAACTCACCAAATTAGCAAGATACTTTACTTTGAAAGGAAAGAAAAAAAATGAAAATAAAAATAACAAAAAACAAAGAAGAAGCAAATCTAATAACTCATGATGGAAAATTTCATCCTGATGATATTTTTTCAACAGTTCTTTTATCTAAAATTGTTGAAAAACCATGTCTATATCGTATAGGAGTAGGTCAAGTAGAAAGTGAAAAAGCTATCATCTATGATGTTGGTTTTGGTAAATTTGATCACCATGGACCAAATGCTAAAAAAAGGCCCAATAGTAATTTAAAATATTGTTCATTCGGTCTATTATGGACAGAATATGGCCATAAATACCTTAACAAAGAAAATTATGATTACGTTGAAGAATTATATAATGCTATTGAAGAAACACTAGTAAAACAAATAGATGGTATTGATAATGGAATATTTCCTGAAATAAAAGCCGAATACAAATTATTAGATTTAGATGAAATAATTGATATGTACAATCCAACTTGGGAAGAAACCCCTGATACAGATATTAACTTTGCTAATGCTTTAAATATAGCTGAAGAAATATTTGATAACGTAATAAGAACAGAATATTCTAAAATAAAAGCAACGAAAATTGTTGAATCAAAAATTAATAGTGTCAAAAATAATATCTTGATACTTGATAAATATATGCCATATCAGCATGCTATCTTCTCATCAACAAATCCATTAGCTAAGGAAATAAAAATTATAATTCTTCCTTCCAACAGAGGTGGCTATTGTATAAAACCTATAACAGTAAGAGAAGAATCAAAAGAACTATTAATAAACTTTCCTAAAGAATATCGTGGTTTACATGATGAAGAATTAGCTAAAATTTCAGGAATTAAAACTGCTAAATTTGTTCACGCAAGTGGATTTTTAGCATCAACGGAAACATTAGAAGATGCAATACTTTTAGCACATAAAGCTCTTGAAAATAAGGAATAAAATTCCTTTTTTTTTATGTATAATAATGTTATAATATATAAAGAATAAGGAGTTGTGCTACATGAATCTAGAAAAACTATTTAAAGAACTAATAAATGAAAAAGATACTAATAAATTAACTAGTATTATAAAAGAAATTAACCAAATACTAGATACAACAGAATATTCTTTTAATAACGAAAGCACAGAAGAACTATATAACTATATGCTTCTTTGTAATAAATTAGAAATAAAAGACACCTTAAATAGATTAATAAATAATATAGATTTCATAAAAATATTAGATAACACTAAAATAGATGGATCTATCATACCATCTTTAACTCAAATATGCGATAAACCACGTGAATGTTTAATAAAGAATTCTAAAAAATTAAAAGAAAGCATTATAAGAGAAAATGGTTTACTAAGTGCAGCAGATATACTAGAGGATTTAACAGAAGAAGAAATAAAATTACTACGTGAAGATATCGAAATAGATAATTATTTAATAAGTCATGGTTTAAGTTTTTCAACATTAAAAGATGAAACAATAAAACGATTATTAGCAGAACCAAATATTTTTAAATTATATAACATTTATACAATAAACCAATTTGCTAATAAATATAAAGATAAAGAAGAATTAATAAATAATGAACCTTTTTTAAAAATATATTTTGAAAAATTAACTGATAATTATAATTATGAAAACAAAATATTTAAATATTTAAATATTGATAAAATAGAAGATATTCTAGCCAAATCTCCATCACTTCACATCTTAATTCATCTGTTAAAAGATACTAAAAAAGATATTCAAAAATTACTATTAAACAATAAAGAAATTATCGATTATCTAAAAAACTGTGTTGATATAGAAGTATTAGTCAAAATTCCTAAGCATAAATTATTAAATATATTAAAAGAAAGAAAAAACCTTTTTCAAAGCCCAAGTTTAAAAATATTGGAACTTTTAAATGAAAAAGATTTACAGCAACTATTTAAAGATAATAAATACTTTTACGAGGAATTAATTGAAAATATAACCTCTCAAACAGAAGAAAATCTAAAACTTTTAATAAATGCCTTACCGGATACATATTTAAGAGATTTATGTAATAATAAAATAATTAATTTAGATGTAAAAACAATCAACAAACTTCTAAAAACTGGAAATGAAGAAATAAGAAAAGCAATCCTAAAAAATGTTGAATTAACAAATAGTATTGTTAATAAAACAACTAATAAAACCTTTGATTTATTTATGGAATTATTAGATATAGGGAAATATACAAACGAAGAAATTGTTAAACTATTAAATAATCTTACAACAATTAAAGAACCAACAATTCTAAATAAACTAATAAATATTGTTCCTGTATCTTTGAGAAAAGATATATATAATAATGATTTAATTAGAAAGGAAATTTATAAGGAAGAAAAAGAAAATTTAGATGATTATGCTTTAAATCACTTATTAAACGATCAAACAGAATTAAAAAATCAATCAGCCGGAATAATAGCAACAGTCCTTATTGCCTCAGATAACAATTTTGTTAATCAAATAATCGATGATGATAAGGTTATAGAAAAGCTATTATCTGATAAAGAAGCTACTGATAGAATAATTAGTGTTATGAACATTCGTAAAAAAGTAATTTCTATTTTAAAGAATAAACACTCTTTAGATAAATACTCAAAAGAAAATATAAAACACATATTGAATCAATTATCTATATCAGATAAGATGAATCTTTGTAATAATGATATAGTTAGAAAACTACTAGATAATAATGAAAATGCTTACACTTTATATAAGAAGCTATCAAACAATAATAAGTATCTAATTAATACTCTAAATTTTGATTTTTTACTTCTTCCAGATATTTCTGAAATTAAATTAAATACCTTAGAAATAATAACAAAATATCCTAATATTCAAGAAGATATTATTACAATAAATAAACATTACAACATAGTACCTAATTTCTTAAATAACATTTTATACAATACAGATAAACTTAGTTTAAAAGATACACTTAGTAAATGTTTAAAAATATTAAGAGAAACAGCTGAAGGATTAAATAGAAAAAAATACGGAAATATTATTAAAATGATTACAAATTATAGTGACTGCCTATCTAAAAAAGAAGGAAAAGAACTAATTAATTATTTATTGTATTTTATACCTCGATATCAAATTAATAATACATTAGTTGAAAGAACAAACATCATTGCAACACCAAATTCATTTTATGATATTCTATCATATGAAAAAAATTATGAAGAAAAATTAACTGAATTAATAAAAAATAGTACAGAAGATACAACTAAAGAATATTTTATAATGAAGCATTTTAAATTAAATCTAGAAGAAGCTAAGATAATGTTAAATATGTATAGCATCGATAGAATAGATAGTTCAATATACAAAAAAGAATACAATTTATTAAACGATTTAAAAAGAATAATGAACACTGATTCAGAATCATTAAAAGAAATGGATGGCCAATACTATACTATAAGTATGTTTGATTCTTTTGTTATCGAAAAACAAATAAAAGAAATGTATGCTAAAATATATAATTATGAAATAAGAAGCAAAACATATTCTAATAAATCATTTATTAAGACAATATATGGTAAAGAATTAAAAATATATACATGTCCAAATGACTTCTTATTCTTGATAAGTAATCTAAATATAAAAGAAGAATTCGAATATACTAATAGTTATTTTGAAGCATGGCATAATACATTAAATAAACCATCAATTGAATTAAATACTAGTCTAATATCAAATGATAATCTTATTATAAACGATGATATATTATTTGGTTTTTATGGAGTGTTAGATTCCGGAATCGAAAAAATGTCTAATATAAATCTTTCTTCAAATAATAAGAATAACACAAATGAAAGATATATGACACCACGTGAATTAATAGATAATACAAGAAATAACAATAATACTATTATAATAGACATATATGCAGTAAGACCTTATTATAACAATTCGAATATTCCGACTATAGAACCAGACTTTATCTTTGTAGACATTAATAGATTAAATGATAACAAATACCTAGAAATGATTTCACGTGCCAGTGAAGAATTTAAAACCAAAAGAAATAAAGATGGATTACCAATAATAGCTTATGACATTAATAAAATTTCAGATAATGAAGTAAATAAAATTGAAAAGCTATTAAATAAATATAAGAAAAATTATGATATGAATCTATTGCCTGGAATAATTAGTAAGATAGAAAATAACTATACAGCCTATAAACTAAATAATCCAAAGATAGCTGAAAAATTCAAAATATCTACTCTTATAAATATTGTCTATGAAAGAATTTCTAAAACAAACTCTCTAGCTGAACTTGATTTTATTGAAGAATTATTTACAAGAGAGAATAATAAACTAAAAGAACAAACTAGTAACATTAATTTAAAAGAGCTAAAAGAACATATTAAAGAAAGAAAAAATATTATAAGTAATTAGCAAAATTTGCTAATCCTCAACCCAAAATGATATAATCTAAATAGGTTGGGGATTTTTTATGGAAAAAGAAAAAATATCATTTTATGATATATTCTATATATTTTTATTTGGTTGTTTCTTTGGATGGATTGTCGAAGGAATATGGACACTACTAAAAAAAGGAGTATTAATTAATCATTCAGCATTAATTATAGGACCTTTCAATATTATTTATGGTATAGGAGCAGTTGTTCTAACCTTATGTTTATACAAAGTAAAAGAAAAGAATATAATATCAATATTTGGTATTTCTTTTACAGTAGGAACAGCTTTAGAGTACATCATGAGCTTTCTTATGGAAAAAATAGTAGGTTTTGTTGCTTGGAATTATAAAAGTAAACTATTTAACATAAATGGTCGAGTATGCTTACTATATTCTATATTTTGGGGAATACTAGGAATTATTTGGATAAAAATAATGTACCCATTCATCAAAAAAATAATAAATAAATTTAGTAAAATAGAAGCAATAAAAATAATGAAAATAACAATAGTATTTCTAATTTGCGATATCTTATTAACACTAGGTGCAATAGATAGAGCAAAAGAAACAGAACAAAATATTCCTCCTGGTAATAAACTAGAAGAAATATACGATAAATACTTTGGTGTTGAATACTTAAACAATATGTTTAATAATCGCTGGAATCAAAAATAAATTCCAGCTTTTTTTCTTTAAATTACAAAAAAAATGTTGTATTATATAAATAGAATATACAAAAATAGACTAAATAGTATATATTTTTGTATAAAAATAGAAGGAGGAAAATATGGAAGAAGTAAAGCCCAAAAAGAAAATAGGAATAGGTATTGGTATTAGTGTTGCTGTTTTAATAGTACTTATTGTAGTTCTCGGAATCTTTTTATTAAAAGGGAATAACGATGATATAAAACAAAGCAATCTAAATGAAACAGAACAAAAACAGCTTGAAAAATTTAATTCAGCAATGAAAGAAGATTACAAGAAAGCTTCAACAATGGAACTATCAGATGCTCAAGACTATCTAATAGATAGTGTTTATGAAAATCTTGAGTTATATGGTGGAAATGATAGTGTTGAATACATGGCTAATTCATTGTTAAATGAAATACTAAATAGTGTAGAAACTACAGCAAATGAATTAGTTAGTGAAGTTGAAAATCTAGGAACGAGTCTTACAGACCAACTAATGGATGGTTTATTGGGACAAATTCCTGAAAATGTTACTGTAAAAAACATAACAATAAAATCAAATACAGTATGTAACGACGGAGATATTGATGCTAAATATTGTGTTAACAAATTAAGTGCTGGAGTATATATTGTTGATGAAAACTCTGACAAATGGGCAGTAGTAGTTCATCCTGTTAATACAAGTGGATCATTAATGTATAGAATTATTGGTACAATGTATACTGAACAAGGATATAACGTAATAGCTCCAGATTTAAGGGGTGCTGGATCAAGTGATGGTAGTGTTGCAATGGGATATCTAGAAAGTTTAGATATCTATGATTGGATTAAAGATTTAAATTCAAACTATCAATCAACAGATCGCTATGGAGTAAAAGTTGCTCCAAAAACAATTATAGTTCATGGTATATCACTAGGAGCAGCTACAACACTACAACTTGCAACGAATCCAGATATAGCTGCCGCAAAAGGCGAACCATACACCAAAAATTTAACTCAATTAAATGTTAAAGCATTCGTTGATGATTGTGGATATGCATCAATGAGTGACATAATTACAGGAATGCTATCTCTTGGTGATTTAAATCAATTAACTTCATTACTTTCTTCAATGGGAATTGATAAGGAAGAATTTATGAGTAAATTTAACGAAATCGCTGGATTATTAAATATTCAAGGATTCGAAGGATTTGATTTATCTTCTTTAGAAGGACTAGATGAAAGTAAAATAAACGAATATTTCAAACAATTTAGTGACTCAATATCACAATTAGAAGATCAATTCAAAAAATATGAAGATAGCAATGGAACAATAACAATACCTGGATATGATGAAAACACAATGAAAGATTTAATGGACCAATTTAGTTCAAAAATACCTAGTGGATATCCAATCCCTGATATATCAGATGTTGGCGATTTAATTCCTAAAAATACTGCTAATACTAATACAACAAATACACCTGATACAAGTGAAATCCTAAATGGTATCATAGGTAAAGTATTAATGGCATTAGCCGGTGTAGGCCTAAATGATGATAACTACAATTATTATTCTAACTCATTTGCAGAAGGAAGACACTTCCCAGAGGGAGCGAAAGTAATGATTATTCATGGTACAGCTGATACAATTGTCCCTCATGACAATGCAGAGGAAGTAGCATCTAACATAAGCCCTGCAATATTGGTTCATAAGTGGGATGTTGAAAGAGCACCACATGCCTTCATTGTAGTAGGTCAAAAGAAAGATGAATACAAAGCACTAGTTACAAATTTTACAAAATGTGTAAGTGATAATACTTGTACATCAATAACTAAATAAAAAACAAAAAGTAAAACAAATATACTTTTTGTTTTTTTTATTGAAAAGAATGGTATAATATAGATAATAGATATAATAGATAATAGGTATAATGGACGTGATAAGAATGAATAATAAAAAGACAAAATATACAGTATCAATAATTGAAAACGGAACAATAACTAGTTATTCTTTATCATCTTTTTCTAAAAATGAAATATCTTTTGGACGTGATTCCAAAAATGATATAGTATTAAATTCACCAGTCGTTTCAGCATTTCATGGGCACTTCACAATAGAAAACAATACAGTAACTATCCATGATGACAATAGCTTAAATGGTTTTTTTATTAATAGCTTTATCAAAAAAGAAAGCTTTTTATTACACGATGGAGATATAGTAAAAATAGATAACCCAGAATATCCTTTATACGAAGGAATTCTAATGTATATAGATACCAATGAAAATAAAAACAAATGGGTAGAATATGATTTGTCCAATAAAAACAAAATATATATTGGAAGAAGCAAAGAATGTGATATTAAATTAGATAAAATAAATATTTCTTCTAAACATGCCAAATTAATAAAAAATGGTAACAATTATAGCATAGATTACGAAGGCAATAACATTGGAATACTTTTAAATAATGCTATTCTGTCTTACGAAACGCCATTAAGAGACAAAGATGTCTTTGAAATAAATGGTATAAAATTTATATATAGTCAAAACAAAATATTTTATCAATTAAGTTACAATGGTGTTCGCATAGATGCCTTCGACATAGTAAAAACTGTTCGTTTAAAATTCAAGAAAAAAGACATATCGCAACACATTGATTTTTCAGCCGAACCAGGACAATTTGTCGCTTTTGTTGGAGGCAGTGGTGCTGGAAAATCAACATTTATGAAGTGTATAAGTGGTGTAACCAAACCAACTAGTGGAAAAGTACTGATAAATGGTAATGACTTATATACTAATTATGATGTACTAAAAAATCTAATAGGGTATGTTCCTCAAGAAAACATTATATTTGATGATTTAACACTAATAAAAATGTTAAGATATGCAGCAAATCTTCGTATGCCAGATGACTCAAGTAGAGCAGAAAAAGAAAAACGAATAGAAGATGTTTTAACAATGGTAGAAATGCTTGATAAGAAAGACGTTATGATAAAAAACTTATCAGGAGGTCAACAAAAAAGAGCTTGTATTGCAGTAGAACTTATCGCTGACCCTAATTTATTTTTCTTAGATGAACCAACTAGCGGTCTAGATCCAGGTACAGAGAGAAATTTAATGAAAACCTTAAGAAAAATGGCTGATAGTGGAAAAACCATTATTCTTGTAACTCACAATACATTGAATTTACATCTTTGTGATAAAGTAGTTTTCTTTGGATATGGTGGCAAAATATGCTTTGATGGAGCTCCATCAGATGCTCTTAACTTTTTTGAAGTTGATGACTTCGTTGATATCTATAACATTATTACTAATGAACCTGATAAATGGCACAAGAAATTTAATGAATCTAAATATGCTACTCATAATACTATTCCACAAAGTCAATCCAATAATTACAAAGGTAAAAAAAGTAAAAAGTTCCTCAAACAATTTTTCACCTTATTAACAAGAAAGATTAACATGTTAGTTAATAATAAACAACAAATGCTTCTATTATTTGGCCAAGCTCCATTAATAGCATTCCTATTATCATTTGTTGTAACAGATAACTTATTTTATTCCTATGAAGATACCAAAGCTATTCTATTTACTTTTTCAACAGCAGCAATATGGATAGGTCTATTAAATTCTATTCAGGAAATATGTAAAGAAAGAGTAATATTAGAAAAAGAATACATGGCCAATTTAAGAATATCATCATATATTGCTTCTAAAGTTGTATACCTCTTATTAATAGCTTTCATTCAATCTATTTTACTTTTAGTAACATTTACACTAGTTGTAGAAGTACCACAAACTGGGCTATTATATAATTGGTTTATAGATTCATTAATAACAATATTCCTAACAATTACATCGGCTTCCACCATTGGTCTTTTAGTTTCAGCATTTTCAAAGGATTCAGCAGTTGCTTTAACTATGCCAGCAATCTTACTAGTGCCTCAATTACTTTTTTCTGGAATGCTTTTTCCGTTAGATGGTATTGTTGATAAAGTATCAAATTTCATTTTATCTCGTTGGTCTGTAGAGGCTCTAGGAACAATTAACGATCTAAATAGTTTAGTTGGACTTGTTCAAGAAGCCATCCCTGGATATGTAAGAACAGCTGAATCATATTATGAATTTACTTTAGAACACTTATATTCAGATTTAGGAATTATTACTATTATGTCCTTAATATTTATAATAGCAAGCTACATAATATTAAGAATTCAAATGGAAAAGGGGAAATAGAACATGGAAGTATTATCATTATTTAATTTTAAACCCCTTAAAACAATCTATGAAAATAGTATTTTCAAAATATACAAAGTTGAAAAAGAGGACGGAACAATCGCTGTAGTAAAAAAATTAACACTTCCAATAAGCGATGATGATGCCGTAAAACTAATGGAAAGTGGCAAAATTCTTTTTTTACAAGATGCAACAAACTATTATTTACAACAAATGAATAAAGAAATAGAAACATTAAAAAAACTTAATAACGAAAAAAATATTTTGCATTACCAAGATAAATATGAAGAAACAATAGATGGCAAAACAAGTTATTACATAATAATGGAATATGCTGAAGATTGTTCATCCTACTTTCAAAGAGAAGGTGTAAGCGAAAGTGATGTTATAAAACTTGGTATTGATATTTGCAGAGCTTTAGAAGCATGTCAAAAAAATAATATATACCATAATGACATTAAACCAGCTAACATCTTCTATAATGGGGAAGAATATAAACTAGGAGATTTTGGAAATAGCACACAAGGTTCCGATAATAACATTATCAATTTTGGTAGTATGAACTACATATCTCCAGAAATATATGAAAGAAAACCAACTACTTCAACAAGTGATATTTACTCATTAGGAATAGTAATGTATCAACTCTTAACTAATCACTTACCATTTACAACTACAGAAGAATCAGAAGAAAAAGCTTTAGAAAAAAGAATGAGTGGTAAAGAAATACCACCAATTGATACATCAAATAAAGAACTTGCTAATATAGTGTTAAAAGCTTGTTCTTATGATATTAATAATCGTTACCAATCAGTATCAGAATTAAAAAAAGATTTAGAACAAATTGTTAATCCAAGTACCGAAAAGAAAGAAATAACTTTTAGCAAAACCAAAATGAATGACACAATAAGCGTTTTTGATAAAAGTCTAATCGAAAAACAAGATAAAAAAATGCAGGAAATCTATACCCAACAAAGAAAAAACAAAAAAATGTCTTCCATCAAAAAAGTGCTAAAAAAAGGATTATTAATAGCTTTATTACTTATCTTAATAGGAGTTAGTTCATTTATTTATGCTTTTAATAGAGAATGTGAACCAGGATATATTAATAAAAATGGTATTTGCACTAAAGGATATTATTATTGTGATACAGGATATTCATTAAATGAAAAAAATCAATGTCAAAAAACTATAAAATCAATCGATGCAAAAGTAACATATAGCTGTCCGAATGGATACACTTATACAAACGATACTTGTGTAAGCAATGAGATTCAAGAACCAACCTTCACATATCAATGTATTGATGGATTTACACTAAATGGCAAAAAATGTGAAAAAACAGAAAGCAACGATGCTGTAGAAACATATACATGTCCTAAAGGATATGCCAATATGAATGGTATATGTGTAAAAGGTGATGAAAAAGATGCAACAGCAAAATACAGTTGTCCAAGTGGTTATACTAAAGGTCCATTTAAAGAAGATGGAACATATAAATGTTCTAAATATGTAACATCCTCATCATCAATAGATGCCACTCCTAAATATAGTTGTAGTAGTGGTACCCTTAATAGCAATAATAAATGTGTAGTTGTAACAAACAATGTATCTAAATCATCGTGTAATGGAGTAACAAGCAATGAAAAATGTACAACAACAGGAGGAACATGGTGCGAATATTATCCATATACTGCAGGTTGTACAAAAACATGTACTTATACTTGTACAGTAACATCCGAACCAAATGTAACATATAGTTGCCCAAATGGTGGAACATTAAACGGAACAAAATGCAACTTTTCCGGAGGAAACACAATTAAAGTAAATGCAGATGTAACATATAGTTGTCCAAGTGGATACGAACGAATTGGTTCGAAATGCATATACGGAAAACAAATAAACGGAACAAAAGTTTATACTTGTTTAGATAGCCAAACACTAGTTGGTAACAAATGTTACACCACAATAACAACAGATGCTGTTGGAATGTACACATGTCCAGAAGGCTTTATTGCCAGCGGAGTTACATGTATTCAAAACGACTTCCCTCAACCAGTAAAAAAATATACATGTTCAAGAATATATACCTTAAATGGTGATAAATGTGAAGAATATGAAACAAAGCCAGCAAAAGCCGAATATACAAAGTAAAACACATAGAAACAAAACTATGTGTTTTTTATTGACTAAACCAAACTCATAATATAAAATTATATAGATGAAAAAGGGAGTTGATATAATGGATATAATTATTGATATTTTATTAGATACTATATTAGATACAATAAAATTAATTCCATTCCTAGTAGTTGCATTTCTTATAATAGAATATATAGAACATAAACTATCTAAAAAAAGTAAAAAAATAATTAGTAAATCAGGAAAATTTGGTCCAATAATAGGAAGTTTACTAGGATTAATTCCTCAATGTGGATTTTCTGTATTAGCAACAAATCTTTATATAACAAGAATAATATCTTTAGGTACTTTAATAGCAATTTATTTATCTACTAGTGATGAAATGTTACCAATCCTTATATCTGAAAATGCTCCCCTAAAAACAATTATTCTTATATTAGGAATAAAACTTATTGTAGGTTTATTATCAGGTATAGTAATTGATTTAATTTTTAAAAATAAAACTAAAGAAAAAGAGACATATGATATATGTGAACATGAACATTGTGGTTGTAATCATGATCACAATATAATAAAATCCAGTATAATTCATACAATCAAAACAATATCTTTTATTTTTATAATCTCAATAATAATAAATGTTATATTCGCCTATGGAGAAGAACAATTATTATCTAAATTATTACTAAAAGATAGTCTCCTAGCTCCCTTCATAACAAGTTTAATAGGATTAATTCCCAATTGTGGAGCAAGTGTTGTTTTAACAGAATTATACTTAAATAATGCTTTAAGCTTAGGTGGTATAATAGGTGGTTTATTAACCAATAGTGGTGTAGCTATATTAGTATTATTTAAATCAAATGATAACATCAAAGATAGTATAAAAGTATTAGGTATAACATACTCAATAGGAGTTATAACCGGTATTATAATCGAAATAATAACTTTAATAATATAAAAGACAAAAGTCTTTTTTTTATTTCCAATATAAAAAACTATATAACTAGAATTTTCCTATCTAATATGATAAAATTATCTTACAGGATAAGGGAGTATTTTGCATATTTATATGTTCTATAATCAACAAACTCGAATATTATTCTGGTTATAGATTAAATAAAGAGACTTATATGTAAATAATTATATAAGAAAGGAATATAAAAATGAAATACTACAATAAAAAAATTGAGGAAGTATTAAAAGAAGTTAATAGTACTGAAGATGGCCTAACAGCAGAAAAAGCCAGTCAATTACTAGCAACAAATGGTAAAAATGAATTACCTAAACCAAAACAAGATAGTGTTATAAAGTTATTCTTTGATCAATTTAAAAATCCAATTGAACTAATATTAGTAGTAACAGTTGTTTTATCTTTCGTAGCCAAAGAAACAGTTGATGCAATAGCTCTTATCTTTATAATAATGGTCGACGTAATAATGGGAACATATCAAGAATGGAAAGCACGAAAAGATGCTGAAGCCTTAGTCAATATGATAAAATCAACATCTCGTGTTATAAGAGATGGCAAAGAAATAGAAATAGAATCTTCTGAACTAGTCGTAGGAGATATTATCCTTCTAGAAAGTGGTGACAAAATAAGTGCCGATGCTAGAATAATCGAATGTCACAACTTTCAAGTAGATGAATCCGCCCTAACAGGAGAAAGTGTTAACGAAGTAAAAAGTACAGATATTCTAGATGAAGATACACCATTAGCTGATCGTAGTAACATGGTATATGCTGGTACTGCAGTAACTACTGGACGTGCAAGAGCAGTTGTTATTGGTACTGCTCTTAATACCGAAATAGGAAAAATAGCTGATAAAGTAACAAATACTAAAGAAGAAAAATCTCCATTAACAATAAGAACAGAAAAATTTTCAAGACAAATAAGTATAATAATTATTATAGTAGCAATAATTACAACAATAATTCTAATAGTCAAAGATTATGCATGGAATGAAATATTCTTATGTGTAATTGCTCTATCAGTATCAGCAATGCCAGAAGGTCTACCTCTAGCATTAACAATGGCACTAACAGTAGCTTCACAAAGAATGGCTAAAAAAAATGTTATTGTAAAAAAACTAAATGCTGTTGAATCATTAGGAAGTTGTACTGTAATAGCATCAGATAAAACAGGAACACTAACAGTAAATGAACAAACAGCTAAAGAAATACTCTTAGCTGATGGTTCAAACTATAAAATAAGTGGAACAGGATATAACGATAAAGGTTACGTTCTACCTATTGATGGTGCAGATATCAAAAAAGCAGAATACATTGCTTTATTAGGAGCAATTAACAATGAAGCTCACCTTGAAAAACAATCTAACGGCACATGGGAATCATTTGGTGATTCAATAGACATAGCCTTTCTAAGTATGGCAGAAAAACTAAAAGTAAAAGAAAAACCCAAAGTAATTGAAAGTATCCCATATGAATCTGAAAATCAATATTCAGCAGTATTTTATGAAAAAGATGGTGAAACATACTGTACAGTAAAAGGATCACTAGAAAAAGTAATGTCTTTTTCCAAAGAAAATGAAAAATATCAAAAACAAAATATCGAATTAACAAGTAAAGGTTATCGTGTTATTGCAATAGCCGATGGTAAAGTAAAAGGAACTAATAAAAAAGATATAAAAAATCTCGAATTTATCGGTATGGTTGCATTTATCGATCCAATAAGAGTAGAAGTAAAAGACTCACTAAAAGAATGTGATGAAGCTGGAATCAAAGTCGTAATGATTACCGGTGACCATCCTCTAACCGCTTTTGCTATTGCCAAAGAACTAGGTATGTGCGAAAAAAAATCAGAAGTCGCAACCGGAAAAGATGTTGAAGAATATCTTGCTAAGGGAGAAGAAGAATTTGATAAATTTGTTAGCAAAATCAGAGTATTCTCTCGTGTTACCCCAATGGATAAACTAGAAATAGTAAACTCATTCAAACGCCAAGGAGAATTCGTAGCAGTAACAGGAGATGGAGTAAACGATGCACCAGCCATTCGCGCTGCAAATATAGGTATAGCAATGGGAAGTGGTACAGATGTTGCCAAAGAAACAGCTTCAATGATTGTTGCCGATGACAACTTCACATCAATAGTATCAGGAGTAAAAGAAGGACGTACAGCTTATAGTAATATTCGTAAAATAACATTATTCTTATTAAGTTGTGGCTTTGCCGAAGTATGTTTCTTTCTATTATCAATTGCTTTTGGCTACGATATACCTCTAGTAGCAATTCAATTACTATGGTTAAATATTGTAACAGATGGTCTCCAAGATATAGCTCTATCATTTGAAAAAGCCGAAGAAAGCATAATGAAAGAAAAACCAAGAGATACCAAAGAATCACTATTCTCAAAAGATTTAATGATTGAAGTATCAATATTAGGTATTGCAATAAGTGCTATCATCTTTGGTATATGGAAATATTTAAATGACACAGGAACAAGTATAGAAGTAGCAAGAGCAGTTACAATGATGTTAATGGTATTCATTCAAAATATCAATGTTCTAAATTGTCGTAGTGAAAAACGTTCTGTATTTAAAGAATCATTAAAAGACAATCCACTTGTTATTGGAACAATCCTATTATCAATAGCTCTTCAAATAATTATGGCAGAAATACCACTAACTGCTAAATTCTTAAGCGTTGTTCCATTATCAATAACAACAATCATAAAACTATTATTACTATCATTATTAATAATAGTAGTATTTGAAATATACAAAATAATACAAAGATTAATAAACAAAAATAAAGAGGTGTAATATGGATTCACGAATCATTGCTTTAATAGCAATTATAATAGGTATTGTTATCTGTCTTGCTGGCTTTAAAATTCAAAAACTAGTAATAACACTTGCTTGGTTTGCTCTTGGATTTTATATTGCTGGTCAAATAGGTGGTAACTTTATTGAAGCATCAACTACTTTGATAATCATTCAAGTAGTCACGGGATTAATCCTTGCATCCTTAGGATATAAACTAGAAAAACTAGCACTTGCAATAGCTGTTGGTTACCTAACATATTCATCAATCGGCCCTTATATTACTGGATTTGAAGAAAATATGGTAATAGCTGTTCAAATAGGTATATCTATTCTAGTCGGAATTCTATCAATGTTATTTATAAAACCAATAGTAATAGTAGTTACAAGTGTAGCAGGAGCTACCTTAATAAAAACCTATTTACCAACATTTATAGCATTACAATCATCAGTCTTAACCATAATATTTATTGGTTGTGTAGCAATTGGTATAATAGCTCAATTAAAATCATAAAAGATGGAATATTCCATCTTTTTTAATATTATGATAAAATATACATAGGTGATAATATGAAAAAAAGAATAATAATTCTTCTAATTATTTTAATCTTTCTTACATCAGGATGTAATAATAAAGAAAAGATAGAAGAAACAACTACTACTAAAGTAAATACAACTATTTCAGATATAACTAATATAACACCAGACTATATAAAAGAAAGTTACATATACATAAAAGATAACTATCAAAACTATAAAAAAGACGATATCTATGAAAATCTTCTATATCACATAAAATACTTAGAAGAATTAGGTAAATATAGTAAAGAAAATGAACTAACAATATTAGCAGATAATGTATCAGATTACCTAAAAAAAAGTAATAAAGAAAATAAACAAAAAATAATTAAAATAATAGAAGAAATAGAAGAAGATGAAGAAAAAATTATCAAAGAAATTTATAATAATTATTTAAAACTAAAAACAATAAAAGAAATAGTAGAAAAACAAACACCAATTGTTGAAGGTGACCTTAATGATAAGAATCTAAAAACTATTTCTAATATAAATAAAGCAATTGATTATTTAAGTAAGCATGGTCAAAACCCTTTTAAAAATGATGAAATCTTAGAAAAGTCTATTTACTATTCAATGTTTCTAAGTAACCAAGGAAAAAAAGAAAATAATATTACAAAACTAGGTCAAAAAATGTATAATTATATTACAACTTTAGATGAAAAAGAAAAAGATGAATTTACTACTATTTTAAATAGCATAAATAAAAATCAACAATCTCAAGTCCAAGTATATTGTAATGAAATAAATACGCAATGAAAAATTGCGTATTTGTCTGAAAGGAAGTAAAAAAATGTTACGTGAATTCTTTGTAAACGAAGAACCAAAATTCTTATTTAAACAATTTGGTCTTATTCATATTATCTTCTGTCTAATACCAGTAATTGCTTTAATAATAATCTATCTTAATAGAAATAAGATATCAAAAATACCAAAAGAAAAATCTAAAAAAATCCTAAAAATCTGCGCTATAATTCTCTTATTAAATATGCTTATATTTACAATAGGATTCCTATATTATGGCGTATTTGATTATAAAAAACATCTCCCATTTCATTTATGTTTCATAGCAAACTACATGTTTATGTACGGTATATTATTTGATAAAGAATGGATATTAAAATATACAATATTTCTATGCTTTATAGGGCCAATCCCAGCTATTCTATGGCCTGATATGGTATCAACAATAGATAACTACGAATGGTGGCAATATGTAATTTCACACCATTTCTTCATTAGTGTAAGTTTCTTTTCATACTATGCCCTTGGATACAATGTCAACTTTAAAGATTATATAAAAGTATTTATATTTACCAATATTTTAATGCTAATAATGTATCCATTCAATATAACATTTGATACTAATTATATCTTCTCAACTAAAATACCTGACAATGTAATGATTCTATATCCTTGGCTAAAGTATTTCCCACCAATGTTAGTATTAGAAGTAGTGGGGTTAATTATATCAGGACTAATATATTATTTTATAATTAGAAAAAGAAATTTAGAATTAACGAGCAATTAATTTGCTCTTTTTTAATATTTATGATAAATTAAGCACACGAAAGAGGGATTATATGGGAAAATTCGTTAATAACTTAGATGATTACATAGAGTTAGTTCAAATTCTAGAAATGAAAGAATCTCATCAGCAAGCATTTACAAGATATAATAGACAAGCTTTAGCTAAACTATCATTATGTACAGGAGCCATAGCAACCTCAGCATATTTTAGTATACTTTATCAAAAACCAGAAACCATAGTAATAGGTTTAGCAAGCATGGCCTTAATAACTTCAGCATTTAGTTTATATAACTCAAGACCATTAAAAAGTGATTATAAAATAGATTATGAAAACTTAGATAAAATAGATTATAAAGCCTTAAAAAGAAGCCAAAGAAAAAGAGAATTCTATACAGGTAAATTAAAATATACATCACCTAAAAGTCTATATAGAAAAGATGCCGAAAATATTAGTGAATTTTTTGGGTATGAAAGCGATAACGATCTTCCAATTCATTTTCTTAAAAAAGAAGATGTCCAACCTCGTTTACTAAGAGAATATGATTTATATAATTTAAAATACAACCTACCAGAATTAAAAATATCCGAAAACGAATTAACTATCTTTATAGATACTTTAGAATCTTGGTTAAAACCACTTATTCAAGCTCAAAGAATCTATGCTTATTCAAGTGAATACCTTAAATACCTATATGCAAAAGGATTATTAAACTACTGGGATGAAATAACTATTGAAGAAATTATTAATCATTTATATATCTTAGAAAACGATGATATTTCGATAGAACAAATAAAACAATTACAAGCAAAATTAAAAGACAATCTAAATAATAGTAAAAATAACTCATTAAAGAAATAATGAGTTTTTCTATTATAATATGATATAATCTTAATGAAACAAGGTGAAAATGTGGAAAGTGAAAATAAAAACATCGTAAAAACTTTTGGTTTCATTTCATTTATTATTATTTTTACCATAATAGTAATGCTATTAATGAATAAATATCAATTAGTACCAAAAGATTATTACAAAGCCTCTGATTTTAAAATAAAGACTATCTACGGTTCTGTAGATTATGATAAAGACAATATAGATGATTATACAGACTTTGTTTTAGGAGCTCGAAAAGATGCTGAAAATAATCCTAAATATGTAAGTAAATATTATGACACATCATATCCACCTGATAATGAAGGAGTTTGTACAGATACAATATGGCGAGCATTTAAAAATGCTGGATATTCATTAAGAGATATGATTGATAACGATATTTCTTTATATCCAGAAGACTATCAAAATATAAAAGATAAAGATATTAATATCGATTTTAGACGTGTTAATAATTTAAATATCTTCTTTTCAAAATATGCTCAAAGTTTAACACTAAATCCGAAAGAAATAGAAAGTTGGCAACCAGGTGATATCGTAATATTCGAAGATGACCATATAGGAATAATATCAGATCGTCGTAATAGTGAAGGAGTTACTTTTGTAATTCATAATGGTGGTCAAAAAAACCGTGAAGAAGACTATCTAACTAAAAGTACTATAACAGCTCATTATCGTTTTGATGCCTCAAAAATACCAGAAAATGTATTGAAAAAATGGTCAGAAAATAAATAAAAAACTTACTTGAAAAATTTAAAAATGTTATAATACAAATATACAACGAGTAGCTTATGGCGTAAGTCCAGTTGAGCTACTCTTTTTTTAAAAGAGGGGATAAATATGTACAAAATTAACGATATAATCATCTACAAAAGAGAAGTATGTATTATTAATAAAATAAAAAATAATTACTATAATGGAAAAGACTATTATAGTGTATCACCAATTAGTGATAAAACATTAACATTAAATATTCCAACAGATTCACCTCAAATAAAAAATCTCCTAACTAAAAAAGAAGCACTAAATATAATAGAAAAGATACCTACTATAAACGAAATAAAAGCAGATGATAAGTCACTAGAAAACATTTACAAAGAATTATTAAGCACAGATAAAGAAGAAGACTTAGTAAAAATAATAAAGACAACGTATTTAAGAAATAAAAAGAGAGTAGATTCAGGTAAAAAAATCGGAGATAAAGATGACATATATTTTAAGAAAGCCGAAAGTTTACTATATAATTCACTAGCTACATCACTTAATATGACATTTAACGAATGTAAAGAATATATAATTAATCACATTGATAAAAAAGAGGTGAGATAATGTATAGTATCAACGACTCAATAACAGAATTAAACCTATCTTCAACATTAACAAAAAAACTAAAATCATTAAATTTAAATATAATAAATGATATTTGGATATTAAAAAGAAAAGAATTAAAAGAAAAAGGACTTACTGACAATGAAATAAAAAGTATTATAATAGCTCTTCAATTAGCAGGTTTAGACCTTAATAAAAAGATATATGACTAATCATATATCTTTTTATGTTATAATCTAATAGGTGAAGATACATGAAATTAAGCAGTTTAAATAAAGAATACGATAAATTACAAAAAATATATGGTGATCCAAATCTACATTCCATATATAATGGTGGATGTGAAGAAAACCCTGATATATGTTTTGTCTTTATGAATCCAACAGGTCGAAATATTGCATCCCTCCCTGGTTGGAAAGGACCATACCACCCTTGGTTAGGAACAAAACAAATATGGGATTTATTCTTCGCTACCAACCTTCTAGATGAAAAAATATATCAAGAGATAAAATCTCTCAAAGGAAGCGAATGGACACCAGAATTTTGTACAAAAGTCTACCAAAATATAAAAAAACACAAAATATTTATAACTAATTTAGGTAAATGTACTCAAATAGATGCACGTCCCTTAAAAGATAGTTACTTCAAAGACTATCTCCCATTACTTGAAAAAGAAATAAAAATAATAAAACCCAAAATAATAATCCTTTTTGGTAATCAAGTGAGTTCAATCTTCCTAGATAAAAAGATTTCAGTATCTCAAACAAGAAAAGAATACTATGAAAAAAAACTAAGTAAACAAACATATAAATGTTTTCCTGTATTCTACCCAGTAGGTAATGGTAGATTTAATATTGATAAATCAATCGAAGATATAAAATATATAATAGATAAATATATAAAGGAGAATTAACATGAAACTAATAATAGCATCCGATATCCACGGATCATTAAAATATACCAAAAAATTAGAAGAACTAATTACAAAAGAAAATCCAGATACCATTATTTTACTTGGTGATTTACTCTATCACGGAGCAAGAAACGATTTACCAGATGAATATTCAACTATGGAAGTAGCAAATATCCTAAATAAATATATGTCTAAAATAATAGCTGTCCGAGGAAACTGTGATTCAGAAGTTGATAATATGGTAACAAACTTCGATATAACATCAGATTATAAAACTATTGATATTGACGGAACACTATTCTATCTAACACATGGCCATCTATTAAATAAGTATGACTATCTATTTAAAGATAACTACATAATATCAGGACATACACATGTCTACAATCTAGAAGGAAAACATTTAAATCCTGGAAGTGTTGGCATACCAAAAATAAACAAAGAACATACTTGTCTATTATATAGTGATAATACTTTTAAACTTATTAACTTAGAAGACTTAAGTATAATAAAGGAACTTAAAATAAATGAAAAATAATATAATATCTATCAATACTACAAAAGAATATTCTCTTCATGTTGATAAACTTCTAGAAAGAGGAAAAAGTATAATCTTAGAATGGTTTGAAAAACCTAAAACAGATTTTAAAGTGAATACATATATTTATCAAAATAACGAATTACTAAGAGAAGGATTAAAAAGAAGAGGATTAGGTTTATATCCTGCTCATATGGTAGCATGTATGGTCGATGAAGATGAAGAAAAGGGAATAAGAAGAAGTATTAACTTATATGAACCTCCAATTATATCAGAAATATCATATACAAAGAAAGAATATGATAGCGTAATCTTTCATGAATTAATTCATTATATAACAAATGTTTTATATGGCAAATTACCTGAATGGCTTACAGAAGGTATAGCTAAATACTTAGATGGCACATATAAAGAAGATTTAACTAATTTAATAGCAATTATTGAAACCTATGAAATTCCATCAATAAGTGATATGAAAGATGATTTTTTTGTATATAAAAAATACGAAAAAATCAAAACACCTAATGGTGAAGAACTAAAAGAAATAACCATATATGATGGATATGATCTAAGTTATTTAATGGTAAGATATATAATCGAAGTATATGGTAAAGACTATCTATTAACACTATTATCTACTAAAGATAATATTACTAAAATAGAGCAACAAACATTAATTGATGCGATAGAATATTATAAAAATATTTATTTTACAGAAAATACTATAAAAAATAGAAAAATATAGTATAATAATGCTAGGTGGGTGGTATCATGAGGTTGAAGTACATCGACGGACTAATGGGCTTCGTAATAGGCGATGCTATGGGAGTACCTTTAGAATTCAAAAGTAGAGAAGAACTATTAAAAAAACCAGTTACCAAAATGATTGGCTACGGAACTCATAATCAACCAGAAGGAACTTGGTCAGACGACACATCAATGATGATTGCGACAATCGACTCAATAAATGCCAAAAATGGTATCGATTTATACGATATTGCCTTAAAGTTTGCTGCTTTTAAAAATCATGCTCAATACACACCAAATAGAGAAGTATTCGACATTGGTGGTACTTGCGCAAAAGCTATAGATAAATTTGAAGAAGCCCACGAAGATCCAACACAATGTGGTCTAACCGATATAAATTCTAACGGAAACGGCTCTCTAATGCGAATCTTACCAATAGCTTATTACGCAATAGCTAAAAAATTAAAAGATTTTGAAATATTAGACTTAGTAAGAAAAATATCATCAATTACTCACGCCCACGATATAAGCGTAATGGGATGTTATATATATACAAGATTTGCTATTTTCCTTTTAAATGGTAAAGATAAGTATTCAGCATATAGCATGACAAAATGTGTAGATTATACAATGTTTAGTGTAGAAGCTCAAGAAGCATATAGTAGATTATTAAAAGAAGATATAGGTAAACTAACCATTAAAGATATAAAGTCAAGTGGATACATAGTTGATACTTTAGAAGCTGCTATATGGGTGCTCCTAAAATCAGAAAACTATAAAGAAGCTATAATAGGTGCAATAAACCTTGGAGAAGATACAGATACAATCGGAGCACTAACAGGCGGACTTGCAGGCATAGTATTTGGATACGACTACATACCTGAAGAATGGAAAAACAAAATAGTCAGAAAAGAATACCTACTAGATATCTTTGAAGAATTTAGCGAAAACAAATATTAATAAGGAGTCATCTCCTTTTTTTTATGTATTTATAATACTTATAAAATAAGATTTATGATATAATTCTAATTAGAAAGTAGGAAAAAAATATGTTATTAGAAAGTTATATATACTCAATGCCAGATTTTATAGATATATTTTTATTATTATTAATAACCTTTGTTGTTATAGGTTTATATATTATTCGAAAAAAAGGTAGTCCAGAAAATGATATATATAAAAGTAATGAAACATTATTAAAAAAATACAACATAACAAATAAAGAAGTGTTAACTAAAGAAATATTTAATCTTTTTTCATCAACTGAAGAAGCAAGAACTCGTGAGGACAAAAAAGCAATAGAATACCTATGTAGCCAAGAACTATCTAAGCAATATATTAAAGAATTATCTAATCTTCATGAAATGGAACTAGAATACACAAATAAAAATTATGAACTAGTAACATTAAAATTAAAAGAAATAAAAGAAGAAAATAACACTTTAAAAATAACGGCAGTTATCAAAACAAAATGTATATCTTATGTACAAAGTACTGAAGGCGAAATGTTAGATGGAGATATAGATGATAAAGAAGATAGAACAAATACCATTATTGTAAAAAAAGATTTAAATAAACCAACAGTAAACTGTTTAAACTGTAATGCTCCTTTAGAAGAACAAGCAGAAAATAAATGTCCATATTGTAATACGCCATTTAACTATAAATCAACCAAATGGACAATGCTATCTAACAAAAAAGGTGACTTATATGAAGAAAAATAAAAATATTTTAATATCCATTTATTTAATAGGTATTATACTAGTACCATTAATAATCCATGCATTTCCACCAATTATTTTAATCGTAACACTTATATTTATATTTTCTCCAATCTTTGCTTATTTTAATGAAATACATTGGACTAACGGAAAATACAAAAACAAATATCGTATTCTAAGTGACAAAAGTATTAGTGATTTAGGCATTGAAAACAAAGAAGAAACAATCGAAGAACTACAAGATTTACTATCAAAATTCTTAATTGAATACACAAAAGTTAATATTGAAGAACTAAAAAAATATAGCGTAGAATTAGCTTTCCATAATGCTAAGTATCATCTTGAAAACAATGAAAAACCTAATTCTATAAGCAACATAAAATACCTTGATTCTAAAATATTTGAAATTCAATCAACTCACGATCTTATAAAAATATATATTCTTTTAAAAGCAGAATATAACGTAATAAATAACAAAGAAAAATCAAAACAAACTTCAACATTTGAATGCGTTTTTAAAGCAGATAATAAAAAAGAATACTTTGATAACTGCCCTAATTGTGGTGCTCCTTTAAAAAAAATATCTAATCACGAATGTGAATTCTGTAAGCAGAAAATATATCATAAAAATTGGAAATTAGCTGAACTAAAAGAAATAAAAGAAGATTATAAAGAAATATATGAAAAGGAAAAAGAGTCTTAAAAGACTTTTTTTTATGAATAAAATAAACTCCTTTCACCCTAAATACTTATGAAAGGAGTTATTATGTACAATAAGAAAGTTGAAATACCAGGAGTAAATACAAGCGAATTAAAAACCTTGAGTAATGAAGAAATGACTGAATTATTTATCGCATATCAAAATGGTGATAAAACAGCCAAAGATAAATTAGTAGAAAGTAATCTTAAATTAGTTTTAAGTATCTTAAAAAGATTTAAAACTAATGAATCTAATATAAATGATCTTTTTCAAATAGGATGTATAGGTTTAATTAAAGCTATTGATAATTTCGATTTATCACTAAATGTATGCTTTAGTACATATGCTGTATTTCTAATCAAAGGAGAAATATTACGAGCATTTCGTGATTCAACTCCCATAAGAGTAAGCCGAAGTACCAAAGATATTGCCAACAAAATCTTAGATTATAAAGAAGAATACTATAATCAACATGGGCATGAACCAACCAACGAAGAAATATCAAAAAAATTAGGAATAGATGAATACTACATAGGCTATGCTCTAACATCACTAAAAGAACCAATAAGTATTTATAGTCCTATATACAATGATGGTGGTGACACAATTTACTTACTAGACCAAATTGCTACCAAAGAACCAGTTTATGATAAAGAAACATTACTATCATTAAGAAGAGCCCTAGGAAAACTAAAAGATCGTGAAAAACAAATAATATATAGTAGATATATCTATGGTAAAACCCAAACTGAATTAAGTGAAGAACTAAACATCTCCCAAGCACAAGTATCACGAATCGAAAAAACCGCCCTTGAAAACATTAAAAAATTAGTAAAATAATGATATAATATTCATAAGAAGGATGATGTTTATGAATAAGAAAAAAATACTAACCATAATAGCAATTATTATAATAATTATCTTATCAATAGTATTAATTGTAAAAAAAGAAGATGAAAAGAAAGACGAAGAACCAATAAATAAAGATTATATATTTATTAATTCCCAGAAACTAAATCAAGACTTTGAAATAAACACTAATAATGATGGATATTCTACATTAGGAATTGCAACTAATCAAGAAGAATACGAAAAAATATTAACTCAATATAATATTAATATCGAAAATGAATCAAAAAAAGACTATTCTAAAAATAACTATGCTCTTATTGTTATAAGATATATTGAATGTAATGAAGAAATAGAACCTAAAAACATTACGACTTCTAAAGATAAAGTAACACTAAAATTCAATGTTATTGGCTTGTGTGGCTTATGTAGCCCAAGTTACAACTTATACGAAGCCGAAATACCAAAAAACATTACATCAAAAGATAATGTTAATATAGAATATGAATACAAAAAAAGTGATTGTGATATAAATGTCGAATATAAACCAGTATTGTATCTATATCCAAAAAAGACAACAACTATAAAAGTTAATTTTGAACATGAAGAAAGACTTACAACAACATATCCAAAATATAAAGAAGAATGGCAAGTAATTGCTAATCCTAATGGTGATTTATATGATAGTAATAACAACTATTACTATGCCCTATATTGGGAAGAAGTTTCTAAAAGAAATATCGACTTTAGTGAAGGATTCTACGTAACAAAAGATAATGCAATATCATTTCTTGAAGAAAAACTAACTATTCTAGGATTAAATCCAAAAGAAAGAAATGAATTCATTATGTACTGGTTACCAGTATTAGAAAACAATCAACAAAGTATAGTATATTTTGAACTAACTAAAGAACTTCAAAATAATAACAAATTAATAATAAGTCCAGAACCTGATACATTAATTAGAATAAGAATAAATATAAAGAAAGTATCAGAAAAACCAATAATCAAAGAGCAACAATTAACTAAACAAGAAAGAAACGGATTTACAGCTATTGAATGGGGTGGCGTAATCCATAACTAAAATATTTAAGTAATAAAATAATAAAAACATATAATTATAATAGGTGATTATATGTTTTTATCTGAATTACAAAGTAAAGATATTATAAGTACAAAAGATGGCCGCCGTCTTGGAAGAATAATAGATGCCGAAATAAATAACCAAGGTCAAATAATAACTCTAGTTTTAGAAGAAAAAAAATCATTTAAAAAAATAATGATGTCAACAAATGACTCCAAAGTTCCCTTTACCAGTATAACCAAAATAGGTGAGGATGTAATTTTAGTAGATATATGATATAATGTAGCGGAGGTGTAACCAGTGAATAAAAAAATATTAATAATAGCCATAATTGCCTTAGCACTTGATCAAATAACTAAAGTAACATTTAGCATTTTTCTTACAATAAATCAATCCATAAAAGTAATTCCAAACTTTTTTTATTTGACTTTAGTTCATAATAAAGGAGCAGCTTGGGGAATATTTAGTAATAGTCGAGCTATAATTGCTATAGGTACGATAATATCTTTAATTCTAATATATCATTTTATATATTGTTTTAAACAAAATAGTAGAAATAATTTAGCTTTTGGGTTATTATTAGGTGGACTAGGTGGAAACTTAATAGATCGTATATTATTTGGTTACGTAAGAGATTTTTTAGATTTTTATATTTTTAATTATGATTATCCTGTATTCAATGTAGCAGATATAGCTATAGTACTAGGTGTAATCTTATTAATAATAGCAGTAATAAAGGGGGAAGATGTTAATGAAAATAATAGTAACAGAAAACAAAGAAAGACTAGACAAATATCTAGCAAATAATACGGAATACTCTCGTTCAACAATTATGAAAATGCTTGATGCTGAATACATAAAAGTAAATGGTAAACAAGAAAAAGCTTCATATAAAGTAAGAATAAATGATGAAATAGAAATAAAAGATGGTTTTATCGAAGAAAATGATATTACACCAGTAGAAATGCCTATTGATATAGTATATGAAGATGATGATATACTTGTTGTAAACAAACCAAGTGGTTTAGTAGTTCATCCTGGTTCGGGAAATTACGATAATACACTTGTAAATGGTTTAATGTATTATACTAATACACTAAGTGATATCAACGGTGAAGAAAGACCAGGTATTGTTCATCGTATTGATAAAGATACATCAGGTTTATTATTAATAGCTAAGAATAATAAATCTCATGCTATACTTACAGAATACTTTAAAGAACATCAAAATATCAAAAGAGAATACATAGCCTTAATATGTGGCAACTTCCCTCATGAATCGGCAACAATAGATGCTCCAATAGGTAGAGATCCAAAAGATAGAAAAAAAATGACAGTTACTGCAGATAATTCTAAAGAAGCAATAACTCATTTAAAAGTACTAAAAAGATATCACGACTACACACTAGTAAGTTTAGTTCTCGAAACAGGTCGTACACATCAAATAAGAGTACATATGAATTATATAGGATATCCTATATATAATGATCCTGTATATAATACAAAAAAATGTACAGAATTTGGCCAATTCTTACATTCATACAAAATGGATTTTATTCATCCAATAACCAAAAAAGAGATGCACTTTGAAGCTCCACTTCCAAAAGAATTTCAAAACTTTATAGACTCATTAGATAAAGATCTATAATAAGATAAAATAAAAAAACAATATATATTAGATATGGAATAGATAACAATCTATATTTATCATATGTTATCTTAATTTCATAATTCAAAAAAATTGTATTTAAAAGTAAAAAAAACATATTAACTAAACTAAATAAATAATCTTTATAGTAGAATAAAAAAACTAAAAAAGAAAATGACAAAATAAAATTAGATATAACAAAAAAGACTAAATCATTTTTCATTTTCTTTTCAAAAATAAGCCTACAAAAAAGAATAGATATCAATAATAAGACAATTAAATAAATAATAACCAATATATTAAACATTATCCCACCTCATATTAAATAATATGTAATAAAGATAATTATATGAAAACGAGGAAAACATGAAAGATTATACATTATTAAAAGACAGATTAACAAAAGAAAAACAAATAACTACCAAAGACATAGTTTCTTTAGGCTTTAGCCAATATGATATAAAAGTATTTATTGAAAACAACATTTTAACTAAAGTATCTAGAGGTTTATATTACTATCGTCCTTCTTTAATTGCAGAAGAAACAGAAAAAAACAATATAGAAGAACAAATGCAAGAAAAAAAAACAGAAGAACAAGAAAAACAAAATATAAAAGATGACCTAAATTATCAAGTTAAAAATGCAACATATCTAATGATAAAAAAAGAAACAGATAAAGCTATTAAATCATTTGAAGAAGTACTAAAAAAAGACCCAAGCAATCAATATGCAAGATTTGCTATCTTTGCATGCTTTATGTTTAAAAAAGATTTTGCAACTGCTTATAATAAATTAATTCAATTATATAATAATCGAATAAATGATGAACTTTTATTTAATATATATTATTATATGTTACTCTTAAAAGAGTTAATTCCAATAGATGAAAAAATATTAAATGATATAGCAAATATTATAGCAACAGAAGGAACAAATATTAAAAGACCACAAGAAGGTTCAACCACTAAAAAATTAATAAGAGCTATCAGTAAAGAAGATTGGGAAAAAGCTTTTAAGTATGCAAACATTAATATAAGCATTGATAGAAATCAAAGAAAATATCATCTCACTAATCAATGTTATAGATTTTTAGTAATAGCAGTTATTAAAAGTAAAAACTTAATATTCGAAAGAAAACAAGAAGAACCAGTCCCAGAAATAGAAATTGAAGAAGAACCAACTATCATTGTTCCACAAACTACAATAGATCAAACAATTAAACAAAATTTACTATTAGAAGCAATCAATAGTAATGATTATCAAACAGCACTAACTCTTTTAGAACAAGAAAAAATAGATAATCCTGAATTAATAATAAAAACTCTATTAACAAAACTTCATAGTATTCAAAGTCTAATAACCACAACAATCCCAATAAAAGTAACTACTACAGAAAATGTAAGATTAGTAGATGAAAATGAATTAGAAACACCAAAACTAACTGAAAAAGCTTTTGAGGAAGAAAAAAAAGTTGAACCACCAATAGTAACACCAACTAATCCTGAATCAAGCAAGAGTAATCCAGAACAACTAATAAATACTGCTTATATGGCATACAAGGAATTTTTAACTATACAAAACTTCGAAGAAGCTCGACGTAATCTACAAAGATATGAATACTTAATTAATAATAACGGAGCACATCGTAATATAAAATACCACTATAATAGAATAGCATTATTAGAACAAGAATATACTTCCAATCCAAACAGATACTTTCAACATCAAGATTTACAAGAAAAAATTTTTCAAGCTAAAAAAAGAAAATCTTATAAAGAAGTTTTATCTTTAATATCTGAATATAAAAGATTAGGCGGTATAATCCAGCCAATAGTTCAAGTAATAGAAGCCGAAATGTACATAATGCAAAACGACCTTGAACAAGCAGAAATAATACTCTCTAATATAAAAGATAATGAAGAACCTGAGTACTTTACTGCTAAAGCACGTATTTACTATGAGCAAAGAAAATTTGAAGAATGTATAAAAATGTGTATTGCTTATAATGAGAGAAGACCATCATATAATGCCGCTAATTACATTATGTTAGCTAATTGTTATAAAAGGTTAAATAAACCAAGTAAAGCATTAAAAGCACTACGTAAAGCAGATGAAATAAATAAAGCAAAAAATTATATTAAAGATTTATCCAGTGATATAGCTGATTTAGAATATCAATCAGATATTCAAAAAGAAATACGATTATCTATGACCCCTAAAAAAAATAAAAAATAATTAAAAAAGGATAGAGTTATTTGAAAATACTTAAAATTTGATATAATATAATTAATAGGAGGTACAATATGAGTACTATTGTTATGAATAAAAAAGATGAAATAATTATGAAATTAGTTCATTATTTCATTACCGAAGAAAATTATAATCCTATAGTAGTTAATGGAGTAAAAGATGAAATATGGTTAGAAAACTCTGAAGGACCATATCGTATCATAAGAATTAATTCGAATAATATTTTTAATAAAGAACAATTAAATTATGATTTTTTCAAAATAGAAAGTATTGTTCGTCAAATAAAAAAGAAAACATTATCATTTAATGTTAATACTCTAAATATATTATTAGATGTTAATGAAGATTTAAAAATAGAAGCACCTAAAAATATAAAACCAGTACCATTAATTGGAAATGATTTAAATATTACTGATGAAGATATCTTAGAAGCTTTTCCAAACATTAATGAGAAACTACTAAAAGATTCAACTGGAGTAGATTTAATAATAAATGTAACTAAAGATATCAATGAAAAAACAGAAAAAGATAATAGAATATATGAAAAAACATTTAAACCTAAAAAGATTGTTTTTACAAATCTAATAATTATTGCTTGTATCATAATGTTTATCATAGAATGCATTATGGATGGAGCAGGTGTTCTATTTAAAGGAGTAACTACTTCTACGGCAATTAATCTAGGAGCTAATATAAGAGCGCTATTACAAGCAGGAGAAATATGGCGATTAGTTACAGCAGCATTCTTACATGCCAATTTAATTCACTTAGCACTTAATATGTATTCATTATATATAGTTGGTAGTCAAATAGAAACATTCCTAGGTAAAGTAAAATTCCTTATAATATACTTTATAAGTGCAATAGCCGGATGTTTATTATCAGCAGTTTCTTCAGGTTCTCCATCTGTTGGAGCATCTGGAGCAATATTTGGTCTACTAGGAGCATTATTATATTTTGGATATCATTATCGTACTTATTTAGGTAATGTTGTTAAAACACAAATATTACCAATTATAGTTTTAAACTTAGCTATCGGATTTATGTCAACAAGTATTGACAACTTTGCTCATATAGGTGGTTTAATAGGTGGAATATTCACAACAATGGCTCTTGGTGTAGATGGACGATCTAAAACATATGAGAAAATAAATGGTTTCCTATGTTTAATTATTTTTATAGGATTCCTTAGTTATTTATTATTCTTTGCATAAAAAAACTTAATCACATGATTAAGTTTTTTTCTATTCCTTCTTCTTTAATTATTATAAACTTCTATATAAGCCAATAGCTTTACCTAATATTGTACAATTATCTAATATAATAGGACTCATTGTATCATTCTCAGGTTGTAATCTAATATAATCCTTTTCTTTATAAAAAGTCTTCAACGTAACATCTCCATCATCAGTCATAGCAACAACTATTTCACCATTACGAGCAACTTTTTGCTTTTGAACTATAATTATATCTCCATCATAGATACCTACATTTATCATTGACTCACCACTAGCTTTCAAAGTAAATATAGTCTCCCTAGCAGGAATTAAACTAGCGGGCAATGTAAACCATTCATCAGGATTTTCAATTGCTTCAATTGGATTACCACAAGAAACAGTACCTAATAACGGAACTTTAACTAATTCTTCATCTTTTTTAGCAAATTCATTATCACCAACAATTTCAATTGTTCTAAATTTTGAATTAGTTTTTCTTATACAACCAGCATCTTCTAATTTTTTTAAATGTGTATGTACAGTAGCAGGTGATGATAAACCAAGTGCTGAACCAATTTCTCTTGTTGAAGGTGGAAATCCATGCTCAACTACATATTTTTTTATATAGTTAAGAACATCTTCTTGTCTTTTTGTAATGTTTTTATCCATATGCTTACCTCCATTTAAATAATAGCATATCAAGTGTAAAAAGTCAAACAAATGTTTTATTATATTATTGACACGAACGAATGTATGTAATATAATAAAGATGGTAAAAGGAAGAAGGAGTGATTATATGAAAAATGAAACTATTAGAAATATGGCAGGAATTATACTATTTTATTTATTTATAGTATTAGGTGTTGTTGCAATTAATGCTAGAATGGCAAGTATTTCTGAAAATGCCAATGTAGTAACCATGTCTAATTAATATCAGTTTTAACTGATATTTTTTTATGATATAATAAAAAAATAGAAGAGGTGTTCATATGAAAGATAACAACGAAAATAATAACGATAATCTATTTACCCAAATGTTCGGAATTGAATCAGAACAACAAACTCCACCGATTACAAAAGAAGAGCCAATTATGCAAGAAAATCCATTCCAAACTCTCGATTCATCTGAACAACACCCAAATATAAAAGAAGAACAAAATACTCTGGAAGACAACAAATCAATTCAATCATTAAATCAAAACAATCCCAATAAACCAAATAATGAACCAGATATAATAACATTAACTTCTACTCCAAAAGAAGAACCAAATACAATAAAAGAACAACCTCCACAAGAAAATATCATTCCAAAATTTGATTCAAATGCTATCCCAACAAATCAATATAATCAGTACTCAGATAATAATCAATTAGATAATGATGATATATCTACAAACGGAACAGGTTTAAAAATCTCGTTAGTATTAATAGGAATCATAGTTCTCTCATTTGGATGGTTATATTTTTATAATTTTGTTCTTAATCCTAGCACAGAAAATCCTAACCAACAATTAGAAAAAAACTCATCAACTGATGAAAAAGAAGACGAAGAAACAGAAGAACCAATTGTAATTAACTTTTCTCAAAATCTAAGTTTTTATAAAGGTTTAGTAGATGATGAAAACGAACTAAATCAAGAAACACCTTACGAACCAGCAGCCAAAACAGGAGTTATAAAATGTGAATTAATTGAACCATTAAAAGATAGTTCATTAACTACTAATACAATCACATATTTATATTACGAAAAAAACTTATTAAAAAAATCATATATGCAACAAATGATTAATATTAGTGATAAAAATACATTTACTACTTTAGCAAATTACTACAAAGAACTTGAAAGTCAATATACTAACACTGAAAATTTTACTCTTGATATTCAAATAGATTATATATCTCAAACTATTACTGTCGGAATATTTTCTAATTTAGCATATGGTAGTTATGTAAAATCTCCAATAGAAGGAATGAATCTCCAAATAAAACTAAATTATAACGATACAATAAAGAAATCAATGGGAGTTCTTCTTGGTGCTGAAGAAACTCTAGGTAACGTAAAATGTAGTTCAGTTAAAACATCATAAGCAAATTATCAATTTGCTTTTTTATTTTAAATTAAAAAAATATATTGTATAATCTTAATAAGAGGTTGGTAAACATGAAAAAAAGAATTTTGTTAACTTATGCAATGTATGGTAATGGGCATCGTGCAGTTGCACAATATATTGAGAGTTATTTCAAATCCCAAGATCCAGAACTTGAAATATTAGCAATCGATTTACTTAAATATTCAACACCAGTTATAGGAAGACTTAGTCAAAAAGTAACCGACTTTTTTCTTCTAAAATTTCCCGCTGGATGGTCTTTTATATATAATTTATTTGATTCAAAATTAAGTGCAGCAATAGCTAGTAAAGCTAGTATGGGCGTTTTTCAAAATAAACATATGAGAAAAGTCATTACAGATTTTAATCCTGATTTAACGATATCTACCCATTTCTTTGGTAGCAGTTTAATTGACTATTACAATCGTAAAGGTATAACAAATAGTAAACTTATTACAGTAGTAACTGATTACGAAGCCCACGCGTTATGGTTAAGAGGATACAAAAGGGAACAAGCTATCATAGTAGGTGATAAAGATGAAGTATCATACCTAGTTAAAAAAGGTGTTGAACGCTCTAAAATCAAACCAATTGGTATTCCGATAAATCCAATTACTAGTAATAACTTTAATGTTGAAAAAGCAACTAAAAAATATGGTTTTTCTGGAGTAAGACCAATCTGCTTATTCTTTGGTGGTGGTGGAAATGGTGGTACATTATCATTACCATATATTAAAGGTATAATTAAGAATAATCTAAATATTGATTTTATCTATGTTGCCGGTAAAAATCAAAAATCAAAAGAAAAAGTAGATAAGTGGATAGAAGAATACGGAGTAACTAATATCAAAACACTAGGTTTTGTAAATAATGTACCAGAACTATTACAAATCTGTGATTTCGTCGTATCAAAACCAGGTGGAGCTCAATCAACAGAAAGCCTATATTTTAAAAAGCCAATTATTATGATTAATTGTAGTGGTGGTCAAGAAGTAGCTAATTTCAAATACTTTGAAAAAAATGGTTACGGAAAAAGATTCAGAACATCATTTATGTTTAACATATACATGAAAAGAATATCTGAAAATCCTAGTATAATTGATAAAATGAAAAAGAACATGAGTAAAAATAAAAACAATCAAGCTATGGAAAAACTATATAAAATAGCTCTTCAACATCTAAAATAAGTCCTATCAAGGACTTTATTTTAATTTACTACAAAAAGAAACTTAATTTTTTTAATTTACTATTAACTAAAAATTGGTATAATTATAAAGTAGGAGAGTGATAATATGAACCCTGAACTTCATTCACTTAATAGTTTAAGAGTCTTAAGTGTCGACATGATATCATATGCCAAAAGTGGACATCCTGGTATTTGTCTGGGCGCAGCTCCAATTATATTTAGTTTATACACAAATCACTTAATAGCAAATCCAGCTGATCCAAAGTGGCCTAATAGAGATCGTTTTGTAATGTCAGCAGGACATGGGTCAGCATTACTTTATGCAATGCTATTCATGGCCGGATATGATATATCAATTGATGATTTAGTTGACTTCAGAAAAATATCATCAAAGACACCAGGACACCCTGAATATGGAGTAACACCAGGCGTTGAGGTTTCAACTGGACCATTAGGACAAGGGTTAGCAAACGCAGTTGGAATGGCTATGGCTGAAAAATACCTTGCAGCATTAGTTGAAGAAGAAATACCTAAACAAAAAGTTATTAATTATCATGTTTACTGTCTTGTTGGTGATGGTGACTTAATGGAAGGTATAGCTGATGAAGCAGCTTCTTTAGCTGGTAATCTTGCATTAGATAACTTAATAGTATTATATGATTCAAATGATATAACGTTAGATGGTGAAATGAAAAAAACATCTAATACCAACATCATTCAAAAGTATATTAATATGGGTTGGGAAGTAGACTTTGTCGGTGAAGGAAATGAAATAAAAGAAATTGATAAAGCAATTGAAAGAGCTAAAATAAATCGTAAACCAACCTTAATAGAAATCAAAACTGTAATAGGCCGTGGTTCTCAGCACGAAGGAAAAAACCTTGTTCATGGAAAACCATTAAGTAGAGAAGACCTAGTAATTGTAAGAAAAAAATATGGTATAGAAACAAACACAATGGAAATAACAGAAAACGCTGTTAAATATGTTCGTGAAACAATTAATAGTCGTGTACGTAATCAATACACAACTTGGAAAAAATCCCTTGAACAAATAAAAAGAGATGGACCAACTGAAAAATTAAAAAGTATCTTAAATTTCATTGAAACTGGCGATGATGGCTTAAATTTTAGTAGTTCTAGTTTTAAAATACAAAATAACTATAGTGAAGAATTACGTGAATCAAATTCAAAAATAATGAATATAGTAAGCGATCGCTCAAAATTTTTCTTAGGCGGTAGTGCTGATTTATCTACATCATGTCATACAGCTTTATATAAAGAAGTAGACTATAGTAGAAAAGAAAGAACAGGAAGAAACATTTTCTTTGGTGTAAGAGAACATGCTATGGCTGCTATTTTAAATGGAATGTCCTTAAGTGGCTTAAGAACATTCGGTTCAACATTCCTAGTTTTTTCTGACTATCTAAAACCAGCTCTAAGAATGACTGCTCAAATGAACTTACCAGTTACATATATCTTTACTCATGACTCCGTATCCATAGGGCAAGACGGACCATCCCATCAACCAATAGAACAACTAGCAATGCTAAGAACAACTCCAAACTTAATAGTATTCCGCCCTGCAGATATTAATGAAGTAATTGGCAGTTGGGATTATATCATAAGTAATAAACGTCCAGTAGCTATCGTATTATCCAAAGATGAAGCTCATATCCTTGCTGGAACAAGTGGAGAACAAACTAAAAATGGTGCATACATAATCAAAAAAGAAACATCAAGATTAGATGCTGTTTTAATAAGTACTGGAATAGATCTAACAACAACTTATTTAATAAGTGAAGAATTACGTAGTAGAGGAATAGATACTAGATTAGTATCAATGCCATCTGTCGAAGTCTTCCTAAATCAATCAGAAAGTTATCAAAACGAAATTATTCCACCAAATGCCAAAGTAATAACCGTGGAAGCATCCTCAACAATGCCTTGGTATCGTTTTGCTTCACGTGGTTGTGCAATAGGTATGGATGAATTTGGTTATAGTGGTAAAAAAGATGATGTTTTAGAAAAAATGAACTTTGATTACGATTCAATAATGAAAAAAGTAGAAAACTGTATTAGAAATAACTAAAAACGACAAAAACTAATCACCAAGTTTTATAAAATAAACTTGGTGATTTTAATGAGAACTTTCTACCTATTTAAAATAAAACCAGAATACTCAATACTAACAAAAGAAAATCCCTATAACCTATATAAAGCAATAGAAGGAATATACCACTTAAAACAAGAAGAACTAACAAATGGATATAACTTCTTTAATCAAATAAGAGATACATTTAATAAAGAATACCTAGATAACAACATATTTGAATACTATAAAAATAAGTATACTTATACTAAAGTAAATAACACACATATAATAAATGATTATTATACAGAAGAAAAATCAAAACTAATAATAAACAAAACATACCTTATAATTAAAACAACTCTAGAATATTCTTCATTCTTAAAAGCTATAACTAAGAAAAAAAATATCTTTGTTTGTGATTTTGATAATATAGATTACTTTTGGTTAGAAGAATATCAATAATCACTTGTTAAATACATAAATATTTAGTAAAATAAACATACAAAGGAGAGTGCTAATATGTGGATAGACATCTTATATATAGTAATAGGCTTAGTAGTAGGATTTATTATAGGATTTCTTATTACTAGAAAAATATTTAAAAAACAATTAGAGGAAAATCCTCCAATAAATAAAAAAATGATAGAAGCTATGATGAGTAGTATGGGAAGAAAACCAAGTCAAAAACAAGTAAGACAAGTAATGCAACAAATGAATAAGTTCAGATAAAAAGATATTTTTAAATATCTTTTTTTAAATATCTTTAAAAAAATAAAAAAATGTCGTACAATATTTTTATAAATAACAATTGAGAAATATACATATTTTATGTTATTCTTAATATATAGAATAAAAGGGTGTGCGACAATGAATTTACTAATCGTTTTAAATATAATTAATCAAATATATGAACATGAACTATTTCCTAAAGTTTTAACATGCGCAATTATACTCCTAATATTTTTATTTATTTTAATCTTTATAATAGGTCTTCGTGACGCAAAAAAAACAAAAAATCCCCCTAAAATTGAAGAAGAAGATATAAAAGATATTACATTTGATGTTGTAAAAGAACAAAATCAAATAAAAGAAGATGTTACATTTGAAATGCCCGTTTTGACAAAAAATCTAGAAGACTTCAAAAAAAACCTTGAAGAAGAAATTCAAAAAGAATCAGAAGTAGAAATAATGAAAACAATAAATCCAGATATTCCAGAAGAAAAAGCAACCAAAATTCTTGATATTAAAGAAATAGAAGATACCGCGATACTTCCTGAACTAGTTACTGAAAGAATCGAGAAACTAAAAGAAAATAGTGAAAAAGAAATGGAATTACCAAAATATTCAAACAAGTCCGAAAAATAAAGGAGAATTGACATTATCAATCGTCAAATCTCTTTTTTTTTTCACCAAACTTGTGTTATACTAGCTATGGTGAAAAAGAATGACAACAACAAAATATGACGAAACATCTATAAAAATATTAGAAGGCCTAGATGCCGTAAGAAAACGTCCTGGTATGTACATTGGATCTACAGATAAAAGAGGACTTCATCATTTAGTTTGGGAAATTGTCGATAATGCCATTGATGAAAGTATTAACGGCTTCGGCGACTACATAAAAATTACCCTTAATAAAGATGGCTCAGTAACAATAGAAGACCATGGTCGCGGAGTTCCAATAGGAAAACACGAAAGTGGAATGTCAACTCCAGAAGTAGTATACACAATACTTCATGCCGGAGGTAAATTTGAAGAATCAGGATACAAAGTATCAGGAGGACTACATGGAGTAGGTGCATCAGTAGTTAATGCTCTTAGTAAAAAAATGGAAGTAACAATTTACAAAGAAGGCGTTATAAGTAATATAAAATTTGAAAATGGTGGCCATACTGTCCAAAAACTAAAACAAATAGGTACAACAAATAGAACTGGTACAACAGTAACATTTTTACCAGATCCAGAAATATTTAAAAGTACTAATTTTTCATTTACAACAATTACTGAACGTATGCAAGAAAGCGCATTTTTACTTAGCGGTTTAACTATTGAAGTAATAGACGAAGAAGATAATCGTAGTGCTAAATTTTTCTACGAAAATGGTTTAATAAACTTCGTTGAATACATTAACGAAGGAAAAACAGTTCTACATAAAGTAATCAGCTTTAATGGTATAAAACAAGGTATAGAAGTAGATATAGCACTTCAATATCAAGAAGGCTATAACGAAAATATTTTATCATTTGTAAATAACGTTAAAACAAGCGATGGTGGTACACATGAAACCGGATTTAAATCAGGTATTACTAAAGCTTTTAATGACTACGCAAAAGAAAATAATATCTTAAAAGGAAAAGATGCTACATTCGAAGGCTCAGACGTCCGTGAAGGATTAAGTGCTGTAATTAATCTAAAAATACCAGAAGCACTTCTTCAATTCGAAGGTCAAACTAAAGGAAAATTAGGTACACCAGAAGCACGTACTGTAACAGAACAAATAACATATGAAAATATGAAATTCTTCTTAGAAGAAAACCGTGAAATAGCATTAACTATTGTTGAAAAAGCATCTCGTAGTAAAGTTGCCCGTGAAGCCGCACGAAAAGCCAGAGAAGCAGCACGAAGTGGTAAAGGTAAAGAAAAGAAAGAAAAAATACTTAGTGGAAAACTAGCTAAAGCAACAGGTAAAGACTTTACCAAAAATGAACTGTTCCTAGTCGAAGGAGACTCTGCTGGAGGTTCAGCTAAAACAGGAAGAAATAGAGAAACACAAGCAATTTTACCATTAAGAGGTAAAGTTCTTAATTGTGAAAAAGCATCTAATAATGATATAAATAGTAACGAAGAATTAAATACCTTAACATATGCTATAGGTGCTGGAATAGGTAATGAATTTGACCCAGCAGAATCAAACTATGGAAAAGTAATAATAATGACCGATGCCGATGATGATGGCGCTCATATTCAAATACTTCTTTTAACATTTTTCTATCGTTTCATGCGCCCTTTAATAGAAGCAGGAATGTTGTATATTGCTAATCCCCCTTTATATGCCCTTGATTTTGGAAAATATAAAGAATACGTAGCAACAGACGAAGACTTAGAAAAAAGAAAAAAAGAAGTAAAACAAGCATACAAAGTTCAACGATTTAAAGGTTTAGGTGAAATGGATGCCGATGAACTATACGAAACAACAATGAACCCTGCAACAAGAAGTTTAATAAAAGTAACCATTGATGATGCAGCATTAGCTGAAAAACGTGTTTCAGTACTTATGGGTGATAAAGTTGAACCACGTAAAGAATGGATAGAAGAAAACGTTGACTTTACATTAGAAGATGGATTTAGGAGGTAATCAAAATGGCAAAGACAAAAGAAGAAAAAAATATCATCGAGAAAATATATGATTATACTCTAGAAGATATAATGGGGGATAGATTTGGAAGATATTCCAAATCTATTATCCAAGATCGTGCTCTACCAGATGTAAGAGATGGTCTAAAGCCAGTTCAAAGAAGAATTCTATATACAATGTGGGAAAGTAAAAACACTCACGATAAACCATATCGCAAATGCGCCAAAGCAGTTGGTGATGTAATGGGAAAATACCATCCACATGGTGATTCTTCAATATATGGTGCCATGATATATATGTCTCAACCATGGAAAATGCGTGAAATATTTATTGATATTCATGGAAATAATGGTTCAATTGATGGAGATGGTCCAGCAGCTCATCGTTATACAGAAACAAGACTTACTAAATTAGCTTTAGTAATGCTTAAAGACATTAATCGTGATGCTGTAGAAATGACCCTTAATTACGCTGATGAAGACTTAGAACCAACAGTTCTACCAGCAAACTTTCCAAACCTATTAGTTAATGGTTCTACAGGTATTTCAGCTGGATACGCAACAAACATTCCACCACACAATCTTGGTGAAATAATTGATGCAACAATTCATCGTATTGATAATCCAAACTGCCGTTTAGATACGATTTTAAATATCGTTAAAGGACCAGACTTTCCAACAGGTGGTGTAGTTGAAGGAAAAGAAGGATTACTACAAGCATATTCAACAGGACGTGGTCGTGTTGTTGTAAAAGCTCGTACTGAAATCGTAAAAGAAAAAGGTACTCATCAAATCATTATTCATGAAATACCTTATGATGTTTTAAAAGAACAACTACGCAAGAAAATTGAAGATATCAAAATAGATAAAAAAGTAGAAGGCATTACCGATATAATAGATGTTTCTGATAAAGAACACATGGCCAAAATTATCATCGAACTAAAAAAAGATGCTAATGCTGAACTAATTTTAAACTATTTACTAAAAAATACTGATTTACAAGTAAACTATAATTTTAATATGGTAGCAATTGTAAATCGTCGTCCAAAACAATTAAGTATTTTAGAAATATTAGATGCTTTCATAAGTCATCAAAAAGATGTTATATTACGTCGAACTAGATTCGACCTTGGAAAAGCTAAAGAAAGATTACATATCGTAGAAGGCTTATTAAAAGCAGTCGATATAATGGATGAAATAATAAAGATAATTAGAGCTTCTAAAAATAAGCAAGACTCTATTGATAATCTTGTAAGTAAATTTGCTTTCACTATTGAGCAAGCAACAGCAATCGTAATGATGCGCTTATATACATTATCAAATACAGATATAAATTTATTATTAGAAGAACAAGAAAATCTTCGTAAAATGATTGAATTCTTAACTTCAATTCTTGAAGATGAAGAAATATTGAAAAAGCAAATGAAATCAAGTTTAATTGAAATCAAAAAAGAATTCGGAACTCCACGTCGTACAGAAATAAAAGATGAAGTTACTGAAGTTAAATTCGATCCAAAAGATATGATTCCAAAAGAAAATGTTATCGTTGTCGCAACAAATGAAGGATATGTAAAACGTATTCCTATAAAATCATATGTTAGTGCTAGTAGTGAACCTACTACTTTAAAACCAGGAGATTTTATAAGAGGTTTATATAGTACAACTACACTTGATACATTATTAATGTTCACTAATCTAGGTCATTATTTATATGTCCCAGTTCATGAGATAGTAGAAACAAAGTGGAAAGAATTAGGTAAACATATTAGTAATCTAATTCAAATAAGTGCTGAAGAAAAAATTATCTCTGCCATGATTCTTGATAATCCAAAAGATAATATAATAATGACAACTAAAAATGGTATTACAAAACGTACAAATCTTGAAAAATTAATAGTAAGTAGATATACAAAACCAATAAATGCTATGAAACTAAAAGATGATGATGAAATAGTTTCTGTAGTAAAAGATAATGGCCGCGCTATTTTTGTAACAGAAACTGGATATTATGTAAACATTGATTCAAACGAAATCCCTATTGTTGGAGCAAAAGCATCAGGAGTAAAAGGAATCAACGTTAAAGACGATCACGTAGTTACATGTATGTCACCTGCACCATATGATGAATACATAACAATATTTACTAATAAAAATACATCAAAACGTATTAAAATATGTGAACTTGATACCATGACAAGAGCTAAAAAAGGATCAACATTAATAAAAAAAGTAAAATCTACAAATTACAAAATAACAAATGCAATATCAGTTAACAATCGTGATATTGTAAGTATAAAAACTGATGGTGATTTTAAAGAAATAAAAACTACTGAACTACCAATTATGGACTTATCATCAACAGGAAGTACTATTTCTAAAACACCAATTGAAGATAGTTTCAAAGTAGCCGAATTAGTTGAACGAAAAATAGAACTTAATGCAACAGAAGAATCCCTAAATAAGAATGTAGATAATATAGAAGAATTACCAAAAGAAAAAAAAGAAAATCAAGAACTTACAATTAATGACTTCTTAGAAGATTTTAAATTATAGTAAAAAAATCACTTATTAAACATAAAATTTAATAGGTGATTTTTTATGTCAAAAGAAACATTCAAAGAATTTGTAAAAACAAAACCAGAACTAGCTGACTACGTAAAAGATAATACAATGACATGGCAAAAATTTTATGAACTATATGATTTATATGGTGAAGATAACGAAATATGGTCAAAATATGCAACGAGTAAATCTCAAACAAAAGTAACAGACTTTATCAAAAAATTTGATCCTGACACCTTTCAACACCATATTGAAACAGCTCAAAAAGCTCTTGATATATTTAGTGAACTAGCCACTAAAACAACAGATACAAAAAATCCAATCCCACCAAACGTTGAAAGACCTATAACTAAATTCTTCGGAGATTAATATGGATAGAATAGTTTTAGAAAAAATCAAAAAAGATAAACTATTTGAATATTTCAAATTAAACTCCTTTTATATAAAAGAATTAAATAGAAACCCAGCATACTACGATACACTAAAAAAAATCCTAAAAGAAAAATACAATCTAAGAATTACAGATAAAGTATCAAACGTAATTAATGATATAGAATTAGTAAGTTCAATAGTAAGCTCAATAAACTAATATTGTATTTTTTTCTTATTTATATTAAAATAAATATATAGAAAAGATGATAAAAATGGATAAAGCAAAAGAAAAATTAACATTTTCAAAAATAGAAATATTATTTATTATAGTAATGGTAGCTCTAGTTATAATAGCTGGTATTACAGTATTTTCTTTAACAACAAGAAATCAAAATATAAAGAACTTTAAAGAAGATACTATCGAATTAGTAAATCTGGCAAAAAATGCCCATGCTGCTTTTACAATGAGTGATAAAACAAGTGGAATTATATCTAGTACTGATGGAACAACTAAAGGAATGTGTATAACTATTAAAGGATTAGAAGCAAATGATTTTCCAACAAGCAATTACAAAGATTGGGATGGCTATATTGTTATTGAAGAAACAGATAAACTACAATTCAACTATAGTGTCTGGGTTACTAATGGTAAATACGTTATAGATGGCTATGACTCCAAAAAAATAGAAAGTCTAACAATCGATGACGGAATAACATCATATAATGATGATAATTTCACAAATAAAGTAAAAACATCATTTACAGGTACTAGTGGTGATAAAGGTGGAACCGGTTCAAGTGATGGTTCAAGTTTAAAGAGATATGAAGGTGCATGCATCAACGAAAAGGTAGAATAAACTACCTTTTTTTGATATACTAAATAGCGAAGGTGATAAAATGTTAATAATAGGAAGCCATGTATCATTTGGTAAAAATCAATTATTAGGAGCTGCTGAAGAAGCAATTAGTTATGGAAGTAACACCTTTATGTTTTATACTGGAGCTCCAACTAATACAATCAGAAAAGAAATAGACAAGAAGTATATCAAGGAAGCCCAAGAGCTTATGAAAAGTAATGAAATTGATATAAATAATGTAGTGTGTCATGCTCCATATATCGTTAATCTTGGTAATGCATCAGATCAAGAAAAATATAATTTTAGTAAGAACTTTATAAAAAAAGAACTTACAAGATGTGATGAAATGGGTATATCAAAAATGGTTCTTCATCCAGGTAATGCAATAGGCATTACAAAAGAAGAAGGTTTAGAAAACATTACTAATGCCTTAAACGAAATCTTAGATGGAACTACCAAATGTCAAATTCTTTTAGAAACAATGGCCGGTAAAGGAACAGAATGTGGCCGTACAACAGAAGAAATAGCGTATATAATAAATAGAATTGAAAGAAAAGAACAAATAGGAGTATGTTTAGATACATGTCATCTAAATGATGGTGGATATGACATGACAGACTTCGATAATTATCTTGACGAGTTTGATAAACTTATTGGTATAGATAAAATAAAATGTATTCATATAAACGATTCCAAAAACGAAAAAGGAACACATAAAGATCGACATGCTAACCTTGGAATAGGAACAATAGGTTTCAATACATTAATAAATATAATTTATAATGAAAGACTATCAAGTATACCTAAAATTCTAGAAACTCCATACATTGGTGATACAGACGATTCAAAAGAACGACTATATCCACCATACAAATTCGAAATAGAAATGATACGTAATAAAAACTTTAATCCAGAATTTCTAAATATGATTAGAGAATACTACAAAAATAACTAGACAAAAATTCTAGACCACCTAGAATTTTTTTTATTTAATTCTAGCAACACTAGGTTGTCAAATTTATTAATGTACTTTAAATTAAAATATGAAAGGAGAATTAAAATGAATAAAAAAATAAAACTACTAGGCATAGGTATAATTACTTTTATAATAGGATTATTAATTGGCATAACTTCTACAAGCATTATTTATCACAATATAAATAATAATCAAAAAAATTTAGAAGATTCCTCAATTAGCAGAGAAGAATCAAAATATCAAGATAAAGACGAATACACTCTAGAAGAGTTATATTCAATAGTAGAAAACCCAGAACAATTTTATCAATTAAACGATGAAAAAATGTCTAATTACAATAATGTAATGTTTCACTTTTACGATTATTTTCCAAAAGATACAAAAGTAAAAGTAACAACTAGTACTCAAAAGCAATTCGGTAAAGTACAAAAAGTCTTAGAAGTAGAATACATTGATTACAAAGAATATATGACCAGAATGAAAGACGCATATGATTATGAAGAGAGAAAAAAGAATGAGTACAAAGATAGTAATCAAGAAGAAATCTATGATTACAGATTATTTGTAAGGGACTTAGTTTATGGTCTTAAATAAAAAAAGAAAGGAAATAATATGAAAAAAGAATTAAAAATAATTATAATTCTTGGTGTTCTTTTTATGACAGGTACATTATCAGGATTTCTATGTACTTATAAATATTTAAAAGATACAAACAAAACTAAAGATACACAAGAAAATTTAGACATAAAAGAATCGCCATATACTTTAGAAGAATTATATGCAATAGTAGATGATCCAGTATTATTTTATGAGAATAACTCTGCAGATATGACATCTTATAATACTGTGATGTTTAATTTCTATGATTATTTTAGTGAATCAACTCCAGTTAAAATTGCATCAAAAGTAAGAAGAAATAATAAAGGGTTAGTAATAGAAGTACTAGAAACTAAATATATAAATTATAGTGAATATATGGAATTAATGGAAAGTGCTTATAGTTACGCATCATCTACTAAAGAGTTTTATGAATCAGATAATTTAGAACCGCAATACAATTATAGTTTGTATATCAATCGCTTAGTATATGGAAATTAAAGGAGAATAACATGAAAAAAATAATAATAACTTTAGTAATATTGTTAATAAACATACCATTTATAAAAGCCGAAACAATAGAAGAAAAAATACTTGAAAATAAAACTTATATAAATAATGAAGGAGTCGCTATAAGTCAAGAAAATTACGATAAAATAAAAGACTTATTAAAAGATGATGAAATAGAAAATATCGATGCAAACATATATGACAAAATAAAAAATAGTGAAAAAGCTGTAGCATATGAAACTACAATTATCAAAACAGAGTACATAAAAATAGGAAATGATACTTTTGTAATAGACCAAGAAATAATCGGAAATGATAATTTAAATGATATAAGTGTTACAAGTGCAACAGAAGGAAGTGTCGTACATACAACAAACTATAAACAATTACATTTATGGGTATTTTCAAATAGCGATGGAACATACACTTTTGTAATACAAAACTCTTGGAAAAAAATTCCTTCAAATAAATCATTTGATGTTTTAGCATTTAGATGGGAAGGAAATGTAACAGAAAATAAAAACACAATTTATGGAGAGCAAAATTATAAAACATCAACATCTCAAGTAAATCCTCCATATATTGAATATCAATATGGTAATGGTAATTATAAATATGAATCAAATGGAGTAGGATTATCGCAAAATTTAGTTAATGGCGATTATTATTACGTAAATCAATTAGAAATAACAGCATCTTGTTCTGGTACAATAAAAATATACGGAACATACCAACACGCTCAAGGAAACTTAACACTTTTAGATTCTAAATCCTACTCAATTTCAAGTGGTGGTTTAGGAAATGTACTTTATTATAGCAATAGTACTATCAGAAATACTTATGACAATATGCAAGGACTAAGCGTATCATTCATTGCTTAATAAGCATGTTAAAAAATCAGAAAGATCTGATTTTTTTCTGTTATAATATTAGCAGAAAAAGGTGATACTTATGAATGATAAGTTAGAACTAGGGAAAAAAATTACCAAAGCCCGAAAAGAAAAAATGTTAACACAACAAGAGCTAGCAATAAAACTCCATGTAACAGATAAAGCTGTAAGTAATTGGGAAACAGGGAGAAACACTCCAGATATTGAATTATTAAAAAAAATAGAACAAGAATTAAATATCAAATTAATTGATAAAGTAGTAGATAAAAAACAAAATAGAAATAAAAAAATTTTTATTATTTTAACAATCATTCACCTAGTAATAACTTTGTTTCTTTTTATATATTTTGTAAACAATTACAATAAAATAAATATCTATCAAATATCACTAGAAAATAATATATTTACAATAAAAGACAGTTACATAGCCATATCAAACGATGATTTAATAATTGATTTAGGAAGAATAGAAAATACTTTATTACCATATCAGCCATCATATGAAATAAAACTTTATTACCAAGAAAATAATCAAAAAAAAATAATAGCTACCAAAAATAATTATGAAAACTTAACTTTAAATTATTCAAAAAGCCAGCCAAATTATAAATTAATAAAAGAAAATCTAGACTATTTATATATTCAAATTTCATATATTGACTATGAAGACCAAGTTCAAACAGAACAAATAAAATTAAATTTATCTTCTAAAATAAGCAATAATATATTATTTTATTCAAATAAAGAAAATGTATTTATTCAAGATCAAAATATAATCAATTTATTAAAAAATAATAATTATACTGAAATAGGTAATAATACTTGGGAAAAGAAAATAAATAACGATTATTATAGTTATGATGTAAAAAAAGACATATTTTACTATGAGGGCATATATGAAGATGTGAAAATATATGCCAAAATTGATTCAAATAATATAAAAACTTTTGCTATTATAGAAAACAACGATATAATAACTTATTCTACTAAAAGTACAAGCAATCTAAATAAATATGAAGACATAGTCTCCGAAAAACTAAAAGAAAAAAATAAATTAATTAATACCACCTAGCTAAAAAGCTAGTTTTTTTGTTAAATGATGTTAAATTGATACTTAGAAATAGTTAGTTATGATATAATAATCTAGAAAAGGTAGGAGAGAGTTATGAATATATATTTTCAATTATCAGCTTTTATATTTACTTTAATAACAGCAATCGTTTTTTCGTTAAAGAAAAAAGCCAGTACTCTAGAAAACTACATATATCGTGGAATACTAGTTGTAACATTTATTGAAATTATCTTAGATATTCTAAATATAATAATAAATTATAAATTTCATAATACTATAGTATCATTATTTATTAGTAAACTAGCTGTCGGTTCAATTTTAACGTGGGTTATAGTATTTGCTTACTATATATATGCTATAACATCTCCTCGTAATGATGGATTTGTTTTATCAGGTGATAATAAAAACTTCAAGCATTTCATAAATATGCTTATTATAGCAATTTGTATCATTATAATCGTAAATACCATAATTCTTAACTTACCAATAAGTGTTACACCTTATGAAGGATACTTAATAATTGATGGACCAGCTTTATACTTCTCATATTACTGCATTGCTATTTCATTAGGAGTAATTTGGTATTTTATTCTATCTAATAGAATAAATGTTGCTCAAAAAAAATATACTCCCGTTTACGTATTTAATTTATTAATAATGGTTGGATTAGCAGCTCAATTACTATATATTCAAATACCAATAAATGTTATTATCACAGCTTTTACCACAACAGTAATTTACTTTACTATTACTAATCCAGATCTACAATTAATTGAAAGCTTAAATATTGCCACACAACAAGCCGATGCTGCAAATCATGCAAAATCCGACTTCTTATCAAGTATGTCTCATGAAATAAGAACTCCACTTAATGCTATAATAGGTTTTAGTCAAGCTTTAGCCAAAGAACCAATATCAGGTTCAGCTAAAGAAGAAGTAAAAGAAATAATCAATGCATCAAATAACTTACTAGAAATAGTTAATGGAATACTAGATATATCTAAAATAGAAGCCAATAAAATAGAAATAGTTGAAATTGATTATAGTACAAGAAAACTAATAAATGATATAGGAAATATAATCAATTCTAAAATAGGAAGTAAAGTAATTGAATTTAAAACAGAAATAGACGACAAATTACCTGATGTCTTATATGGTGATGCCATTCATTTAAAACAAATCATAACAAATCTTCTAACTAACTCTGTAAAATACACTAAAAAAGGTTATATCCTATTAAAAATTGAAAGTAAACGGAAAGAAGATAATATAGAATTAGTAATTACTATCGAAGATAGTGGAATAGGTATGACAAAAAAAGATTTAGAAATGATTTTTACTAAATTCCAAAGATTTGATATGGAAGAAAACATTAATATTCAAGGTACTGGTTTAGGTATGGCTATAACAAAAGGCTTAGTTGACTTAATGAACGGAACAATTGATGTAAAAAGTGAATATGGTAAGGGAACTAGTATTAAAGTAACACTAGAGCAAAAAAATAGTACCAAAAAAGTTGAAGAACTTAAAGAAGAAAAAGAAACTAATAACATTGTTCCATTCAATGCCTCAGGTCAAAAAGTCCTAGTAGTTGATGATAATAAAATAAACTTAAAAGTAGCTGACCGCTTACTAAAAGAATACAATTTAAAAGTCGAACTAGTTAGTTCTGGAGAAGAATGTATTAATCGCATCTTAGACGAAAAAAAATATGATCTAATTTTCTTAGATATAATGATGCCAAAAATGAAAGGACCAGAAGTTCTTCAAAACCTAAAAAATATAATTGGTTTTAAAACACCAGTCGTAGCTTTAACAGCTGATGTAATATCCGGTATGGAAGAAAAATATATTAAAGAAGGATTTGATGATTGTCTTGCCAAGCCTATAGTTAATGAAGATTTATACTATATCTTAAAAAAATACTTAAAAGAATCGGAAGAAAAAGTATCATCTTCTGAAAAAAAAGAATCAAGAGAAAAAGAAAACAGTATAAGTATACTTGAAAAAAATGGTATTAACGTTCAACAAGGATTAGAATTACTAAAAGACATAGAAATGTATAATATGACATTAACAGAATTTTATGATGAATTAGAAGATAAACTAAATGATTTAAATAACTACAGAAAAGCTAAAGATTGTGATAGCTATAGTATACTAGTTCATTCACTAAAAACAGAAGCCAGATACATTGGATGTAATGCTCTAGCAGACATGTCATATGAACATGAACTCGCTGCTAAAAATAATAACATTGACTTCATAAATAATAATTATTCAAAATTAAAAATGGAATCTATAAAAGTTAAAGATACAATAAAAGAATATTTAAAAAAATAAAAGGAGAGTAGATAATATGAATACACATTTGCAAATATCAGTACTATTATACGTTTTACTTATTGCAGTAATCTACTTTCATAAAAAGAAAATTAATACAATTGAAAATATCGTATTTAAAAGTTTAATTATTCATACAATATGTACAATTATAATAGATATAACAAGTAGAATATATGCTATTTATAAACCAATGACATACCTAACAGTATTAATATTTAAAACAAACTTATGGATGCTAGTAAGTTACATTGTAATATTTACTTACTATGTTTATTGCATATCTACAAAATTAAATAAAGGCAATATCCCATGGGATGAAAACGAAAATAAAAAACATTTTCAAAAAGGCTTATTATCAATGTATTTAGCAATGCTATTAGCATATCCAATTATGTTATACTTACCAGTATATTTGTCAGTAGAAGGAAAACACTTTACTCAAACTGGTCCAGCAATGTCGGCTGCATACATTTTATCAGCAATCTTTATAATTCTTTGGTTAGTTTTCATTTTCAAAAACAAAACAAATTGGAAAAATAAGAAATTTATTCCTATATACATATTCTGTATTATATGTTTAATAGCTGTTATCTTACAACATGTTAAACCAGAAATATGTTTTATAACTCCATCTATTGGTATCATAACGGTCTTAGTATTCTTTACATTAGAAAATCCTGATCTTCATATGATAGAACAACTAAATATAACAAAAGAAGAAGCCGTAAAAGCAAATGAATCCAAAACAGAATTCTTATCAAGTATGTCTCATGAAATAAGAACACCACTAAATGCTATAATAGGATTTAGTCAAGCCCTTTCAAAAGAAGATATTTCTGGAACAGCCAAAGAAGAAGTACAAGATATTTTAACTGCTTCTAATAACTTACTAGAAATAGTAAATGGAATACTAGATATCTCCAAAATAGAAGCTAATAGTATCGAAATAATGAATGTCGACTATAGTACGAAAAAATTAATAAAAGATACATGTAGTTTAATAAATGCTAGAATCGGTAGCAAAGTAATTGAATTTAAAACTGAAATAGATGATAAACTACCACCAGTTTTGTATGGCGATTGCACAAGAGTTAAACAAATTATAATAAATTTATTAACTAATGCTGTAAAATATACAGATGAAGGTTATATAAAACTATCTATAAAATCTCGAAAGCGTAATAACAATTGCCGTTTAGTAATAACTGTTGAAGATAGTGGAATAGGAATGACTAAAGAAGATTTGGAAATGCTCTTCACCAAATTTCAAAGATTTGATATGAGCAAAAATGCTAATGTTGAAGGTACTGGCCTAGGAATGGTAATAACAAAAGGCTTAGTTGAATTAATGAACGGCCAAATAGATGTAAAAAGTGAATACAAAAAAGGCTCTATATTTACAGTAGAAATAGATCAAAAAATAAGTTCAAAAAAATTAGAAGAAATTGAAAAAGAAGAAAAAGTCGGCAAAGTAGAACCATTTAATGCTTCAGGCCAAAAAATATTAGTTGTCGATGATAATAAGATAAACTTAAAAGTTGCTGAACGATTACTTAGAGAATACAATGTATCAGTAGAACTAGTAATATCAGGGCCAGAATGTATTAATCGAATACTCGAAGGTAAAAAATATGATCTAATATTCCTAGATATAATGATGCCCAAAATGAAAGGACCAGAAGTTCTTCAAAATCTAAAAAATATAATTGGTTTTAAAACACCAGTCGTAGCTTTAACAGCTGATGTAATATCCGGTATGGAAGAAAAATATATTAAGGAAGGTTTTGATGATTGTCTTGCTAAACCGATAGTTGAAGAAGAACTATATTACATCTTAAAAAAATACTTAAGAGAAAATAAAACAAAAACAAAAGAAATAACAAGCAAAGACTTATTAAAAAATGATAAAAACAACTTAAAAATACTAGAAGAAAACGGAGTAAATGTTAAACAAGGATTAGAACTATTAAAGGATATTGAAATGTACAAGATGACTTTAAATGAGTTCTACGAAGAACTAGATGAAAAAATATCTCAATTAAACGATTACCGTAAGAATAAAGATTTAGATAGTTACAGTATTTTAGCTCATTCTCTAAAAACAGAAGCTAGATACTTAGGTTTCAATGATTTAGCAGATATGGCATATGAACATGAACTAGCTAGTAAAGAAAATAACCAAGAATTCGTAAATAGTAATTATTCTGTACTAAAAATGGAATCAATTAGAATTTATGATTTAATAAAAAAATATTTAGAAGGAGAAAAATAATGAAAGAATTATTAGATAGAATTAATGATACATTTAATAAATCATTAGTTAATTCAAGTGAGGAAACTCAATTACAAATTAAAATATTAAAAAATAACATCAATGCTTTATTTGCAGAATATGAAAAAGAACCAGTCGAGCAGCTAGAAGTGGCAGAAACACCAGATTCATTAGAACAAGCAGATATGAAATCAGTCCTTATTATCGATGATTCAAGTATAATAAGAAACTATTTAGAAAGAATATTTATTAATGATTACAACGTAAAAATGGCGATAGATGGAAATGATGGTATTGAAAAAATAAAATCAAATCCCCATCTTAATATCATACTTTTAGATTTAGTAATGCCTAAAGCAGATGGCTTTGTAGTTCTTGACTATATTGAAAAAAATAAAATAGATATTCCCGTAATTATAATTAGTGGCGAAACTAGTAAAGATAGTATAAATAGAGCATTCGAATACAATGTAGTGGATGTAATAAAAAAACCATTTGATGTAGACATCATTAAAGAAAAAATAGATAGATATAGTAAATAATAAAATAGATGATTAGATCTTACTAAGCATCTTTTATTTTAAATAACTTCCATACTTAACAATTGCATCATTAGCAAGCTTTTTAATCTTAATAAAATTATCTTCACTAAATTTATCTTTATACTTATCAATATCAAATAAAGAATAATTTCCCAAAACACTCTTCCAATTCTTTTTAACAAACTTATAAGAAAAATCAAGTTCATCAGGACTTAAATTAATCCCCTTACTAATTGCATAATTATTAAAATCATAAATACTCATATTATTAATAAATCTCTCTATTAATACAAACATAAAATCACCTACAATATTGTATGAATAAACTATTATTTCTAATACTAATAATAGGTGAATTATATGAAAAAAATATATTTTACTATAATAGCAATTCTTACTACTATAGTTATCTTTCGTTATACATACATATCGGTAATAAAACACGACTATTACTACGAAAAATACCTTCAAGTATCTAAAAAAATAGTCTATGGTTTAAATGCTCCAAGAGGTCGAATTCTCGATCGTAACGGAAAAATATTAGTAGATAATATAGGTATTAATACCATAGTTTTTCATCAACTAGATGGTATCGATGTTAAAGAAATAGCCAAAACCTTAAATAGTATTATTGATGTTAAAAAAGCTACTTTAGAAGAACAAAAGAAATACTATTTAAAATATGAAGAAACAGACTCTTTATTAACTAAAGAAGAAATAGAACTATATAATCGAAGAAAACTAACTACTAAAGAAATAGAAGATATAAAACTAAGTAGAATCGAACCAACATATACCGAAGAAGAAAAAAAATTCATTAAATTATACTATCTTCTAACTAATGGATATAGTTATGATAGCAAAATAATATCTGAAGATGTTTCAGATGAAATATGTTCTATAGTAAACACCACTAATATACCAGGACTCACCTGTGAATATACAACAAAAAGAATATATTTATATGATACTTTAAACGATATATATGGCAAAGTAGGAAGTATATCAAAAGAAAATAAAGAATACTATATTAATAAAGGATACTCTCTAAATGATCAAGTAGGTCTAAGTTATATAGAAAAACAATATGATGATTATTTAAAAGGAACTAAAGCTAAATACTTAGTAAACTCTGATAATTCATTAACTCTACTAGAAGAATCAATAAAAGGAAATGACATTTACTTAAGTATAGATATAGAATTACAACTAAAAATAAACGAAATAATAAAAGACAATATAAATAAATCATCTAATCTAAAAAATACAGAATACTATAATACATCATATGTCATAGTAAGTAATCCTAATACTGGGGAAATAATAGCTAGCACAGGATTAATGAAAGTAAAAAACGAATTCCATGATGTAACAACCAATATACTAACATCTTCATTTACTGTTGGATCTGTTATTAAAGGAGCATCACATACTGTTGGTTATCAAAATAATTTAATAGATATAGGTAAAAAAATAAATGATTCATGTGTCAAATTATATTTAGTACCGGAAAAATGCTCATATAAAAAACTCGGTTTAATAGATGATATAACTGCTTTAAAAACTTCTAGTAATTATTACCAATTTATGACTGCTATTAAACTTACTGGAAACAGATATAAAAAGAATATGAAACTAAACGCTACCGAAGAACATTTTAATATATATCGAAATACTTTTGCATCCTTTGGATTAGGTTCTAAAACAGGTATTGATTTAGAAAACGAATCAACTGGTATAAAAGGAAAAATTATTGCTGATGATCTTTTGTTAAATCTAAGCATAGGTCAGTATGATACATATACACCTCTTCAAATAATGAATTATATAAATACAATAGCAACATCAGGTACTAGATATTCATTACACTACTTAAAAGAAATAAAAAATAATGATAAAACAATATATGAATATGAACCTACTATTTTAAATACAGTTGAAAACTCCAATTTTAAAAGAATAATAGAAGGATTTAAAGAAGTATTATATACAGGAACAGGTCGTGGCTATACTGATACAAAATACAAACCAGCAGGAAAAACAGGTACTTCCGAAACAGTATATAAAAAGGACATAACAACAATAACTCAAACATACGCAATGTTCGCCCCATATGATAATCCTAAGTACTCGATAGTCGTAATTAGTCCAAATATTTCTTATAACAATAATAAAGATAACTATATTGCTCCTATAAACCGCTATATTTCCAAAGAAGTTAGTAAATTAGTATTTGAAAAATGAAAATTTTATGATACAATAGGAACGGATTAAAAAAGGAGGGCAGTACTATGGCAAAAAATGAAAATAGACCTAATGTAGCTTTAGTTTGTACAGAATGTAAACA
>JBJFGS010000019.1:0-1830 GCA_051892935.1 Candidatus Coprovivens sp.
ACTTTGCAAAACTAACTTCTGTTTAAGTAAAAAAACGGAAATTACTTTTTCAATTTACAATTTTACATTCATTTCGTTGACAATTATATCATAATTTTACAAAGAAATGTGAATTATATTGATAAAATCTTAAAAGTAAAATATTATTAAGTAAGAAAATATTTTAAATGAAAGTTGGTGAGAATATGGAGTCTATTCCTTTTAGAGCTGTAAAATCATTGTTTATAACAATAGTGTTAATTGTGTGGGCAATATTAATTTTTAATCGTATAGGATTTACCCAAGATGGAAGATGGCTTGCTAGCTTGATATTAGTCATATTTGTTCAAATATTTTATACATATGCTATTATTAATTCTATTAAATGTACAAATAAAGAATAACTTTAATAAGTTCTTCTTTATTTATCTTTTAAGGAATTTCTGTTCCCTAAGTATAATCAATAGTATTGCTAGCTTTAGCATACCCCATTTGTCCAGTAATAAAATTTATAGTTACTTCCACTTCTGAAGAAACATTAACAGATGGCTCAAAATCTAAAATGAATTGTCTATGATTATAAGTAAATATTAACTTCCATCCTATTTATAACAATCTGAAACATAATCAGATTCAAGAGTAGAAGCTTCATCCATATCCCAGCCAAGAAGCCTTTTTTCTAAATCATCATAATCATAATCTCTACCTTTAAAGTTATCAAACTTAAGCTTTTTATTAGACTTAATAGGTCTTTCATAAACTTTAACAGTAGATTTAAACCAACCGACAAAACTAGTTTCAATATTTTGAGTTTTAGAATAATCAGCAACTTCTTTAATTAAATTTAAAGGATCATTACTAAAATCTTTATGTTTAAGAGCAGCTTTATAAATAGCATTAGCTGATTGTTCATTAATAACTTTGCCTGTCCTATTTTTAATAATTAGAATAATATTAGAAATATAATCATCTTTTTCTTTTGAATAAGTATCTAAAGCTAATTCATCATTAGAGATAATAGATTTCTTAAATAAATTAGATTTATTATTACTATGTATATAAAAACGAATAGCAGTAACTTTTCTACCAGTTTTAATTTCTTCAAAATCAAACCATATATCACTTAATTTTTTTAATTCTTTTTGTGTAGGAATTAATAATTTTTGTTTAAAATTAGCGTATAATGGGTAAATAGTTTCAGCTTTTAAAAGTTTTCTTAAATCATCAATAGTAATCTGAATATATCCTTGTTTTTTAAATTCATTACATTTTAAAATTTCATATATCCTAGGAGAATATTTACTTTTCATACTTAAAACATTAGCTAATTTATATTGAGTAAACATACTTCCAAGCTTCAACATATAAGGCTTTAAATATGAACTAAAGGTCAATTCTACCTCACCACTACCTTTTTTATATTTAGCACCACTAAGCCAGGCAGTTTGAATTAAAGTATCTCCTTCTTGAATTTCAAAAACTTTCTTCATTAATTCCTTTGTAATTTTAGGTATTTCAGTATATTTAGTTTGAGTTTCAACACCTAAAAGTTCCATAAAATCTGCTATTCTAAATTTGTATGGCTTAAATTCTTCATCATCTGGTTGAACCATACTAGAAAGAGTAAGTATAATTTTTTGTTCTTCTAAACTAAGATCATAGCTAGAGTTCATAATAAAATAATTAGATTTAGTAATCAAATATTCTTTATCCATTTATATCCCTCCTTACTAAGATTATACAGATAACTATAACTTTAGTCAAGTTATAGTTATCTACGCAAAAGTTATAATTGACTACGCAAAAGTTATAATTGACTACGCAAAAGTTATAATTGACTACGCAAAAGTT
>JBJFGS010000019.1:1930-4845 GCA_051892935.1 Candidatus Coprovivens sp.
CGCAAAAGTTATAATTGACTACGCAAAAGTTATAATTGACTACGCAAAAGTTATATTTAAATTTTCAAAGGCAGTAATATCAATGCTTAGAAACTAGTCTAAAACATATAAAACATATAAAACATATAAAACATATAAAACAACAACAGTAGTCGTCGCTTTATACTAATAAATATAAAATATATGGCTAAACCCTTTAATATAGTATATTTCATTATTTAAATAGTTTTTTTAATAAAAAAATTCAAATGTTTATCAAATAATAAAATACTAGATCTATTATTTGATACTTTTAATAAAATTAAGCTAACTACGGAAAAGTTATATTTGACTAAAAAAGGGCGTCTTACAAATAAATGATATTAAATTGTTATAAATATATAATTTAAAAGTAAAATTCTATGTAATTACCTTTTTATATTTTTAAATAAAAAGATATTTGACTACGGAAAAGTTATATTTGAGTAAAAAATTGATAAAAAATAGAGGTTATTAAATTACTTAATAATCTCTATTTTTAGATTTATTTGCTTTTATATTAAAGTGTATATTTACTTTTAATGATAAATTCTTCATCATTAGTATTTATAATAAATTAATCTTTTTTATTTTCATTATTACTATGATCCATAGTAAACAACTCCTAACTATTTATAACAATCTGGAATATCATCAGCCTCTAAAGTATTATTATTTTCGGTGTCATTAGTATCTTTAGTATCAATAATGTTATTAGATTCTTCATTGTAAGAAGTATCATGATTTTCAGATTCAATAACATTATCTTCATTAATAGATTTATTTGTATTTACTGTCATGGCATTATTAAAAAGTAATTCATTGAATTTATAAGAAATATCAGCGGTATTATTTTCAGAAACATATTTATAAATTAAATATCGTACAGTTTCAGAAAAGTTAGTTTGATTTTCTATAAATTCTTTAATAATTGGACTATCAGTTTTCTTTAGTCCAAAAGAATATACTGTTCTCTTTTTCTTTGGAGTATCAGACATAATTTACACCTACCTAACTTATATAGTTTTAGATTTATTATAATTGGCTTTTAAAGATTCAAAAATTTTATTTGTAGTAAAGTTATATAGACCTTCTGCTTCTAAAGTAACTGCATATTCTTCAGGAATATAAAGAAGCTTAATTTCTGCTCTATCACATAAAGTTTTTAATTTTCTTTCTAAATAATCTCTCATAAATATAGAGCCACCACCATAGACACATACAACATCAATTTCATTGTTAGCTTTTTGTATCTCTGTTCTAATATGATGTAGTATTTCTTCTGCTTCTTCTTCAATATATGGTTCTATAAGTTCCATAGCTAAATCATGGAATTTATGCTTAGTGTCCAGTAAAACTTTAGAATAATCTTGTCTACTAAATTTACTTAATCCTTTGGCTGATTTAAATTCTTCAAGTGCTTTATCTATAGCATGACCTATTCCATTATTAGTGCCTTGAATGAAATTTGGATTAAATTCTATACCTTCAGTAATAGGAAATTCAGAAGTACCTTCACCTATAGCTGCATGAAGAACTCTAGCTTTATTAAAATAACTATTATTTAATTTATCTTTATTTTTAGAATTATATTCGTCAAATAATTTATCATCAGCTTCTTTTAAAGCGAAAATACTAGTAACACCTTCTGGAATAACCTTAACATAAGTAAACTCAATTCTTACTCTAGCTGATATATTTCCAATATGAATAGTAATCATATGTGTTTTATTTAAAAACTTATTAGCAAATTCTAAAGCTTTATCATGTGAATAATAATTAATAGGTAAAGCAGTTGTCATATCAACTTTAATATCAATAATATCATCAAAGTCTTTAAATTTATTGTAATATTCTTTAATTCCAAAACCAGCAATTTGAGATAATGTATTAACAATTACTATATCAGATTCTATTTTATTATTATCAATACCAACTTCTATATTTCTAATTTTTTGTCCAGACTTTAAAGCATAGTTTCCAATATAATATATTCCAGATGGATCTTCACAAGTAACTATTAAATTATCTTGGATGTTTTTTATAACATAATCTTTATTAACTTCATCTAAATTAGGTAGTTTTCTAACCTTAGCAAATACATTAGGTTGTGCAATTAAAACTCCATTGATTAATAAATCATGCTCACTATTTCCATTATCATTTCCAACTTTTAATATAATTTCTTTATTCATTTTATAACCTCCAAAAAAATTATTTAATAAATTTTTAATACAAATGTAATTCATATTATATTACAAATGTAATACATATGCAATATTATTTTAATAAATTACTATTAAAATTAAATAAAAAATAAATATGAAATAATAAATTATTACAAATGCAATAAAAAAATACTTCAAATGTATTAATTAAGTATTAAGTATATATGTGTGCAGCTAAATTAATGAAAAGGAAATACAATAATAATAAAAATATAATACAAAATAAGATGAGGGCATAAAGTGTTCCCGAGGAACGCTATGCTTAAAAATAAAATAAAAGAAGATAGTTTTCCAATAATTTCATCAATTATTTTAAAAGTATCAATTTGATATGATTATTATTGTATAACTTAGTAAAATAGCCATATTTAAACTATCTAAATACTGTAATTCTTAAATTCTGATGAAAGGCAATCCTTTCATCAATCTTTTTATCACATAATATTATTTTTAAACTTAAAAATTAGTGGTGTTAATGTAATGAATTTAGGGATTTCTAAAACATATAAAACAACAACTATTGGTTGTGATAGTATTTTTAATGTTAAAAATACTATGTTATTTTATTGACAATAAGAACATAAGTTCTATAAAATAGATAAAAAATGAGTTAAAAAAATATTGTTGTTAAATAAACTGAGTTAAAAATGAAACAAAATGAAACGAATA
>JBJFGS010000020.1:0-68823 GCA_051892935.1 Candidatus Coprovivens sp.
TATTCATAAGAAAACCTCTAGAAAAATCTAGGGGTTTGTCTACACTCTGAAAAAGTACTATTTATATTATAGTACTTTTATTTTGCTTTATAAATTCGATAAAGATTAATAGAAGGGTGATTATTTAAACGACTATTAATACCTGAAGTCCCCAAACCATTTGATATAAAAATATCTGTTTCTTTTACTTTATAGTATTCTTCATAGTAGTTATTTGTATTATTTGGTAGTAATAATGGTTTTATAAAAGGAATTTTTATTAAACCTCCTAGTGTATGACCACTTAGGACTAAATTTGGATTGTAATTTATGAATTTATCTATTGAATCTGGTTCATGTGTTAGGACTATTTTAAAGTAATTTGTCGTATCTTGTTCTTCAACGTAATTTGTTAGTATAGTATAATTTGGTGATGTTTCAATAGGATTATATCCAGTAATTTCAATAGGTGTATTTTCTTTATAATATAGTAGAGTTGAAGAATCTTCTAAAAGAGTAAAATTACTTTTATTTATTATTTCATTATAATAGTCATTTTGTAAATCTTCATCACCATATATTGCGTACTTATATAATGAACATTCTAGGTTATTTAATGATTCGATTATTTCTTCTTTAATTTCTTTGTTTGGTATTATATTTTTGTCTATTAAATCACCTGTGAAGACTATTATATCTGGATTAAGTTCATTAATTTTTTTAACTATTTTATCAAGTTGTTTTTTGTTAATTGTAGTACCATAGTGTATATCAGAAAAATGAACTATTTTTATTCCATGAAACGAATCAGGAATTATTGATGATTCAATTTTGTACTCGTTAATATCTATTATTTTATTTCCTATTAGCATTGAATATAGTGTTATTAATAAAAATATAAAAAATATTGTAATAAGTATTTTCTTTAGTATTGGATGATCTTTTTTAATTTTAGTTGTTTCTTTTTTAGAATATGATACTTGTTTACTCGTTTCTTCTTCATATCTTTTAGATCTTGTTTTTTTCTTTTCTTCTATCATATGATTCCTCCAATTATGATTAATTCTATTAATGAAATGGCATTATGAATACTGTGTAATATTATTGTTCCATATATATTATCTGTTTTTTCATATGCATAGCCGAATGCTATACCAACAGCACTGTAAGGAACTATGTGAATTAACATTGTTAAGTCTGTTAAACTTTTTATAGATGATATTATGTGGATTAAAGCAAATATTAAACCAGATGTATAAGCATATAGGTGTTTATTGTTGGTAAAATTTTTTAGACTTTTACGAAATACTAATTCTTCTATTATAGGAGCAAATATTACTGCTATTAGTGTTTCTACGATAGGCATTGTTTTTAGCATTGTAATATTACTTTCTTGATTTGTAGTACTTGTAGGAATAGGAAGGAAACTTATAATAAATGAAGACAATAACATTATAAACAATCCTTTTATCCAATAATTAAATGTTATTTTAAGTATTTCTTTATAATTCTTTTTGAAGTCATTGTAATTATTTATTATGTCTTTTTTATAATATAGGATAAATACTATACTTAATGAAAGATATAATAATATATATAGTATTTCTTCGTTAATTAGTTTTAATTGATATAAAAAAATAAAAGGTATTTGTAATATGATAGTTAGTAAGAAATAAGAACATATTACTAATAAACCTTTTATTAATTCTTTTGTATTTATGTTTATTTTCATAAATATCACCTTTTTATTCTATATAACCTAATGCTTTTAATCTACTTTCTATTTCAGAAGATTGTTTTGTTCCTACTAATCTTGTAGATGTATTTGTTTCTGTACCATTTTCAATAAATATTGTGGTTGGTGTACCGCTTGTATTTGCTATATCTTTTAATTCTGCTGATTCTTTAGTTGATAATTTGTTTATTTGTAACTCATATGCATATAAATCGTGTTTTGTAAGTACTTTTTTTAATACCGGTTTATATTCTGCACAATGTGAACATGATTCTTGACTAATTAGTAAAATAAAAGACTCTTTGTTATTTATTTTTTCTTTAAGTTCACTAAATGTAATTTCTATTAAGTGTTTTTCTTCGTTTTCTTCACTTTTATTTAATGTTATACTTGCATATATTAAACCTACTATAGATAGGATAACTATTAAGGCTCCAACTATAAATAATACTTTTTTCTTCATTTTTATCACCATTCATAATATACCACAATAAAAAAATAACTTCAATTTAATATTGTTATTTTGAAATGTTAATGGTAAAATTATAGTTAGAAAATAAGGTTGGTGTCCTATGAAGAAAGAAAAGAATTTTTTATTGTTAATTATTATGATTGCTTTTTTCCTATTTATTGGGAATGTTAGAGCTGCAGATGATGAGAATACTTGTAAACCTACAGATTTAAGTACTCTTAGATCAATGGCAGCTAATGTAAAAGTTACTTATGTTCCGGTTACTGAAACTGTTAAGTTTGATAAACCGAATTTTGAAAACGAAGCTACTGAGGGTTATAGAAATTATTTAGATATTAAGATATATAATGTTAATACTAAATTGGAAGTTTCTGTTAAGGCTAGTGGGGTTGATAAAATTGTGACCTCTAAAGATACTGGCGGGGATGGGGCTATAACTTTGAGACAGATTCCTCAAAATGAAACGGTTACATATACTTTCGAAATAAGATCGTATGAAAATGGATGTCATACTAATCTTTTAAGAACTATAAAACTTACGTTGCCTCGTTATAATTTTTATTCACAATTAGGTGCTTGTGCTGATATTCCTGATTATTACTTGTGTCAAGAGTATACTACTTATAAAGTTGATGGTGCGACATTCTATGATAAAGTAGATGAATATAAAGCGAAGTTATTATCTTTAGAAGAAAACGCTAATGAAGAAGATGATAATACAGGCGTTGTTAGTCAAGCTATTTCAAGTGTTTCTAAATATAAATATGTTATAGTTGGGGTTTTTGTTGCTATTGGTGTGTTACTAACAATATTTATATTAAAAAGAAAGAAGAGTGTGTTGAAATGAGAAAAGAGGGTTTATTAAAATATACAGTATTTTTACTTGTATGTTTTTTCTCGTTATTTATTACTTCTGTTAATGCTAAAGATGTAACTAAAAATGTTACTTTATCTTATGGTAGTACTTATCCAATTAGTTCTAGTGGTTATGAGAATTTTAATTGTGATACAAGTACATTATCTGCACTACAAGCTGTTTCAAATTCCACAGGATATACTGTGAGTTTAAAGAATGTTATGAAAGAAAAAGGAACAGAAAGTCTTGTTTGTACTTATTCGAAAGAAATTGCTCTTGGTGATGGATCTTCTGGAAAAATTACTTATAATATAACTTATACTGAAGGTAAAGAGGAAACTTTTGAATATTCACTTGGCTTAGGAAATAATACTATTGATATTTTTTCTACTTTAGGTGCTATTAAAATGCTTGGGCATACTGTTCAATCAAAAAACTCTGAGTATATTGAGGTTTCTGGATGTAATAATGGTGACTTATCTTGTAAAGTCTCATTATCAAAAATTGCAGAATCAATAGAAGATGATGGCAATAATTATATTTCTATAGTTGTGTTTCAGTATAATGTAAGTGGTTCTGATGCTGTTTATACTGCTAATGTACATTTTAATATTAATTCAAATGCTGCAGCTTTTATTTGGGATAATTGGACTGATGATAGTCCTTTAGGTTTCTGTAGTTATGATAGTGATTGGAAACAAATGTCTAATACTAGAAGTAATGGTCAAACAGTTTATTATTATAAATCTACTGTTTCTGGTGCAACATTACCAAATTGTACTCCTAATTCATCTTCTGTTGTTCCTGTTACTTTTAAAGGTTGGGTATCTGGTGTTGAAGGAACTACTGGAATATCTTTTCAAAATGGTAATGGTTCTTATTTATATGCTACTGGTAAATGTCCTACAACTATTTCTCCTGGAACAGTTGCAACTATTGATACAAATTATGCACCATGTTATGAAACTAGTGGATATTTTGTAAGATTAAGCTTAAGTACTGGTAAAGTAGAAGAATCTGGATGGACAGTTAGTTCATCAAGTAATTATGAATATTATCATATGGGAACTAGTGAAAATGATGAAGTAACTTTACCTGATGTTGTATATACTGGTTTTAATTCAACTAAATCTTTACAATGTTGGGAAAATACTACTACAGGTGCTTGTGTTCCAGCTGGTACAAAAGTTAAAACTGATGGTACAGTTTATAAGGCTGTTACTGATACTGTTCATGAAGATTATAGTTATTATAAAACTGTAAAGGTTAATGATGCTGTTGTTTTTGCTGTAGAAGGCATGAAGAGTTGCCAAATAGGAAGTGGTCAACCATCTGGTTATATTGATGTTTCTTCTATAAATGGTGATTGTATGGTTCTTGGTTTAAAAGAAACTGAAGATTCTTTATATATTGATGTTGAAATTTCTTTGGAAAGTGGCAATAAGAAAATTTATAAATTTAGTGTTGATAGTGATACTGGTTTGAGTGCTGCTGGTAATGGTGAGTTTATTGTTAATCCAATAGTAAATTCTGGTGAAGAAAATGCCTATACCGATTCGTCTGGTTTTAAATCTTCTGTTTGTGATACTTATTGGATTCAACCAGGTCAATCAAGGATTGTTCCTAACACTGGTAGCGGAACTAGAATGCACAGTAATATTTATAGTGTAACTTCAAATTGTTCTGGTGATTCAAATCATTATGTTGCAGTTTGTTTAGATCCTGGACGTGAAGCTCCTGAAAGTGGTGCAGATTATCAAAAGGTTAAGGATATAAGTGGTGCTGCTGGTTCTGATTTTAATAAGTTAATTTCTTATTTAGTTGCTAATAATTATGTAAATGAATTTACAAATATTGATAGTTATAAGAGAATGGCTGCACATATTGCTATTCGTATTGTTGCATTTCAAAGTGGTATGGGCTCTAGTTCTGGTATTATATATGGTTCTGCCCATGCTGTTTATCAAAACACTGTAAATGCTATCCAAGCTAAGAAACCAACAACTGTTTCAGCTTATACGGATATTATTAATGAAAATATGCCTGGAATTGATTCAACTATTGTTAATTATATTGCGACTATTCTTTCAGAATATCCTAATATTAGCGATGCTGATACTCAAGGATTTGAAAGAACTATTGAATCCGCTGAAACTGTTGCAAGTGGTAGTGGTTATATAATTACTTATAAGGGAACTATTACTGCTCCATCAACAGCTTCAAATGTTAATTTGGTTGCTCCTAGTAGTGCCAATGGGGTATCTTTTAAAGTAGTTAACTGGGCTGAATCTGGTACTGATGAAAATGGTAGAACTATTTATAATTATGAAGTTCAAATTAGTGCTAGTAATACTCTTTCTGTTGTTCCTCCATCTACGGAAGCTGAAAAGATATTAATGTCATTTAAGGTTAAATATGATGGTGGTAAAACTGTTTCAAATGTTTTCTTAGCTCAACCTATTGGTACTGCTGGTGCTTTACAACGTATGTTAATTTTTAATACCAATAATTCTGACTTATATATTTACTTTAATGTTGCTCCTAATGATTGTGAGCTTCCTGGCTTAGATTACAAAGATTGTACTTCTGCTGATAGTTGCTCTAATTTTAATGCTGCGTTATTTAAAGCTTCTGGATGCTGTAGATATGTTACAGACGAAGTAAAATATTCATATGTAGTGAATAATGTTTGTGCTGCTAAATGTACTACTTCTACAATGTCAAATGTTTGTGATTATAGTGTATCTAATAAACTTGCTGAGTTATATGAGATAAGAGAAGGAACGGAATATAACGGTTCTGCAACTGGATCAGGTTCTGGTTATCAAAATGCTATTGCTACATGTGTAGTTAACGTAGATAGAGATATTAGGGTTGAAGATGATAAAGAACTTTTCGAAAAAGAAGATGATAATGGAAATTCTATTAGTATTAAATACTATGAGAATAATAAATATTGTCGTATTAATTGTAAAGAAGATTGGCAAATATCTATGGATGCATTTGGAAATTATGTTGGAGAAAAAGCTGTTGCGGCTGGTTCTTATTTCCAAATAGAAAATGATATATTTATAAGTGGTAAACGTACATGTTATACAAATTACATTGATTATAATGCTTATATGAATGACTTGGTTGTAATTTCTCAACAAATTGTTTCTGGTTATAATGAATATAGTAATTTATCTCATTCTTGGTCTGATATTGATAAGCAAGAAAGTCCTACTTCTGGTGGTTTCTCACATAGTAGTACTGACTATACTTATAGAGTATCATATAAAGTTGTTTCTACATGTCCTAAAGATAATCCTAAAACTGAGGATGTAGATGAATCTTTAGGTGAATGTAGTCTATCTGTTGAAGAAGCTGGACGTGAAGTTATTGAAACTTATTATGGTTATACATTAAAAGTTAATCATGAATTTGAAGGTGCTGGAGATAAAGGACAAGGAAATTATCAAAATTTCACTACAAAACCTTTTGATTCACAGGGAACTGTTTCGAGTGGTTCTAAAGATACTCAAACTAAATTAGAGTCAGAAGATGGTTCGACTAAACAATATAATGTTCCTGATGATGTAATGAGTATTAATATTGATAGACACGATCCTCCTTCTACTGGTGCTTGTACTCCTCCTAGGGGTGGTAGTTGTGATGCTGGTACTTATGAAGATGTATATGAAGATACAACAACTTCTTATACTGGTTTAACAGTTGGTCCATATACAGAGGATAATCCTGATGAAGCAGGTGCTTTCAGTAAGTTGAAAGAGGAAATGCTTAAGAAATTAGAAGCTGATATGGCTGGTCCTCGTGGTGCAGTAGGTGGTGGAGCTGCTCAAATTAGAAGATTAATTGACCAAATGTATGAATGTCAACATTTCCAATTAGTTAATAGCACAGATGATAATAATGATTTTGCTAAGACTGATAGATTAAATGGTCAATATTATGATACTACTATGCCTTATATAGAAATTACTACTGCATTTGATCCTGATGTTACTTATGAGTATGCTGAAGATGCATTTATGTCGATTCTTTTAAATAATAGAGAAAATTATTTAGAAATGTATAATAAGAAGAATGATGCTTATTATGGTGGTACAGAAGGTGCATATAAGAATGCAACTAATCAAACAAAATTAGTCGATTTAAAATTATCTTCTACACAAACTGAGAAAGTTAACTTATCAAGAAATTATCTACAACTTACTTATTATAAATCAGGTAGTTTATGGCAAGCTAATTCTGAAACTGGTAGAAATTATGATAATGGTAGTGGTAGTAATACAATCCAAGAAGGTGTTATGGAAGGTACATTAGATGGACAGCCTGGTGCTTATAAAGAAAAGACAATTTCATTGTGTGGTATATCTTGTGGTGGTAAGTCTACTTATGTTTCTACTACAAACTCTAAAGGTGTTACTTCTGGTGCTTATGTTTGTAATGACGATCCTAAATGGGATGGTGGTGCATGTTTCGATACTGTCGCTCCATATCTAGAAGCAAACTATATTAAGTCTTCTATTGAAAATAGTAGTTTCTATAAGAATCAGGGTTCTTGGTATTCAAATATTCAGGATGTTAAAGCTCATGGTGCTGGATTAGAAGCTGCTTTGAATAATGAAAATGCTAATAATAAATCTGGTTATAATGTTTCAAGTGAGTTATCTTCTGGTAGATGGACTCCAATTGGAATAATTAATGTTTTCCCAATTAGTTTAACTACTCCTAGAAATTTATATACATATACTTATACATTTAAAGATATAGGAAGTTTGTATGGTGGAGATCTTGGACGTATAATGGGTGCTGAAAATGCTATTATCGCTAATAATAATAGAACTTGTTTCTATGAAGTATTTGAAGAATTGTGCTTATGTTGTGGAGATAAGATAAATACATATGTTTATAACGATCCTGATGAGAATGATTTAATTAAACAAGTTATGAGTCAGTCTGGTTATAGAGAATCTAATACTGATAAGATAGAAGAAAATGAAGGCGGTACTTTATCGTTTGCTACTTCTTCAGTTAATCTTTCTGATATTGCAGGTAATTCTTCTAGACCTATTGCTACTAACTGGAGTAATAATTCACCATTTACTTATGGTGGGGAATATAACTTATCTACATCTAAGGGTGATCAATTAAAATCTGCTATAGAATCTCAAGGTGAAACAATTTATACTTCATCAATTGGTAATGGTGCTGAATATTCTTATTATTTGACTCCATCTACTTTAACTAAGATTCGTGAATATAATGATGCTCATGGATATGAATTGAATTTTAATAATTTGAAAGTATATGGTAGATATTCAATAGCTGCTTTAAGTAGTTGCTCTGATGTAACTAGTGATAGTTGTTGGAAGACTAGTGATGACTTGATGAATGATGAAGTTATTAATTTCCAACATTATGGTAGTGTATTCTTAGAAGAACTTGCAAAAGATCCTAATATAGTTAAATCTTCTACATTAGCAAAAGAAGGCAATGATAAAGTTTGCGCTATTGTTGATAATAATGTTTCTGCTGCTGCTATTAATAAATTAGTTAAAGAAGAACATTGTCGTTGGATAGACTTCGTTGAAGATTTAAGTGATAATAGTGGTCGTGGAGAAACTATTTATACATATCCTTATTCAGAATATACATCTAGTCCTGAGACTGTAAGGTACTTTAGGCTAGCGTTTAAATAGGAAGGAGTGAAATTATATGAAAGAGTCTTACTGGGGTTACTGGTTAATCCTTCTTGGTATATTTATAGTAGTTGTTATGATGCTTGCTAATGATGCTACAACAACTAATACACAAGATTATTATCAATTAAAAGAAGTTGCAAATAGTGCTATTTATGATTCTATTGATTATTCATATTATGCACAGACTAGGCAAGTTAGAATCTTAAAGGAAGTTTTCGTTGAAAACTTCCTAAGAAGGTTCGCTGAAACTGTTAATATAACAGATACATATAATGTTGAATTCTATGATTTGTATGAATCTCCTCCTAAAGTTAGTATAAAAATTTCTACTACTACAGCTGGTTTTGTTGTTGGTAGAGATACTTCTGCTGATGAAAACGGTGGTGTTACACAATTGGATGTTGTTAATTCTATTGATTTAGTAGTTGAATTTGATAATAATACTCCACTATCATGTTCTGGTACAAATTGTGAAAGAACATATAGTGCGTGTGAATATTATGCATAGCATAGGTGTTTGAAAGGAAGGATAAATATGGGTAATATTTTAGTACCTTTTAAGAAGTTTTTAAGTAATAAGAATACTATTACAATTCTTGGGGTATTAGTTGGAGTAGTTGTTTTATATCTTGGATATAATTGGCGTGTTAATAAGTCTATTCAGCCAATAACTGTTCCTATATGTACGGCTACTTTGATTTCTGGTACAAAAATAACAGAAGATTATATAAGTTATGTTAGTATTCCAAAAGATACAATTAATGCTATGGGTAATCTTGTTACAAATGTTAATGAAATTTCTGGTAAGTTGGTTTCTTATGATAGTAAGATTCCTCAAAATGGTTTTTTCTTTTCTGAAAATTTAATTTCAGAAGAAGAGATGCCAGATTCATTGTTTTCTAAGATTCAAGATGGATATACTATTTATAATTTAAAAGTTAATAATGACAAAGCTTTAGGTAATTCAATTTTTCCTGGAGATAATATAGATTTGTATATGAAATCTGAGGAAGATGGGTTATTGGTTTATGGTAGATTTATTAAATCTATTGAAGTTTTAGCTGTTAAGGATAGTGATGGTAAGAATGTTTTTGCTGATAAGGAAAATCCTTCAGAAGCTGCTTTCTTGTTGTTTGCTGTTCCTGAAAAGCTATTCTTACTTCTTAAGAAAGCAGAACACTTAGGAATTGAAATAGAACCTATTGTAAGAAATGATTCTTATACTGATACTGCAAGTCCTACTGAACTTAAGAGTGATGAATTGGAAGCTATGATAATTAATAAAACTTATATTTTACAAAATGAATGTCAAGATTTAACTGTTTGTGGTTAGTTAGAGAATAAAATAAGAGGGTGTTAATATGGATGAGAAGAATGTTTTCTCCCAAATGGATTTTGGTCCTTTGTCAGAGTTTTTAGAAGATGATGATGTTACCGATATCTCTTATAGTAATGATGGTCAGGTGTGGCTAAAAACATTGTCTAGAGGAGTCTTCCAGGTAGAAAGACCAGATATTAATAATCCATTTATGGAAAAATTAGCGTTTCAGTGTGCTAATGTTATGGGTAGAACATTTAATATGGCTCATCCATTTTTGGACTCTGAAAGTGCTGAATTACGTATGAACTTTGTTCATGAGTCTATTGCTACTAATGGTATAGCTTGTTTGATACGTAAAACTCCTGCTAAGATTCGTTTGAATAAAGATAAATTAATGAATGAACAATATATTACTGAACAAATGCATGATTTCTTAATAAAATGCGTTTGGGGACATTGTAATATTTTGGTTGCTGGAGAAACTGGTTCAGGTAAAACTGAGTTGGTTAAGTATTTGGCTAGTAATACTAAGGAAAATGAAAAAATTATTTCTATAGAAGATACTTTGGAGCTTCACTTGGATAAAATTTTTCCTCATAGAGATATTGTAGCAATGAAAACAAATAATATTGCTTCATATACTGATGCGTTAGTTGCCTGTATGAGACAAAACCCTATTTGGATATTACTTGCCGAGGTTCGTTCAGCAGAAGCTGTTATGGCTGTTCGTAACTCTATTTCTTCTGGTCACCATGTTATTTCTACTATCCATGCTGATAAAGCTTCTAGTATTCCAATGCGTATGTATGCTTTGCTTGAAGGTAGTCAGGATATTGATCAATATTTGTGTTCAATTCATAGATATGTTCAGATTGGTATTTATGTTAAAGGTTATTATTCACAAGCTCTTGGTAGGTTTCAACGTGAAATTATGGAAATTTGTGAATTCTACGTAGATGATGAAACTAATAGACCTATGTCTAATACCTTGTATTCAAAAACTTTAGATGGAAAAGTTACAATTAAGAATCCTACTAAGAAGTTAATTGATTATTTGGCCATTGGTAATGTTTATTTTGAAACTGATGATATTTTTGGATTAGGTGATGCTGATACAAAAGAGGATTTTTCTAATTATAGAGATTCTTCTGAGGACAATTTGGCTTATAAAGAGACTTCATCAGCTGCTTTAAATGAAGCTTTGAATGCTGGTACGGGTGCTGTTACTCAAGATGGTGGTGTTGTTCCTGGTAGTGTTGTATCTAGTGTTAATGTTTCTAATCAACCTAGTGCTACTCAGTTACAAGGTCAGCAAGTACAAACTGTTCAACAGCAGGTTGCTGCTTCTCCTCAGGTACAAGTTCAACAACCTGTTTCGGCTTTTCCTGTTGTTGGTAGAAGTGAACAACCTGTTCAACAGACTACTCAAAATGTGGTTAATGGTGCAAATATGGTTCAGCCGAGTTCTCAAGTTGTTGTTCAACCTGTTCAACAGCAAGTTGTACAAAATCAATCTGTTGTTCCTCAACAGGTTGCTGTTGCAAATGATGTATTATAAAAAGAAGGTGATATTATGGAATTGGTGATACTTTTAGCTATAGCAGTATTTGTTTTGGCTTATAGATATAATACTGGTGATAACGTATATAAGTTTTTTGCTGATACAGTATCAGGTGTCTATAATACTTATGCTCCTTATAGTTATAGAGAAGTTAAACAAAAAACTAAAGAGTTAGGGTATGAGTATACTCCAAGGCAGTATACTACTCAAGTCTTATTAATGGGTGGTGCTGCTGCGATTCTTACTTTTTTGTATTTTTATAGTATTCCTACAACTATTGTTTATACTGTTATTGCTATTTGTTTTGTTCCGTATTTAGCTTATTTAAGAACTTTGAGATTATATAGTGAATATATTTTTGAGCAGATTCAAGTATATACTACTAATGTTATTATGGAATTTACTACTACACAGTCTTTTGTTAAATCTTTGGAAGGTGTTAGAGATTCCGGAATATTACAGGATCCTGTATTAAGGGATGTCAAAAGAATGATTCAAATGTCTTATGAAAATGGTACTATTGATCAATCTATTGATTTCTTTAATGAAGCCTATCCTTACTATATGGTAAAGAATATGCATCAGTTATTTTTACAAATTACTAAAGAAGGTGCGAGAGATTCTGGTGAGGCATTGGAATTAATGTCATTGGATATTGACGCACTAGTTGAAGGTGTTTATAGAGATAGAATGGATAGACAGGTATTCCATAAAAAGTTCTTAACTTTTGGTGCTGCGTTATTTGTTTTGGTTTTGGTTATGCAATTGCTTTTTGGTAGAACTGAATACCTAGCTATGTTGGATAAGTTTTATGTTAAATTAATATTGCATGCAATAATTATTATTAATTGTTACTTTTTGATTACTGGTGAAAAATACTATAATGAAGATGTGGGGGTTGAGTAATTATGTATATTGAAATCCTCATAATTGGTATTATTACTTTTGTTGTTTTAACAGTTAATGGTTATATTAAACCTAATAAATTTATTTATGATAATCAAGATATATTTATGAAGTTAAAGGAAACTGATTATGACTTTTTGGTTAGAGCTAAATATGGTGAAGGTTTAGATGCTGATGTTCTTTTTCAAAAAAGAATAAAAAATGGTTTAATCGTTATTGTGTTAATGATATTTATATTTTTAGCTGATTTATCAGCTGTAAAAATTGTTATTTCTATAGTGTTAGGTTTTTTAGTTTTTAAAACTGATTATTCTAATTTAAAGAGTTATTATAAGAAGCATTTACAGCAAATTGATTCCCAATTACCTTATTATTTAAAAGGCTTGGAAATATTGATTCAACATTATACTGTTCCAGTTGCCTTAGGTAAGTCTATTCCTGATGCGCCGAAGATTTTTAGGGATGGTTTAATTGATTTAATTAATAAAATTAATGCCGGTGATTCTACTGTTACTCCTTATATGGAGTTTGCACAGCAGTATCCTGTTCGTGATTCAATGCGTATGATGCGTTTGTTGTATCGTTTAAGTTTAGGTAGACAAGAGAGAAAACAGGAACAACTTATTACGTTTTCTAAGACTATTTCTAACTTGCAACAAAAAGCAAGGGATCAACGTTATAAGGATCGTTTAGATAAAATGGAAAGTAAAACGATGAGCATGCTTGTTTGTACTGGTGTTGGTGTTATGATTCTTCTTGTTATTTTTGTTATGAATATGCTTGGTTCGTAATAATTTTCTTGAAATATGAAATAATAAATAGTATAATTTTATTATAGATAAAATTGAGAAAGGAATGATTTATATATGAAAGAAGCTACAGGAGAATTAAATATGACAGTTATTACTGTTGTTGCAATAGCAGCAGTTGGTCTATTATTTACATTATTTGTTTGGCCTAATATTCAAGCTAACTTAGCTATTAATACTGCTTGTGCTAATATTGATAATAATGGTAATTATAAAACTGCTGATACATCTATCAACGAGAATTCAGATGGTTATGTAGAATGTAAAAACTTTAATTGTACTGCTAATTATAACGGAAGACAATTTACAAGTAGTTGCAAATAGAGTTTTTTAAAAGAATAAAAAAAGGTGATATGTTATGAAACAAGCTACAGGTGAGTTAAATGCTACCGTTATCATTTTTTCAGCCGTTGCATTGCTAACGGTTGTTTTCTTTATGGTAGTATGGCCTTTGGTTAAAGATGGCTTTTACACTTCTGCTAATTGTGCAAATGCTGTTTGTGATAATGGGTATATTACTTCTGGAGAAGATGCTGGAAAGGTGTATTGCGTTAATCCTCAAGATACTAGTCCTACTCCAGAAGTATTTACTTGTCCATTTAGAGGGTAGGTGGCACTGTGAAGGAAGCTATAGGTGGTACATGGTTATTTGGTATAGTTTTGACTTTTGTAGTATTATTTACTACTTTTATTAGTCTATCTACCAATTATTCTAGATGTTTTAGAATTAAGGATGAAATTATTACTACTATTGAGCATTATAATGGGGTAAATGAAAAGTCTTTAAAATATATTAATGAGTATTTGAGTGGTATTGGGTATTCTTCTACTGGAAATTGCCCAGAAGATGATAGTTCTTGTTGGTATGGTTTTAAGGTTGGGAATAATACTCGTACTATGGGACGTAAAGATGTTAACTATTGTATTAGTAAATATACTATAACTAGACCTTATACTACTTCTGATGGTAAGGTCACTGACATTGATGGCCCTATTGGGCACCCACGTTCTGCCTATTATAAGGTGTCTGTATTTTTTAAGTTAAACTGGCCTATTATTAGATCTATTTTTAATGTTAATATATCTGGTGAGACTGCTGTTATTTATAATTGGATAGATATTGAGCCATTAAAAAGTGATTTGTGTACGGGGTGATTGATATATGAAAGATAGTATAGCTAATGTTTGGTTACTTGGTATAATAATTATTTTTATATTGTTATTTTCTGCATATATTGCAATCACTGTTGATTATTCTCAAACATTTAAGTTAAAAAATGAAGTCTTAAATATTATTGAGAAGAATAAGGGTATGACAAGTGCTAGTGGTAGTAGTATTTCTACAAGTAGGTTTACTACCGATAGTATAACAACGGGTGTTGGTGCTATACAAACTATTAATTTATATCTTGCAGGTAATGCTTATACAGCGAAAGGTCCTTGCCCTTATGAAAGTGGTGTATATTGGTATGGTGTTAGCGAGTTAGTTTATAAAGAGGATTATCATGCTACTCCTATAGGTGATGATAATAAAAATGAACATTTTTATTATTGTTTTGCCAAATTTAAAACTGGTCAAGCAAATATAAAGTATAATAATAAATCTGGCACTGATTCTAGTATTTACTATAAGGTTAGATTATTTTATAAGATGGAATTTCCTGTTTTAAGTGATTTTTTCGAGGTTAAAGTTGAAGGACTTACTGATGAAATTTATAGGCCTGTTAATGATGGCATTACAACAAATGGGGATTTGTATAGTTAGAATTATGAAAGGGGAAATCTTATGAATGTTATAGTTTCAAATAAGTATGCAGCTATGTTATCTAGCTTGAGTACGAAGATTGATTTAATTAAAACTGTGGATGGAGAATTTCAAGTAGATGATTTAATAGCTCAATTTGATAATTTCTTCTTTAATAAGATGATTTTAGATATTACTGCTATATCTGGTTATCAAGATATCACTCAAATTCAAAGATTGTCTTTTGGTATGGATATGTCTAAAATTATATTATTGTTGGATGATTCACCAGTTGTTAATTCTCCCCAATATTTGTCGGAATTAGTTTCAATGGGAATTTATAATTTTACGAGAAATATTGATGCTATTGCGTATTTAATTGATAATCCTAATTCTTATAAGGATGTTGCTCAGTTTCATTTGTTAGGAAATAATGGTGGTTCTAATAATACGATGAATGGTAGTGTGCAACAAGGAGGTGGACGTAATTTTGGATTTAATCAAGTCCAAAATGAAGGAAGTTTTGTTAATTCTAGTGCAATGATGATGCCTTCTATGAGTGGTACTCGTGTTATAGGAATTAAGAACTTAACTGAACATGCTGGTGCTACTACATTGATTTATATGTTAAAGAAGCAATTGTCTGAAAATTATTCTGTTTTGGGATTAGAGTTAGATAAAAATGATTTCTTATATTTTAATGATTCTGATTTAAGAAGTGTTAGTAGTAAGGAGTTATCATCTATTATTAATAATCCTGTTAATAATTATAATGTTATTTTAATTGATATTAATGATAGCGCAGAAGAAGCTAATTGTACAGAAATGTTATATTTAATTGAACCTTCTACTTTACGTTTAAATAAAATGATAAGAAAAGATCGTTCTATTTTAAATAAGATGAGAGGTATGAAGATTGTTTTAAATAAGAGTTTGTTAGATGCTTCTGATATTAGAGATTTTGAAAGTGAAGCTGGATGTAGTGTTTTTCACAATATTCCGCCACTTGATGATAAAAAGGATAAACATAGAGTTTTAGATGAATTGCTTAATAAATTAGGCTTTGATAAGAATAGACCTGTAGGAGATAATAGTAGGGCTGCAAGGTTATTTGGTATTGTTAAGGAATAGAAGAAAAACTTGACATATTTTATATTTTTTAATACAATCATAGTATGAATGAAGGAGATGTTTTTTATGAATTTATTAGCTGCAGTTAATTTTTGTTCACAAACAAAATCAATTTGGGTTTTAGTAGGTAAAATTTTAAGCGTTTTTAAAATTGTTATTCCTCTATTAATTATAATTTTTGGTATGATTGATTTAGGAAAAGCAGTAGTTGCAAGTAAAGATGATGAAATTAAGAAAGCTGCAAAATCTTTAGGTATGAGAATTCTTGCTGGTGTAGTAATTTTCTTTGTACCAACTATTGTAGGTTTTGCTTTTACATTAGCTGATGGTTTTAATTCTGATGGTGATTATTCAATCTGTGAAGCTTGTATAACTAACCCTAATGGTTGCTAATTAATAAAATTTTATAATTAAAGTGATATTTGTTTAAATATCATTTTTTTTATGTTATAATTTTTATGAATAGAGGTGTTTTTTATGTTTAAAAAAATTACTTTAGTATTAATTTTGTGTTTTTGTACTTTTTTTATTGTAAAACCTGAATATGTTGAAGCATATAGTAGTGAAGTTATATATAGGTTAGATGATTCTGGTTGTGATGCTATTTTTGGTGATCCTAAAGATGATACTTCTGTTGCGTATTTTTTACAACAAATTTTAACTGTTATACAATATGCTGGGCCTATTTTATGTATTGTTTTGTCAATTTCTGATTTTGTTAAAGCTGCAGCCGGTCAGGATAAAGATGCTTTACTTAAAGCGACTAAGACAACTGGTAAGAGAATAGTTTTTGCTATGATTTTATTTTTTATTCCATTATTAGTTAATTTTATATTTCCATTACTTGGATGGTATGGTACTTGTGGAATTAATTAGAATAGAAAGGCGTTGTTTTTTATGTTATTGTTGAGTATAGGCGATTTTGTATCAGAAGTTTTTTTAGGTATTATTATGACATTGGATGTTATAATATACGGATTAGTCAATTCAGCTTATAAAATCTTTATGGCTATTGCGAGTGCAAGATTGTTATCATCTGATGTTTATTATGAGATTGCTAATAGAATTTATATCATTATTGGTGTTTTGATGCTCTTTGTTTTGTCGTATGCTGTTTTAAAAGCAATAGTTGATCCTGATAATGCAATTAAAGGAGCTGGTGGCTCTGGAATTGTTAAAAGAGTAGTTATAGCAGTTATTGGACTTGCTATAACTCCTGTTTTGTTTAATGTTTTATATCAAGCACAAGGACTTTTTTTGGAGAATGATGTTTTAGGTAAAGTATTCTTTAGAATTCAAAATACTGAAAATATTGAAGTTAATGGTGTTTCTGGTAATCCCGATGAACAGATTAAGAATATAGGTGGTGCTGTAGCTGCTACTAGTATTTGGCAAGCTTTTTTTCATCCTATGGAAGGGTATGATGCTTCTGAAATCACATCTAGCTCTACTGAATATACTATTTCTGCTATTGCAACTGGTCTTGCTTGTGCGGCAGGTATTGCTGCTTCTATTATTGCTGGAATTGCTTCTGGTGGAGTTGGCTTTTTCTTGATAGGTGGTGCGGCTGTTTATTTGTGTGCTAATTCCATTAATGGTGATATTGAACAAGCAGGTCAAATTGAAGCTTTAGGTGGAAACATTACCTTGGAACAAGCTTATGCTTCTGCTGCTGGTACTGGTAATTTTCATGTTTTTTTAATATTTATTGATAATATTATTGAAGATGGGGAAATTGAGTATATGTGGGGCGTTTCAACATTGTGCGGAGCATTTGCCTTATATGCTTTTGGATCATTTAGTATTGATATGGGTATTAGGGCTGCTAAGTTGGCTTATTACCAGATTATTGCTCCTATACCGCTTATTATGCAGGTTTTACCTAAGTATAAAGATAATTTTAGTAAGTATATGAAGAATGTTGTTTCAACGTTTTTGGAAGTATTTATTCGAATTTCTGTTGTTTATATTGTTGTTTTTGTTATTTGTCATTTACAAGATTTATTTTCTTCTGTTGGTTCGTTATGGGGAAATGCGTCTTTAAGTAACGGTGAGAAGTTTTTTGCTTTAGCACTATTAATTCTAGGTTTATTAATTTTTGCCAAGAGTGCACCTGATATTATTTGTCAATCTCTTAATATTGAAAAAGGTTCAATGAAATTAGGTATTGGTAAAAAGTTAGCAGAAGGTGGAGCTTTTGCTGCTGGTGGTATTGGTTACGCAGGTGTTACTTCAGCTGTTCGTAACTGGAGAAATCCAGAAAATAAAGATAAAAGTTTTATGTCTAAAGCACGTTCCGCAGTTGCTGGTTTTGGTTCTGGTACTGCTAGAGCTGCATTTAATCAATTTGGACCTGGACCTAATCGTAAACCCGCTATGACTTTACATGATATGTTAAATGTTGGTGAAAGATCTGCTCAAGGAGCAACAGATAAGCGTGATAGTAGAGATAAAAGACAGGCTGAATTGGCTGCTGCTAGAAAAGATTACGAAAATGCTACTAATGAATTTAATACTGCAGTAGCTAATGGTGATATTGAAGCTCAAGCAAAAGCACAAGAAAGAATGAATGATGCACATCGACGTATTAATGAATCTACTGCTATGGGATCTATAGAAACAAAAATTTACAACAAACTTGATTCTTGGTCTACTGGTTCTGTTAGTACAGCTGAGGAAGAAGCTAAAATTAAATTTATGGGAAGTCTTGATGGATTAAAGGATAAACTAAGAGATAAAACTGCTAAGAAATCTTATGTTCAAGCTGCGATGGACTATGAAAAAGAATTAAATTCTCGTCAAGTTGAACAATTTGATCAATCTTCATATCAAGCTGCATTCTCACAATACTTAGCTACTCATCAAGCTGCTACTGATGCTGAAAAAACAGCTGAAGCAGCAAGATTACGTAGTATGTATACGTTGAGTGATGATGAATATAGACAAAAAGTTAATGAACTTTCTAATATGAGAACTGCTGCTAAGAAAGCAAGAGAAGCTGCACAAGATAGAGCTATTGTTGAATTAGCTGCTGAAGGAGATGCAGGAGTTTTAGGTATTTTAACACCATTCTTCCAAGAAAATGCTGATTTTATATCAAAATATAAAAGTGACAGATTTAAAATTGATAAACGTGGTAAAGTTGAGATGACTCTTGGGGAGATTATTTCTCAAAATTTTGGAGCTTCAGCTCTTAGTGGTGGATTTATACCAGATGAAGTATTTACTAAAAATACTGCATTCAAAGTGGAAGATGTTTCTATTAGAGGTGCTGATGGTAAGCCTCTTAGTGTTAGATATCAGATTGATACAGTTCAAGGTAGTGCTACTAGTGGAGAATATGTAATGGTTAATAAAGATGGACAAAAAGTTAATTTAGTTACAAGGCAAGATCCTTCTGGTAATACTTACTACGATACTGAAGTAATGACTGATCAAACTGCGGCACCTAGAGAGCATTATAAAAATAATGATTTCTTCTTAACTAAAATATTTGAGACTATAGCTGCTGGAGGATCAGCTGATTCTGAGACTTCTACATCAGTAGCTGGAGATGCTGGTAAGTGGGGTAAATCTAATATTGTCAATGGTCCTGAATATAAAAATAAAGTTGTTAGAAAACGTCAAATGGAAGATGCTAAGTCAGGAAAGAAATAATAGAAGGAAGGTTTGTGTGATATATGAATAATAATAACTTTTTAATACCAGCCAATTCGAAGAAATCTCAATTGATTTTGGGATTCTTCAACGGCTTTGATTTAATGGTATTCTTGTTTGGAGTTGGTTTCTCTGTATTATTATTATGTTTGGTTAAGTCGAACAATTTGATGGTAATGTTGGGATTGGCTTCTCCTGCTATAATTGCTTCATTTTTGGTTGCTCCTGTTCCAAATTATCATAATGTTATGACTTTAATTGGAAATATATATAAGTATTCTACTGGAAGAAAAAAATATTATTGGAGAGGTTGGTGTGTAAAATATGGGAATAATAGAGGCAAGTAGAGTTAATCAAACTCCCACACAAAGTCAAGGAAATGTATCAGTTGAGCAAACTAGTAAATGGACTGAAGATTGGGTACCTATAAAGAATATAATGAATGGTATGATTCAGTTGGATAATGGTTATTATGTAACTGGTATTAAGGTAGCTCCTAAAAACATCTTTATTTTGGATGCTGGAGAAAGAGAAAATGTAATATTTAACTTACAAAATTTTTACAATATGATTGATTATGAATTTTGGTTAGTTGTTGCAGATAGACCGGTTGATATTAACCTATATTTATCTCAATTGCAATTATTGTATCAAAGATGCACAGATGGAGCGATTAGAAAATTAATTATTCAAGATATTAATAAAGCTAATGCTTTTATGGGTGCAGAGTATAATGTTGTTGATACTGAATACTTTATTTTATTCAAGGAGAAAAAATTAGAAATAGTTCAAAAGAGATTACATAATTTAGTTGCTGGTTTAGCGAATGCATCAATTAATTCTACGCAGGTATCTAATTCTGATTTGAGAATGATTTTAGATAATTTCTTAAATGGTGGAATGACTACTTCTTTTGGGACGGTGAGAGTATAATATGAATATAAAAAGTGAAATCGCTCCTAAGGGCTTACAATTTAAACCAATGGATTTTATAATTAGTGGTAAATATGCAACTATTTTGACGGTTATAAGTTATCCTAAGTTTATTAATCCTGGCTTTTTAGCAAATTTAACTAATATATCTGGTGTTAAAATTGTTGCGAAACATATACCAATTGAGTTTTCAACATTACAGTCAATGTTAAATAAAGAAATAGCTGATTTAAAAATGCGTTATCAATCTGAGAGAGATCAAACAATTCAAGAAAGAATTAGACAAGATTATGAATCATTGGAAAGCTTTATTTCTATGTTAGCTGCTACTCAGGCAAGAATTTTTGATTTTCAATTGCATATAATGGTTACTGCTGATAATCCAGAAGAACTAGAAATGAAAAAAATGCAAGTTAGAAGTTATATAGATGCTTTAGGAATGAAGGCTGTATCTTTAATGTTTGAACAAGAAAAGGTTTTAAAATCTATTATACCTATATTTCCTAAACAAGATATTGAAAATAGAATTGGTACACCAATTCCATCAATTACTATTTCTGCTATGTATCCTTTTGTTTTTGATAGTATAAAAGATCCTGGTGATTCTACTTTATTAGGTGTAGATTTCTCTGGTGGTGTTATATTATTTAATCAATTCTTATTTAAAATAAAGAAAGAACATAATAGGAATAATGCTAATATGATTATTTTAGGTACTTCTGGTTCAGGAAAATCTACTGCTGCTAAATTGTTAATAAGAAGTCATATTAGAAATGGTTATAAGGTAATTTGTCTTGATCCTGAGGGGGAACTTGAAGATATGTGTAAAAATGTCAACGGAAGTTTCTTAGATTTAGGTAAAGGTGGAGAATTTGGTATGATTAATCCACTTGAAGTAGTTCCAGATGCTGATCAAGATGAACTTGATCAGGGGTTAGGTTATACTGTTTTAACAAGAGCTTTACAATCTTTGAAAGCTTTTATGAAGTATTTAACACCTAGTATTGAAGATGATGTTTTAGCTATGTTTAGTGAAGTAGTACAAGACACTTATAAACGTTATAAAATTGATTTTGATACTGATTTTAGTAAGTTAACTTCAGAAGATTTCCCAACGTTCGATGATGTTTATGCTACTATAAAAGGTAGATTGCTTTCAATGCCTGATAAGACTAGAGAAAGAGATGTAATGGAAAGACTAGAATTAAAGGTTAGACCATTAACTAGAGAATTAAGGTATTATTTTTGCGGGCATACTACTTTAAATATCGATAGTAATATAATAGTATTTAATATTAGAGAGTTAATGAATGCTGATGAAAATATTAGAAATGCTTTATTCTTTAATATTTTAAAATATGCTTGGGGATTAAGTTTAGATAAAGAGCTAACTACTGTATTATGTGTTGATGAAGCTCATGTTCTTTTATCTACAAGAAATGAATTGGGTGCTGAATTCTTAGCACAGATTCAAAGACGTGCACGTAAATATAATACTGGTACTATTATAATTACTCAACAACCTACTGATTTTGCTGCTCCTAATGTTATAGTACATGGAAAAGCTATATTTGATAATGCCTCTTATTATTTAGTAATGGGCTTGAAAAAACAAGCTACTGAGGATTTAGCATTATTAATTGATTTGAATGAAAGTGAAATTGATAGTATTAAGTATTATAATCAAGGTGAAGCATTGTTTGTTTGTGGTAGTAGACGTATGAGAGTTCATATCTTATGTACGCAAGAAGAATTAGATTCTTTTGGTACAGGTGGTGGATTGTAGTTTTTTAAAAAGCTGTTTAACAGCTTTTTTATTTTCTTTCTTTATGTTATACTTTTTATAGTTGGACGGTGGTATTATGTCTCAAAAAATTATTGATGTGGTAAATAGTGAGGGAAAGAATGCCGATCAAGTTAAATCGGAAGCTCAACGAGATTTTGAAAATGCAAGAAATGATTATAATGATTTAGCTAATTCCTCTTTACAAGATTCCGTTAAAAAACAGTCTGGTGCTAGTAAAGGAGTTGAACGTCGTCCTGCAACTTCAATAGGAGCTCAAGGTTATAATTCGGGTACTAATGGTTATGCTAATAACAATAGCCCACGAAATAGTTCTTTAAATAAACCTGATAATGGTTTAAAGAAGGATGATGATAAACTTTCTGATAATAAGGAATCTGCTCCTGATATTGGCAAAGATTATGGAGATTCACAGGTACCACAAAATGATGGTGATAGTGTTGAACCAGCGGTTAATTCGGGTTCAAATACGGATAATCAAGTTAATCGAAATGTACCTGGGGAAGCTCGTCGTCAGGGAAAAAAAGATGACACCAATCAATCTGATAAAAATGGTGAGGAGTCAGATGATAAAGAAAAATCTGATAAAAAAAGTAATGATTTAGATGAAATAGATAAAAAAAAGAAAGAACAAGAGCAAAATAATAATCAAACTAGTGGTAATCAAGGTGATAATGCTACTAAAAATAAAAGTGGAAAAAATGATGAGACTAGTAATTCTCAAAATAATAGTAATAATGGTAATGATTCTACTGGTAATGGATATGGTGCTTTAAGAAGAAATAATAAAAATCAAGTACAACCTTCTGATTCGACTAAGAATGCAAGACGTAATTTAGATCATCAGAATAAAGTTAATTCTGAAAATTCTAAATCTCTTTCTAGTGGTTTAAAAGGAGGATTAAGCTCTAAACTTGGTGGAAATTTTATGTCTGGTTTAAAGAATAAGTTTAAGGGCGGCGTAAAAAACATATTTAACAAGGCGAATAATGAGTTTTCGGATGGAAATAATGGGACAAATTCTGAACACGATAATTCATTTATGGGAGATTTACTTAATAATGCAATGGCTTCTATTACTTCTAGTCCTTATTTTAAAATTGCAGCGATTATTTTTATTTTATTTATCTTAATATTATTATCTTTATTATCGGATGGGTCTTTAGGCAAGGGTAAGAAAACTTGTACTTATAATTTGTCTGGTTTATCTAGTAATGGTAATGTTGAAATAAAGAATGCTAAGGTCGAATTAATTAATTGTGATGGTTCTGAGGCTGGTGGTTATGAAGTTCTTGATGTAATAGATTTTGAAAAATATGTTTTGGGTGTTACTTTGGCAGAAGCTGGGCCTGGTCATGAGTATGATGATACATATAAGGCGCAGATAATAGCAGTACGTAATTTTACTTTAACTAGACATTTAGGTATGTGTCCAAGTAATCCTGATAATTGTTTTTTTGGTTATAATGCGGAAACTAATACTTTCCGTATGAGAGCTTGTACAAATGATCAGGTTTATTGGGATTATACTAAGGATATTTATACTGAATTAAGAGATGGAAAACCAAGTTTATATGGACCTGAAGCTGAAGCTAATGGAACGATTTGGAAAACAGCTTTGAGTGAAGAAGAAATTGCTCGTTATGAGGGTATTGCTGAAGAAGTAATGGGGGAAGTATTACTTGATGAAAATGGTGATGTTTTAAAACTTGGTTATAAGGCTCCTCAAACTGAAAAGTTTATTTCTATGCCTGCAGAAGGATATAATTATGTAGAAATACTTAATGAAGTATATGGTTCATCTAATATTGCTAGTTCAAAATGTAGTTATTCTGGCCATTTTGATTATGGAGATTATACATTAACATCTGATGACGATACAGTTTTAAATCAGTCTTTGGAAAGTTTTTTAAGTAGTAATGGTAGTAGTTTGGAAGAATTTAACGAGTTAATTGCTAGTAATGTTGATGATGCTGGATATGGTACTAGAGCTGGAGTTGTTGCTGCTGCTGTAACACTTATTGGTGAATTAGGTGATAATTATGGTGTTAAAGTTCCTTATTATTGGGGTGGAGGTCACGCTGATGGTGTAGTTGTTGGAGCTTTAGGATATTGGGGCAGTACTGAGTGTAGAACATCTGCTAATGGTCGTGTTTATGATCGATGTGGTCTTGATTGCTCTGGATTTGTTCCTTGGGCAATTAAAAATGGTGGATTTAATATAAGTCAAAACTTAGCTAGTAATTTTCAATATTTGAGTGGAGCAAGAAGAGTGTCGTTAAGTTCTGGTAGTGCTGTTGTTCAACCGGGTGACTTATTAGAATCAGATGGTCATGTTGTATTGGTTGTTGCAATAGATGAAGAAAGTAAGGAGTATATATGTGCTGAGGCTGCTGGTTATGATTATGGAGTTCTTTTTGTTAGGAGATCGTTTGGAAGTAGCGGATATTGGGGTGTAGATATGGAAGGCTATTATACAGAATCAAATGTAAGGAGTAAAAGCTAATGAAGAAAATAATTATGTTGTTTTTAGTGATAATTGTTCTTACAGGTTGTAGTGCTGAAGTTAATATTAATATTGGTGAAAATGGAATAAATGAAACAATAACGATAAATGATACTTCGTCAACCAATTATTATAATTATGTTCCTGTATTTTATGATGATATATTTAGTGAAATTGAACCCGATGTAAAAAATGAGGAAGTTTCTTATTATAATAAAAATGTTACTCAGAACGTTAATGGATATAAAATTAATTATAGTTATAAATATACTTTTGATGAATATAAAAAAGCACGTTCTGTAAAGACTTCATTTAAATCTTTTAATTTAAGAAAAAGTGATATGGATGAGGAAATAGTAATTTCAACAGACAGTGGTGGTTTACAATGTTTTAATGCTTATTCTTCTTTGGATAGTGTTAAAATAAATATTATTCCTTCTTATAATGTTAAAGAGAGTAATGCTGATTATGTAAATGGTAATGTTTATACTTGGATATTTAATAGAACTACTAAAAAGAATATATATATGTTGTTAGATAATCCAAATAATTCGAGTTCTTCTGATAATAATTCTTCAAATGGAGATTCAAATAATGGTAATTCTTCTAGTGATAATAATTCTGTAAATAATAATGATAATAATAATAATAATAATAATGATAATAATAATGAAAATGATCGTTTAAATGAAACTATTAATGAGAAAGATAGTAGTAAAAAGGATGATAAATCTTTTATAGATAAGTATCCATTTGTTATTTTGTTTGGTGCTATTATTATTTTTCTAATGTTGTTCTTGGTGCTTTTTAAAGTTTCGAAAAGTGAATAAAAAATAAAAGGTTTATTTCCTTTTATTTTTGTATTATTATGTAGTATAATATATTTAGATTTGGAGTGATTTTATCCATGAAATTTCGTATTTCTCCTAAAGATTTAGGAATTTTTGCAATATTTGCAGGTTTATTATTATATTTATGCGCTATTATTACGACTAATATTAATTATTTAGGTAAGACAGGTGCTTTTTATGGATTAAATCCTATTCCTGGACTTACTGAGTTTTTAGGTGCAACTTTAGTACTTTTTATTATTTTTATTGTTTTAATATTTAGTAGTGTTTCTTCGTTTGTTTTTGAACGTAAAAAGGGTGTTGGATTTGAAATAGGTGAGAAACAAGAAAAAGGTTACTCTAGATGGGCTAAGGATAGAGAAATAAAGACTGATAAGGGAGTAGAAGTTGTTGATCCATTGTCTCAAGAAACCAATGTTGCCGGTATTCCTCTTGTTAATGATGGAAAAAAATTATGGGTTGATAATGGTGAATATCATAATTTGGTAATAGGTTCTACTGGTTCTGGTAAATCTCAAACAATTGTTGAACCAATGGTTGAGTTGTTGATAAAAAAAGGCGAAAGTATGATTATTACTGACCCTAAAGGAGAACTTTATAAAGCAGCAAGTGTTTATATGAAAGAACGTGGTTATAATGTAGTTGTTTTAAACTTTCGTGAGCCACAAAATGGTAATGCTTGGAATCCTCTTACTTTACCTTATCAATATTATAAAGATGGTAATTATGATAAAGCAACAGAGTTGCTTGATGACGTTGCTCTAAATATTTTGTATGATCAAAATAATAAATCTGGAGATCCTTTCTGGGAAAAATCTGCTGCAGACTATTTTTCTGGTTTGTCTTTAGGATTATTTGAAGATGCAAAACCCGAAGAAATAAATTTAAATTCTATAAATCTTATGAGCACCGTTGGAGAAGATAAGTTTGCTGCTAGTAATTATATTAAAGAGTATTTTACTTTGAAAGGTGAAGCTTCTAATGCTTATGTTTTTGCTTCTAATACAATTAATTCACCTACTGAAACAAAGGGTGGAATTTTATCTGTATTTAGACAAAAAATAAGATTGTTTGCTTCGCGTGAAAACTTATCTGAAATGTTATCATATAGCGATTTTGATATGAGAAATATTGGAAAAGAAAAAACAGCTGTATTTATAATAATACATGATGAAAAAACTACATATCATGGTCTTGCTACAATTTTTATAAAGCAATGTTATGAAACTTTAATAGATGTTGCTCAGCAAAATGGTGGTAAGTTACCTTTTAGAACAAACTTTATTTTAGATGAGTTTGCTAATATGCCACCTTTAAAAGATGTTACAACAATGGTTACAGCTGCTCGTTCAAGAGCTATAAGATTTACATTTATTATTCAAAATTTTGCTCAATTAAAGAGTGTTTATGGTAATGAGGATGCTGAGACTATAAAAGGTAATTGTGGTAATTTAGTATATTTGATATCTACTGAATTAGCAGCTCTTGAAGAAATAAGTAAAATGTGTGGTGAAGTTAAATCTAGTGATAAAGATAAGACAGCTTCAACTCCACTTGTTACTGTTACTGATTTACAAAAATTGAAATTATTTGAAGCTATTATAATAAGATGGCGTTTATCACCTTTTAAGACTAAATATACACCGAATTTTAAAATGGATTGGGGACATCCTAAAGTAGAAGCTGTATATCCAGAAAGAGAAAAGAAGGAAATTCAGTACTTTGACGTTAAAGAATTCACTAAAAAGAAAAAGAGTGAGAAAATAAAGAATTCATTGAATGAGAAGGGAGGAGAGTTACCTGGTGCTGGTAGTGGTTCAAACCCTTTTAAAGGTTCGATTGATAATCCTTTTTCTAGTAATCCATTCTCTGATAGTGCATTAAGTAGTAATCCATTTAATGACAATTCATCTAGTCCTTTTGGAAGTGCTCCAAAGAGCGATGGTGGTGGTTTATTTGGTGGTCTAGGTGGAGGAATCGACTTAGATGCAATGATGAGGGATATCGATAAGAAAATTGCGGAATTGGATGCAGAAGAAGCGCGTCAAAAAGAAGAACAAGCTAAACTAAAAGATAATAATAGAACTGAAGATAAATCTGATTTTTCTATTGATAAAGTGTCTAAACCAAAAGATATTGAAATGCCTAGTGTTTCAACTGCTAGTAATTTAGTTATTGATGATGCACCTTCTAGTACAAATGTAGATATTAATAAAGAAATTAATGGTTTTAATATATTCTCTGAAAAAAATGAATCGAATGTTAAAGATGTAAAACCAGTTGAATTAAATAATTTTAAGAAACTTGATGATACTAATGAATTTGATATTGGACTTTCACAATCTAATATTAAAGGAAATACAATTAAATATAATTCAACTAATGTAGATGATTTTAATATATATAGTAGTTCTCCAAGTAATAACAAATCTAATGAGATTTCTATTGGTAATGAAAAGTCTAATATAGCTGTTGCTACAAGCAGTCCTGTCGATGAGGTTGACTTAGGCTTTGATGTATTACCTAAGGTTGAAAATGCATCGATTATTCATCCTAATTATAATAGTGGTACTGTTGTTAAAACAACTGAGAATTCTGATTATAATATTTATAATAGTGTTCCTAATATAATGGAGAATATTAAACAAGAAATGGTAGAGGAAAGAAAAGATGCAACCGAGTATGTTGATAGTATTGAAATATCAAAAGATAAGCTTGATAATGTTGCAAATAAATTAAATGAATATAATATTTATAATTCACCTATAAAAACTGAAAAGGTGGATGAAAAAGTAAATGTTTCTAAGGAACAGTCAGTTGATGAAAAAACAAATGTTAACGTTGATCCTGATAAAATTGTTATAAATAGTAGTAATGCTATTTCTGATGATGCTTTCTTTGATGATTTCTTTAGTGATGATGAATAATGTTCATCATCTTTTCTTTTTCATAAAATATATTGGGTGATAATATGAAAAAGATATTGTTAAAAGATTACAATAGTAATATGGGGATATTTATAGATATTAATTATAATGATAGTAAAGTTGTTGATAATTCTATACATATTGTTTATGAAGATTTATTGATAAATCATAAAGAATTATTAGATAAAAATAAGAAATATTATATATATTGTAATGGCGGAATTAAGAGTAAGAAAGCTGTTAATATACTAGATTTTTATGGTTATGATGTTACATTAGTATATAAAGAGTAAAGTTTTTAAATATTTATAATAGAACAATTGTTTTTTAGGTGCTATTATTCTATAATTTAGTTGTGATGTATATGAGTTATTTTAATGAATTAAGTGAGATAATAAATGAATTTCTTTTGAGTATGGGAATATTGGCACCTATTTTTAGCTCAATTTTGATTGTATTAGAGGGAGTATTGGCATTTTTACCATTATTTGTTTTTATAACAATTAATATGTTAGTTCTAGGGTCTTTTTTTGGTTTTTTTGTTTCATGGATTTGTACGACAATTGGTAGTTTTTTAACTTTTTATTTATGTAGGAAAGGTTTTCATGATTTTTTTCAAAAGAAAATTAATAATCATAAAATAATATTAAAATATAATAAATTAATTGATAATTTAACATTTGTTAAATTAGTATTATTTGTTGCAATACCTTTTATGCCATCTTTCTTTATTAATGTAGGAGCTGGTTTATCTAATATTCCATTAAAAAAGTATTTGTATGCTTTAATATTAGGTAAAATATTTGTAGTTATTTTTTGGGGATATATTGGCTGTAATTTAGTTGAGTGTTTAACAAATCCATTAGAACTAATAAAAGTTATTTTACTAATAGTGATTGCTTATGTAATTGCTAAGGTGGTTAATAAAAAATTTGAATTAGATGAGAGGTTTTTATGATAGATTATATTATTTTTGTTTTATTAATTATACTTATTGTTTTAGCAATACTTATTTTATTAAAAAAAGATGATGATAAAGATATTGTTGAAAGATTAGGTAAGTTGGAAAAAAATGTTAGTAGTGATTTAGCTGATTTTAAGTTTGATATTAATAAATTTTTAGTTGAAGATTTTAATAAATTAAATGATAAAATCGAGCAGAAATTATTGTTAATTAATGAAAAAGTTAATGAACGTATTGATCAAAATTTTGAGAAAACTAATAAAACATTTAATAGCGTATTAGAAAGATTGACAAAAATTGATGAAGCACAAAAAAAGATTGATAGTTTATCTTCAGAAATTGTTGGCTTACAAAGTGTATTAACGGATAAAAAAACTAGAGGTATATTTGGAGAAGTAAATTTAAACTATATTTTAACAAGTGTATTTGGTGATAAAAAAGGAACAGTATATGATGTGCAGCATACTATGAGTAATGGATATATTGCTGATTCTATTTTATTTGCTCCAGAGCCATTAGGTACTATTTGTATAGATAGTAAATTCCCTTTAGAAAATTTTGAAAAAATGACTGATAAAACTTTATCTCAGAGTGAAAGAGATAATGCAATGAAATTATTTAAGAGTGATGTTAAAAAACATATCGATGCTATTAGTAGTAAGTATATAATACCTGGTGAGACTTCAGAAGAAGCAATAATGTTTTTACCTGCAGAAGCTATATTTGCAGAAATTAATGCTTATCATCCTGAATTACTAAAGTATTCTTTCGAAAAGAGGGTTTGGATTTGCAGTCCGACAACTTTAATGAGTACTTTAACAATTATTCAAATGATATTAAAAAATATTGAAAGAGATAAATATGCAAAAGTAATTCATGTTGAATTGAACAAATTAAGTAGGGAATTTGTTAAGTATCGTGAGCGTTGGGATAAATTATCAAGAAGTATTGATACTGTAACTAAGGATATAAAAGATATAAATATTACTACTGAAAAAATAACTAAGAGATTTGATTCTATTAATAGTGTTGATGTAGGATTATTAGATTATAGTGATAATGAAGAAGTTTAATAAAACTTCTTTTTATCTGAACCAATATAGTAAGAATATAGCTAGGATAAATAAGTATATACTTAGTTTATATATTTTATTGTTATAATAAAGGTCTTTTAAATAATTAATAATGAATATGTTTATAATTGTAGATATTAATATAATTAGAATGTAATATGGTATGTAATTAGTGTTAATTATAAGATATAAGATTATTGGTATAGATTTTAAAATATAAAGAGGTATTAGGGTTAGAAGTGAATACTTAATTGAAAGAGTCTTATTAAATTTTAATGCTTTTGATATTAGAAGATTACTACATAATGGTGAGATGGTAGGGATGATATTTATAATATGAGATATACTAAAGATTAGTGTGTCTTTGATATTTAAATCATTTATTTTTCGGTTACCTTTTTTATTATTTATAAGAATAATTATAATACTTAGAATAAATAGATATATTGGAGTGTTATTAATACTTAATTTTAATGTAGGAATAAATAATAATATTATTGTTGATAAAATACAGGTTATTAAGAAATAGTATATATTATTTATGCTCTTTTTATATTTGTTTTTAGTAGTTATATTTTTTATTGGCAATAATAAATATTTGAAGATGTCTTTTTTATAGATATATAATAAAGATATTGGGATTGATAGAAATACTATATTAATTGTATATTGATTACTGAATATGTTAGTATTAAAAATGTTTTTATATATGAAGATGTGTGTTGAATATGATATAGGTAGTAAAATTGTTATGCTTCCTATTATAGAAATAATAATATATTTAATCATGTTATCACCTATAATATTCTATTTTTTATTTTTTTAAATAGAATATTATATGATAATAAAAAATTTAATGTATTTTGTGGGAATATTTTTGTGCAGTATTAGTTTAACTATTGTGGTTATTTATTTTAATTTGGTTATATACGGATGTAGTTTATTAGAATATATAAGGATTATTTTTAAAACATGGGAATTTTATTTATTAATACCTGGTTTATATTTGTTAAAAAAAGATAGATTATATTAATAATCTATCTTCATTGCATGTTTTACTTTTTTCATTTGTTCTTTGGCTAATTCTTTTGCTTTGTTTGTTCCTGTTTTTAGTATTTCATCTACTATTTCAGGATGTTCTTCGTAGTATTTTCTTCTTGTTCTAATATCACTAAGGAATTCATTCATTTTTTCAATTAATTCTTTTTTACATTGAACACATCCACGTTCACCTTTTTTGCATTCTTTACAAATATTATTTAGATTTTCTTCGTTATTAATTAATTTATGATAATAGTAAACCATACAGATATCTGGATTAGCTGGATCATCTTTTTTAATTTTATCTGGATCAGTTACTGCGCCCATTATTTTTTTCTTTATTGTTTCTTCATCATCTACTAAATATATGGCATTTCCTAAACTCTTGCCCATCTTATCATTTCCATCTAAGCCTTTGATACGTTTATTTTCAGATAAGTAAGGCTCTGGTTCTATTAAAGTTTCACCATAAATACTATTAAATTTGCGAACTATTTCACGGCATTGTTCTATTAAAGGTAATTGATCTTCTCCAACTGGGACTAATTCACCATTAAAAGCTGTTATATCAGCGGCTTGTGAGACAGGGTAGCCTAAGAATCCATATGTAATACTTTCCCCTTCATTACCAAATAATTCTTTTTTTTGGGCTATTTCTGATTTTACGGTAGGGTTTCTATGTAATCTTGCAACTGTGACTAAATTTGAATAGAAAACTGTTAATTCGGCTATTTCTGGTATTTTAGATTGAATAAAAAAGTTTACTTTTTCAGGATTTAAACCAATTGCAAGTAAATCCATTGTAATTTCTTTAACATTTTTTCTAACTTTTTCAGGATTATTAAAATTATCTGTTAAAGCTTGAACATCAGCTATTTCTAAATAGAAGTTATAATCATCTTGAAGTTTAACCCAATTTTGAGCAGCTCCAAAATAATGTCCTAAATGTAAATTTCCTGTTGGTCTTAGACCTGTTAAAATTGTTTTTTTCATCAAAATCACTTCTTTCTTATAGGTATTTTAACACAAGATGTATAAAAAGTTAAGTGACGAGCATAATAAAAGTAAAGGAGAATGTTTATGAAAAAGAAATTATTAAGTTTAATCTTATTATTTAGTTGCTTCTTAATTATTGGATGTGGCAAAGAAATGACACCAAAACAAGCTGTTGATGATTATTTACAAAGATATATTACATTAGATGATAGTATTATGGATCAATTAAATGAATTTGTTAATAAAGAAGACTTAACTGATGAGCAAAAATTAACATATAAGGAAGTTTTACGTACTCAATATTCATCTTTAACTTATACTTTAAAAGATGAAATGATAGATGGTGATACTGCTTATGTTACAGCTAAAATAAAGGTAAAGGATTTATATAAAGCACAAATGAATGCTCAAGAATATTATAATGAACATAAAGAAGAATTTAATGATGATAATGGTGTTTATGATGCAGTTAAGTTTTTAAACTATAAATTATTACAAATGAAAGAAGCAACAGATACAAAAGAATATGAGATTGAATTTAAAGTAATTAAAAATGATAATGATTGGGATGTTTCTCAACTATCAAATGAAGATTTAGAAAAAATTCATGGTATTTATGAATATTAAGAATAATTGCTATAATTATTCTTTTTATTTTGTTATAATTTAGTCTAGGAGTGATTTTATGGAGTACACAACTAGTGATTTTATGAAAAATTTTTTATTAAGAAATAAAAAAGTTGTTATACCTATATTATCACTTGTTATTGTTATTGTATTATTTTCTGTTTTTAAAGAAGGTTATTCTAGTAGATTAGCTAATGAGGAATTTAGTGAGATACAAGGATATTTATTAGAAATTAGAGAAAGGGATAAAAGTATTTATAATCCTTTGAACATAGTTTTTGTAGATAGAGTATCTAAAGGAATTGATGTTTCTTCTTGGCAAGGTGATATAGATTGGGAGAAGGTAAAAAAGACAGGTATTGATTATGTAATGATTAGGTGCGGATTTAGAAATCTTACGAATGATGAGATACATGTTGATAAAAAATTTCATTATAATATTCAAGAAGCTAATAGGTTAGAAATCCCTGTAGGAGTATATTTTTATTCAACTGCAGTAAATGAAAGAGAAGTACTAGAAGAGGCGACCTTTGTACTTAATTTAATTAAAGATTATGAAATAATATATCCGGTAGTTTATGATTTTGAAATGTTTAATGAAAATAGAACTATTGGGGTTAGTGATAGGACTATAAATAATAATGCTATTAAATTTTTAGATTATATTAGAGCACATGGCTATATTGGAATGCTTTATACAAATTTAAATGCTTTAAATAATCATTGGAATATAAATAAATTTGATGGTTATGGAATTTGGTATGCTCAATATATTGATAGAGCTACATATGATGGAGATTATAGTATGTGGCAGTATGCTGATAATGGAATTATTAATGGAATAGTAGGAAAAGTTGATTTAAATGAATCTTATATTACTTATGAAATTTCACAATAAAAAGGACTAATAAAGTTCTTTTTTTCATATATTAATTTAGGTGATGCAATGAAAAAAGTATTATTTTTAATAATGACGTTATTGCCTTTTTATGTTAAAGCTATAAGTGCAAGTTCATATATTGTAATGGATATGGATAGTGGAAGAGTTCTTGAAGGAGAAAATATAAATAAGAAAAGTTTAATAGCTAGTACAACTAAAATACTGACTGCTATTACAGCCATAGAATATGGTAATTTAGAAGACATTGTTAGAGTTAACCAAGATATATTAAAAGCTTATGGAAGTGGAATTTATATTCAAGTTGGAGAAGAATTGGTTTTAGATGATTTATTATATGGTTTGATGTTGAGAAGCGGAAATGATGCTGCGTTAGCAATTGCATCACATGTTGGGGGGTCTAAAGATAATTTTGTTTTCTTAATGAATGAAATGGCTAGTAATATAGGAATGAAAAATTCGATATTTGTAAATCCTTCTGGATTGGAAGAAAATGATGGAAGTGCCAATTATTCGACAGTATATGATATGGCTTTACTTACTAAGTATGCAATGCAAAATAGTGATTATAGAAGAATAACAAGTACTAAAGAGATAGTAGTTAAATCAAGCATGAAAACATATCATTGGTTTAATAAAAATAAATTATTAAGTATATATAAATATTGTACAGGTGGTAAGACTGGATATACAGAAAGAGCTAAACGGACACTAGTTACGACAGCTAGTAATGATACTATGAATTTAATAGTAGTTACTTTTAATGATGGTAATGATTTTAATGATCATAAATTGTTGTATGATAAATATTTTAATAACTATGAAAGAATAAAAGTATTAGATAAAAATATAAGATATGGCGATAATGTAGAATTAAGAAATGACTTTTATATGATAAAAAAAGAAGGGGATAAAATAGATACTAAGGTTACTTTTTATAAAGGTGATTACAAGATAGATGGAAGTATTGTTGGTAAGGTTGAAGTTATACTTAATGGAGAGGTATTAGGTTATAGAAATTTATACTATAATAAACCAGTAGTTAGTAAAGATAAGAGCTTTTTAAGTAAATTGATAGAATTTTTAAATAAATGGTGATTTTATGATAAATAAAATATGGTTTATACTTATTAGTATTGGAATTATTTATTCTTTTAGTAGTGGGAATAATCATATGGGTGATATTATATTAAATACTTCTTATGATACTTGGGATATGATTATTACTATAGGTCCTTTGATAGTACTATGGTCAGGGATTATGAATATTGCTAGTGAAAGTGGTTTGTTAAATAAGTTTAGTAAAATACTAAGACCTTTTTTAAAAATGATAATGCCTGATACCAAAAGTGATAAAGCTTTGGAGTATGTTTCTTCTAATATAGCTGCTAATATGTTGGGATTAGGAAGTGTTGCGACACCTGCAGGATTAAAGGCAATGAAAGAACTTGAAAAGGAAAATAAGACACCTGGTCGAGCAACTGATTCAATGATAACTTTTTTGGTATTAAATACTAGTGGTGTTACTATTATACCTATTTCTGTTTTGGCATTAAGAATGGGATATGGGAGTATTACACCAACATCTATTATTTTACCTAGTATAATAGCAACATCAATGAGTACATTATGTGGATTATTATTAGATTATGTTATTAGGAGGAGAAATGCTAAATAATTATATAATACCTTTAATTGTTATTGTTATTATTATTTATGGGTTTGTAAAAAATGGAAATATATATGATGATTTTGTAAATGGTGCTATTGATGGAATTAGAATATTGGTTGAAATTATACCGGTAATGCTAGCTATGATTTTTGCTGTTAATATCTTTGTTGGAAGTGGCTTTTTAAACACAATAGGAGGTAAGTTTAAAGATATTTTTCCCATGATGATATTAAGACCTATAAGTGGTAATGCATCATTGGCTATGTTATCTAAAATATATCAAAATTATGGAGTTGATAGTTTTACTTCTTTTTTGGCTAGTATTATACAGGGAGCAACTGATACTACTATTTATGTATTAGCTTTATATTTTGGAAGTATTAAAATAAAGAGAAGTAGGTATGCTTTAGCAGTTGGTTTATTTGCTGATTTTTGTGGTATTATGACAGCTTTGATTGTAGCTAAAATATTTTTTTGATATAATTAATTAAGGTAGTGGTAATAATGAATAAAAAAGAGCAATTAAAGTGTCCTTATTGTGGATTTATAAATATAAAGGGAACAAGAAAGTGTTCAAAATGTAAAAAAAACATAGATACTTTAAGAAAGAGTTGTCCTAAATGTGGGAAAATTAATTATAATAATGTAAAATTGTGTGTGAGATGTAAATATGATTTTACTAAAGAAAATAGACCTATTATAGTTAATTTTATAGTATCTCTTTTATTAGTTGGTGTTTTATCTTTGTTAGTATTCTTTGATAAAGAAGGTATAGTTGAAAAGTTTAGTTTATTATTAAAGGTATTAGCTTGTTTCTTTATTTTTATACTAATTGTAAAAGTTTTTACATATGGAGAAAAGGATAGATTAAATTATAGTGCAGAAGAAGAGATGGTAGATAATCATAAAAGATTTATTAATATGAAAAAATGGAGTAATATAGCTATTATAATTGGTGGTGTTTTAATATTAATATTTTTAATATACTATTATTTTATAAGATAACGGGAAGAAAACTTCTCTTTTTTTATTTTTTTTTGTATAATTAGGTTCAGGTGGTTTATATGGAACGTTTACAAAAATTTATAGCTAATAGTGGTTATTGTTCTAGGAGAAAAGCAGAAGAATTAATCATTAAAGGTCAAGTTTATGTTAATGGGGAATTAGTTACAGAATTAGGTACTAAAGTAAATGGTAATGAATCTATAGTAGTAGAAGGTGTTTCTTTAAATAAACAAAATAGAAAAGAGTATTATCTTCTTAATAAACCTAGAGGTTATATATGTAGTGTTAGTGATGATAAAGGGAGAAAAGTTGTTACTGATTTAATTGATACTAAAGAAAGAATCTATCCTGTTGGAAGACTAGATTATGATACAACTGGTGTTTTATTATTAACTAATGATGGGGAGTTTGCTAATATATTAATGCATCCTTCTAATGGTGTAGAAAAAACTTATTTGGCTATTATTGAGGGAGTTATGACTACTGAAGAAATATATGAATTGAAAGATGGAGTAGTTATAGATGGTGTTAAAGTAACACCAAAAAGAGTTAAAATAAAGAAGAAAGATTTAGAAAAGAATAAATCTAAGGTTGAGATAACTATTATAGAAGGAAGAAATCATATTGTAAAAAAGATGTTTGAAGCTATTGGACATCCTGTTAATAAATTAACTAGGGAGAGATTAGCTTTCTTAGATGTTAAGGGGTTAAAATCTGGGGAATATAGATATTTAAGTAATGAAGAAGTACGAGAATTGATGAAACTTAAAAAGAGTTCTAAAAAGTAGAACTCTTTTATGTTGCTTTATTAAGCAGCCATTGGCATGTCGTTGTTAGTTTCTTCAACTTCTTCAGCGACTTCAGTAACTTCGATAGCACCAACAGGACAAGCGCCAGCTACTTCTTTAACTGAATCAGTTATTTCTTGAGAAATAGCAACTGATACACCTTCTTTAAAATCAAAATGTTCTGGATCCATAGCTATGCAAGCTCCACAACCTACACATGTTTCATTAACTTTTATCATATTAATTCCTCCTTTAAAAATAATATCAACTATAATAAAAAAATGCAATAAAACATTTTAAAAATATAAATAATTATGTTATCATTATAATGATAAGGAGTGTCGTAAAATGGAATCAAGGCAATCGAGAATGCAAAAATACTATGATAATAATTTAGATAACGATGTTGTTACTTCATCTTCAAGAACAAAAAAGAATCAAAATCTTTACAAAGAAGTAAGCAGTTTAGATTTAAAAGAATTTGATTTAAATAGTAATGTTTCTGTTATAGGTGAAAATACTGATAATATAAGTCTTGATGAGATAAAAGATATTCTAAGTGAAAAGTATAGAGAAAATACTAGAAATAAAAGTTTTGGAGATACTGAAGAAATAGAATTACCTAAAATTAATTTAGATGAAACAAGAGAATATGATATTAATGCTATCTTAGAAAAAGCTAAGGATAGTAAAGAGAGTAACTATGAGGAAGATAGATTAAAAAAAGTTCGTAGTACGCAATATGATATTCTTAAAACATTGGATATAATGAATAATGAAGAAGAAGTTGAAGATAAGTCTTTAGAGTTTGAAGAAAAACCTAATGATAGGAGACCTCTTCCTAATAAGGAAAAAGAAGAAGCTAAATTACATGATTTGATTGATACTATAACTGCTAAAGAGCTTATTGAAAATGAGAGTAAGTTAGAAGTTACTGGTGAAATGGATCCTTTAGATATATTAAGTGATTTAAGAGGAGAAGATGAAAATACTAAGGTAATGGGAGCCTTAGTTCAAGAATTAATCGAAGAAAGTAAAAAAGAAAATGAACTTGCTCTAACACATTCTATTCCTATTGTAAGTGATGAAGATAATAATAAAACGAGTGAAGATATTCCAGTAATATCTGATGAAGAACAAGCTATATCTTTAGATGAATTAGACCAGAAAGATAAGCCAGAATCAAAGAGTCAAAAAGAAGTAAAAGAAAATAAAATGTATGATTCATTTATTGGTAGCACAACTGTATTTAAACAGGATGATTTTGATGATTTTGATGACTTAAAAGATAGTGGTGTTGGTAAAATAATAGTAAAAATAATAATAATATTACTTGTTATTGCGTTTATAGCTGGTTGTATTGTACTAGCAAATTACTTTTTAAATTTAGGACTATTTTAATATAGTTCTTTTTAATTTCATATAATTAAATATGAAATTAAAGAAGAGAAATAAAAGAAAATATTATGTTACTATTATATTAATTATATTGTGTTCGTGGTTTAATATAAGATATATTGGTATTAAACTATTGCCCCATATTAAATATATAGTAGAAAAGAATGTTAATAAAAGCATTTATAATTATGTTTATAATATATTTGATAAAGAAGTACTAGAAAATGAAGAGATGCTTGATATTATTAGTTTAAATACGAATAGTGAAGGAGAGATAATATCAGTAGATTATAAGTTTAATATAGCATATAAGTATTTGAGTGATGGGATGAATTATTTATATGATAATGTTTCTAGTATGAAGATAAATACTGATTTTGATTCTGTTAATGATGGAATATATTTTATACCTGTTGGATATACACAAAATAATATGTTACTTGATAATTTAGGGTTTAAAATACCTTGTAAAATTATGTATTTAAGTGAGATAGATATGGGGTTTAAAACTAGAGTAACGGATTATGGAATGAATAATGTTTTAGTAGAATTATATTTAAATATAAATATAAAAAATAATTTAATGAGTCCTAATAGTTTTTATGAATTTGGTAATACTTATGAAATGATAATAGCTTCTAAAGTAGTTATGGGGAGAATCCCTTCTTATTATGGTGGAACAATTGAAAAATCCACATCAATTGTATCTAGTTAAATTATTTAATTTGTGATACTATTTATATAGTAGGTGATTATATGACTGAAAATAAAATTTTTATAAATGAAGCATTAAGTGAAGCTTTTTTATTATATAATAAGTCAAAAGATAATGTTAATTCTTTGGACTATAACAGTTTTATGTGTAGTATAATTAGAATGCTTATATTAATATACGGGAAAGAAATATTAGGTATTTTTGAAAATAGTGATGTTGTTTCTTTTGAAAAAGAATTATTAAAATATGGGTATGATAAAAAAGAATATGATAACTTTTTATTATGTATAGAAAAGTTTTATAATTTTGATAAGAAATTAAAGAATAAACCTATTAAAAAGAAAAATAAATTTTTTAATTTATTGCAAAAATATTTGATAGATATGTTTTTGCAAAAGGATAAAGTTGAAAAAGTTGATGATAAAACAAAAGAAGAATTTGGTAATTTATTGTTTACAGCTAATAGTAGTAACTTTTATCAAAAGAGTTATGCTGTTTTAGTTGCTTATAATCCTTATGAAATATATGAATATGCAAAGAAAAATAATATAGTGGGTGATGGTAATGAAAAAAACGTTAGTAATTAATGATGTAGAATATGAAATAATTAATGATTATAATGATGCTATTGATAAGATAGTATTATCAGAAAAGATAACAGATTATTTTGATAATTTTGATTATATTGTTGGTGATTGGGCTTATGGAAAACTTAGATTAAAAGGTTTTTATGATTCAAATAATAAGAGTTGTAAAAAAATAAATGATATAGCTACGTTAAAAACATATATTGAAAATAATTGTGCGTATGGCTGCAAATGGTTTCAAATAAAAAGAATAAAATAAGTTATTGAAAACATATTCTTATTTTGCTATAATAAGTTATAAGAATAGAATAGAGAGGGATTGCAATGCCAGATAAGATTTCAATCTTGAAGGAATCTGGGGAAACAATTAATTCTAATGTTGTTTCTGTATTTATGATTCCTGATACAGAGAAAAAATATATTATTACAACTGAAAATGCTGTGGATCCTCATGGACTCACTGTTTTGCATGTGAGCGAAATTGTTGATGGCGTTTTACAAAAAATTGCAACTGATGAAGAATGGTCAACAATAAAAACAATTATGCGTGCGATGATATCTGGTAGTGTTAGTTCTTATCAATATTTTCCAACTATTGAGAGCATAAAAGCTAATGGTCAGTATTCAAGAGATATTTCTGTTAGTGCTTCAGCTTCTAAACAAATGATTGATAACTATATGGCAGCTGAAAAAAGTGGAATTATTGTTCCACCACAAAGTAATAATTTACAAAATCAAACGAATAATATAAATCAACAAAGTGTAGCTCCACAAAATAATCAGAGTGTAACTATTTTCCCAACAAATGGTGTGTCATCAATGAATGCTGATGATGAATTAATTCCTGGTATTGCTGAAGTGAATGCTACTCCAGTTGATCCTAGTGCTTTACAAAATAGTGCTGTTAATAATGGGGGAATTAATGCTGTTAATGCTGTACCTCCTGTTGGTGGAGCTAATAATGTTGATAATACATCTCAAGTAAACATGGGAGCAGGTGTGATTAATAATGTTGGAAATCCAATGATGCAGAATATTGTTAATCCTACTCCGACAGTTGAACCAGTAATGCAACCAAATATGATGTCTAATAATATGATGCCAACTGGTAATGTTCCTCCAGTTAATAGTGCTGATGTATCACAAATGAATAATAATGTTCAAACGATTATGAATCCTAGTGTTCCTAGTAATGATATAAATAATCCTGTTTTGAACAATGATGTTCAAGTTCCAAATACATTGATTATGCCACCTCTTACTGATAATGTTAATACAATGACAGCTTCTAATAATCAGGTTAATAATGGTATTATAAGTCCTACTCCTGTTATAGTGACTGAAAGCGTAGAAGATAAAAAAATAGGAGTTGTTTCTACGGAACCAATTATTAATACACAGTCAACACCAATTCCTGAGACTAATAATGTTCAAGTTTTACAACCTTCTGTTACAGTTCCTACTGCACAGATTGCTAATGAAGCTCAAGAAGCTCCGGTAGTTAAAATAGATACTAATGCTTCACCTAGTTTTAATCCTGATGCAAGTTTAGATGAGGTTGTAATGGCGGCTCAAGAAATGTTTATGGAAGGTGTAAAAAACCTTGTCCAAACAATTCAAGAAAAGGTATATAGAGATTTATATGCTAGAGAAGCTCAAGTTAAAGAAAAAGAAGCTTTGCTTGAACAAAGAGAAAAAGTACTAAATGATCAAATGATGGCAATGATGTCTAATTTTGCTGTAATGCAAGGAAAACCATTAAGTACAGCTATGAGTCAACCTACTGTTGTTGAAACAAATAATGATGTAAAATAAAACTCCAGTAATTAAATGGAGTTTTTTTCATATGTTATAGTATGATAAATATTTTGAAAAGATATTATGATATAGAAATAAAAGAATATGATAAATATAAAGATGGGATTGTTTTTTTTATAAATGATTCTTATTACTATTTTATGAAGTATGAATTTGACATTGAATATTTAAATATATCATATGATTTTTATGTTTATTTAAAAGCTAAAAAAATAAAAATTCATGACTTTGTTTTTAATAAAAATAAAGAATTGATTTCAGAATCATATATTTTATTTAAGTTAAATTGCTTTTTGGAAGATATTGATATAAATGATATATTACTTTTTTCTAAAAATATTATTACAAAAGAGTTTATGACTGATAATATGATAGATTTTTGGTATAGGAAAATTGATTATTTGGAAAAACAAGTAACTGAGTTATCAGATAATAAGTTAATTAATTATAGCTTTGATTATTTTATTGGTATTAGTGAAGAATTATTATTATACTTTAAAAATAATTATTTTAATGATGGAAATAATAATTGCTTAGTTCATAGAAGTTTAGATTCTTTAAGTAGTATTGATTTTTATAATCCTTTGAATATTATGGTGGATAGTAAATATAAAGATATTATTTCTTATATAAGATTAACAGATGATTGGAATTTATTTTTAAATTTATTAGATAGAATTAATAGTAATGATAAAATATATATTTTTGTTAGAATGTGTTTTCCTTTTAAATATTTTAACTTAGTGAGTGATATTATATTAAATAATAAATCTAATAATGAATTAGCTATTGTTTTGAATAGAATTACAGAGTATGAAGAATACTTAAAAATGGTAGAAAAAATGTGTGGTATTTATCTGTTTTCTTGGATAAAAAAAGAGTAATTAAACTGTTACGTTAATTACTCCTTCTATTTCTGGGATTTCTTCTTTTAATTCGGCGTAAATACCATTATTGATTGTTTCATCTTGAGCTAAACACTGAGCACAGTGTCCTAAAAGTCTAATATATACTATTTTATCTTGATATTTGACAAATTCACAATCTCCGCCATCTAATACTAGGTATCCTCTAAGAATATCTAGTTTTGATTTTATTTTTTCGACAACTTCTTTGTCTGCTTCTTCGTTCATAGTAATCACCATTTTTAATTATATCTTATAAATTGTTTTGTGTAAATAATTTGTTGTGGTATAATTAGTTCTGAGGTGCAATAATGTCGAAGTATAAAATAAATGATATGGTTAAAGGGAAAGTAACTGGTATTGAAAAATATGGTATATTTCTTTTATTGGAAGATGGATATACTGGTTTAATACATATTTCTGAAATATCAGAGAAGTTTGTTCGTAATGTTTTTGATTATGTAAGTTTAGACGAAGAAATTATTTCAAGAGTAATTGATGTTGATGATGATAATAAAAGATTAAAGCTTACTATCAAGAATTTAGATTATAGAATTGAAGATAATAAAGAAAAAGATGCTAATGGATTTACTTTATTAAAAGAAAAACTTCCTGAGTGGATATCTGAATATAAGAACAATAATTAATATTAAAATTGTTCTTTTTTTATAATAAAAAAAACAGAACTAAGTTCTGTTAATTTCTTTATGGTGCCCAAGGCCGGACTTGAACCGGCACGAGGGTTAAATCTCGCAGGATTTTAAGTCCTGTGCGTCTACCTATTCCGCCACTTGGGCAACACCAATGTCTTTTCATAAGACTTCTTGAGTATACCTCATTTTTTTTTGTTTTGCAAGAGTTTTTTCTTTTTTTTTGAAAAAGTTGCTATTTTTAATATTTAATGTGCTAAAAAAGGATATTTTTTTAAAAAAATTCTCATTTTTATTGACATTACAAAAATTATTATGCTATAATCAACTTGTCGCTGGAGAAAAGCGAATGGAGGAATACCCAAGTCTGGTTGAAGGGACCGGTCTTGAAAACCGGAAGGTCGTGTGAGCGGCGCAGGGGTTCGAATCCCTTTTCCTCCGCCATATTTAATTTTTTATCGCGGGATGGAGCAGTCTGGTAGCTCGCCGGGCTCATAACCCGGAGGTCGTTGGTTCAAATCCAGCTCCCGCAACCATTTATGGTCCGTTAGTCTAGAGGCCTATGACGTCTGCCTGTCACGCAGAAGATCACGGGTTCGAATCCCGTACGGACCGCCATTTTTTTGGCTTCATAGCTCAGTCGGTAGAGCAGAGGACTGAAAATCCTTGTGTCGCTGGTTCAATTCCCGCTGGAGCCACCATTTTAATAAAATACTCGAATTTGTTTCGAGTTTTTTTATTTTGGTACCCCATATTTTAGTGATTGCGGATCTAAAAATAAATCTAGTTTAGGTGGTAAATAAGTTAATAATGCAAATATCATATATGTTATTATGATTAGTATTATGGATATATTTTCCAGTTTTAAATCTTTATGATTTATTAATTTTGTTGCTATTAGTTTAGATAATACAATACTAATTAACATAATTATTATAGTTATCGGAAGGTTTTCTCCTATGTTATTGTATATTGGAATAAAGAATAGTAAAAATATTGGTATTGATATAATTGCGTTTATATAATTACAAAATAATATATTATTGTATTTTATTTTTTTGTTTTTTGCGTATATTTTTTCGATTATTCCTGTAAAAATAATACTTGTAAATAATATTTTCATATGTTCCCATATACTTTCGTTGACAGGGGATATAATACTCGTTATAAAACATGGTATTTTTTGATATAGAAAATGTAGAGGAAAACATAGTAAAAATGTTATAATTATATTTATTATTGTTTTTTTATTTTTTAACATTTTTCTCACCTTTATAATAATATAGGTGAAAATGTGTATTTTATTATAAAAAAGTAAAAAAATATTGGACATTTTTAAAATATAATAGTACAATATTACTTGTCTTGGTTGGAATGAAGAAACTGAGTAAATAAAAAAACAAAAAAAATCAAAAAAAATGTTGACATTTATTGTTCGAGTTGGTATACTTAGTCTTGTCAAACGAAGTTTGGGCGATTAGCTCAGTTGGTTAGAGCACCTGCCTTACAAGCAGGGGGTCATAGGTTCGAGTCCTATATCGCCCACCATTTTTTTTGCCGACATAGCGTAACTGGCAGCGCAACTGACTTGTAATCAGTAGGTTGGGGGTTCGACTCCCTCTGTCGGCACCATTAATTGTGGGAGGATAGCGAAGTGGTCAAACGCGGCAGACTGTAAATCTGTTCCTTCGGGTTCCATGGTTCAAATCCATGTCCTCCCACCATTTCTGTATTGCCTTGTAGCCAAGTGGTAAGGCATCAGACTTTGACTCTGACATTTCGATGGTTCGAGTCCATCCAAGGCAGCCATTCTTGTTCCGCTAGCTCAGTCGGTAGAGCATTTGACTTTTAATCAAAGGGTCTGGAGTTCGAATCTCCAGCGGGACACCATTTTTAAAAAATACTAGGTTTTTCCTAGTTTTTTATTTATTTAAAAAAAATTTTGTTTTTGGTAAAAAAAACTTGCAATTTGCATAAAATAGAGATATAATGAGCTTACGTTTATGGAAACGAGCGATTTCTGCGCTCATAGCTCAATTGGATAGAGCGTTTGACTACGGATCAAAAGGTTAGGGGTTCGACTCCCTTTGGGCGCACCATTTTATCGAGAAGTAGCACAGCTTGGTAGTGCACTAGTTTTGGGAACTAGGGGTCGCAGGTTCGAATCCTGTCTTCTCGACCATTTAGTAAATTAACAACTCTTAGAGTTGTTTTTTTGTTTATTGATTGTGTATAATAGTATGGTACTTTTAAAAAGTTTATTATTATGAATTCAGGGATGATTATGTTAGAAAGAATTAATAATGCTAATGATTTAAAAAGGTTAGATATAAAAGAAAAAAAAGAATTAGCTAAAGATATAAGAAATACTATAATAAATGTTGTTTCTAGTAATGGTGGACATTTAGCTTCTAATTTAGGTGTTGTAGAACTTACTATTGCTTTAGAATCTGTTTTTGATGTTAATAAAGATAAAATAATATGGGATGTTGGACATCAAAGTTATGTTCATAAAATTCTTAACGGAAGAAAAAATAGTATTAATACATTAAGAAAACTTGATGGTATTGCTGGTTTTCCAAAATATCAAGAGTCGGAGACGGATTGCTTTAATACTGGACATTCTAGTACATCAATATCAGCTGCTATGGGAATCGCTAAGGCAAGAGACTTAAAAAAGGAAAATAAATCTGTTATAGCTGTAATTGGAGATGGTTCTTTAACCGGTGGTATGGCTTTAGAAGCTTTGAATCATGCTGGTAGTAGTAAGACTAATTTAATAGTAATACTAAATGATAATGAAATGAGTATTTCTAAAAATGTTGGTGGAATTAATCAATTACTTACTAAGTTAAGAATTAAAAACAAATATAATCGTTCTAATGAAAAGTGGAGACGTAAGTTAAAGAAAGTTCCTATTATAGGAAAAGGTTTAGTTAATTTAATTAGTACTATAAAAAAAGGTATTAAGCAATTAATAATACCGGGGATGTATTTTGAAGAAATTGGTTTTAAATATTTGGGGCCAGTTGATGGTCATAATATTGAAGATTTGGAAGAAATATTTAGAGCGGCTAAAAAAATAAAAGAACCTATTTTAATACATGTTTTAACTAAGAAAGGTAAAGGTTATAAACCTGCAGAGGAGAATCCTGATAGATTTCATGGTGCTAGTCCTTTCGATATTGAAACTGGAAAATTTTTGAAGAAGAAGTCAAAAGACTATTCTGCTACCTTTGGTGAAAAACTTTGTAAAATGGCTACTAAGAATGAAAAGATTGTTGCTATAACTGCTGCAATGAAGGATGGTACCGGTTTATCTAAATTTGGAGAAAAGTTTCCTGATAGATTATTTGATGTTGGAATAGCGGAACAACATGCACTTACTTTTGCAGCAGGACTTGCTAAAGAGGGAATGATACCTTTTGTATCTATTTATTCATCTTTTTATCAAAGAGCTTATGATCAAGTTATTCATGATGTTTGTATGCAAAATCTACCTGTTATTATGTGTGTTGATAGAGCTGGTATAGTTGGAAATGATGGAGAAACACATCAAGGTTTATATGATTTATCTTTCTTTAAACTAATACCTAATATTGTTATTATGTCTCCTAAGAATTTTAAAGAACTTGAAGCGATGATGGAATTTGCTATTACATTAAATAAACCTGTTGTAATTAGATATCCTAGAGGTGGAGAAAGTTCTAATTTAGTAGATACTGTAAAAGAATTGAATTTGGGAAAATGTGAAAAGATTACTATAGGTAGAGATGTTACGATTGTTGCTATTGGGAATATGGTTTCTAAAGCATTGGAAATAGCTGAAAAATTAAAAGAATATAAGATTAGTGTAGAAGTTATTAATAGTAGATTTTTAAAACCATTAGATAATTTTGGTATTTTAAAAAGTATTAATAAAACAAAGTTTGTTATTACTATTGAAGACGGAACTTGTATTGGTGGTTTAAGCTCTAGTATAAAGGAGCTGTTAATTGATAATAAGATTAATGGTGTAAAAATAAAATCTTATTGTTATCCTGATAAATTTATTGAACATGGTGGTGTAAGTCAACTAGAGGATAGATATGGATTTAATGCTGATGATATAGTTCAGTATATAAAAGAAAACTTAAAGTAGTTTTCTTTTTTATGAGTAGTATTAATTTGCTTAATTATGTATAATTATTTTAGGTGATTAAATGAAAAAGATACTAATTAAAATAATTGAATTGTATCAAGTAACACCTTTACATTGCCATTCATTGTGCAGATATAGTCCTACTTGTTCAGAGTATATGAAAGAAGCAATTATTAGGTATGGTTCTATAAAAGGTATATGGTTGGGAATAAAAAGAATACTTAGATGTAATCCTTTTGGAGGATATGGGTATGATCCTGTACCAGAAAAAAAGAAAATATAATAAAATGATGTTATAATAATAGTGGTGATAGTATGAAAAATAAAATATTGAATAATTTGTCTTTTATAGTCATAGTAATAACTTTGGTAGTAATTTGTATATTTAAAGATAGTGGAAGAATTATGTTGTATACTGCTGGAGTTGGAATTACTGTTTATGGGATGTTAATTAGTTTATTGAGAAATAGGTATGGAGCAGTTTCTTTAGGAGTTGGTTTTAGTTTACTTATTTCTATGTTAATTTATGATAATAAAATACTGAATAGGGTTGATTCTATTACGTTCTTTATTTGTTTAACTTTATCTATTGTTATCGTTATTGCTTATATATTTATGTTTTTTGAAGAAAAAAATATAAAGAAGAAATATGATTTAGAGATTGAAGCGGAAGTAGTTGATTTAGAAAAAAATCTTAATACTAAAAAAGAATATTATAGACCTATATATATGTATTGTATTGATGAAGTAGAATATCGTGTTATGTTGCCTTATTATTTAGATAAGAATTTTCCTAAAATAGGAGATAAGATTAAATTACATATTGATTCTAAAGATTATGCTGATGTTTATTTTAAAAGAAATTTAATTAATGAAATACGTTATTGGGGATCAGGACTTATTTTACTTCTGATTTCTATTGTGATAATTATTTCTTTGTTTTAGGGAGAATTTATGAAAGAATTATTGTTACTTAAAGATAGAGTAGATAATTTATATAAAAAAGGCGTTGATGGAGAACAAGATGTTTTTGATGAATTAGATTATTTGATATTGTCTATTTTAAAATATGATGATTTATCTATGTATAGTGATGAGGAAACTGAACAAATTACTTCTATGATGGATTTATTTATAGAAAAGATTAATCTAATATATGATTTACTGGAAGTTAATAGAGATAATTTATTGACAATTAGTAAGCTAAAAGAGGAATTGTCAAAGTTAGAAATGAAAAGGTTTAATATAGTTAACAATTATGTAATGGGGATAGTAACTATAGATGATATAAATTCTTTTAAAAATGAATTATTTAGTTTTAGAGATAAGTTATATGCTATACTAATTAGTGATAACAACTTATTAGAAATTGCTAAAATGAAAAGTAAAGTTCAGCATTTTAATACGGAAGTTTTGGAAGATGAAGATATATTAAAACAAGCTTATGATAATAAAAGTTAGCTATATAGAAAAGTTATATCAGAATAATTTTTCTTTTTTTTTGCCATAATAATGGTATAATTAACACATTCCCTTTTCAAGAAAGTAGTGAAATTTTTATGAAAAAGAGATATTTAGTAGTTATCTTACTATTATTTAGTAGTATGTTAAATGCTAAAGCATTAACAATGGGTGACTGCGAAGTATTAGCTTCATATAAACTATATTCTAGTTTGGATGAAGAAAATTATATTTGTAAGGGTAAAGAGTTTGGTAGTAGCATGGATGCTATTTATTATTCAGGTAAGGGTAGTACGATAAACCTAAATAATTTAGATGCTTACTATTTAACTAATTGGGAAGAATATGATGTAACTTTGAATATAAGTGGAACTAACAATATTTCATTGTTACATATAAGTGATTCTAAGTTTAAAGTAAAGGGTAGTGGATCTTTAAAATTTAAACAAAATTCTTTTGTAAAAAAAGTTGTAAATGGACAACCTGTTTATCAATATGTTTATAATGGTAAAATGGTATTAAATAGTGACAAAAAAATATATGAGGGAATGACATTAGAATTTGAAGAAAACTATGAATTGCTAAAAAAAATTAATAATTTACCAGACAAATATAATTTGGAAGATTATGTATTAGTACAAGCTATTGACTATACAAAGATGACATCAGTAGTAGTTACTGAATCTTGGATAGAAAATCATATTGATACAGATCTTAGTATTTCTATAGAAGATGGCTTTGGAATAGTTAAATATTTAGAGCAATCTAATGTAGAAGAAGCACCAGAAACAACAGGGAAAGAAGCAGAGGAAAAGAATAATCAGTTAACTACTGATAACGTTATTCTAATTTCGGATAAAAAAGTAAATAAAAAATATGAATTAAAAGAAGAAAATTTAAAAGATCAAGAAGTTGCTAATAAAGTTTCAGAAAAAATTGAAAAAGATTTAGTAAGTTTCTATGATGTTAGTGTATATAATGGTAAAAAGCAAGTATCTATGAAAAATGGTAAATACACTATAAAAATTAAATTAGATAGTGATGTAGATAAATATGAAAACTACCAAATTATCTATGTTAATGATAATGGTGAAATAGAAGAATATATTGATGGCTATATTGAAGAAGGTTATATAGTATTTGAGACTTCCCATCTTAGTCAATATGGTGTTATAGCTAGTCCGATTAAAGTTGATTCGACTACGATAGAAGATATAGTTGAATCTAATAAAAGTGAAAAGCTTGGTAATATATTTAAAATATCTATTTTAGTGATCTTTATATTAGGTGCTATTCTTTTGTTAACATTCGTAATAATAAAAAGTGGAATGTTGAATCAAAAGAAGAAAAGAAAAAAAGCTTAATGCTTTTTTTTTAATTTTTTTGATATAATGATATTGGTGGTAGTGTGTATTATTATATCTTTGTAATTAATGCTATGAGTTTTATTTATTATGGAATTGATAAAATTTTAGCTATATTAAAGAAAAGAAGAATAAGTGAAAAAGGGTTGTTTTTTTTATCTTTAATAGGTGGAGCTTTAGGTTGTTTATTAGGAATGCTCTTTTTTAGACATAAAATAAAGAAAATAAAGTTTTATTTATGGAATATAGTTATGTTATTAGTTTGGGGATATATAATACTAAAATATGTTTTTTAGGAGGTAATATTATGGAAATGATTGTTCATTTACATCCAGATGTATTTGAGATAGTAAAGAATAAAACAAAGGATATTGAAGTAAGAGTAAATGATGAAAAAAGAAGAAAATTAAAAATTGGAGATACTTTGGTTTTTTTAAAAAGGCCAAATGATGATGAAGAAATACGTGCTAAGGTTATTGGATTAGAGTATTATAACTATTTTGATGATTTAGTTGAGAACTATGATATGGAGAGAATTTATTTAAGTAATTATACTAAAGAAGAGTATTTAAATGAAATGAAAAGATTCTATACTCGTGAAGATCAGGAAAAATATGGTGTAGTTGCTATTATATTTAGTAAAGAATAAATAAACAAAGTATGTTAAAATAAGAGTTGTGGAGGAATATTATGATTTATTCGTTGAAAATTCTATTTTTGTTGTTTGTTATTTATTCATTTGCTGGTTGGTGTATGGAGATGGTTGTTTGCTATTTTTCAACTAAGAAATGGGTGAATAGAGGTTTTTTAATTGGACCTATATGTCCAATATATGGTTTGGGATGTTTACTTATTATATTGCTTTTAAATAAGTATTTAGATGATCCGTTAGTATTGTTTGTAATGGCTATGTTAGTTTGTTCTTTATTGGAGTATTTTACTAGTTATATTATGGAAAAGATGTTTAAAGCAAGATGGTGGGATTATAGTGATAAAAAATATAATATAAATGGAAGAATATGTTTGGATAATGTATTTGCATTTGGTATTCTTGGCTTAGCTATAATGTATATTATAAATCCTTTTGTGGTATCTTTAATAGGTAAGTTGAATAATACTTTTTTAAGTATTCTTTCATTAATTATTTTAGTTGTTCTATTAGTAGATATGGTGGTTTCTTTAAAAGTAATTAGTGGTTTTAAAAATGTTGCTAAATCAATTCATAAGGATAGTACTGAAGAAATAACTAAGAAGGTTAGAGAGATACTTAATAAGAGAGGTATTCTATATAAAAGACTTGTTTCAGCTTTTGACTTTGAAGCTAGTGAAAAGTTAATTAAAGATATAAAGAAAAAGGTTAAAGATGTGGCTGAAGATATATCTGTTTATATAGCTAATGATAAAAAGAATAAAGAGAAAAGAAAAAGTTATAAAAAGTCGAAATAGGTTTTTGAAAACCTTTATGATGAATATAGATTGAATTTGAAGTAGATGGTATTGATGTTTAGAAAAAAAAATAAGAGTGTTTTTGATAAAATTAATGATTGTCTAATTAAGCATGGACATGAATTAGTTATGTCTATATATTTAAATAATTATAATGGTAATAATATTTATATAAGATTTGATTATGTAAAAGAACTTTCTGTATATAAAGTGGTTTGGGTAGATTTGAATTTTTTTAACGAGAAGAATATTGAAAAGTATATTAATGTACAAATGCTTACTAAATATTTATCTTTAAGAATTGTTGAAGAGTTAAATAAAATAAAAGATGATGGCGGCTTTGTAAATGATGATAAGATTTTAGGAGATAGAGTAGAAGTATTAACTTATTTTACTGATAATCAAAAAGAGTTTGTATTTGATAGATTCTTGCCTCTAGAATGGAAATTTTTAATTGAACCACTGGCTTTAGTGTTTTCTTATTTACCTAGAAGTATGGAAGTGTTTTTAAATGAAATATTTGCTAAGTTTGATGGAACTGAAGAAAGTTTTAATTATATAAAACCTGTTAAGTTTGATTTATTAAATGGAAATCTTAGTGATGTTTTCAAGAAAAATATAATGAAAAGAGGAGAAGAGTATTTTAATGAAGGAAAGGTTACTTTTTTAGAAAAAGTAGAAGATAAATATTTTGCTATTGTTAGAAATGATGAATGTGTTCCTTATTTAGTAATATTACATCAAGTAAATGATGATTTTGTGGTTATGTGGTGTAGTTGTAAGTGTAATTATTATTGTAAACATATTTATGCTGTTTTAAGAGCTTTAAGAGAAAAAAAATTTAATAATTTTTATAAAGTAAAATATACTGGTCGTGAGGAGACATTACTTGAAAAGGTTACAATTAGTAATTATCAGTTGTGTTTTGGAGTAGATGAAGATAAGTTATTGCTAATATCAAGTGATGGAGCTATTTATCCTGCTGATATTGTAAAAAATGGAAAAGTAGTTTTTGAAGTAATTGAAGATGATGATGAATGTAGCTTATCAGAATTTATAAATAAATATAAAATGAAATAAAGTATTAGTGATAATACTTTTTTTCATGATATAATTAATTATAGGTGATCTTATGCATAAGTTTAATGAGATATCTAAATTGGTAAGAAAAAATAGTGAAGAAAAAGTTGAACATGCAATATTTGGTCAATATACAAATCATACGTGGCTTGCTTTTTCATGTTTTTTGATTGTTTATTATTTTTCTTTATCTTTTATTAGGATAATTGGTTTAAGGATTTGGATGATTATATTTGTTATTACGTTTTTATTGTATTTTATTTACCTTGTTACAAGGAATGTCGGTTTAGGCATTACTAAGAATAGATTTATTTATGTCATATTTAGACATTTTGGCTATAAGGAAAAAAAAGTATTTGAGATACCTTATGATAAAATTAAATATATAGATGTAAAAAAAGTTTTTTTTAATATATTTGTAAAAGTTTCTTTTATTAGTGAAGTTGGAAAATTGGAAAAGATTAAATTTAATTTTAGAACAAGTCTTATTGGTAGCGAAAATTTTAGAAATGATAGTAAATCTATATATGATAAATTAGTCGAAGTGCAAAAGATAGTAGATAAGGGTGATTTTTAGTGTTGCAAATAAAAAACTATAGTTTAGAGTATTTCACAGGTAAAAGAGTTATTAACAATCTTAATTTATCTGTAAGAGAAGGAGATATTTATGCTTTTGTTGGAAGAAATGGCGTAGGTAAAACAACTACAATAAAATCTATTGTAGGTATTAATCATATTACTGAGGGAGATATCTTATTAGACAAAGTAAGTATACTTAAAGATCCAATAAAGTATAAAAGTATGATTGCTTATATTCCAGATAATCCTATTTTATATGAACATTTGACAGGTATACAATACTTAAATTTTGTTGCAGATATGTTTGAATTAACTTATAAAGAAAGAGAAAAAGCTATAAAAGAATATGCTATGAAATTTGAATTATTTGATGATTTAAATGATTTGATAAGCAGTTATTCACATGGTATGAAACAGAAACTTGTTCTTATTGGGGCGTTTATACACAATCCTAAGTTATATGTTCTTGATGAGCCTTTTGTTGGATTGGATCCTAAAGCTTCTTTTACGCTGAAAGAAATTCTTAGAGAAAAGGCAAAGGAAGGGAAGATTATTTTCTTTTCAACTCATGTTCTTGATGTAGCGGAGAAATTATGTAATAGAATAGCAATAATAAAAGATGGTAAATTAATAGTTGATGGGGATATGAACAGAATAATAAAAGATAAATCTTTGGAAGAAATTTTTATGGAGTTGGTAGTAGATGAATAAATTATTTAAGTTAATATATATTAATTTACTTAATTTATTTGATATAAATAAAATATTTATTGCTAGGTCATCTGGTGTTAAAAGTAGTTTGGAAAAAAGAACTATTATAATGGGAATTATATGTATATTCTATGCTTTTATTATTTATAAAATATTTATGATTTTAAAATTAAGTGATAGTTTTTTAATACTAGGAATAGGTTATTTTATAAGTACTTTATCGTGTTTTGTAATGAATATTTTTTCGATTGAACCTGTAATATTTAAAGATGAATATAATGATATATTATTTTCTTATCCTTTAAGTAGATATCAAATATTATTTAGTAAGTTATTTAATGTTTATTTAAAAAATATATTTATTGTAGCGATAATTATGATTTCTTCTTTAATTGCTTTTTATGATCAAGTAAATGTAATTAGTGATGCTCAATTATTAATGATTATAACTTCTTCTTTAGTTATTCCTTTTATACCAATGGTTTTAGCAACTATTGTTTCTTACATAGATGATTATTATAAATTAAAAAATAATAACAATTATAAATATAAGATAGGTAAAACTATTATAGTTATTGTTTTGATATTAGGATTATTTTTATATTTTAAAGATGTAGAAATTACAGGATTAGAGCAAGGTCTTAATGTAATTAATGGTAAATTATTATATTTATATCCATTGATTAATATGTTTTATAATGCTATAAAAAATGAAAGTTTTATATGTTTTATAGCTTTGATTATAATACCTATAGTAGTAATTTATGTTTATGCTTTATTTATTACAAATAATTATTTAAAAATATGTTCTATGCTAAAAGGTATAAGAAAAAAAGAAAAATTCCAATATAAAAAAGTAAATAATAAAGGTACTTTAGGAGGTTTAATAAAAAAGGAATTTATTTATTTGTTTAGTAATAAAGGATATTTAAGTAGTTCTTTTGAAATTAATATAGTGTGTAGTCTTTTGTTATTTATTGTATTGAGATTTGTAGTTTTAGATAATTTTATGAAGATGGAAAATATAAAAATATATTTTGATTTATATTTACCGATTATTTTATCTTTATTTGCTTCATTGGGATGTTCGACAATTTCGGCGATGAGTCTTGAAAAAAATAATATGCAAATAATTAGAACATTTCCTGTTAGTATGGCGAAAGTTTTATTTTCTAAATGGTTTGTGAATGTTTTTATAGATTCTATTTTTGTTATTATAAATGGGACAATGGTTTGGTACTTTATGGATTTAGAAGTTTGGAATATAGTGTTTTCTTATGTTATTCCTTTATTAGTTGTGATGTCTACTAGTTTAAGTGGATTATTATTAGATTATCGTTTTATTGAAAAAGATGAACTTAATGATAATTATATTATTAAACAAAGACTTATTAATATTGTTATGCCTTTTATTTCAATTTTAACATCAGCAATTATATTAATATTTCCAACATTTATTAGTTATAAAATATTGTTAGGTTGTTATATATTAATAATATTGATTTTTATAGTAATAGAAATAATGTATTTAATTATTAATAGTAAAAAGTTACTAAGTAATTTATTTAATTAAAAGAGCAGTAGAAATGCTCTTTTTTAAATGGTATAATAAATAAAGAATAGAGGGATAGCATGAATGAATATGATGTAATAGTTGTAGGTAGTGGAAATGGTGGAATAATTAGTGCTTTATCATTGCTTAATAAAGGAAATAGAGTATTATTGTTAGATTCTAATAATAATGTAGGTGGTATTTCTAAAAGTATAGTGAGAGGACGTTTTGAATTTGAGACTTCTATTCATAATTTGTATTTAAAAAATAATAATTCTAAATATGGAATAAATAATGTATTTAAAGATTTGGATATTCAAGAAGAAATTAGATTTTCTTCTTTACCAGAAGTGGCTAGAATTGTTACACCAAATGCTGATTATACTATTCCTTTTGGTGTAGATAATTTTATTAATAAAATGGATGAATGGTTTTTAGGATGTAGAGAATCTGTTACTTTATTTTTGGAGTTAGCTAAGGAATGCAGAGAAGGATTAGATTATATTGTTAATAATTTAGATAATATAGATTATGATTTTATTAAAGAAAATTATAATAATTTTATGCGAGTTGCTAATAATTCTGTAAGTAAAGTATTGGATGCTATAAATATGCCATTATCTGCTCAAGAATTAATTAATTCATTATGGATGTATTTTGGTAATACAGAAACTGAGATATCTTTTGTAGAATATTCTGTTTTTTTACTAAATATTTTAGAGTTCGGGCTTCAAGTACCAAATGATAGAAGTTATAATATATCTTTAACAATTACAAATAGATTCTTAGAAAAAGGTGGAGAATTAAAGCTTAATAGTGAAGTTGTTAATTTAATAATAGATGATGATAAGGTAAATGGTGTTAGATTGTCTGATGGGACTTTAATATATGCAAATAAGGTGGTTGTAAATAGTAGTTTGCATAATGTATATGGAGATTTAATTGATCCAGAGAATGTACCTAGAAAAGCTTTAAGGAATGCTAATAAAAGGGAATTAGGTGCTAAAACACTAACAGTTTATTTGGGTTTGAATAGAAGCGCTAGTGATTTAAAATTATATAATTATTCTTATATACTATTAGATAGTTTAGATAGTGATGCTGAGTATGCTAAAATGTTACAGGTTATTAATGATAATCAGATAGCTATTGTACATAATAATGCAATTAATAATATAAGTCCGAATGGAACTTGTATGATAAGTTTAACTACAATGTTTTTTGAAGATGCTTTTGGAGAATATATAACGGAAGAAAAGTATTATAGTTTGGTTGATGATATTGTTAAACATTTGATAGATGTTTTTCAAAAAAGACTTGGGGTTATTATTCAAGATTATATTGAGGAAATATGTGTTGTTACTCCTTTAGATTATGCTAATATCTCTAATGTACCTTCTGGAAGTATTTTTGGTTATAGATTAAAGGGATTTGATAATTTTTTACCAAGATTATTGAATAGAAAAAATGAAAATTATATTAAAGGTTTATCGTTATGTGGAGGATTTTTGGGAGATGCTTTTTCATATAATTCATCTATAGTATCTGGTATTATGGCTAGTGAAGATTTACAAAAGAATGAAGGTGAAGAATAATGGATAAAATAAAAATAAGTTCTTTGAGTTTTTTAGATGAACAAAAATTTAAAAAAATGGCTTCCGATAGAGAAGAATGGTTAAATAGTGGAAATGATATGTTACTTAATAATAATTATTTGGTTAATAAAATGGCTGATTTATTAAAACCAGATCAAATATTAGTATCGATTAATAGAGTATTTAAAGAAAATGAAAGATTTAGAACTATATTATTAACAAGTGTTAATTCAGCAACGTTACCATTATTTAGAGCTGGTCAAAGAATTAGTATTACTTTATATATAAATGATAAATATTATACAAAGCCTTATTATTTAGTAAGTAGTCCAAATGATAGTATTAATGGGGAATATAAAATAACTGTTAAAAATGATTCTGATAGTGTAGTTGATGATTATTTATTTAATAAAGCCAAGATTGGAGAAAGAATTACAATATCTGCTCCTTTTGGAGAATTCTATTATTCTAGTATAAGGGATAAAAAAAATGTTATAGCAATTGCTTCTGGTGAAGGTATTATGCCAATTTATTCTATGATGCAAGCTATTGTAGAAGGAGAAGAACATTTTAATCTTACTTTATTTTATAATGAGAAAAAGAAAGATGATTTATTATATGAAGAAGAAATAAATGAATTAGTACGTAAAAATGCTAATTTAAAGGTTAAATATGTTTTAATTGATGAAGATAGAAGTGGTTATTTGAATGGTTATATTTCTTTAGATAAAATTGAACCAGAATTTATAGTAAATGATACTTCGATATTTATTAGTGGTAATGAAGGATTATTAAAATACTTAGATAAAGAATTAGAAACTTTAAAATTACCTAAAAAGTATATTGTATATAATAGTTTTTTTCCAGTATGCAATATAAAGAGAGTTATAAAGTATAAACTATCTATTTATGTTAATAATGAAAAATATGATATTCCATGTTATAATAACAAAACAATTATGCAATCACTAATGGATGGTGGGGTTTATATCCCAAGTAAATGTCAGAATGGTAGTTGTGGTTTTTGTAGGAGTGAATTAGTATCTGGTGATGTTAAAATAATTAACGATAAAAGAAATAATGCTGATAAAAAGTATAATTATATTCATCCTTGTTCGACATATCCTTTAAGTGATATTGAGATAATTGTTAGGTAGAGATGGTTTAAATGAAAAAGACTTTTGAAAATAAGTATATTGCTTGGGGAATTACACTTTTTTCTGTATTTGCAGCTTTAATATTGTTGTTTTTTGCTATATATAGATGGGATTATATATTTAGTTTTATAAAAACTATTATTACTATATTGATGCCTTTTATATATGGTTTAGCAATTGCTTATTTAATGAATCCAATTGTTAAATTATTTGAAAATAAAGTATTTAATAAATTGGTAAATAAAATAAGTTCTTCAAAAATAAATAATAAAAAGTTATGTCGTATTTTATCTTTGTTTACTAGTACTATTATCTTTTTAGGTCTTATAATAGGAGCAATTAGTTTTTTAATTCCTGAGATGTTAAAGAGTTTAGAAATGCTAGTTTTGAATATTAATACTTATTTAAGTAATAGTAAGGAATTACTTATAAAAATGTTTGGTGGGAGTGATGCTATTACAGAATTTATTAATGAAAATTATGATGAATTTACTGATGTTTTAAATAAAGCATTTAATCAAGGTGTTTTTAATGATATGATGGTTACTATTAGTAGTAGTATATTTGGAACTATAAAGTTTTTATATAATTTAATTGTTGGTTATATTATTGCTATATATGTATTGATTGATAAAGAGAAATATAAAGCTCAATCTAAGAAAATCTTATATACTTTGTTTGATTATGATAGAATTAATATTATTTTAGAAAATGCTAGATATACTGATAGAATATTTGGTGGTTTTTTTGCCGGGAAGTTAGTTGATTCTTTAATAGTTGGTATTATTTGCTTTATTTGTATGATAATATTTCAAATGCCTTATGCTTTAATTGTATCTGTTATTATAGGTGTTACTAATATTATTCCTTATTTTGGACCATTTATAGGAGCTATTCCTAGTGTTTTTTTAATATTTTTAGTTGATCCTGGGAAGTCGTTATTGTTTATAGTATTTATTTTTGTTTTGCAACAAATTGATGGAAATATTATAGGACCTAAAATATTAGGTAATAAGACTGGTTTAAGTAGTTTTTGGGTATTGTTTTCTTTGTTAATTTTTGGAGGTTTATTTGGAATGGTTGGTATGATTTTAGGAGTACCATTATTTTCAATTTTATATTCTTTTATTAATGGTTTATTGAAAAGAAGATTGAAAGCTAAGAATTTACCTGAGGATAGTAAGGATTATGAAAAGTTGTTATATATAGATGAGAAAACTGGTAAATTAGTTTATGATAAATAAGATGTTTATGACATCTTTTTTAGTTGAATTTGAATTGTTATAATAATTCTTATATAATGTATTATGTTCTTGGGGGGAGAATATATATGGAAAAAATTAGTGATATTAGAAATAGATTAGATTATTTACAAGGAGTAAGTGATAGATGTACTAAGCTTAGATTACCAACTGGCTTTTTGTCATTAGTTGGTTTAAGTTCAACTGCAGTATCGAGTTCTTTATTTGCAACACCATATGCTGGTGAAACTTTGGTTACTGTAACAGCTGCTTGTGCAACAATTTCGGTATTTTGTATTGGATCTTATATTTTAACTTCTAAATTAGCTAAAGAAACAGAAGATGAAATATTTGAAATTGAAGATAAATATTATTTGGAATTAGAAAAAGAATCTTTTATGAATAGAATTACTTCTTATACAAAATAATATTTTGGATATTTATTTATGTTAATGTATAATTGTTTATTAGGAGAATTATTATGTTGTATTCAAAAGAAGAGTTATTAAAATTGAAAAAAGAATTAACTGAATTATTAAAAGAAGAAAAAAGATATAGAATGTTTAATAATTTTAATAAATTTGGTGCTTTGGTTACTGCCACTTCATCAGCGGTTAGTTTATCTATGTATTTAAATAAGAATTTTGAAATGGATAAAATGTTAACTATTGGTGGTTCTTGTTTATTAGTTTCTGGTATTTTTTCTATTGCTAGTCATTTAGTTAGTAAAGAAACTCAGGCGGTTGTTGAAGAAATTGAAATGATTGAGATGAATTGTCCAGATGAAATAATTGATGAGGTGTATGATACTGTATATTATAGATAGGTATTTGAAATACCTTTTTTTCTTGTTATAATTTAATTGGTGATAGAAGTATGTATGAAAAAATAAGAGAAAATATGGGATTGAAAAATAGTACTATGGCTTCTTATGCTTGCTTTGATAGTGAGGCTTATAGATTTAAAAATGTGATAGATGATGATTTTAGGACACCATTTTATAGAGATAGTGATAGAATAGTTTATTCTCTTTCTTATACAAGGTATATGGATAAAACTCAAGTGTTTAGTTTTAATGACAATGATAATATTAGTAAACGTATGACACATGTTCAAATGGTTAGTAAAATTGCTAGAACTATAGGAAGAGCTTTGAGATTGAATGAAGATCTAATAGAAGCGGCATCTTTAGGTCATGATCTTGGACATGTACCTTTTGGTCATGCCGGAGAAAGAATACTAAATGAGATTAGTCAAGAATATGGAGAAGGTTATTTTAATCATAATATTCAAAGTGTTAGGACTTTAATGGTGTTAGAGAATAATGGAGTAGGTAGTAATATTACATTACAGGTTTTAGATGCGATAATGTGTCATAATGGAGAATTAGAATTACAAGAATATCGTCCTAAGAAAAAAACAAAAGAAGAATTCTTAGAGGAATATGAAAGTACTTATAATAATAAGGATGCAGTTAAGAAATTAGTTCCAATGACTTTAGAAGGCTGTGTTGTTAGAATTAGTGATATTATTGCTTATATAGGTAGGGATATTGAGGATGCAATAAGAATGGGAGTTATTTCTGAAGTAGAAATACCTTATGAAATATCTTCAGTACTTGGAGTTACTAATAGAGAAATAATTAATACTATTAATGTTGATTTAATAACTAATAGTTTAGATAAGGATTATTTATGTATGAGTGATAGAGTTTTTAAAGCTCTAAAAGATTTAAAAGCTTTTAATTATGAACATATCTATGCAAAGTCAAATTCTAAAGAAATGTTAGATTTATATGAAGATATGTTTAGAAAAGTTTTTAAAAAATGCTTAAGTGATATTAAAAATAATAATAAAGATGGTCATATTTTTACAATATTTTTAAATGATATGGATAGTGATTATTTGGATAATACTACTGATGAAAGAAAAGTTATTGATTATATTGCTGGTATGACAGATGATTTTATAGTTAGTGAATACAATAGTATTGTTGATTAATGGCTAAGGATTGATATATTAGTTATATTCCTTTCTCATTTATAAAATAGATTGATTTTGTTAAATATAAATAATATAATTTAAATAGCGATAGTATATGTTGTGAAGTGAGGAGATTATCATGAAAAAGGAAAATAAAAGTGTTTCTAAATTAGATTTAAATAAAATAAAAAACACTTTAAAAGATATAGGTAATTTTGTTCTTTCTATAATAAAAAGAATTGTTAAAATATTATCTAAACTATTTAAAGAATTATCTAAAATTAAGATTGGTAAAGTAAATGGAGTACATATTGTAAGTGCTATTATAGTAATAATTTTATTAATTCTTTTTGTAGGTGGTAGGGATAAAGAGATTGCTTATCCAGTTATTTATAATAATAGTGATGGTGATTTATACTTAATAGATAATACTATTAAAACAGAAGATGATGCTATAAAACTAGGAAATAGTGAAAATACAAGTAATATAGTGTATGCTAATACTACTGATAGGTATGTATTATTCCAAAAGAATGAATCGTTATATTTATATGATGCTAAAGAAAAGGATGAAACAACTAAAATAGTATCAGATATTGAAGAGTATTATTTTACAGAAGATGATAAATATGTTGTAGCATTAACAGATAGTGATGAATTAATTGTTTATGATTATAAGAAATCTGAAAGAATAGAAAAAGATGTTGCTAATATTGTTGAAATGTCAAAAGATAAGATATTGTATGAAAAAGAAAAGGTTCTTTATGTTAGAAGTATTAATCCTAAAAAGGATGATAGATTAAAAGTTACTGAAGAATATGATACTTTTGTACATTTTAGTGAAGATGGGAAAAATATAATATATATTAATACGGATAAGGAATTGCATATTTTTAATATAAATAAAGATAAAGATGAGAAGATTGCTAAGAATGTTAGTTCTTGTTATTGTGATGATAAATCGTGTGAAAGATTATTTTATGTAGAAAGTGATAATACTAAAACTATTTATTATTATGATGGAAAGAATACTAAGTCTATGGTAAAAGATATATATAGTGTTAATGCTTATGATGTATCTAGAAAACAATTGATATTTACTAAATATAAAGATAGTAAATATGAAATTTATTATCAAAAAGTAGGTAGTGATCCTGTATTAATTGAAGATGAACTGACTGGTTTTAGAACTGTTAAATTGTTTGAAGGAAAAGATATTTACTATATAACATCTGAAAATGAAGTAAGGTATATTAATATAAAAGGTGCTAAATTAGGTAATTTAAAAACTATAGGTGAAGATGTTACTGGATATTTATATTTATATAAGGAAGGTTATGCTTTTGTAGCTAATGTAAAGAATACTAAAGGTACATTATATTTAGCTAAAGGTGGTAAAGTTAAGGAAATTGATGAAGATGTTAATAGTAGTTTAATAACAGTGAGTAACAAAGGGAATGCTATTTATTATTTAAAAGATTATAAAACTACTGGAGATTTATATGTTACTAAGGGTGGAAAAGGTAAAGAAATTGAGAAAGATGTTTATAATTATGAATATGTAAAAGATGACTTAATATATTTAATAAAAGATTATAGTATTTCTAAATCTAGAGGAGATTTATATCGTTATACTAATAAATCAACGTTGATTGCAGAAGATGTAACTAGAATTGCTTCAGTACCTACATATTTTGAATTAAAATAGAAAGGAGGTTCTTTAGAACCTCTTTTTGAACAATGGTATAATAGTATTATAATGTAATTTGATATTATATATTTTTAATAATTAAACATAATAATAATGGTGAGGTGACTTATGAAATATAATGTGTATGATTGTAATTCATATAGAATACATACAATCAAAACAGATAAGTTTAAGAATTGTTCTATGGAGATAATGTTTAGAAATAAACTTGAAAAAAAAGAGATTACTCAAAATAATATGTTAGTAGATATATTGATGTATTCTAGTAAAAAATATCCTAAAAAAAGAGATGTTGCAATTGAGTTAGAAAACTTATATAGTGCTTCTATGAGAGGTTTTTCTACAAGATTAGGAAATAGTGTGATGTTATCTTTTGTATTAGATTTTTTGAATCCAAAGTATTGTGAAGAAGGATATTTAAATGATGTATTAGAAATGCCTTTTGAAATGTTATTAAATCCTAATGTAAATGATAATGATGAATTTGATTTGAGAAGTTTTAATATTGTTAGAAATAGAATAAAAAGTGATATAGAGGCATTAAAAGAAAATGCTACTAAGTATGCTTTTAGAAGAAGTTTATCGAATATGGATGAAGATAGTCCTAGTAGTTATTATATGGTTGGATATATGGATGATTTGGAAAACATAACGCCAAGTAATTTAGTAGATGCTTATAATAACGTGTTATCTAATTATGTATGTGATATTTATGTTGTTGGTAATTTGGATATGGATGAAGTTGTATCTATAATAAAGAAGAAGTTTAAAAATAAAACTATTAAAAAAGATCGTAGAGAATTATATGTAGATAATAGTATTAGGAAGAAACATATAGATGTAGTTGAAACTGGAAAATATGAACAAGATTCTTTTATAATGATATATAATTTAGAAGATCTTAGTAAGAGAGAGACTGATTTTGTAATACATTTATATAATATTATTCTTGGTAGTGGAGGATTAACTAGTAAATTATATAGATATTTAAGAGAAGAAAATTCTTTATGTTATAATGTTTCTTCTATATATCAAAAGTATGATAAACTGTTAATGATTTATTCTGGAATAGATGGTAAAGATAAAGAATTGTGTGTTAAATTGGTAAAAAAAGCTATGGATGAAATGAAAAATGGGGAATTTACCGACGAAGAATTAGATAATGCTATTAAGACTGTTATTTCATCTATAAAAATGAGTGAAGATACGCAAGGTGGTATTGTTAATAATTATTTATTTAATGATTTGGATGGTTTGCCTTTATATGAAGAAAGAATTAGAGAATTTAAAACTATTACGAAAGATGATATTATGAATGTTGCTAAAAAAGTTAAATTAAATACAATATATTTACTTAAGGGGGAAGAATAATGCAGGAGATAGTACTAAAAGGCATTGATGAAAAGATATACTATGAAAAATTAGATAATGGTCTTCCTATATATATGTTAGTAAATGATAAAGTTAATAATTTCTATATTACTTTGAGTGTTAAATATGGTTCTATTGATACAGAATTTAAATGTAAAGGAAGTAATGAATACACTAAAGTACATGATGGTGTTGCACATTTTTTAGAACATGTTAATTTTAATGAACCTGATGGTACTACAGCACATGAATTTTTTGATAAGCTAGGTTCTTCTATAAATGCTTTTACAACTTTTGATTTTACTTGTTATGAAGTATTTGCATATACTGAGTTTGAGAAGAATTTAAATCATTTACTTGATTATGTTCAAACTCCGTATTTTACTAAGGAATTAATTGAAAAAGAAAAAGGCATTATTTGTGAAGAAGTAAAAATGGGAATGAATAATCCAGGGCATAAATTATATTATGGTATGAATAAAGCTTTATATAAGAAAGATAAAAGAAGAAATTTAGTAACAGGAGAAGTTGATGATGTAAAAGCTATTTCTGTAAAAGAATTACAAAGTGTATTTGATACTTTTTATCATCCAGAAAATATGTTTTTAGTTATTACTGGTAATTTTAATCCTGATGTTGCTGTTGGAATAGTAAAAGAAAATCAAAGTAGAAAAAATTTTCCTAAATATTTATATCCAGTAAAAAAATATGAAAAAGAACCAATGGGTGTTAATGAAGAATATAAAGAAATAGAAGCTAATGTTGAAATACCTAAAGTTAAAATTAGTTATAAAATGCCTGTAAGTATTTTTTCGTATGATAAAAGATTACTTAATATATATTTAAGTATTATACTTAGAAATAATTTTGGAGCTACTTCTTTTTTAAGAGAGGATTTATTAGAAAAAGAATTAGTAGTTGGTATTGGGGCTAATAGAGATATTTTTAATGATGTTGTTACGATTGATATAAATATAGAAACTAAATATCCAAATGAAGTTATACCAATTGTTAAGGAAAAAATGAATAATTTAGTAATAAATGAAGATGATTTAAAAAGAAGAATTAGAAGTAATATTGCTTCTTTGATTAATGATTTTGATGATATTGAATATGTTAATTCTGATATTGCTGATCAACTTGTTACATATGGTAATGTTGTTGATAACATGTATGAGTTGTATAGTAATCTTAGTTTAAGGGAAGCTAATGATATTATTACAAAAATAAAATTAGATAATTGTAGTACAGTATTATTAGTTCCTTATAAGGAATAGAAAATTTGACATCTCTTTTTATGTTGAGTAAAATATTCACTAATTAAAAAGGGGGGTTTTTAAATGTTAAGAAATTATGAATTTTATTATAATAATTTAAATATTAATCATGGTGATGTTGATAGATGTTTAAGAATAATTAATGATTTTGAAAATGGGATATATAAAGAAGATGAAATAAGAAGCTTAGGTGCTGATGGGTTAAAGATTTGTATTTGTGAAGGTAAGTATGATGTTTTTGAAAAATTGGTTAGTCCTTTTAGTTATGAAGATGGAGAAATTATAAGATATAAATATTTACTAGATGCTTTTAGTTTGGAGATTGATAGATTTATTAGAAATTGTCCTTCTTCAATTATGGAACATTGGGCAAGTGTTAATGAGAAGCTTAAATATTCTTTAAGGGATGATGAAGAGTTTATACCAATACCTGTAGAAGAAACTTCGAAAGATGCAATTGTTTTATTTCCTGGGTTAAAAGAAAGACTTTTAAATTGTTTATTTGATTTACCTAAGGAAAAAATATTAACTATGAAGATTAAAGATGTATTACCAAGACAAATCTGTGGAATGGGGCATCCTATTATGAGTGTTCGTGATGTTGTGTATTATCATGAAGCACCAATGGTGTTTGCTGGTTTAGATTTATTTAATAAAAATATAATTACTACTGCTAATGATACGGCTGGTTGTTATGATGAGGATTTTATTTCACCTAATTTATGTTTGATTATAGATTATGAAACGTTAGATGATGATAATAAGATGATTGCTGATGCTATGGTTGAAAACGGAAATGCTGAGTATCAAGATGAGTCTTATGCAGGTAAGGGAAAAGGTTTAATTATTAATGTTCCTTGTAGTAGAGAAGAGGCTATTTATGAAGTTAATTTGAGAATGATGAAATTAGTATCAATGTTTCATAAACAAGATATGATATATGGTCATTTTACCGTTGATGATTTTTATAATGCTATAAGTAGTTGGTTTTTTATCTTAACACCAGATGAACAAGAAAAAGTTAATTCTATATTAAATAATGGTTATACTAGTGAAAATATATTAGAAGCAATGAAATACTTTAAATGGTTATTTGAAGGTATTTACTACGATAAAGATGAAGATGTTTTTTGGATTAGTAAATATTATTATAAAAAACATAGAGAGTATTTAGAAGAACAACCTAGTTTTGGTTCTTCTTTAAAGTAAAAAAAACTCACTATTAAGTGAGTTTTTATTTTACTATCTATTGTAGTATTCAACGATAAGAGTTTCATTGATGTCTGCGTTAAGTTCGCTTCTATCAGGTAATCTAGTTAATTTACCTGACATTTTATTTTTATCGAATTCAACATATGCAGGACGACTCATACAAGTTTCAACTGCTTCTTTAATTGCAGCATGTTCTAAAGAATTTTCTTTAACTGCAACTACGTCTCCAACTCTAACTTGATATGAAGGAATATCAACTTTAACTCCGTTTACAGTGATATGTCCATGGTTAACAACTTGACGAGCAGCTCTTCTTGTTTTAGCTAATCCAAGACGATAAACAACATTGTCTAATCTTGATTCTAGTAAACATAGTAAATTGAAACCTGCTTTTCCATCCATTTTAGCTGCTTTATCAAATAATTTATGGAATTGTTTTTCATTTAAACCGTACATTAATCTGATTTTTTGTTTTTCAGCTAATTGAACACCATATTCACTTGATTTTCTTCTCTTATCATTTCCATGTGCTCCAGGAGCATATGGACGTTTAGCTAATTCTTTACCATTTTCAAGTAAAGAGAATCCTAAACGACGAGATTTTTTGTAAACAGGACCAGTATATCTTGCCATTTTTATTTCTCCTTTCTATATATTTTTGATATATAGGATAGCTATATAGAGATTATAGGGAGTTTATTTAGGTATTTTTTCTAAGGCAGCCTTAGATACTAATACACCCTTAGGTAATAAACACATTATAATTCTAGAATAGCGCTGCCAAATACATCGCAACATTAATTATACAATAAATATTGGAAAAGTCAAATAAAATAGCTTGTTTCCAAGCTTTTATAAATGGAAATAATAAGTGTCCGCACTTTCATTACCTAAAATGTAAGTTA
>JBJFGS010000021.1:0-4412 GCA_051892935.1 Candidatus Coprovivens sp.
TCGATACCGGCGTAACTAACCAATGGGGAGGTAATGTTAATTCGACCTTGACGATCAAATTCACATTCAGTGGCACCAGAAAAGAAGGATCTGATGAACGTACGGACGTCTTTTTTGGTAAAAGGTAGAGTTTTTAATTTGGCAACTATTGTATTCCACTCTGATTCAGAATATACGTAGAGACATTTTTCTAAACCGCGAGTAATTATGAATTTTTCGCCAAGTTCTGAACGAAATTTGGCAGGAATTATAAGTCGTCCTTTGTCATCAATGTTATGATGATATTCGCCCATAAACATTTTCAAATCCCCCACTTTCCTCCACAATGTACCACTGTCTATAATAATAATACTTTAATTAGGAGTATTTGTAAATGTTTTTTGCAAACTTAAATTTCTAGTAAATGTAAATTTACGTAAATTTTTTGATGGTTTTTATTGACTTTTGAATAAAAAAAAGATAGCTCGTGCTATCTTACATCATTTTAGCTTTTGCTCCTTTTGAGCCTTTTGAACCATTATAGGTACTTAAAACATTTGATTCAAAGCTAGTTACTTTTTTACGTGAATCTTTGTATTCTTTTATAGCTCCTTTAATTAGTTCATCCAGTAATTGTGGGTATTTTTTACCTTTTGGTGTGTAGAAGAAGAATGCTAAGCAACCAGGAATTGTGTTTGGTTCATTAACATATATCTTCTTAGTTTTTTTATCAATTAGGAAATCAAATCTTGTTACACCTTTTAGATTTAAGCATCTAAATGCTTTTTTAGATGTTTCGTATATTTCTTCTTCTAATTCTTTATCAAGATCTGCTGGAATTTTGAAACCACTAGTAGTAATCTTTCCACTATTGTTGCCTTTGGCACCACCTTTTTTACCACCTTTTTCGCCGATATATTTGTCTTCAAATGTTAAAAAATCATTATCAGTTAGCATTTCACCAATAAGTGAGCATTCCATTTCTTCACTATTTCCAAGAACAGCACAATCGACTTCTAATAAGTTTTTAACCATTTCTTCTACAATGATTTTTTCATCGTATTTTATTGCTTCTTCGATAGCTTCTTTTAGTTCTTCTTCGTTTTTGGCAACTTCTATACCTACACTACTACCTAAACGAGCTGGTTTTACAATAACTGGATAGCCAAGTTTCTTGATTTCTTTTAAAATGTTTTCTTCATTGTCACGATATTCGTGGTCGTAGAACCAAGTGTACTCAGTTACTGGAACACCTGATGAAGCCATTACTTGTTTTTGAACTACTTTGTCTTGACCAAGTGATGCACCTAACATAGATGGTCCAACATATGGAATTCCTAATGTATCTAGATATCCTGATAAAGAACCATCTTCTACTCCTTTACCATGAACTATTGGAAATGCTACATCAATTGTACTAGCTGTACCTTTAAAGATACCACGTTTTTTTTGTAAGATGAATTTATTATCTTTTTTAGTTAATGTTACTTCTTTAGCTATATTTGGAATTTCTTCTAAGTTTTTATATGAAGCCATGTCTTTTAGTGCTTCTCCTGTATACCAGTTACGATTTTTACTTATATATATTGGCACTATTTCGTATTTTTTTTGATCAATAAAGCTCATTGCTTGGACAGCTGTTATAATACTTATTTCATGTTCAACTGTTTCACCACCAAATATTACTCCTACTTTTATCATTTTTTATCACTCCTTATTTTTTCATTAAATGAATCTGGTAAATCATTTTCTAATAGTACATAGGTGTCTTTTTCTTTTAATTTTAACATCAATGGAAATGCATCCATTACATCATTTAAGATATGTATTTTGTCTTTTGGATATTTCTTTTCAATTAATCCTTCGTATATAGGTTTGGTTTTTTCTTCACCAATTAGTATTACTTCATCGGTATTGTCTGCTATTTGACGGCCAAATTCTTTATTTACTTCATTTTCTCTTTGGCCAACTTCAATCATCCCTGGTGTTACAATTATGTGTTTTCCAGGCATCATATTTAGTACTTCTAAAGCCATTTTGCACCCCATAGGGTTAGAGTTGTATGCATCGTCTATTATGTTAATATCGTAGTACTTAGTCATTGATAAACGATGTTCAATTGGGGCAACTCTTTTAACTGCTTTTTGAAGGTTTGTTATACTTATTCCTAATTCTTTTCCTAATGTTATACTGGCAAGAATGTTATAAATATTGTTGCGACCAAGTAATTTAGTTTCAAATTCGTATTCTTTACCATCTTTGAATACGGCTGTAAAGGTTGTTCCTTTGTATGTTAGTTTGATATTTTTAGCATAGCAATCAACTTTTTTATTATCAATTCCTATCCATAGTATTTTGCAGTTATTTTTGATTTTATAGCTAAGTTGTTTTTCATCATCACCATTTAATATTCCTATTCCATCAGTAGGTAGTGATTCGATTAGTTCGAATTTTGTATGTTGGATTGCTTCTTCTGAGCCAAAAGTTTCTAGATGAGCAAGTCCAACTCTTGTTAGGATTCCATATTTAGGTTTTACTAAATCGCATAGTTCTTTGATTTCACCTTTTTTACATGCACCCATTTCGGCGATAAAATAATCGTTGTATGGATCTAGGTGTTCATTTATCGTAATCATCAATCCAAATGGTGTATTATAGTTGGCTGGTGTTTTAAAAACATTATACTTAACTGATAGAATATCATATAAGATATTTTTAGTACTAGTTTTTCCATAACTACCAGTGACTCCTATTACTTCCATATTTGTCATACTTGATAATTTATTTTTAGCTTTATTTTCAAAATGTTTACCTACTTGTTTTTCAATTGGTCTATTTATAAAGTTTACTAGCAATATTATAAATAAATTAATGTATGATAAGAATCCTAATGTCAAATAGTATAAACTTAAATTGTTTTCATCGTATGTAAAAATCATTATTATACAAGGTATTAAATATAAAATTGTATTTGTTAGGATTATTCTTTTTATTCGAGCTGTATATTTTAATGGTAATTTAGCTTTTTCTTTTTTTCTTTCACTTATAAAAACATATGTTATAAAAAGACATATAAGTATAAATATATATGGACTTAATATGTTTAATGTATCATTTAACATAGTTAGAATAAAAATTAAGAATAGTAAGTTTAAATTAATGAAGTTTTCTTTATAATTTTTGATAATCCATTTAATGTAACGATATCCTCGATTATATCTATTTTGTTGAAGCATATGTAGTGATTTAGTACTTATTATAGATATATGTATTATGTAGATTATTATTGTAATTAAGAATAATATATTCATTATTTCACTTCCTTATTTAATAAAAGATGCTATTATAGCGTTTGTTTGACCTAACTTTTCAAGGTAAGCATAATGTGTGCATCCTTCGTATATTGCTAGTCCACTATCTTTTATTAGTTTTTCTAGTTCATATGCATCACTAACAGGTACAGCTTCATCATTTGTTCCCCATATTATAAATGTTGGACACTTTATTTTTTTTACTTCTTCAGTTAGATCAGTGTTTATGTGTTTGACTAGTATTTCTTTCATTATAGGTGTAGCATTTTTATAATCAGTTGATCCTAGATGGTTTTTCATTTTTTCAGCTATTTTTCCTAATCCTGGTATTTTCTTAGCTTTTTTTAAGATTCTTATTTTTAGTGATGGTTTTTTTATTTTTATTTTAAATGGACTTGCGAGAAGGATTATTCTATCTACTTCGTATTTTGTTGCATAGATAAGTGTAAGTTTTCCACCGAATGAATGCCCTATGATATTAGGTTTATCTATTTTTAGTTTTTGAAGTAGAGAGTGAATCATATCAACGTATTCTTCTAAGGTCCAAGCATAATTTGGTTCATCAGATTTTCCAAATCCTGGTAAATCGATTATAATTAGATGATGTGTTTTTTCAAAAGGTTTAGCTATTGGTTCCATCATTTCAATATTTTGTCCCCAACCATGAAGATAAACAATAGGTGTTCCTTCTTTGTTACCAAAATCTTTATAATTTATATTTATGTCATTATATTTAAACATATAAATCACCTTATTCATTCTATGCCGTTAGAACAACTTCTATAACATATATTTTAGCATATTAAATGAAGAAAATCTTTATTTATATAGGTCTTGACAATTTTTTGTCAAAGAAAAAAGAGCTTTATTAAGCTCTGCTTGAATATTTTCCATCTTCAGTAGAAACGATTATTCTTTCGCCTTCTGTAATAAATAATGGAACTTTTACAACAAGGCCGTTTTCTAATGTTGCATCTTTTTGTGCATTATTAGTAGTATTTCCTTTTACAGCTTCTGTTGTTTCAGTTACAGTATATTCAACTTTTTCTGGTAATGTAATACCAATTATTTCTCCTTGATAGAAAGCAATTTGTACTTCCATATTTTCAAGTAAGAATTTCT
>JBJFGS010000022.1:0-15888 GCA_051892935.1 Candidatus Coprovivens sp.
AGAGTAGAATTTCTAACTTATGATGAAGGATTATGTGTACAATGTATGCATATAGGATCATTTGATGGTGAACCAACAACAGTAAAATTAATGCATACATATATGAAAGAACAAGGTTATGAATTAGATATAACAGATACTAGATATCATCATGAAATATACTTAAGTGATCCAAGGAAATATGATGTGAGTAAACTAAAAACAGTAATAAGACATCCAATTAAGAAAATCAAATAAAACAAACAAGTTAATAAGGAGAATTAAAAATGCATGAATATATTAATTTAACAGAAGACAATATTGAAAAAGAACACATATGTTGTGCTATTGGTGATCCAAAACATCAAAATGGTGTTGATAAGAAAAAAGAATGGATAAAAAATAAATTAAAAGATGGACATGTATTTAGAAAACTAAATGCTAGAGGAAAAATATTTATTGAATATGAACCAATTGAAACAGCATGGGTACCTATTAATGGTAATAATTACGAATATATTTATTGTCTATGGGTTGCTGGAAGTTTTAAAGAAAAAGGTATTGCCAAAGAATTACTAGAATATGCAATAAATGACTCTAAAGAAAAAGGGATGATTGGAATATGTACTCTAGTTTCTAAAAAGAAAAAACCATTTTTAGGAGAAAAAAAATTTTTTGAACACTTTGGCTTTAAAGTTGTAGATTCTATTGGCGATTATGAATTATTAGCATTACAATTTGCTGATAATGAAACTCCTAAATTTAATGATAATGCCCGATTTATGAAAATTGATAATCAAGAATTTACGATTTATTATAGTAATGAATGCCCTTATGTAGAGTATGAAGTAAATGAACTTTCTGAGTATGCTAAAGAAAACAATATAAAAATAAATTTCATAAAAATAGATTCTTTAGAAAAAGCCAAAAATGCTCCATGTATATTCAATAACTGGGCAAACTTTTATAAAGGGAAATTTATATCTAATACTATATTAAATGCCAATTCATTTGAAAAACTAATTAAGTAGTTGTATTTAAAGGATGTTTTTTATGAATGAAGAAAAATTGGAAAATTCATTATTAATCTTTCAAAATGTAAAAGAAATACTAAAAAATTTTTCTACAAAAGAAGAAACAATAGAATACCTTATAAAAGAAACAAAAATATCAAGAGAAGAATGTACAAGGGCATATGATTTTATAATGAAAATGGAAATAAAAAAAGGAAGAAAATAAAAATTTTCTTCCTTTTTTCATACTTCTATATTACCACAAAATCGCCATTTTTTCAAGGATTGTCTTTTATTAGATATTGTTGTATTAAGAATAAGAGGTGAAAAAATGAAGGAAAATAGTATGACAGCTTTAGTAAGTTGCTTTGCAAGATGTTATCACTACAAAAATTACAAATATCGAATTTTTAGTGATAACATTGCAGAAAAAATATTAAGTGAGGAGGAGTATAAAACAATTGCCAATAATATGACAAACGGAATTAATTTTTTTAATCCCAATTTTAAAGGTACTAAAGAAGATGCATTAAGATGGATAGTAGATAACCAACTATCACCATCAGTTTTAGGAAGAAGCATATTCTGTGAAAAATCATTATCAACAGCTTATAAAATTGGTTGTAGAGAATACTTAATATTTGCATCAGGTTACGATACATTTGCATATCGTAATAATCTTCCTAATTTAAAAGTATATGAAATAGATAAAAAAGAAATGATCGAAGATAAAATAAAAAGACTAGAAGATAATGAAATCGACCATTCAAAAGTCGAATTTATCAAATGTGATTTTTCAAAAGATAAATGGATTAATAATATAGTTAATAGTAGTTATAATCAACAAAAAACATCTTTTTGCAGTTTATTAGGAATAAGCTATTATTTAACCAAACAAGACTTTTCTTCTATGATAAAACATATATCTAATATAATAAGTAGTGGTAGTACTATAATATTTGATTATCCTACTTATGATGATAGCAAAGAAACTAAAACTAATGAACAATTAGCAAAAAAAGCCAACGAACAAATGAAATCAAAATATACTTATGAAGAAATAGAAAGATTATTATCCCAAAATAATTTATTAATTTATGAACATTTAGATAACAATGAAATGACTAATAATTATTTTGAAAAATATAATATATTGAATCCTTCAAACAAAATAATTGCACCTAAAGGAGTAAATTATTGTTTAGCTGTAAAAAAAATAAACAAAAATAATACTAACTAATGTTAATGTCATTCGCAACAATTTCATATTTTTGTTGTTCTTTCAATATATTTTTGACCTTATTAGCCATATGGCCATCTCATTTATAATATTGTATAAAAACAAAAGTGTACACTTTTTATTAGAACTTCAATTTAATCTACTTTTTATTTATAGAAGTATCATTAATTAAAAATATACTATGTTATAATATTAATAATTAAGAAGGAGAGAATAACATGGAATACAAAAGATTTAATAATACTATAGTAGCAAGAATAGATAAAGGAGAAGAAATATTAACTAAGATAAAAGATATTGCTTTAAAAGAAACCATTAAACTTGCTAACATAAATGCTTTAGGAGCAACTAATGAATTTACTGTTGGTGTATTTAAAGTAGATGAGAAAAAATATTACTCTAATGAATTCAAGGGTAATTTTGAAATTGTTTCCCTAACAGGAACTATTAACACAATGAATGATGAGTTTTATACCCATATTCATATGAGCGCTGGAAATGATAAAGGCGAAGTTTTCGGTGGACACTTAAATAAAGCTATTGTTAGCGCAACTTGTGAAATGGTAATTAATATTATTGATGGAAAAGTTGATAGATATTTTGATGAAGAAACAGGTTTAAATCTATTTGAATTTTAATATAAAAAGAATTACAAAAATAATACAATAATAATATATAAACCTATTCAATAATTAACTTGAAGATACAATAAAAATTAAATATAATAATAATAGAATAGGAATGATACTATGCCAGAACTAAAAGAAGAATTAATAAAAGAATTCCCATATTTTGAAAAACTACTATCTTCAGCAATACCTGTAACAGAAGAATTATTTAATTTCTATAAAAATGACACCAAAATACAAGTAGATAATAGTAATATTAGTGTTCAATTATTAAAAGATATCATTTCTAATGAATACTATTATGAAATGGCTAAAAAATTATTCAGAGATGAAATGGAAGATTTAAATATATATTTAATAAAATATGGTGATATTTTTGGTAGTATTCAATTATCTAAATCTAGCATTATAGAAGGTTTAGACACCATAATGAATCAAGGACTAAGTTCATTTGATGAACTTGCATATCGTCGATATGATGAATTAAAACAGAGTATTTCCTATGATAGATTTCTCGAAAAGAATAGAAATAATAATTATAATATAACCATTGAAGAAACTAAGTATTCAATTCCTATTGAACAAATTATAAGTTTTCTAAATCTATCAAACGAAGAATTTGATCAAATTTGTAAATCAAATGAAATAAAAGAAATAAATGGTATACCTAAAGAACACTTTGTTTATGCAATTACTAAATTTTTTAAAGAATATAAACTATTAAAAAGCTTTCAGTTTCCGCAATCAATAATAGATAAAATAAATGCGATAGATTCACTTCAAAAATTAGATATTGAAGCAGTTGATAAAATAACAATTATATCCGATCCAAATATAGATAAAATAGAAGTAAATGAAGAACTGAAAAATACTATTTTAGAAAACCTTCCAACAGATGCTTCTGAATTAGAAAAAGCTATATTTATATACATAAAAATGTGCAAATTATTAACATATGATGATGAGTTCTATGCCGTTAATCAAATGGGTCAAGTAGCAAGAATTCATGAAAACATAAATCATGTTAAAGAAATAACTCCAACTAATAATAAAGTTGTATGTTATGAATTTAATGCTATATATGGAAAAACGCTTCAAGAAATTGGCTTAACGTTTTCAACCGATCAAGCTCTTATAAATGGTTTTGGTGGCGGACATGCAAACTTGAAATTTCGTAGTAGCAAATTCTTAGTAGCAGCTGACTCAGTTACTTCAATTCTTCTTGGAGATATTACTAAAGCTAAATTAAATCAACCATTAGTAGGTTTAAAATGTGTTAATAAAAATCAACAAACACAACAAGAATTTAATAATGCTTTAACTAAAATGTATAATTTAATAATTAATAAAGAAAACGAAAAAAGTGTAGAAACTTCTCCATCTACTGAAGTTACAATACCACAAGAAACACTACCAGAAGAACAAGTACCAACAGAAAGTTTTGCTGAAACAGTAGCTAAGTATAAAAGAACAACTAAACAGATAGTACACATAAGTCTAGCAGAAAAACTTGATATTCTAATGCAAAAAGTAAATGATTCAAAACTAGTTGGAATAGATTCATTATCATATATTCTTCATCTAAGAAAAGTATTATTTACTGAAGAAGAAAGAAAAGAAAACATAAACATTTCGGTAATAAGAGACAATGAGCTACTTGAACAAACTCAAAGTGCCACAGCTAGTGCTATAATAGCAATCAATGAATCAAGTTTTACCAATAATCCAGAATCTACTATATATTATGTATATCATCCTAAAATATCTTTTCAAAAAATTACTCTTGAAGAATTAAAAAACAAATTTAGTAATGGAACATATGATTATATACAAAAGAAGGATCCTGAAATACCAGGAATATCCCAAGGAGGTATGAAAAAATGATAGAAATACTAAAAGCAATAAACTATCGAATAATATCTGGTCATAAAGACAATCCAGAAGAATTACAAAAACAAGAATTAATAAAAAAGATTCTTTCTGAAAAAGATTGCTTTTTAAAAATCGATATAACAACTGCATATCAAATATTAGAAGATTTAAAAATACCACAAGATAAAATGAGAAATGTATATTTAGAACTAATAAATCCAGAGAAAGAAGGACTATTTCAATAGTTCTTTTTTTATATTTTTTTAAAATTCGACAAAATTCGACACGACCATATGTAATAATATTATTGTGCTAAACTAAAGGAGGATACATATGGAAAGTAAAGTAAAGTGGTTTAATAATGAAAAAGGATACGGATTTATAGAATATAAAGAAAATGAAGATATTTTCGTTCATTATTCTCAAATTCTACAAGATGGTTATAAAAGTCTTAATCAAGGAGATAATGTTTACTTCGATTTAATAGAAACAGAAAAAGGCTTCCAAGCCAAAAATGTTCAAGCTGTAAGAAATATTATTTAATTAATTATTAACCATTATCAATTGATTTATTAGTATTTAAAAAACATTATTTTATGTTTAGCACAAAGAAAATATTAAGTAAATCAAAGTAATATAGTAATTAACAATATAATATTAATATATAAGGAACTATCTATAATAGTTCTTTTTACTTTAATTAAAATTATTTTTGACAAAATAAATATTTAGTATTATGATAAAGCCATGAAAGGGAGATTAATATGATAAAACTATTTAATTCATTACATCATCATAATAATCTGCACTTGTTAATACGACATTAATAGTTGTAGTACAAGTGCTATTTGTGGTGCTTGTATTTAGTTAATATATATAAAAGAACTATACGAGGACCACTTGTATAGTTTTTTATTTTAATAGAAAGAGGAATTATTATGATTATACAAAATGTAAAAGGTGGTTATGATTTTTTACCAAAAGAACAAAAAATTAGAAATTATATAAATGAAATATTAAAAAATACTTTTGAAGAATATGGTTATCTACCGATAGAAACACCTATATTATGTTACTTTGATATGTTAGCTGGAAAATATGATGAATCAAACGATATTTTAAATGAGATATATAAATTAAAAGATCAAGGGAATCGAAATCTTGGTCTTCGTTATGACCTAACAGTTCCATTTGCTAAATTTATTGCCCTTAACAAAAATGAACTTAAACTACCATTTAAACGTTATGAGATAAATAAAGTATTTAGAGATGGCCCAGTAAAAGTAGGTCGTGATCGTGAGTTTACTCAATGTGATGTTGATGTAGTAGGAATTTCCAATCAAATGATAGAAGCTGAACTATTAAGTTTATATGTTAACGCTTTCTCAAAGCTTAACATAGAAATTAATATCAAATATAATAGTCGTAACTTAATGCGAGGTTTAATACTAGAAACAGGAGTAACAGAGGAATTAGTATCAAGTACAATAACAATCATTGATAAAATAGATAAACTAAGTACTGAAGAATTAACAACCAATCTTATAGAAATAGGACTTAATAAAAAACAAATAGACTTACTACTAGAATATTTCAAACTACCTTTAGAAGAACTAAATAAACTATTCAAAGAAACAAATAACGAAGATATTAAAATAGGTTTAGAAGAACTAAATAATTTAGAAGAATATATTGAAAAAATGAACTTACGTGAATATTGTAATTTCACATCATCACTAGCTCGCGGTCAAGATTACTATACGGGTAATGTATTTGAAGTATACGAAAAGAATGGTTTACTATCAGGTGCTATTGGTGGTGGAGGTCGCTATGATAAAATGATTACTGAATTCATCGATGACGGAGAAATATATCCAGCAGTAGGTATCAGTTTCGGTCTAACTTCTATCTTCGAATTACTAAAAAATCTAGAAGACTTTAAAGATTCATTTCCTGTTGATATCTATATAATACCTATGGACACAAACATTGAAAGCTTAAATCTTGCAAATGAACTTCGCAAATTAAATATTAAAGTAGACATTGAAATGAACAACAAAAAACTAAAGAAAAGTTTAGACTTCTGTAACAAAGAAAATATTCCATATGTAATTATTCTTGGTGAAGATGAAATAACAAATCAAGAATTTAAACTAAAAGATATGATAAACAAAAAAGAATATAATATCCCGATAGATAAACTATCAATAATAAAAGAAATCATAAAAAAATAAAATTTATATCCCACTTTTATAATTACTTTGATAATATATATAACTAAGGAGGTATTAATATGACAAAAATATCAAATGCATTACTTATGTTACAATATCTCCAATCAGGAAGAAAATACTCAGTAAAAGAACTATCTGAAAAATTAGAAGTATCAGAACGTCAAGTTCGTTGTTACAAAGAAGATTTAGAAAAAGCAGGAATTTATATTGATACTATAATGGGACCATATGGTGGATATGTTCTGAATCAATCAATAAGAATGCCAATAAGAAAGTTTAAAAAGCAAGACTATGAATTACTTGATAAATATATTGATTCAGAACAAGACGAACTAACAAAAGAACAATTAACTATATTACAAGATAAAATAAAAGGTGTTTACGCTGGCTCTAAAGCCGAATCCAAAGAACTTAATCTAAAAGAAGAAACCCTTACAAAATATAATCTTCTTACAAGAGCAATCAAAGAAAGAAGAAAAGTATTTATCAGATATTATTCTTATAATAAAGGAGAAAATGATCGAACAATCTGCCCGGCTGAAATGTTTCTCTTTCAAGATGGATGGTATGTTGCAGCTTTCTGTTTACTAAAAAATGATATTAGACACTTTGAATTAAAAAGAATAATAAAAATAGAATTATTAGAAGAATACTTTTAAGTAGACGAAATACTTCCTATACAAGTGCTAAATTGTACTTATGAAAGGAAGTTTTTTTATGAAAGAAACAATGAATGATAACTTTAATATGTTAACAAATAGAGTACAAGATTCTCTAAAAGAAACTAATCTCGAAGAAACCAGAAGTATTCTAAGTACTATCAAAGAACCTACTATAGTAACTGGAGTAGGAGGTTCTAAAGTAGTAGCAGTCTTCACAAGTAAAATACTCGCTCAAAAAAATGGTATTATTTCAATACCATTAGAACCACGTGATTTAATATATCACCCAATAACAGGATTTTCTAATATTCTAGCTTGTTCTTATAGCGGAACTAATTACGGAGTAAAAACGACTTTCCAAAACAATCTAAATAAATATCTTTTATCTAGTACAAAAGTAGAAGGAATAGCATCTATCCAATACAAGACATCTCTACCTAAAGAACATAGTTTTATATCTTTAGCAGCTACTCTAATACCTATGACTATTATGTTAGATTACTACTTAGATGGTAATACTAAAATAGTTGATGAAATATTTAAACAAACACCACCTCAAATAGAAGATAATTCCGTATTTGAAATAATGTCTGGATATGATACATCAACAGCTCATACATACTTAGAATCAACAATGATAGAAGCAGGTTTATCTATTCCGATAGTACATGATAAATATAACTATTGTCATGGCCGAAGTACAACAAGTTATCATAATAATCATTCTCTAATATATTTTGATAAAGATACCGAACTAGATCAAATTATGTTAGAAGAACTACAAAAATATTATAATAAAGTAATTAGATTAAAAACTAAATATAAAGATCCAATAATAGATGAATACTACCTAACATTTATATCCATGTTATTAACTAAACAATTAGCACAAAAAAAAGATATAGACTTAAGTATTGTAGATTATTCACCAGTAGTAAAAAAAATATACACATACAAAGGAGGTATGTAGTATGTCCTTAACATACGTAACAAGTAATTATGGAAAATACTTAAATGTAAAAAAGCACTTTGATGATAGTAGTTTAAGTTTAGATTATTTTTCTTATGACTTAACAGAACCTGATATAAATGATATTGAAATAATATCCAAAGCCAAAGTAACAGAAGCTTATGAAATACTAAAGAAACCATGTTTTGTAGCTGATTCAGGTTTCTATATAATTAATTATCCTAATAATCCAAACTATCCAGGAGCTTTTGTTAAACGTAGTGGTGTAAGTAGTAATATAGACAAACTACTTAATGACTTAAAAAATACAAAAGACCGAAGAGCATTCTTCTTAGATTGTTTAACATTCTACGATGGAAAAGAATATCATACTTTTTTTGGCAAAAGTGAAGGAATTATTTCTTATGAAAAGAAAGGCCATATATCAGAAAAATCTTTATCAAATCTATGGTATATTTTTATTCCAAATAATCATGATAAAACATTAGCAGAAATGTCAGATTATGAAAGAAATCATCGCCACGATAATCACACATCTGCAACCGAAAACTTTATTGATTGGTATAAAAAAGAATATAAAAAAAAGTAAATAGAGAGCATCTATTTACTTTCTTTATCTAAATCTTTTATTAATCCAGTCTTTAATTCTTTTACTTAGACTTTTTGATTTATCAACAGCTATATTATTAGATTGTTCAGTATCAATCACTAAATTATTATCTTTTTCTAATTCAGGAAGTATTTTAAAACTAATGACCAAATATTTACCATCATCAGAAACAAATCTCATTCTTTCAAAACTATTACCAAAGAATTCGTTATGTTCTAAATTATCATTGATTAAAATGCTTTCACTAGCTTGAATTAACCCTTGTGAAAATCTTTCTCTTTTTGAATCTAATGAAGTGCCATCAATTCTATATATTAATACTTGTAATGGATTAAGACCTTGCTGAGCTACATAAGGACATCCTTCTTTTTCTGCAACTTTAAAACCTTCAAAATCTGGAACAATAGGAAAAGGCATAATTCTATGACCTTGCTTCGTCCATAATATTTCAGCTGTAGAATGCATCTTAAATTCCAATCTATGATATCTAGTTAATAAATCTTCATTTTTATCTCTTTCTTGATCAGACATAGCATTCCATTTAACACCAATAGAGTTCATCTCATCAGCAATCATTTGTCCATCAGCGATTATTTCTTCTTCACTCATATTTTTATAATACCTAAAATCTGGAATCCAATCACAGCTTTCAAAAAAATCAACGGTGCTAGGTTCAGTAAACTCCGCAAATTCAAATCTATTATCATCAGTAACAATAAATACTTTACTAAACACCTTATCCATAACTTCAGCTGGAATCAAACTATCAAGCTGCATCAACATCATAACATCATTAAGTTGTACATATACTTTTTTATTACCATTCTCAATATTAACTATTTTCATAAACTTCTCCCCTTGTAAAAAGTATAATACCATAAAAAAATTAATAAACAACTTTTTTCATATAATTTTATATGAATAATATTACATCAAAAATTAATGAATTAGAATTTGAAAAAATATTATGGCTAATATTTATCTTTATATCTGCCTTAAATATATATGGTGATAACATTGAAGAACTATTTCTAATAAATAACGATAAACAATTAGAAGATAATGTCAAAAAAATCTTTACACTTACCGTCTTCATTTCTTTATTAATATATTTATACTTTGGATATCGAAATTATCGATATACCCAAAATAAAGTAGGAGAAGATTATACATTATCATGTATTCGTTTTGCAGGAAGTATACTAATTATAGTAGGAACTTTACTCATTTTGTATTATAATATTAAGGAACAAGAACCAGTTGGAACACCAACTATTTAGGAGAATTATCATGGATGTAGTAGGAACAATGTTTTTTAAAGACAATAAAATATTAATTGATAAACCACGTAAAAGAAAAACTTATCAAATGATAGGTGGTAAAGTAGAAGAAGGAGAGACACCTTTAAAAGCTGCAATTCGTGAATGTCACGAAGAACTAGGTAATAAAGCTAAATTCAATGAACAAAATATAGAATTAGTAATGGATTTTGATGAAATAGCAACTAGTGATCCTAACTTAAAAATACATTTTTACGTATTTAAGTATAATGGTTTACTAGAAGGCAAACTAAATACTAGTGATGAAATAGAATCATTTTTATGGTATGATTCATCACATGGTACAGAAATACTTTCTAATACCTTAAAAAATGAAGTAATTCCATATTGCTTAAATAATAATCTTATAAAATAATTGTTTACTAATAAACACTTATCAACAACTAAAATACTCTACAAATGTAGAGTATTTTATATAATATTCTTCATAATATTACAACATATATTAGCCATAAAATCATCAGATTCTTTCATACCAGACATAATCCATTCTAAGAATATAACATATACAGAAGCATTAATAGCTAATATCTTATAACTCATTTCTCTTGAACTAGGATTAAAAGACTTATTAATAATCTTTTCTATATTTATAATATTAGAATTTAATAAATTAGCTTTTATTAATACTTTTAAATTTTTTTCTTCTTTTCTTGAGTATTTAAATAAGTCAAGAAAGAATAAATACCAATCATTTTTATATTTATCACGATTAGTTATTTCAATAATTGTATTTAACAAATTTTCATAGAAGTCTAATAATACATCTTCTTTATCTTCATAATTACGATAAAAAGAAGTTCTAGATACTCCAGCTTTCTTAACTATTTCGGTAATTGTTATATTTTCTAATTTCTTATTAGCCATTAAAGATATTAATGCTACTTGAATAGATTCCTTAGTTATTTTATTAGATTCCATATTAGATAATTTTAAATATTCCTTTTTATTTTCTATACTCATAAAATCATCTCCTATCGATGTTACAAATAAAGCATATTTTGTTTAGTCCATATATAATAATATAGACAAATCTCTCAAATAAATATATCATAATGTTGATGTTACAATTGTGACATCAACTAAATCATACATCTAAAAATGTTTAATATCAATAGATGTCTAAAAAGGAGAAAACTATGAGTAAATTAAAAGAAAATATTGGCAATATTATAATGTGTATAGGAGAAATAGTTTTAGGATTATTACTACTATTTAAACCAGTAGATTTTACTAAAACTATAATTATTATTATAGGAATAATCCTAATTATAATAGGTCTTATTAATATTATAAAATACTTTACAACTAATATTATTGATGCTATGAAAGAACAATCACTATCTAGTGGACTAACATACTTGTTATTAGGTCTATTTTGTTCTTTTAAATCTAATTGGTTTATTATAACATTTCCAGTAATAGCAGTAATATATGGTATTATAATATTATTAATAGGATTAAAGAAAGTAGAGTGGACATTCAATTTAATTCGTTTAAAAAGAAAACATTGGTTTATTGTAGCTCTTAATGCTCTCTTATCAATTGTATTCTCATTTATAATAATTAAAAATCCATTTTCAACAACTGCAATTTTATGGCAAGTTACAGGAGCAATCCTAATTGTCGAAGCTATTTTTGATATTCTATCAGTTATTTTTGACTTTAAATAAGCTTTATTTTAAATAAATCGTTATAAAATAATACTAAAATCATATTAAAAGTGGTATAATTTAAAAGAGCCTAGTAACGTTCTCGTTATAGTCTTTTTTTATTTGGTAAGGAGGTATGAAAAATGGCTAAATATGTATTCGTAACAGGTGGTGTTGTTTCTGGTTTAGGTAAAGGAATAACAGCATCATCAATTGCATTATTATTAAAAGCACGTGGATACAAAGTATTCATGCAAAAATTTGATCCATATATAAACGTAGATCCTGGTACTATGTCACCATATCAACATGGTGAAGTTTTCGTAACAGCAGATGGATCAGAAACAGACTTAGATTTAGGTCACTACGAGCGCTATATCGATGAAGAACTTAACTACACATCAAATATGACAATGGGTAAAGTTTTCGCATCTATTATTGAAAAAGAGCGTCGTGGTGACTTTTTAGGTGGAACAGTTCAAATAGTTCCTCACGTAACAAATGAGATAAAAGCTCGAATTTATGAAGCAGCAAGAACTTCAAATGCTGATATAGTCATAACTGAAATAGGAGGAACAATTGGTGATATCGAATCCGAAGCTTTTTTAGAAGCATTACGTCAAATGCGCCTAGAAGAAGGAATCGAAAATACCTTATATGTACATACTACACTAATCCCTGAAATATATGGTAGTGGTGAATTAAAAACCAAACCAACCCAACATTCAGTAATAGAAATGAGAGGATTAGGTATTCAACCAGATATTATTGTATGTCGTACACCAGTTATGTTAAATGAAGAAATTAGAAAAAAAATATCAATGTTTTGTAGTATCAATCATCAAAATGTTATTTCATCACCAAATGTAACTAATATATATAGTATTCCACTAATCTATCATGAACAAGGTATCGATGAAATAATCCTAAATCATTTTAAATTGGAAATAGGTAAAATAAATATTAAAGAATGGGAAAAACTTGTCAAAACTACTGACAATTTAAAAGAAGAAATAGAAATATCTCTAGTAGGTAAATATGTAGAATTACATGATGCATATATATCTGTTGTAGAATCATTAAAACATGCAGGTTATTCACTAGGTATAAAAGTAAACATTAATTGGGTAGATAGTGAAAAACTAGAAAGTCATGAAATCAAACTATCAGAAGTATTTAAAAATTCAAAAGGTATAATAGTACCAGGTGGTTTTGGTTCGCGTGGTATTGAAGGCATGATAAAAGCCGCTCAATATGCTCGTGAAAACAATATACCATATCTTGGCTTATGTTTAGGAATGCAAATTGCCACAATTGAATTTGCTCGTAATGTTTGCAACATCGAAGATGCTAACTCAACAGAATTCGATCCGTTATGTAAAAATCCAATCATAGATTTAATGTCAGATCAGAAACAAGTTATTAACATGGGTGGAACACTTCGCTTAGGAAATTATGAATGTGAATTAAAAAAAGATACACTAGCATACAAAGATTATCAAAGCGATAAAATCTTAGAAAGACATCGCCATAGATATGAATTTAATAACAAATATCGTCAAGAATTAGAAGAAAAAGGACTAGTATTTTCTGGTATAAATCCTCAAGCAAATCTAGTAGAAATAATCGAGTTACCAACACATCCACACTATATAGCTTGTCAATTCCATCCTGAATTCAAATCACGTCCAAATAGACCACACCCTCTATTTAAATCATTTATAGAAGTAGCTTCTGCAAAAAAAGCAAAGAAAACAGATAAATAAATCTGTTTTTTTAATACACTAATCCGTATATTCTATATTATAAAAAACATAATAATATTGGAGGAACAATATGAAAAAAGAAAAAATAGAAGTAAATGTTTTAGATGAACTAAATAAAGGAGCATGTATGGGAATTGATGCTATTAACTTTATTATAGACAAAGTAACTGATCAAGAATTAAAAGAAGAATTAACAAGACAATCAAGAGAGTATAATGAAATCATAAAAAAAATAAGTAAATTATATCCTGATTATAGTAAAAAAGAAGTTCATAAAACAAATACAATGAACAAAGTAATGACTTGGTATGGAATAGAAATAAAAACAATAACAGATGATACAACATCTCATTTAGCTGAAATATTAATGCAAGGAACTAATATGGGTATAATTGAAGGAAGAAAACTTCTTAACCATAAAGAATGTGATAAAGAGGTCAAAAAAATACTAGAACAATTTATTAGTATACAACAAAAATCTGTAGAAAAATTAAAAGAATTTTTATAATAATAACTAAGACTCATCGCCAAATAAGAAAAATAAAAAATAATTACTAAAATATGATAAAATAATTATATAAAAGGTGATGTAGTATGAAGTTAAAATATCGAAACATAACAGTTCCATTAATGGTAAGCGATAATAAAAAGCCATTTATTTATTATGTCTATAATAATAAGGAATATAACGATTTTAATGAATTATTTAATGATTTTATAGGAACATATCTTACATATCATTTTGAAATAAAAGGAAAAGAAAAAGAAGTTCACAACTTAAAAGAAGTAGTAGAAGCCTTAGTAAAAAATAAAGATACTTTTAAAATACCTAAGAAGTATATAGAAGAATATAGTGAAGAAGAATATAAATATATTTTTAATTTACAAAAGAAATTATTAAACAATAAATTAAAACTAGAATTAGAAAAAGATCCCGAATTTAAATACAAAGTAAAAGATTTTAATACTAAAAAATTATATAATTTTTATAAAGATACATATGATAAATATCAAAATGTCAAAATACCTAAAAAGGTTCATTCAGATATCTATAATATAGATTATTTCGTTATAGCAGGTCGTGCTTATGATAGTATATTTAACGCTTTAGAAGAAGTATATCAAACAGATTTATACTATCAATTTGGTGGTACTAAAAACCCTAATAATCGTACCCATTTTCATGCCCATAATTTCGAAGAACTTATTGGCATGGTATTCACAAATAACCAATCTTTTAAAATCCATGTTTTTCAAAGACAATTCTATAGCAAACAAGAACTAGAATTTCTATCTAAATTATCAGATAAACTAAAAAAGATGAATTTTCATAGCCCAGAAAGAAAAAATAATATTGATGTTGAAGAATATTTCTATCTAAAAGACAATAAAAAACTTTTTAAACTATTATTCCACAATATAAAATACTATATATCTGATAAACAATATAATAAAGAAGTACTAAAAGCTCATAAAATAGGTCCTTTGCCAAATAATGTTGGTACACAATAAAAATTGATAATGAATTGGAAAATTGAAGGATGGCAAAAGCCATCTTTTATAATGCCTTTTATTAAAAGTATTCTAGCTATAAAATGCTCGAATCTTTAATATTTAACTATGATACGTTTCATAATATTTGATAAATATTTATTCCTTCAATAATTCCGTTGTTAATTGTTATGTTAAAAGTATTTTCAATGTATTTTATATTTTCTTCAAATAATATTAAAACTTTTTTAATAATTTCTTTTGAGCAATTACAATGTATCAAATATTATGTATTTTTTTTTAAATAAAAATAGTATTGATAAAAAACTCACCAACACTATTTATAATACATCCAATTAATACAACTATTAACTTTATAAATAGCAAGAGTAAGTGTCCGAAGAGGATATAAAAAAAGACACATAGAATT